>JAGBBA010000042.1 GCA_017938695.1 Clostridia bacterium | reverse complement strand
GATCCTACCAAGGAAGGCTATACCTTTGCTGGCTGGGATGCGGAAATTCCCACCACCATGCCTGCGGAGAACGTAACGATCACTGCACAGTGGACGATTAATCAGTATACCATCACGTTTGAAACAGCTGGCGGCAGCACGGTTGCCCCTATCACGCAGGACTACGGCACGGCAGTAACCGCTCCGGTAGATCCTACCAAGGAAGGCTACACCTTTGCTGGCTGGGATGCGGAAATTCCCACCACCATGCCTGCGGAGAACGTAACGATCACTGCGAAGTGGACGACAAATCAGTATACCATCACGTTTGAAACAGCTGGCGGCAGCATGGTTGCGCCCATTACGCAGGACTACGGCACGTATGTGACTGCTCCGGCAGATCCTACCAAGGAAGGCTACACCTTTGCTGGCTGGAATAAGACGATTCCCACCACTATGCCTGCGGAGAACATGACAATCACTGCGAAGTGGAGCATTCTTCCTGTCATCATATCTCCCACATCCGAGCAAACGGTAACCGTTAATGAAGGCGAGCAGGCATCTATGTCCATCAAAGCCCAAAATGCAGTGGCGTATCAGTGGTATGTCAATTACAATGATGGTACCGGCTGGCATAAGTGTGGTAAAGATAGTACTACCTACACAAGCAGCATCACGACGCTGAGCAACAACGGCTACCGTTACAAGTGCGTTGCGATCGGTGAAAGCGGCGATACTGTTGAAAGTGTCCTTTTCACACTTAAAGTTCTGAAGAATGTTGATGTCCCCCAGACGAGTGATCCCACCCAAATCGGTCTGTGGATGATCCTGTGTATCATCAGTTGCGCCGGACTGTTCGCACTTACTTTCAACGCCAAAAAGCAGAAGGTCGAATAACTTCTAATGGTTTTTGATACCGATAGAGCGACAAATTGCAAGGTTTTCTGTGCCTCCCATTCATACTGACACAAAACAAAAAGGCAACCAAGTGTAATTGCACACATGGTTGCCTTTTTGCATGGTTAAGCGCTTTAACAAGAAAAACCCATGCAGAGCATGGGGATACAATCAATCCTGTTTGGCAGACGCTTGGTTTGTTCATCTAGACTGTCTTATGGGCATTTGCCCGGGCCGAACGGCCCTTCGCGGGATTCTTAAGGGCAGAGCCCTTCCCAGAGCCCCTGGTTACAGCTTGCAGTCGAGCTTGGCGAGCTCGGAAACGACGTAGTTGTAGACAAAATCGACGGCTTCGTCGATGGGCTTGTTGTCGCGCAGGGACTTGTCGCGGGTGGAGATCTCGATGGTGCCGTTCTTGAGGCCCTTGGGGCTGACGATGACGCGGACGGGCACGCCGAAGAGATCGGCATCGGCGAACATAACGCCGGCACTGACGGGACGGTCGTCCCAGATGACTTCGATACCCTTGGCGGTCAGCTCGTCGTAGATCTTCTGGGACATGGCGGCCACTTCCTCGTTATCGGCACGCATGGAGCACAGGTGCACATGCCACGGCGCAATGGAGATGGGCCAGATGGGGCCGTAATCATCGCGGTGAGCCTCGCAGACGGAGGCGGCCAGACGGCCCACGCCGATGCCGTAGCAGCCCATGATGGGGTGCTTCAGGCTGCCGTCCTGGTCGACGTAGGTCATGTTCATGCTCTCGGTATACTTGGTGCCCAGCTGGAAGATGTTGCCCACCTCGATGCCGCGGGAGGTGTAGATGCTGGGCTTGCCGCACACGGGGCAGATGCCGCCGTCGTAGGCCTTGGCCACGTCAACGTATTCCACTTCGCCGATGTCGCGGGCAATGTTCAGGCCGGTCATGTGGGCGTCGGGCTCATTGGCGCCGCACACCAGGGCATTGATGCCCTTGAGGGATGCGTCAAACACCACGCGCACGTCGTTGCTGATGCCCTTGGGGCCGATGAAGCCAGCGCACAGGGGGCTGTTCTCGGTGAGCTCGGCGGCGTGGATCTCGGCCTTGAGGTAGTTGCGCAGCTTGGTTTCGTTGATGTCCAGATCGCCGCGGAGGAAGGCCACCACGAACTTGTCGGTGAGGTTCTCCTGGTAGACCACGGCCTTGCAGGTCTGGTCAGCGCGGACGTTCAGGAAGGCGCACAGGTCTTCGATGGTCTTCACATTGGGGGTGGAAACCTTGGTCAGCTCGGCCACTTCGCCAGCCTCGCCATGGACGATGCAGGGGGCAGCCTCCATATTGGCGCGGTAGTCGCAGTCGTGGCAGAGGACGATGGTGTCCTCGCCCACGGCGGTCAGCAGCATGTACTCGTGGGAGACCTTGCCGCCCATCATGCCGCTGTCGGAAGCCACAGCCACCACCTCAGGCACGCCAGCGCGGGCGAAAATGCGGTTGTAGGCATCGTAGCAGACCTGGTAGTACTTTTCCAGATCCTCCTGGGAGGTGTGGAAGGAGTAAGCGTCCTTCATGGTGAACTCGCGCACGCGGATCAGGCCGCCGCGGCAACGGGGCTCATCGCGGAACTTGGTCTGGATCTGGTAGATCATGAAGGGATACTGGGTGTAGCTGTCGGCAATGTCGCGGACAAAGTGCACGGAGGCTTCTTCGTGGGTCATGCCCAGCACCATATCCTGCTCGGAGCGATCCTTGAAGCGCAGCAGCTCAGAGCCGATGGCGTCATAGCGGCCGGACTCGCGCCAGATGGTGGCAGGCATAGCCACGGGGAAAAGCAGCTCCTGGCCGTCGATGCGGTTCATTTCCTCGCGGATGATCTTCTCGATCTTGGAGGTAATGCGCTTGGTGACGGGGAACAGGGTGAAAATGCCGTTGCCCACGGGCTTGATGTAGCCGCCGCGCATCATCAGTGCCTGAGAGGCGATCTGGCAATCGGCAGGGGTTTCCTTGTAACGCTTGGAGACCAGATTCTTGAGCTTCATGGGATACTCTCCTTTTCTGTATTGGGACGAAAAAACGCTTCGCCCCCTTGTTGCAGGGGCGAAGCGTGAACTTCGCGGTACCACCTTGCTTCGGCGCGAAATGCGCCCTCGTATGCCCTGTATCGGGAGCGGCCCGGCGGATTTCTCCGCGTACTCGGGAGGTGGGGAGCTTCGCAGGCCGGTCGCATGCCTTGCAGCCGTGGGCATGCTCTCTTGGGACACAGCGTGAGAAACGTTCTCCGTCAATGTACAGAAGATATTATACCTGTTGAAAAGCAAAAGTGCAACCTATTTTTACAATGCGACATAAACCAAATTGTTTGAATGATACGCTTTGTAAGCATAGGTCGCTGCTTTTTCGGGAGAGAGCGCGAGAGAGGGGCTTTTTCTCAGAAAAAGCCGCCTCTCTCGCACGCAACAATTTACATACGTTCGGGTGCCTCGATACCAATCAGCCACAGGCCGGTCTTGATGACGTCCTTGGCGGCGCGGGTCAGGGCCACGCGGGCAGCGGCGGCGTTGAGATCCTCGTCCAGGATGCGGTGTTCGTAGTAGAACTTGTTGTAGGCCTGGGCGATATCGGTGACGGCGCGGGTGATCATGGAGGGCTCGTACTTCTCGGCGGCTTCCTTGATCACGTCGGGGAAGCGGCTCAGCAGGCGCAGCAGGGCCTGGGCCTCGTCGTCGGACAGGGCGGCGTAGTCCACCTCGGGCAGGGCCACATCAGCAGCCTTGCGCAGCACGGAGCAGCAGCGGGCGTGGGTGTACTGCACATAGGGGCCGGTCTCGCCGTCGAAGTTGAGGGCGCGGTCGAAGGAGAAGTCGATGTCCTTGATGCGGCCGTTGCTCAGGTCGGAGTAGATCACAGCACCGATGCCCACCTGACGGGCCACTTCTTCCTTGTTCTCCAGGTTGGGGGACTTTTCGTTGATGATGTCCAGGGCCTTCTGCATGGCCTGGTTCAGCACATCCTCCAGGTAGACCACGCGGCCCTTACGGGTGGAGAAGGCCTGGCCCTCGAAGGAGATCATGCCAAAGGACACGTGCACGCAGTCCTTGGCCCAGGGCTTGCCCATCTTCTCCAGCACGCGGAACAGCTGGCGGAAGTGCAGGTCCTGCTGGTAGGCCACGACGTAGAGGCACTTGTCGAAATCGTAGGTATTCTTGCGGTACACGGCGGCGGCCAGGTCGCGGGTGTGGTAGAGGGTCGCACCGTCGCGGCGCAGGATGATGCAGGGGGGCATCTTGTCCTCTTCCAGATCAACAACAGAGGCGCCGTCGGAAATGGTCAGCAGGCCCTTTTCGCGCAGCTCGTCGATGACCACGTCCATCTTGTCCATGTAGAAGCTCTCACCAGCATAGGAGTCGAACTCCACGCCCAGGAGCTTGTACACACGCTCGGCGTCGCGCAGGGTGATGTCCTTGAACCAGTTCCAGATGGCGCGGGCTTCCTCGTCGCCGTCTTCGATCTTCTTGAACCAGGCGCGGCCCTTGTCATCCAGGGTGGGATCTTTCTCGGCTTCCTCGTGGAACTTGACGTAGAGGCGCATCATTTCGGTGATGCCCTTCTCTTCCACTTCTTCCTTGGTGCCCCAGGTCTTGTAGGCGTAGATCATCTTGCCGAACTGGGTGCCCCAGTCGCCCAGGTGATTGATGCCCACAGTCTTGTAGCCCAGGAAATCGTGGATGCGCTTGAGGGAGTGGCCCAGCATGGTGGTGCTCAGATGGCCCACGCCGAAACGCTTGGCGATGTTGATGGAGGAATAGTCCAGGCAGACAGTCTTGCCCTTGCCCATGTCGGAAGAGCCAAAGCTTTCGCCCTGGGCCAGGATGGCGTCCAGGGTCTCCTTGGCAAAGTTGACACGGTTGAGGAAGAAATTCATGTAGCCGTTCACGGCTTCCACCCGGGCCACATCGGCATGGTTCCAACTATCGCACAGGGTCTGGGCGATCTTGGGAGGTGCCATGCGCAGGGCCTTGGCCAGGCGGAACACGGGGAAGGCGTAATCACCCATGTTGGGGTCCGGGGGAACGGCCAGCAGGCCGCGGATCTCGTCAGCAGCGGGCAGTCCCTGGGCCTCGGGCCAGGTGGAGGCCAGGCAATCGGCGGTCAGGGATGCGATGCGGGTCATCATATCCATACAGGTCAGACTCCTTTATACAATCGTACATCCTATATCATACCATATTTCGCACCCTGGAAGCAACAGAAAAACGGCCTGCTTTTACGCAAGCCGCAAAATTATATCACCTTGATGCAAAACTCCTCGCATACCGGGGCGCAGTAGCATTAGGTATCATATTTTTTTGCAATCGTTCGTAATCTCGTCGCCATATCGCAGAACCAGTCAAAGTAAACGGGCCACTTAGCTTGATCAGCTTTGATATCACCGTTTTCCTGCGCCAGAATTCGACAAGCCTTGGTAGCAGTTCGCCATACAAGCGTTACGCCCAATTCTTTTTCTATATTCTCCTGGTTGTTTTTCATATGCTCAAAAAGAGCTTTGTTTTCGGTGATGTAAATCTCTGCACCAATTCTTTTCTTTTGCGTATTCGCCGTCAAGCTAATATGGCAAGAAGAACTACCGATGGAAAGATCGTACCAATGCTGTGCCTGCGCTTTACGCCTTGAAAAAGTTTTGCTAAAGTCAGTTTTCTGGAAAGCATAATCACAAAATGCTTGCCAAAATTCCAATTGAAGTTTTTTTGTTTCAGAAAGTCCATCAGTTGCTTTCATCGTTTTTGCCCAATCATTAGGACGTTCAACGATACTAAACTTAGGCGCAGGAAGCGACTCCCCTATTTTCCACAGCTCAATCTCTACTAAGAAAAAGCCCAGTTTTTCATCTGTATGCTGATTCAACCATTCGATTGCCTGACGATGTTCATCTCGCGCCCGTTTTACAATCCAAATAATGATTTCTGCATCTTTACCGGATGCATAGGTAATAATTTTCCCGAGATGATCGTGGTCGGTATCTTCAAGCTGGTTTTCAATGATGATACGCCGCGAAGTACCCTCTTCCGTTGCAAAAAGGTCTACACTAAAGCTACCAACGGCAGACTCACGCTCTTCTAAAACAATGTTGGTCCCAATGGCATCGCCAAGTAGCGCAAGATTTTCATCCTGCGATAGCCACTTGGTGAAATCATGGGCTTCATGGGGCCATACAGAATGAAGGTCATCAATGCGTTCGATTTTCCCTAATTTCATTGGTATGCACCTCCATCATTATATCACCTTGATGCAAAACTCCTCGCACACCGGGGCGCAGTAGCCGCAGCGGACGCACTTATCCTGGTCGCACACGCAGATGCCGTCCCGGATGCTCAGCGCGCCCTGGCGGCAGCGTTCCACGCATTTGCCGCAGGCGCGGCACCAGTCGTGAATGATCAGCTTGCGGGGCTCGCGCTGGGTGCGCTCCTGGGCGGCCGGGTCGGGGGCCAGGCCTTCCATCAGGCGAAGGTTCACGTCGATCTCGTCTTGGGACTGCATGCCGCAGCACACCGCATCAATGCAACCCAGGCCGTTCAGGTAATCGAAGGCTTCCGCCGGGCTCTTCAGCAGATGACCGCCGCCCAGGGGCTTCATGGCGAAAATGCCGATGCCTGCATCGTGGGCGCGCTGGATAGCCGCTGCCATGTCGTCCCTTGTGCCGTCGGGGATGCCCACGCCGGTGCGGTTGATCAGGGGGTGGATCACATCCACGCCGGGGTAGCGGGGGGCGTAATCCACCGCAGCCACCCGGTGGGTGGAAAAGCCCACAGCCAGGATGTTGTCCTTGGCTTTTTGCTCCAAATAAAAATCGAAGGCCTCCCGGTGGCCTTTCAGGGTGAGCATGTCCTCCTGCTCGTGCATGAGAAACAGGGGGATCACGTCCATATCCAGTTTGCGGCGGGCGTCGTCAAAGGCCTCCTGAGCGGTGGGGCGGTCCCACGCGTAGGACTTAGTGGACACAAGCAGGTCAGGCCGCTTTTTCAACGCCAGGCGAAGGGGTTCGTATGTATCGTAAAGCTGTGCCGTGTCGAACAGATTGATCCCCTGGGAAGCGGCATAAAGAATCAGCTCCGCACCCTTTTCGGGCGGAAAATTCCGTTGCATGGGGCTGATGGTCAGTGTGCCGAAGGCCAAAGGAAACACACGCAGGCCGCATTTGCCCAGCGGCCGGGGCGTCATCACTTGGTGTGGCCCTCCAGGTAGAAGCGAACCAGCTCTTCCAGGATCTCATCGCGCTCCAGGCGGCAGATCATGCTGCGGGCCTGGTTGTGGCTGGTGATGTAGGTGGGGTCGCCGGAGATGATGTAGCCAACGATCTGCGTGATGGGGTCGTAACCCTTGGCCTGCAGGGCGTTGTAGACATACATCAGGATATCCTGGGCCTCGTTTCCGGTTTCCTGGAGGGGCTTGAGCTTGGTGGTATTGAACATTTCAGGCACGGCGGTGGCTCCTTTACCCATTGATACTCCTTTATTATACACGCTTTTTCCATAAAGTGAAAGAGCAAATTTTCGTTTTTCATGAGAAAATATTAAGAAAATTGTAACAAATTTATGTCAGACCCGGAGTCCCCGCAGTGCGCCCCGGAGGGACACCACCACCGGCAGAGCCAGTACCATGCCCAGGGCACCGCCCACCATGCCTCCGGCGGAAATGGCCAGCAGCACCAGCAAGGGATGCAGCCGTGTCGCGCCGGAGAGAAACCTGGGCGACAGCAAGCCACCCTCGATTTGCTGGACAAGGAACAGCACCCCCAGCGTCCACAGTGCACTGACAATGCCGCCCTGCAAGGCCAGCAGCACCGCCGGGATGCCTGCCAGCACCGGCCCGATGTAAGGGATCAGCTCCATCACGCCCATGAGCAGACCCAGCACCAGCCAGCCGGGGGTACGGGTCAGCAGCAGCCCTAGGGCGGTGAGCATACCCACCGCCAGGGACAGCAGCAGCTGACCCCGGAGAAAGTTCGCCGTTTCCCGGCGCATTTCACGGGCGGCACGGACGGCCCGCGCCCGGTACTGCACGGGAATGAGCAGCGTCAGCCCGGACACGATGCGCCGCCTGTCCCTCAAGAGATAAAAGGCAAACAGCGGCGCAAGGAACAGCTTTCCTGCGGCCTGCACCACCTGGGCAGCCGCCTGCGCCACGCCGGTGATCAGGCCGCCTGCACGCTGGCCGATCTGCGTAAACAATTCGTCGCGCACCGGGTTCAGGTCAAAGCCCCGCTCCTGTAAAACAAGCTGGAGTCGGTTCAACACATCCTGCCCCCAATGGAGCACCGCTGGCAGCGAATCACTCAGCTGGCGGAACTGCTGCGAGATGGGCGGGATCACCAGCAGCACCACCGCCAGGGCCGCAGCCCCCAGGGCCAGAAAGGCCAGCGCGGCTGCGGTGGATGGCGGCAAATGCTTTTCCAGCAGGCGGCACAGGGGCAGGGCCAGCATCATCAGCAGATACCCTGCTGCCAGCTGCGTCAGAAGGGCCAGCAGCACATGCCGGAAAACCAGCACGCCCAGCAATCCCAGGCCAATGGCCCAGTACAGCCGCCGGTTGCGTGACAGCGTGCGCTGCATGGCGCGCCTCCTTTCAAAAAACGTGGGAGGTCGCCTCCCACGCAGGTCACATGTTGGTTTTCATCCATTTCTTGGCTGCATTCACCTTCCGGCGGATGTTCCGCCCGGCAGGCATCATCATCATACCGGCACCCAGCATAAAGCCCATGGCACCCATGGCCAGCTTGCCCATGTGCACACCTCCCTTCCGCCAATGCGTCAATGCAGTTTTTCCAGCGTGCAGCCGCAGGGGATCAGCACCTGCCCGGGCTCGCCAGGGGCTGGCTGCACCACAAAGGACCGGGCCAGCATCCGGCCGCAGGTGAGTTCCTCCACCAGCCCCAGGGAGATTTCCAGCGCGGTGACCTGGAAGGTGGCGGCGTTCACATAGGCATCGGTGACCCGGCCCAGGTTGAGGCCGCCGGTATCCTTCACGCTGGTGAGGGTGAAGTCCGCATCCCGGGGCAACCGCCGGGGCTTGCAGGCGAGGATCACCGATACGTTCCCCAGCACGCGGATGCTGTCAGTATCGGCCCACCGCGCGCCCCCGAAGCCGTGGCGGATCACCAGCCCCCGCAGGGCATGCCCGTCCTGGGTGAGGACGGTCTGCTCCACCCGGCCCACCATGCGGCCCTCCAGCGCAGCCGGCAGACCCACCAGGCTGCCCAGGCGGATCACAGATCGTCAGCGTCCTGCACGGGCACGTCCCACTCGTCGTCCCAGGGCACGCCGGTGTAGGAGCCCAGCACATCGTAGGGATTCTTCTTCTGCGCCTCCCGGATGATGGCGTCCACCATTTCCTTGGGCCGCTTGTTCATGGCAGCATCCCTCCTTCGCAGAAATCTTGCCCGGAGCGGCGGCGATTCATGATGCAAACTTGTGGAAAAAGAAAAAGCCCGATCGCTCAGGCTTTCTCTTTGTATGTCTGATTCAGTTGTTGGGATTCCGCCGGAGGCATTACTCCTCTTCGAAGAGATCCTTGCCCACGCCGCACAGGGGGCATACCCAGTCTTCAGGTACATCTTCCCACTGGGTGCCGGGGGCCACGCCGTTATCGGGATCGCCGTTTTCCACTTCGTATACATAACCGCAAACCGTGCAAACATAATGCTTCATAGCTTTGATCTCCTTTCGTTGGGGAGGTTTTCCTCCTGAAGAGAGTATCAACACTTTTGCCCCGGGTGAAACAGGTTTTTGAAAATTATTTTTCTGCCAGCAGCGGTGTGAGGCTGCCGGTGGCCAGCAGGCGCATGCGGTGCAGGGGGCGGGTCATCATCACATAGAGCATGCGGCACAGGAAGGGATCATCGGCAAACTCGGCCTCATTGGCATTGCAGACGGCCACGCAGTCGAATTCCAGGCCCTTCACCATGGCCGCAGGCAGGATCAGCAAACCGCCCTGGTAGTCTGCATCGTCCTCTTTCATCAGGCGCACGGGCAGATCATTTTTCAGCAGCTTGTAGAGCCGCTCCGCCCCGGCGCGGGTCTTTTCGATGAGGGCGATGGTGTGGTAGCCCTCGTCCAGCCAGGCCTTGGCCTGCTTGCGCAGAGCGGCATAGCGTTCCTTGTCGGTGGAGAACACGCTGATTTCCGGTTCCTCGCCGTGGCGCAGCACGGGCTGGGCAGTCTGCTGCCCCGGCACGGGATGCTTCGCTGCCACCCGGCTGGCCAGGGTCATGATCTCCACGGTATTACGGTAGCTGGTCACCAGCTGGCGCAGGGTGGCGCTGCCGCCGAACACCGGGCTGATCCACTGGGCATAGTCGCGGATGCCCTCATCCTCGTGGATGCCCTGCATCAGATCACCCACCAGGGTGAAGGTGGCCGCCGGGTAATGCTCATGCAGCAGGGCCAGCTGATAGGGCGAAAAATCCTGGCACTCGTCCATCACGATGTGGCGCAGCGCCTTTTTCGGCAAGCCATACACCGCCCGGCAGATGCTGCACAGGGCGGCCAGGTCTTCGGCCTGAACGCGCTTTTTATCCAGCAGGGGCAGGGTGGCCTCCTGCACCGCCTGGGATTCATGCCGCGTCAGGTAGGTGCGGTACACCGTCAATAGCGACAGGTCGGGGAACAGGCCGGGGAATTCCTTCAGATACTGCTTGGCCCGCTGGTCGATCTCCGCCATGCGGTCGTCGCGGCTTTGCAGCAGTTTCCGGGCCCGGGCGCGGCGTTCCTCGCCGTCGGGCATGGAGGACAAAAGCTGGGTCAGCCTGTCCTGGGCCATCTTGTCCATGGCGGCCTTCATGGCCTCCGCCACCTGCAAAAGCCGCCGCTTGATGTACTTTTTCAGTTCGTCGATGCGCTGCGCCAGGGGGAAGGGCCGCAGCTGCTTGAGGAAAATATCCTGCACCTCTTCCGGGGTGTACAGCACATGGCCGCCGAACACCAGGCCGCTGCGGGGCAGGATCTCCGCCTGATACCCCTCCAGGAAGGCCTCGACATCCTGCTTCATGGCCAGGGAGCCCTTGCGGCGCAGCACTTCCCCCATGGCCGCCCGGGCTTCGCTGCTGCCGGAGAGCTTTTCCTCCAGCCGGGAAACCAGCTGGATCTTGGGTGCATGCTTGCCCATCCACTCCTGGCACAGCCCGGCGAAGGTGGTCTGGATCACCCGTTCCACGCCCAGGTCGGGCAGCACCTGGGAGATGTACGACAGGAACAGCGGGTTGGGGGCCAGGATCATCATCTGCTCAGGGCGCAGGGTATCCCGGAAGGCGTAAAGCAGCCAGGCAATGCGGTGCAGGGCGATGGTGGTTTTGCCGCTGCCGGCCACGCCCTGGACGATCAGGTTCTGCTGCAAGGGATGGCGGATCACCAGGTTCTGCTCCGCCTGGATGGTGGTAACGATCTCCTTCAGCCTGTCGGAGCTCACCGCGCCCAGCACGCCCTGCAGATAGGCATCCTGGCTCACCACGCCGCTGTCAAACAGCCCCAGCAGCCGGTCGCGCTCCACGGTGAGCATGCGCTTCAGGGTCAGTTCGCCCTGCACCCGGCCGTCCGGGGCCTCATAGTCCATGGGGCCCACCTGTCCGGAATAGTACAGGTTCGCCACCGGCGAACGCCAGTCAGCCACCACCACATCCAGGGTGGAGGAATCGTGCACGCCCCACCGGCCCAGGTAGTGGGTCTCAGGCTCTCCGCCCTGGGGCGTGAAATCCAGGTGAGCGAAATACGCCTGCCGCCTGGAACGGGCCAGGTTGTGCAGGGTGTCCACCTTCATGCGCATGATGTCCATCATCACCTGCTCGTCCATGGTGGCGTCCGCAGGCACCACAACGATGCGCTCTTCCTCCGCGCCCACGCCGGTGTCCTTTTCCAGTTTGTCGATCTCGCGCTGAACGATGCTGCACGTTTCAGCCAAATGCTTTGCCTCTGCCAGGCTGTCCGGATGCTGGGGTAAAACGTAGGTTTCCATGTTCCTCCTTTTTCCGGCAGGGTATACAAAAAGCCCCTGCCCTTCATCTAATGAATTCGCAGAGGCTTACATCAGGCTGCAAGCGTGTGTTGTGAAATGTATTGTATCAGAAGCGTTTGCGCCTGTCAAGGGTTTTTCTGGGTAAAGCCGTAGATGCCGATGGCCGCAGCGATGGACAGGTTCAGCGAGTCGATCTTCTCATTGCTGGGGATGCGCACCGGCTGGCCCAGCTGCGCAAAGGACGCAGGCAGACCGCTGCCCTCGTTGCCGAAGATCAGCGTCCAGTCAGCAGGGATATCCCCGGCCAGCACATCCGGCAGCGAACGGGAGCCATCCAGCATAAAGGGATACAGGGTGCGGCCCGGATGCTCCGCCTGGTAATCCTCAAAGCTGTCGTACACCTTCACCCTCAGGGAAAACAGGCTGCCCATGCTGGCCCGCACTACCCGGGGATCGAACACATCCACACAGGGGCGGATGAGGGCCACATCCTCCACGCCAAAGCCCAGGGCCGTGCGCAGAATGGTGCCCACATTGCCCTGATCCGAAGGATTGTGCAGCACCACATGGGATCTGCCGGCCATCAAATCATCATTAAACTTGCTGAAAACAGCCGCAGCAAAACAATTTTCCTTGCCAGAAATGCGAGAAAGCGCCTTGTCAGCAATCTCCACGCGCACATGGAGCTTCTCCGCCAGCGCAGTAAGCTTTTCAGCGGCCTCGGTGCCCTCCGCTTTGGAGTGCAGCAGCACACGCCGGGCGCACTCCGGCCGGTGCAGAAGGCACTCCATGGCCGGAAACGCGCCGGGCGCATAGCCATAATCCAGATCAGACTTATAGGGAGCCAGTGACGGCATAGTATCTCCTCCTGTTCAGGATGATTATAGCATAACCGCGGGCAGGGGGGAAGGGAAATTCGGAATTATGAATTCGGAATTAAGTGTGGGCCGGGCGAACACAGTTCGCCCCTACATTTTCAAAGATACGTTATGAGATATGCAGCAGGCAATCCCTGGGCCACGACTTCGCCGCACCAGCTCCCTTTGCACAAGGTAGGTGCTGCTCCTTCCCCCGCGTCGCGGTGCGACCGAAGGAAATGGGTCGAAGACCCCGCGCCGTGACCCCAACAAAGGAAAAACCCACTCTGCTTTCGCAGAATGGGTTTCGAAAGGGCCGAACGGCCCTTCGCGGGATTCTTAAGGGCAGAGCCCTTAAGTGGGGAGTCCAGAGGAGCAACGCCCCTCTGGCAGGGCCCCTGGTTATTTCGCGTACTCGGTGGAACGGGTTTCGCGGATCACGTTCACGCGGATCTGACCCGGGTATTCCATTTCCTTCTCGATGCGCTTGGCGATCTCCTTGGCGAGGATCTTGGTGCCCTCGTCGGTAACGTCGTCGGGCTTGACCATGATGCGCACTTCGCGGCCGGACTGGATGGCGAAGCACTTCTCCACGCCGTCGAAGCTGTTGGCGATCTCCTCCAGCTTCTCCAGACGCTTGATGTAGTTCTCCAGGCTCTCGCGGCGGGCGCCGGGACGAGCGGCGGAGATGGCATCGGCGGCTTGCACCAGCACGGCTTCCACGGTCTGGGGCTCCACGTCGTTGTGGTGGGCCAGGATGGCGTGGATGACGTCGGGGCTCTCGTGGTATTTGCGGGCCAGCTCGCCGCCCAGGGTCACATGAGTGCCCTCGGCTTCGTGGTCAACGGCCTTGCCGATGTCGTGCAGGAGGCCTGCGCGCTTGGCCAGCTGGACGTCGGCACCCAGCTCGGCGGCCATCAGGCCAGCCAGGTGGCTGACTTCAATGGAGTGCTTCAGCACGTTCTGGCCATAAGAGGTGCGGTAGCGCAGGCGGCCCAGCAGCTTCACCAGCTCGTGGTGGATGCCGTGCTGCTGCGTTTCAAACACAGCGTTGTCGCCGGCTTCGCGGATCTGGTTGTCCACTTCCTTGCGGGCCTTTTCAACCATTTCTTCAATGCGGGCGGGGTGGATACGGCCGTCCATGATGAGCTTCTCCACGGCAATGCGGGCGATCTCACGGCGGACGGGGTCAAAGGCGGACACGATGACGGCTTCGGGCGTATCGTCGATGATGAGGTCAACGCCGGTAGCAGTTTCCAGGGCGCGGATATTGCGGCCCTCGCGGCCGATGATGCGGCCCTTCATGTCGTCGTTGGGCAGGGCGATAACGGATACGGTGGACTCGGCCACGTGGTCGGCAGCGCACTTCTGGATGGCCAGGGCAATGATATTGCGGGCTTTCTTTTCGCCCTCTTCCTTGGCCTTGGCCTCAATGTCGCGCACCATAGCAGCGGCATCGTGGAAGGCATCCTTCTGCACGCGCTCAACGATGATCTGCTTGGCTTCGTCCTGGGTCATGGCAGCAATACGCTCCAGCTCGGTGGTCTGCTTCTGCACCAGGGCTTCGGCTTCTTCCTGCATTTTCTGGATCTCGGCCTGCTTTTTGTTGAGGCTTTCCTCGCGGGCTTCCATGTTGTCGGCCTTCTTGTCCAGGGTTTCTTCACGCTGGATCAAACGGCGTTCGCTGCGCTGCACTTCGTTGCGGCGTTCGCGCATCTCGCGCTCGTTTTCGGCCTTTTCACGGTCGCTTTCGGCCTTGGCTTTGAGAATTTCTTCCTTGGCTTCCAGCACCTTTTCCTTCTTGTACTCATCCGCCTTGCGGACGGCGTCGTCGTAGAGATGCTTGGCGTATTCTTCGGTACGGCCGATCTTCTTTTCGGTGACGTTCTTGCGGTATGCTCCGCCGACCACAAAGCCGATGGCAGCAGCCGCCAGAGCGATCAAAATCCATACGATCGTAGGCAAACTGTTTCCCCTCCTTTTCCTTTTAATGTTTTTGATTCTTTGTCAGGAACGGCCAAAAGCCGTGCGGAAATCTTCCGCACAGCTGCATGCTGCTTTCATGATGATGGACTTCCGTCCGCTTCTTTATTTTTTTCCCGACGGCGAGCTGAAAAGAGCCTGCCGCGCCTCACAAAAACCACATAACAATGAACGTTCGACCCGGAAATGGGCACAATACGCCCCTTGCGCAATCCTTATGCAGCCGACCAAACCGAATGCGGTTCAGCCGCCGAAAAACGACGCCCCATAGGGAGCGATAACAAAATGAGCGGGGATTTCTATCGAAAACAGCCGGGAAGCATACCAAAACGTACCTTCCTGCAGCCGATCATTCATATTGTAACGATTTTGTGTCCATCTGTCAACCCCTTTGCAACAGTTGGACACTATGGAAAAATCACAAATGCGCCAGCATGTTTTGCACATTTTCTTCCAAGGGGCGCGTACCGTCCAGCGTGATCACCGGGCAATGAAGCCCAAGCAGGCTTTGCTCCACCATCGCCGGATCGCGGCGGGCCACCAGGGCGCGGAAGTTCTCCTGCCGGGCGTACATATCGCCGCCGGGCAGTGCACGGTCGCCAAAGCGTTTGACCTCACGGGAGCGGATGCGCTCCAGCCGGGTCTCCAGGGGCACCTGCACCCAGAAGACCACATCCATGCGGCGGCGAAGCTCCTCGCACCAGTTCAGTTTAACGGAAGAAAACACAAACTGTGGATGCGCTTCCATGTCACGCAGCAGGGCGGCTTCCACCTCCGCCTGATCCCGTTCGCCGGTGTACGGCTGACCGAAAGGCTGCACCTGCGCATGATCCAGCGCGTGCTGGCGGTGCGCCTTCTGCTCCGGAAAATAGTAGTCCTCCACGTCCATCTCAAAATAGCCGATCTCCCTGGCCAAAAGGTGGTTCAGCGTGGACTTTCCGCTGCCGTTGAGCCCCACGATGGCAATACCCTGCACCATAAGCCGCACCTCCCATGACCACCATCATAACACATTGGTGCCGAGATTCTCAATTCCGAATTCCGAATTACGCATTCCGAATTATTTTTCTTGCCTTTTGGCAAGAAAAATGCTATACTGTTTCTACTATCGTAATGAACGGGAACGCATTCCCCTTCTGTCGCCCCAAGAGAGCCGCTGGTTGGTGCAAAGCGGCGGGACAGTGGAATGCCGCTCGCCCGGGAGCGAACCGGCCACGCCGGCGGATGCGTCCGTTACAGCGCAATGAGTGGCCTGCACATGCAGGCAAGCAGAGTGGTACCGCGAAACACACGTTTCGTCTTTGCACAAAAAGCAGGGGCGGAACGTTTTTTCTATCCTGCTTACACCACAGGTCAGCAAAAGGGAGGCAATCATCATGGAGTTCAAGGCTTACGATCCCAAACAAATCGAGCCCAAGTGGCAAAAGATCTGGGCGGACACCCATGCCTTTGAGGCACTGGACGACCACACCATGCCCAAGTTCTTCGGCCTGATCGAGTTCCCCTATCCCTCTGGCAACGGTCTGCACGTGGGTCATCCCCGCTCCAACACCGCCATGGATATCATCGCCCGCAAGCGTCGCATGCAGGGCTACAACGTGCTGTTCCCCATCGGCTGGGACGCCTTCGGCCTGCCCACGGAGAACTATGCCATCAAGAACAATGTGCACCCCGCCATCGTGACCAAGAAGAACGTGGATCACTTCCGCGAGCAGCTTCAAAAGATCGGCTTCTCCTTCGATTACAGCCGCGAGGTGGACACCACCGATCCCGACTACTACAAGTGGACCCAGTGGATCTTCCTGAAGCTGTTCGAGCACGGCATGGTCTTCCGCGACAAGACCCTGGTGAACTACTGCCCCTCCTGCAAGGTGGTCCTTTCCAACGAGGACAGCCAGGGCGGCAAGTGCGACATCTGCCACGGCGACGTGGTGCAGCTGCCCAAGGATGTGTGGTACCTGCGCATCACCAAGTATGCCGACAAGCTGCTGGAGGGCCTCAAGCATGTTGAGTATCCCGAGAATATCGCCCAGCAGCAGGTGAACTGGATCGGCAAGTCCACCGGCGCGTTCGTGAACTTCGCCGTGAAGGGCACCGACGAGAAGCTGGAGATCTACACCACCCGTCCTGATACCCTGTTCGGCGTGACCTTCATGGTCATGGCTCCCGAGCATCCCATGATCGACAAGTATGCCGACCGCATCGCCAACATGGATGCCATCCGCGCCTACCGCGAGGAGTGCGCCAAGAAGACCGAGTTCGAGCGCACCCAGCTGGTGAAGGAAAAGACCGGCCTGAAGATCGAGGGCATCAGCGGCATCAACCCCCTCACCGGCAAGGAAGTGCCGATCTTCATCTCCGACTATGTGATGATGGGCTACGGCACCGGTGCCATCATGGCTGTGCCTGCCCACGACCAGCGCGACTGGGAGTTTGCCAAGAAGTTCGGCATCGACATCATCCAGGTCATCAAGGGCGGCGACATTGAGAAGGAAGCCTACACCGGCGACGGCGAGATGATCAACTCCGACTTCCTGAACGGCTATACCAATAAGAAGGACTCCATCGAGCGCGTGCTGGAGGAGATCGAACAGAAGGGCTACGGTCGTGCAGGCGTGCAGTATAAGATGAAGGACTGGGCCTTCAACCGCCAGCGTTACTGGGGCGAGCCCATCCCGCTGATCCACTGCCCCCACTGCGGTGTGGTGGCCGTTCCCTATGAGGAGCTGCCCCTGCGCCTGCCCGAGGTGGAGGACTTCCAGCCCGGCACGGACGGCAAGTCCCCCCTGGCCCGCATCGAGAGCTATGTGAACTGCACCTGCCCCAAGTGCGGTGCCGCCGCCCAGCGCGAGACCGACACCATGCCCCAGTGGGCTGGCTCCAGCTGGTACTTCCTGCGCTATTGCGATCCCCACAACACCGAAGCCTTTGCCAGCAAGGAAGCCCTCGACTACTGGATGCCCGTTGACTGGTATAACGGCGGCATGGAGCACGTGACCCGTCACCTGCTGTACAGCCGCTTCTGGCATCAGTTCCTCTACGATATCGGCGAAGTGTCCTGCCCCGAACCCTACATGAAGCGTACTGCGCAGGGCCTGATCCTGGGTACTGACGGCGAGAAGATGTCTAAGTCCCGCGGCAACGTGGTGAACCCCGATGATATCATCGACGACATCGGTGCCGATGCTTTCCGCCTGTACGAGATGTTCATGGGTGCCTTCGACCAGGCGATTCCGTGGTCTACCAATGGTGCCAAGGGTTGCCGCAAGTTCCTGGACCGCGTGTGGCGTTTGCAGGAAATGCTGGTGGAGGGCGACACCTACTCCGATAAGCTGAAGGCCACCATGCATGAAACCATCAAGAAGGTCTCCCTGGACTACGAGGCCATGAAGTTCAACACCGCCATCGCCGCCATGATGAGCCTGGTGAACGAAATGTATGCCATCGGCTCCGTCACCAAGGCCGAGCTGAAGACCCTCATCCAGCTGCTGAACCCCGTCGCGCCCCATATCACCGAGGAAATGTGGGAACTGAACGGCTTCGGCTCCGGCATGATGCGCTCCCAGTGGCCCCAGTGGGACGAGGCTGCCATGGTGAAGAGCGAGATCGAGATCGCCGTTCAGGTGTGCGGCAAGGTTCGCGGCCGCATCATGATCCCCGCCGACCTCACCAAAGAGCAGGCCGAAGAAACCCTGGCCGCCCGTGAGGATGTGCAGAAGTACCTGGCCGGCAAGAACGTGGTGAAGACCATCTTCGTGCCCGGCCGCCTGGTGAACTTCATCGCCAAGTAAGCAGGCAGTGCCCGCGATCCAAGTTTCACTTGTAAATTTCCCCATACCAAGGATGAACAGTGTTTCCTCCTGCGTTATGTTAGCGAGAACACTGCAAACGAGGTGAACATGCCATGCGAAAACTGTTGACCATGCTCCTGTGCCTGACCATGCTGCTGGGCATCGCCCCCGGCTATGCGGCGGAGGATGTGTTCACCGTAGATGCCGCCCAGGCGGCCAGCGGCGGATGGGAGGAGAGCCACATCGCCTCCTCCCTCACCACCGACCGCAGCTACCTGCGCGTGGCCTGCACCCTGGACAGCGAAGTCCCCGTGACACTGAGCATTGCCGATGAAAACGGCAGCCTGGTCTATCAGCGCGATCACGGCCTGTGCAGCGGCAAGTTCCGCTCGGAGGACATCTACCTGCGGCTTTCCGGCAGCCAGACCACCTATCACGTCACGCTGTGGACGGGGGACAGCAGCTATCAGTTCCCCCTGCGCCGGGTGATGCCCCGCCTGAGCGGCAACGCCGCCTGCTCCGTGGGCTTTCCGCTCAGCCAACTGTCCGGTGCCAACACCTGGAAGTCCGCCACCATCCTTGATGTTTACGCCCTGGAGGGTTCGTCCCTCACGGTACCCCTCCACGCCAGCGACGCTTATGAGATCGGCACGGTGACCTTCCGCATTTCCGGCGGCGCGCTCACCGTTTCCGCCGACATCAGCGGCAGCGTGGACGGCAGCATCGACAAATCCACCGTCTACGTGGCCACCACCGCCCTGGAAGCCCAGGACCTGGGCCGCAAGAGTTTCTCCGGCCCCACCGGCAAGCTGGACCGCGCCATCGACCTGATGGGCGCGCCCTACGTGGCCGTATACGTGAACCTCACCGTGTCCTTCGACCCCACCAGTGCCCCCGCCAGCCCTGCCGTTACCCTGAACGGCCAGGACGCCCTGTGGCAGCAAATGCAAACCACCACCGCCAATGAGGCAGTGGGGTGAGTGGCGTAGGTGCTTGAAAAACAACGCAACCAATCAAAGCCACCCGTTAAACGGGTGGCTTTGATTGGTTGCTTATTTCATGAACAATAGGTTATCCAGGCTGAACACCGGCATCCCGTCGGCAAATGCCACCTTCATGATGAAGGCATGCCGGTTGGGATCGTACAGCGGGTCGCCGATGATCTCGTCGTAGGGCCGAGCATGGAAGGACATGAACACGTCGCCCTTCTCGTCGGTGAAGAAGGTGTTGTGCCCAGGGCCATAGATGCCCTTCTCCACGTCTGTCACAAAGACGGGATGGTTCAGCTTGTGCCAGGCGGAAATATCCATGGGATCATCTTTTTCGTCCATCCACATCAGGCCCATGCAGTAGGCGGCACTGGTGTCGCTGGCAGAGTAGGTCATGAAAATGCGGCCGTCGCGATGGATCACCGTGGGGCCCTCATTGACCCAGAAGCCATGGCGTTCCCAGGCGTAGGTGGGCGATGTGAGCAGCATCTGCGGCGTTTTCATTTTCAGGGGTGTTTCCAGCTCGGCGATGTACAGGTTGGAGATCTTCTTGCCCACGCTGACCTTCTCCGCCCAGATGCAGTAACGCTTGCCCGCGTTTTCCAGGATGGTCATGTCCAGGGAAAATTCGGTGAAGCTGAATCCGTCTTCGTCCACGCGCTGCAGCATGCCGCATTCCTCCCAGCGGCTGGTGACCGGGTCGTCATCCTGGCAGCAAAGCACCCAGGGGCGGATCTTCCAGCCGTCGTCCTTCTCGCCCGCGGCAAAGTAGATGTACCAGCAGCCGTCCAGCCGGTGGATCTCCGGTGCCCAGATATGGCGGCTCATTTCGCCGCTTTCATGGGCATGCCAGAGCACATGCTCCTCAGCGGTGCGCAGGCCTTCCAGCGTATCGGCCCGGCGCAGGATGATGCAATCATACGCAGGAACGGAGGCGGTAAAGTACCACTGGCCGTCGATCAGGCGGATATAGGGATCAGCCCGCTGCGGGATGAAGGGATCATTCCAGCGGGTGCGGATGTAGTTGCCGTTGTTCATAATGATGTTCCTCCGTGATAGAAATGGCCTGCGTTTATCGCAAACGCAGGCCGGATTGCGCGGTGCAGCTTAACCCTTGACAGAACCGGCGGTCATGCCCTCGATGATGAACTTCTGCGCGCAGAAGAACAGGATCAACAGGGGCAGGATGGCAAAGCAGGAGCCGGTGATCATCAGGTCATAGTTGTTGCCGTAGGGGGACCAGAGGGTGTTCAGGCCGATCGGGATGGTGTACTTGTCCATGTCGGAGATGACCAGCATGGGCCACAGCAGACCATTCCACGCGCCCATGCCCACCAGCACGGCCATGGAGGCATAAGCAGGCTTGAGGATGGGCACGATGATGCGGAAGAAGATGCCGTACTCCGTGCAGCCGTCCACGCGGCCAGCGTCCAGCAGGTCGTAGGGCACGCCCTCCAGGAACTGGCGGAAGAAGAAGATCGCGCTCATGTTCGCCAGGAAGGGCATCATCACACCAGCATAGCTGTTGCGCAGGCCCATGGCGTTGATCTGGGTGTACATGGGCAGCATCAGAATTTCCTGGGGGATCATCATCACCAGCAGCACGCACAGGAACAAGAGGTTCTGCCCCTTGAACTTGTACTTGGAGAAGCCGTAGGCCACCAGCGAAGAGATGACTAGCGTCAGGCTGCCCTGCACCAGCACGATGAACAGGCTGTTCTTATACCAGATGAAGTAGTCATGGGGGTTGTAAACGCCGTCGCTCATCACGCCTGTGAAGAGGTAACGCCAGGCCTTCAGGTGGAGCTTATCCCAGGTGGGGTCCAGGTTCAAGCCGGAAACAAACAGCTCCGCGCCGCCCTTGAAGGTGCCCAGCAGCAGCGCATACAGGGGAATGATGATAAGGATCGCCAGCACAGCAAAGAAGATCACCATGGCTGCACGGGCCGCAGGGTTGTAGCCCAGCTTGCTTTTCTTCTGCTTATTCACAGTGGTCATGGTCAATCCTCCTTCCTGCCGATGGTGCCAGTCATGTACAGCTGCGCCACGGTGATGATCATCGCACCGGCCAGCAGCACCAGGCCGACGGCGGAGGCGAAGCCGAACTTATCGACCTTTTCAAAGCCGTAGCGGTACAGATAGCCAACGATGGTCAGGCCGTAGTTCTTGGGCGAGTTGTTGTTGCCGAAGATCATGTAGCTCTCGGTAAACATGGCCAGACCGGCGTAGATGGAAATGGTCAGCACATACACGGTGGTGGGCTTGAGCAGCGGCCAGCCGATGTGCATGAACTTCTGCAGGGCGTTGGCACCGTCGATATCGGCGGCTTCGTACAATTCGCCGGGGATGGACTTCAGGCCAGCCATGTAGTAGAGGATGTTCATGCCCGTCCAGCGCCAGCAGCACAGAAGCACCATGGCGAACATGGCCGTCCATTCACCCTTCAGCCAGATGATGGGTTCGCCGCCAAAGGCGACCAGCACCTGGTTCATCAGTGCGCCGGGGAGCTCGGAGAACATCATGCGGAAGATGATACCGGCCACCACGACGGAGCACAGCACAGGCATGAAGGAGATGGTCTTGAACGCACCGGCAAACATCATGGACTTGGAATTGAGCATGTATGCCAGCAGCAGCGGGATGGGGATCAGCAGCGCGCAGGTAAGGATCATGTAGCGCATGGAGTTCTTCACGGCGATGAAGAACACCTTGTTGGAGAACATGTTCTCGTAGTTCTTGAAGCCGATCCATTCACTGCCCGAGGCCTTGATGTCCTGGAAGCTCATCATGATAGTGGAAATGAGCGGATACAGGAAGAAGACCAGGAACGTGATGATGAAGGGAGCCACGAACACATAGGGGGCCACCTTCTGGGAGTAGAGCAGGTCACGGTTCAACAGCACAAAGGCCACGATGAACAGAATACCTGCCAGCATGGGAAGGGTACGGTTGCGCACAATACCAAGCCACAGGCTCTGCAGGGCGGTGTAGCTCTGGCCCTCTTCCAGCTTTTCGAAGAAGTAGGGACTCAGGTCGCCGCCGGCGTCGTAGGCATTGTCAAAGCGGACGGACTTGCCGCTCAGGGAGAACAGGGCCACCAGGCCAACGATGATCAGCAATACGCCAATCACCAGCAGCACCGAGGTTTGCTTGCGACGCTGCTTTTTTGCGTTGACAATTTGGGTTGCTTGCATTGCGCAACGCTCCTTTCTTTATCCCTGGTATGGGAGAGCAACGATCCTCCTCCTGCGGAGAATCATCACACAAGGCGCATGGAAGAAACTCCCATGCGCCGGATGGTTAGTCTGAACCGATTAGAACAGATCGCTGTCGATGGTGTCCTGAGCGGTTTCCAGGGCCTCAGCAGTGTCAACGCCGTCCACATAGACTTCGTTCCACAGGGTGGTGCCCAGGTAGTTGTTGATGGTGGGAGAAATGCTGGTGGACACGACGTAGCCGATCTCAGCACGGATTTCCTTCAGAGCATCCACGGGATAGCCCACGAAATACTGGTTGAAGGCGTTGTCGTCGGTCTTCATGATGGCGTCGTCATCCCAAACAGCGGTGTTGATGGGGTCGAAGCCCAGGAAGGACCAAACCTTCTCGTTGCCGATGGGAGAGATCTTGGCGAAGGTCAGGAATTCGCCAGCCAGCTCGGGGTTCGCGCCATTGGCGTACACGACGGTGCCGGTGCCGCCCTGGCCGATAGAACGGATCTGGCCTTCTTCAAACACGGGGCAGGGAGCGACCACATAGCGGTTCGCGCAGGCGTCCTTGATTTCGCCGGTGAAGCGGCTCATGAACCAGTAGGGCATGATGACGCAGGCGATCTTGTTGTTGGCGATGTAGGCCTTGCCTTCCTCGGTGTCGGGCTGACCACCGGGGCAGGTCTGGGCGATGCCAGCTTCCAGCCAGGACTTCTGGGTGTCGATGATCTTAGCCACTTCGGGGGTGTTGATGAAGGCGGACTCGCCGTCCTGCCAGTCCTTGCCCTGCTGGGCCAGCATCAGGGAAGCGACCCACTGGGTAGAGGTTTCAACGGTGCCCATCCAGGCGTCCGGCACGGCAGCCTTCAGCTTTTCGCCAGCGGCCTTCCAGTCGTCCCAGGTCTTGATGGTGGTGTAGTCCACGCCAGCAGACTGTAGCAGCTCGGCATCGTAGAAGGCGACCATGGCACCAACGTGGGTGGGAGCACCGTAGTACTTGCCGTCCTTGGCATAGATCTCGAAGCGGGCCTTGACCAGGTCTGCCATGTACTCAGTCATGAAGGGGGTCAGGTCGGTCAGCTTGTCGTTGAAAGCCAGGATGTTGGGGAACTGGCCCAGCTCGACGTCGCACATGTCGGGAGCGCCTTCGTCGGTCTGCAGGGCGATCTTCATTTTGTTGTGCATGTCGTCGTAACCCAGGGTGGTCACTTCGATAGCGATCTGACGGTCGGGGTTCTGCTCGTTCCACAGCTTAGCCATGGACTCATAGAACTCCTGATGCTGGGCGATGAACGTCCACATGGTCAGGGTGGTGGGGGCAGCCTCGGCAGTGGCGAAGGACGCCATGCTCAGAAGCATGCACAGGGACAGGATGAGAGCAACCAGCTTCTTCATAGTGGTACCTCCTTTTTTATCGATCATCACCGATTAACATCGGTGCTGATTACACTTCAACGAATCCAGGGATTCGTTTCGTTAGTCGGGGCGGGACGCCCCTCCCTCATTATCGATCATCACCGATTGACATCGGTGCTGATTACAACCAGCCATCGCGAACACCATCGGCTCAAAAATGGGCAAACGAAACAAACGCAATTTCTTGCAGTTTATTCGACTTTCACAAAACATTATCGTTGACATTAACGTTAATGTTGTTCGCAAGATAAGAATAACACAATTTCCATTCCTTGTCAATACTCTTTGTCCTGTTTTTATATTATTTTTGTCCTTTATCTCAAAAATTGACATGAATACCCTTCTATGCTACAATGCAGACGATGTTTTGCGAAGGGAGAGAACGCTGTGCGTGCAAGGCGAGTAACGCTGCAGGATGTGGCTGAACGAACCGGCTTTACGGTCAACACGGTTTCCCGTGCACTGAAAAACAAGCCGGATATTTCCAGGGCCACCTGCGAGCAGATCCAAAAAGTGGCCCGAGAAATGGGCTATGTGCGCAATTACGCCGCCAGTTCGCTCCGTTCCGGCCGCACCAAGACCATCGGCCTGATCCTTGGTGCCATGTCCAATCCATACTATGCCGCCGTGGCTGATGCTATTCACGACGCCGCCTCTTCCCTGGGCTACACGCTGCTCACCCTGTGCTCCCGTGAAAACCCGGAGCAGGAGCGACGCGCTGTGGAGGCCGCCCTCAGCCGCCAGGTGGACGGCATCCTGCTGTTCCCCAGCCGCGGTGCGGAGGAGTCCATCCAGCTGATGCGGGCCGCCAACATGCCCTATGTGCTGATGTCCCGCTACGTAAATGAAGGCGAAGACGACTGCGTGCTCTGCGACGAAGAGCAGGGCGGCTACCTAGCCACCAAACACCTGATCGACTCCGGCCGCCGCAACCTGGCCTTTTTGTGCGGCTTCAACATTATCCACAGCACGGAATACCGCCTGAAGGGCTTCCTGCGCGCCTGCGATGACTTTGGCATTCCCGAAGAAAACCGGCACGTGACGGTTTCCCACCATAATGTGGATGTGGTCAAAACCCTGTGCGACTGGCGCGACCAGGGCGTGGACGGCATTTTTGTCTTCTGCGACATGGAAGCCTGGAACGCCGCTTCCTTTTTGTCCGATATCGGTGCCGACGTTCCCAAGGATATCGCCATCGTCGGCTACGACAACATTCAGGGCATCATCCACTTCCCCATGCCGCTGTGCACGGTGGACCCTTCCATCAGCGAGATGATCGACCAGGCCCTGACCCTGCTGCGCAGGCGCATCCACCACGAAAGTATGCCTCCGCAGATCATCCGCGTGCCGGCCAAGATCGTCTGCCGCGGCAGCTGCGGATGCCTGCATGCCGAAAAATAAACGCCCCCGCCAGTGAGGGTGATGGAAAGGAAGGAGTTATCTTTCCCCTACCATTCTGCAAACAATGAAACCGCAAGCCTTTGACTGGCTTGCGGTTTTGTGTACTGCTGTGATAGAATGAAAGTACAAAATAGCAAACTGCACCTTATAATGATACAACATAAGGAAGCGAGAGAATATAATGAAAGTTGCTTTTTTAGATAGAGATGGAACAATTAACCGTGATTATCCAGATGATATTTGGATTCGGATTCAATATCCAGAGATATTGCCGGGAGCAATTCAGGGAATGAAGTATTTGAAAGAAAAAGGGTATGAAATAATTATTGTAACCAATCAATATATCATTGGAGAGGGAATTATTTCGATAGAGCAATATCATGAATTTAATAGAAAGCTTTTGGCATTACTTACAGAAAATGATATTAGTATTTTGGATGTATTCTATTGTCCTCATGCACGAACCGAACAATGTGATTGTTGCAAACCGAGAAATGGGCTAATAAAGCAGGCAATAAGGAAATATCCGGAAATCAATTTGAAGGAATCTTTTATGTGTGGAGATTCATTGAGCGATATGAAGTGCGCAGAAAGTGTTGGACTGAATTTTTGGGGTATAGGCATTGGAAAACAAAGAATTAGTGATTTGTCGGATTTGTGTAATCTGATTTAAAAGTGCTTATTAAAAAAACCTAATTTGTCCAGCAGCCGAAAATGCAATCCACCAAAAATTTCAGGAGGGCGCAATTATACGCACCGTTCCGATGCATTGCGTTTCCACGGTTCACACATTATGCAAATTCGTCTGCGAATCCGTAAATAGATGGGCATCCAAGCCGCTGGATGCCCATTTGTGCGTTGCAGGATAAACCGTTCCTTAAGAATCCTCCCATCAGGGCGTTTTTTCATTTTTGGGGATTGCACATTTTGTCCCGTGCGTGTATGATAAGCACAAACCACCTGACAATTTCATACCGGAAAGGATGATACCATGCGCATCCAGATCAATCCCGAACGCCGTCTTGCCCAGGCCAGTCCGCTTCTGTACGGCCATTTTTTAGAGCACTTCCACCGCCAGGTCTACGGCGGCGTGTATGATCCCCAGTCCCCCCTGGCCAACGAGCACGGCTTCCGCAGCGACGTGATCGAGGCCCTGCAAAACATCCGCACGCCCATCATCCGCTGGCCCGGCGGCTGCTTCGTTTCCTCCTACAATTGGAAAAAGGGCGTCGGCGAAAACCGCACCCCTGTGTTTGATAAATCCTGGCGTGTGGAGGAGCCCAACACCTTCGGCACGGATGAATTCGTCCAGCTGTGCCGGGACATCGGCTGCGAACCCTATATCTGCACCAATGCAGGCACCGGCACTGCCGAGGAAATGAGCGACTGGGTGGAATACTGCAATCTGCCCACCGAGGGTGAGTTCGCCAAGTGGCGCATCCGCAACGGCCACGAGAAGCCCCACAACGTCAAGTACTGGTCCGTGGGCAACGAGAACTACGGCTATTGGGAGATCGGTGCCAAGGGCAGCGAGGAATGGGCCCGGCTGGTAACGGAATCCGCCAAGATGATGCAGCACGTCGACCCCACCACCAGCCTCACCGCTGCCGCCCTGGTGGACATGGACTGGAACACCCGCCTGCTGGAAAGCTGCGGCGACCGCCTGGAATGGATCTCCCTGCACGGCTACTGGGATTTCCACCACGGCAAAAACGAAACCGCACCCTATACCCAGTGCATGGCCTACACCCACGACCTGGATGCCCCCATCCGCAAGGTGCAGGGGCTGCTCAACGCCATGGGCCTGGAAAAGAAGATCAAGATCGCCTTTGACGAGTGGAACCTCCGTGCCTGGTTCCATCCCGGCGTGCACACCATCCAGCAGGCCGTTACCAAGGAAGAGTACCTTGACCCCCGCAACGGCAACGACGACAACGCCATCTATACCATGGCGGATGCGGTGTTCTCCGGCTGCTTCCTGAACATGGTGCTGCGCCACGCCGACATTGTAGGCATGGCCAACTTTGCGCCGGTCATCAACACCCGCGGCGCGATCTTCACCTACCCCGGCGGCATCGTGAAGCGCACCACCTACCACGTGTTTGATATGTACGTCCACCTGATGGGCGACGAGGTGATCGACCAGTGGGTGCAGGATGTGCCCGCCTACCGCGTCTGCGGCGAGCAGGGCGAAGTGGACGTGGACTGCATCGACGTGGTTTCCACCCGCCGCAGCCACGACGGTGCAGTAGCCATCGCCCTGGTCAACAAGCACATCAGCGACTCTCAGCAGATCACCCTGACGCTGGACAGCCCCCGCAAGCTGACCCTGCACACCCTATGCGGCACCAGCCCCGACGACTATAACGACGTGGGCAAGGAAACCGTGGTGCCCTTCATCAACAACAATGGCGTTGAGCAGGAGGGGCTCACCGTTCGCCTCACCCTGCAACCGCATTCCGTCAACATCCTGGTCGCAGAATAACTCTGATCTTGGAAAGAAATACCGATTTCATTGGTTGTATTGTTCGGAAGATGGCCTTTAGTCGCTCAAAAACCACTCTTACACATAAATGCAAGGCTCGAGAGGCTTTTTTTCTTCTCGTTCTCAACAAACCCCCCGCCCCCTATCTTCACAATCAGCAAAGACGGGGGCGGGAAGTGTGTAGTGTTATACTATTATAGGAAGGAAAGCACCACAAACAGCACACAGCAGATGCCGTTGCTGATGAGCAGGCACAGCGTCTGCTCGTCGGGCTCCAGCTCGTCGTAGGGGGCGGGGTGCTCGTCTACGTAGTCGATCATGTCGCCCATGCTGCGCTTAGGGGTCTTCTTCCAGTCGAACAGCTTTTTGTCGAACTGCGGCACCTTGATGTCATCCAGGCGGAGATAACTAAACCAGGTGGCAACGGCGAACAGCACGCCGAAGAATAAGAAGGCATACATACGCATGGATACAAGGCCCTTGTTGATAAACTCGTTCCACAGCAGTGAGGCGGTGAGGGCGATGATCACCCGGGTGAAGGTTTTGTGGATAATGGGGGTGACCAGATCGCGGGTCCATAAGTTTTTCAGCTTTTTCAGCATGGGAAGCAGCTCCTTTGGGATGGTGTTCGGGTTAATTATACACCCGGGGCAGCGTTTATGCAACAAAGCGGCGGCGCACGCATAGCAGGTGGCATTGCATGCCCAGACAATTTTATCTTATTCTGTTGTATACAATCAATTTTATGCTGTATTTTTATTGCATTTCGGTTGACAGATGTCCCATCCCTTGCTAAAATGCCTATATGGAAAAAGTGCTGTTGTTCTCATAAGCAGTACGATTTGTTTCCAAATATAATAAGGGATAGCAAGGAGGAACTTATCATGAAGAAGCTTCTCTCTCTGGTGCTTGCTCTGGCTATGGTTCTGTCCATGGCTTGCATCACCACCGCCAGTGCTGCCGAGATCACCGATCTGCGCACTTGGGAAACCACCTCTCGTGAGCTGGAAACCTGGAACATCCAGAAGTCTCAGGCCGCTCAGGACCTGAACGTGCTGTGCAACCTGTTTGACGGCCTGCTGACCAACGACGCCAGCGGCGCTCTGGTTGGCAACGCTGCCAAGGAATGGTCCACCCCCGACGGTGGCAAGACCTGGACCTTCGTGCTGAACGACGGCATGAAGTGGGTCGACAAGGACGGCAATGAGAAGGCCGACGTTGTCGCTCAGGACTGGCTGACCGGTCTGGAATGGGTTCTGAACTTCGCCAAGAACGATTCCTACAACGTGTCCATGCCCAACGACATGATCGTTGGTGCCAAGGAGTACTACGACTACACCAAGCAGCTGACCGAAGAGCAGGGCGAAGAAGCCGCTCTGGCCCTGACTGCTGATGGCAAGTTCGCCGAGCTGGTGAAGGTTACCGCTCCCGACGACAAGACCATCGTGTACGAGTGCCTGGACGCCATGACCTACTTCCCCTCCGTGGCCACCTACAACTGCCTGTATCCCCTGTCTGCCAAGCTGATCGAAGAAATCGGCGTTGCCGGCTACGAAGCCATCACCTGGGAGAACATGTGGTACAATGGTCCCTACGTTGTGCAGTCCTTCATTCACCAGAATGAAAAGGTGCTGGTTGCCAACCCCAACTACTGGAATGCTGAGGGCGTGAAGCGCTTCAACAGCGTGTCCATCAAGATGGTTGAGTCCGTTGACACCGCCTATCAGCTGTTCTACAACGGCGAGCTGGATCATGTGCAGCCCTCTCAGGCTACCCTGACCACCATCTACAACGACAAGAACCACGAGTTCAACAAGAACCTGGTTGAAGCCCGTCCCACCAAGTACTCCTATCAGATGCACCTGGTGTATGACGTGAACAACCTGGACGGCACCCCCTACACCGATTGGAACACCGCCGTGGCCAACAAGAACTTCCGTCTGGCCCTGTACTATGGCATGGACATGACCCCCTACCTGGCCCGTACCAATGCCATCAACCCCCTGTCCTGCCAGAACTACGCCTACACCGGCAACGCTGTGGCTGTGAACAGCCAGGGCATCGACTACACTCAGCTGGTTCGTGACGAGCTGGGCCTGCAGTATGACTACAACACCTATGTTCGCTACGACGCTGAGAAGGCTGCCCAGTACAAGGCTGCTGCCATCGAAGAGCTGACCGCCAAGGGCGTGAAGCTGCCCGTGAACATGGTGTACTACATCAAGGGCGACTCTCAGACCGCTATGGACTCCGCTCAGACTCTGGCTCAGGTGATCGCTGACGGCCTGGGCGAGGATCTGGTCAAGCTGGAGATCCGCACCTACATCTCCTCCCTGACCAACGAAGTGCGTGTTCCCCAGTATAACTGCCTGTTCATCAACGGCTGGGGCGCTGACTTCGCTGATCCCGTGAACTTCCTGGGCCAGGAGACCTACAACGATCCTGCCGCCTACTACTCCAACAACTACTCCATGATCAACAAGGCCACCGATCCTGACCTGATCGCTACCTACGAAGAGTTCACCCGTCTGGTTAACGAAGCCAAGGCCATCACCGACGATAACGACGCTCGTTACGCCGCCTTCGCCAAGGCTGAGGCCTACTTCATCGAGAACGCGCTGACCATCCCCGCTTCCTACGAAGTGGCTTGGGAACTGACCTGCATCAACCCCTACTCCAAGGTTTACAGCGCTTACGGCATCCAGGCCTATCGTTATGTGAACTGGGAGACCAACGATCAGATCTACACCACCGAAGAGATCGCTGCTCTGGCCAAGTAATCACATCGCATCTCTGGAGAGATCCCGCAAGGGATCTCTCTTTTTTGTATTTTCCTTTGACATTTCCTGCATTTTTGCCCTGTGGGAACCATTCTCACAAGGACGATTCTACATTTTTCTGTACTTTTATTGCATTACAGGTTGACATCCCACCGGTCTGTTATGGTAGAATAGCTTTAATGCAAGGAGAGCTTGCGCTTTTTTCGCATCTGCTCTTTTGAGAAGCAAGAAATATGATCAAGGGGATGAAGTGATGGCAAAGTATATCCTGAAGCGGCTTCTGCAATCATTGCTCACCGTACTGCTGGTGGTCACGCTGGTTTTTCTGCTGATGCGCCTGATGCCCACCGACTACTTCTTTACTGAGGACGAGCTGATGAAGCTCACCGAGGAACAGAAGCACGACCGTCTGCTGGCCTCCGGCCTGCTGGATCACCCGCTGAAGCAGCTGGCTGATTATTTCAAGGGCATCTTCACCGAGGGCGACCTGGGCGTCAGTAGACGTATCCAGGCCAATCAGCCTGTGACCAAGGTGATCGGCTCCAAGTTCTCTATTTCCATGGAGCTTGGTTTGAAGGCCTTGGGCATATCGCTGGTGATCGGCGTGATCTTCGGCGTGCTGCAGGCCCGTTATAAAGACGGTATTCTGGACGCCGTGGGCACCGCCTACACCGTGTTCGTCAACGCTGTGCCAAGCCTGGTGACTTATTCGCTCATTCTGGCCTTTGGCTCCCGCGTGCTGGGGCTGCCTTCCATGTTCACCATGCGAAAGCCCGGCCCGTCTTCCATCCTGCCCATGGTGTGCCTGTCCATCGGCTCCATCGCCGGTTATATGCTGTGGACCCGCCGCTACATGGTGGATGAACTGAACAAGGATTACATCCGTCTGGCCAAGCTGAAGGGCCTGTCCACCCGCAGCGTGATGTACCGCCATGTGCTGAAGAATGCCTTCGTGCCCCTGGCCCAGTACCTGCCCTATTCCATCCTGCTGACGGTGGGCGGCTCCCTGCTGGTGGAACGCTTCTTCTCCGTGCCTGGCATGGGCCCGCTGCTGACAGACGCCATCGCCCGCTATGACCTGAACGTGGTGCAGGGCGTAGTGCTGCTTTATGCTACGCTGGGCATCCTGGGCGTTTTCCTGGGCGACCTGCTGATGAGCCTTATCGATCCTCGTATCCGTCTGACAAATAAGGGGGCGACTCGCTAATGGACATGAACAAGAAAACTGTATCCGAGCTGGAAGCACCCGTGGTCGATCTTACCATCAACCGCTCCATGACGGACAGCAATATCGACAAGAAGTACAACCGCGGCCGGGTGCACGTTCACTCCCGTTCCACCTTGCCTGAAAAGCAGCTGTTCTCTTATGCTGAATACCGCGCCCAGGACGCCGAGCGCATCGGTTACAGCCAGTACTCCTATTGGAGGAGCGTTTGGCGCAACTTCCTGCGCAAGAAGGCTGCGGTGGTGATGTCCCTGGTGTTTGTGGCACTGTTCATCTTCACCTTTATCGCCGGTGCTATCGGCAAGTACGATGTCTTCAACCTGCGTATCGACAACAGCCTGATGTTCACTGCCCCCAATGCGGAATACTGGTTCGGCACCGATAACATGGGCCGCGACTACTGGTCCCAGGTGTGGTACGCCACCCGTACCTCCATCCTGCTGGCCGTCAGCGTGTCCCTGGGCCAGATCATCGCCGGTGTGCTCATCGGCCTGGTGTGGGGCTACGTCCGCAAGCTGGACAGCTTCTTCTTCAGCCTGTACAACCTGATCGACAACATCCCCACCATCATCTACATGACCCTGATTGCCCTGATGCTGGGCAAGACCACCCTGATCATGGGTGTGTCCATGATCGCCTTCGGCTGGCTGGCCACGGCGCGCAACGTGCGCAACCTGGTGTTCATGTACCGCGACCGCGAGTACAACCTGGCCTCCCGCTGCCTGGGCACCAGCCTGTGGCGCATCCTCAGCAAGAACATCTTCCCCTATCTGGTCAGCGTGATCATCCTGCGACTGGCACTGGCTATCCCCTCTACCATCGCCTATGAAACCACCCTGACCTACCTGGGCCTGATGGACATCTCCACGCCCTCCCTGGGCATCCTGCTGCGCAACGCCCGCAGCTACTTCCTGGATTACCCCTACCTGCTGATTTTCCCCGCGGCCATCGTGTCCATCATTACCATCACCTTCTATCTGGTGGGTAATGCCTTCTCCGATGCCTGCGACCCCCGCAACCACGTTTGATGAAAGGAGGATCCGCCAATGTCTGAAGCAATCAAGAACAATCCCCTGGGCATCGACTTTGACGAGCGTGCCAAGCAGATCCTCTCCAGCGAGCCGATCCTGGCCGCCAAGGACGTGGAAGTGCAGTTTACCCTCCGCGGCCAGAAGCTGACCGCCATCCGCAAGTGCTCCCTGGAGCTCTACGAGGGCGAAACCCTGGCCATCGTGGGCGAGTCCGGCTCCGGTAAGTCCGTGTTCACCAAGTGCTTCGTGGGCATGCTGGACAAGAACGGCTCCATCACCCACGGTTCCATCATGTACGACGGCAAGGACCTTTCCAAGTTCCAGACCGAGCGTGAATGGCGCACCATCCGCGGCAAGAAAATCGCCATGGTGACCCAGGACCCCATGACCTCCCTGAACCCCCTGAAGAAGATCGGCCATCAGATCCAGGAGTCCATCGAGCTGCATCAGGGCCTGCGCGGTGCCGCCGCCAAGCGCGAAGCCATCCGCATGCTGGAGGCTGTTGGCATTCCCAATGCCGAGCATCGTTATAACCAGTATCCCCACGAGTTCTCCGGCGGCATGCGCCAGCGCGTGGTCATCGCCATCGCCATGGCCTGCCGTCCCCAGATCCTCATCTGCGACGAGCCCACCACCGCCCTGGACGTGACCATCCAGGCCCAGATCCTGGACCTGATCCGCAAACTTCAAAAAGAACAGGGCATGACCATCATCTACATCACCCACGACCTGGGCGTTGTGGCCAACGTGGCCGACCGCGTGGCTGTGATGTACGCCGGCCAGATCGTTGAGATCGGCATGGTGAACGAGATCTTCTTCGATTCCTGGCATCCTTACAGCTGGGCATTGCTGTCTGCCCTGCCCCAGCTGGGCGTGAAGGGCGAGAAGCTTCCCGCCATCGACGGCACGCCCCCCAACCTGTTCAATAAGATCACCGGCGACTCCTTCGCCCCCCGTAACCGCAAGGCCCTGAACATCGACTTCCTGGAGGAGCCCCCGCTGTTCGACGTGACCCCCACCCACCAGGCTAAGACCTGGATGATGGACCCCCGTGCACCCCATGTGGAGCAGCCGGATACCATCCGCAAGCTGAGCCGCCAGCACCTGGATCCCAACCAGGCCAGCGTGGATCTGAACCACCCCCACGAGGATCCCAACCGTGAAGCCCTGATCGAGGTCAAGGACCTGCAGATCACCTTCGGCTCCGGCCGTAAGAAGTTTGTGGCTGTGGACGATGTGAACTTTACCATCTACCGCGGCGAGACCTTCTCCCTGGTGGGCGAGTCCGGGTCCGGCAAGACCACCATCGGCCGCGCCATCGTGCGCATCAACCCCATCACCAACGGCGAAATTCTGCTCAACGGCCAGCGCATTTCCGGCAAGATCTCCAAGCAGATGGACGAAAAGGTTATCCGCAGCTGCCAGATGATCTTCCAGGACCCCATGGCCTCCCTGAACGAGCGCGCCAAGGTGGACTACATCATCTCCGAGGGCCTGCAGAACTTCCACCTGTACAAGGATGAATCCGAGCGTATGGACAAGGTGCAGCGTGCCCTGCAGGAAGTGGGCCTGCTGCCCGAGTTCTCCAGCCGCTTCCCCCACGAATTCTCCGGCGGCCAGCGTCAGCGCATCGGCATCGCCCGCAGCCTGATCATGGAGCCCGAGTTCATCGTGGCCGACGAGCCCATCTCCGCTCTGGACGTGTCCATCCGCGCCCAGGTACTGAACCTGCTCAACGAGCTGAAGCAGAAGCGTGGCCTGACCTACCTGTTCATCGCCCACGACCTGTCCGTCGTCCGCTTCATTTCCGACCGCATCGCGGTTATTCACAAGGGCCGCATCGTGGAGCTGGCCGAGAGCGAAGAGCTCTTCCTGCACCCCCTGCACCCCTACACCAAGGCCCTGCTCTCCGCCGTGCCCAACCCCAACCCCTACCTGGAGCGCAGCAAGAAGCTGCTGGTATACGATCCCTCCATCCACGATTACCGCAATGACAAGCCCGTCTGGACCGAGATCCTGCCCGGCCACTTCGTCTACGGCAACCAGAAGGAGCTGGACGGCTACCGCAAGGAACTGAACCAGTAACCAGGGGCCTTGCCCCTGGACCCCACCCGAGGGGCGTTGCCCCTCTGGACACTCCACTTAAGGGCTCTGCCCTTAAGAATCCCGCGAAGGGCCATTCGGCCCTTTCGAAACCCACTTTGCGAAAGCAGAGTGGGTTTTCCTTTTGTGGGGGTCACGGCGCATAACGGATGCGCCGCGACGCGGGGGAAGGAATGTGACACCTCATCCGGCAACTTGCGCTGCCACCTTCCCCTCGCTTCGTTTTCGTATTTCCATGTAACCAAATCCCCTTGCCCATCGCATCTGGCAATAATTCGCCTATATTGTTCATCCTTTAACAATCATCGGTTACATTGGCCGCAAAACCTTGTCTTTTCAAGAAAAATGTAGTATACTATTGCACTGTCGGGCTCTGTGCCCGTCTTTGACATACCGATCATCCGATGAGGAGGAGCTTCATGCCTACGACTTCTTTTGATAAAGAATCCATCAAAGCTTCCATTCTTGGCAAGCTTCAGCGCTATAACGGCCGCACCATTCAGGATGCGACCCAGCAGCAGATCTACAAGGCCGTGGCCGTCACCGTCCGCGACCAGATCATGCAGAAGTATCTTATTTCCCGCGAAATGCGCAAGAACAACAAGAACAAGCGTCTGTACTACCTCTCCGTTGAGTTCCTGATGGGCCGCAGCATGTATTGCAACATGCTGAACCTGGTTTCCACCGACGTGTACCGCGAAGCCCTGTCCGAGCTGGGCATCGACATCGACGCCATCCTGAAGGAAGAGCCCGAACCCGGCCTGGGCAACGGCGGTCTGGGCCGCCTGGCTGCCTGCTTCCTGGACAGCCTGTCTTCCCTGGATCTGCCTGCCATGGGCTGCACCATCCGCTATGAGTACGGCCTATTCCGCCAGAAGATCGTGGACGGCCAGCAGGTCGAGCTGCCCGACTCCTGGCTGGACAACGGCAACTCCTGGGAAATGGCCGTGATGGAGGACGCCTGCGAGGTGCACTTCGGCGGGCGCGTGGAAACCGTGGAAGAGAACGGCGTGACCAAGTACGTCCACCGCGACTACAACACCGTGGAAGCCGTGCCCTACGATATGCCTATCGTCGGCTACGACACCGCCACCGTCAACACCCTGCGTATGTGGTCTGCCCGCAGCCCCAAGCGTATCGACCTGAACTCCTTCGGCCAGGGCAAGTATGTCCAGGCTGTGGAAGAGATCGAGCTAGCTGAAACCATCTCGAAGGTGCTCTACCCCGAAGACAACCACTACGAGGGCAAGATGCTCCGCCTCAAGCAGCAGTATTTCTTCACCTCCGCCACCCTGCAGTACATCCTGAAGGATTTCAAGAAGCTGCACGGCAACGACTTCTCCAAGCTGCCTGAGAAGGTCTGCATCCACATCAACGATACCCACCCCGGCGTGGCCATCCCCGAGATGATGCGCCTGTTGATGGACGAGGAAGGTCTGGGCTGGGACGAGGCTTCCGCCATCGTGCAGAAGACCTTCGCCTACACCAACCACACCATCATGGCCGAGGCCCTGGAAAAGTGGCCTGAAGCCATGATGCAGCAGCTGCTGCCCCGCCTGTACCAGATCATTGAGGAGATCAACCGCCGCTTCTGCGCCCGCCTGTGGAACGAGTTCCCCGGCCAGTGGGAGCGCATCGGCCAGATGGCTGTTATTTCCTACGGCCAGATCCATATCGCCAACCTGTGCATCGCCATGTCCTTCTCCGTGAATGGCGTCAGCATGCTCCACGGCGAGATCCTCAAGGACGAAACCTTCCGCGACTTCAACCTGGTGATGCCCGAGAAGTTCACCGCCATCACCAACGGCATCACCCATCGCCGCTGGCTGATGAGCTGCAACCCCGAGCTGACCGAGCTGATCAAGGAATCCATCGGCACCGACTGGATCAAGGATCCCGAGCAGCTGGAAAAGCTGATGCCCTTTGCCAATGATCCTGCCTTCCGCGAGAAGTTTGCCGAGATCAAGCTGCACAACAAGCAGCGTCTGGCCAAGCTGGTGAAGGACCGCCAGGGCATCGACGTGGACCCCACCTTCATGTTCGACGCTCAGTCCAAGCGTCTGCACGAGTACAAGCGTCAGATGCTGAACGCCCTGCACATCCTGGTGCTGTATAACCGCATCGTGAATGACGAATCCTTCACCATGGAGCCCCGCGTGTTCTTCTTTGGTGCCAAGGCTTCTCCCGGATACTATCGCGCCAAGCAGATCATCCGCTTCATCAATGCCCTGAGCGACCTGATCGCCAAGCATCCCCGTGCCCGCAAGTTCCTGCAGGTTGTGTTCCTGGAGAACTACGACGTTTCCACCGCTGAGATCCTCATCCCCGCCGCGGAAGTGTCCGAGCAGCTGTCCACCGCCTCCAAGGAGGCCAGCGGCACCGGCAACATGAAGTACATGATGAACGGCGCGGTGACCATCGGTACCATGGACGGTGCCAATGTGGAGATCAGCCAGCAGGTCGGCATGGACAACATCTACATCTTCGGTATGCGCTCCGACACCGTGCGCGACATGTACCGCGAGCGCAACTACAACCCCATGCAGATCTACGAATCCAACCAGGAGATCCGCCAGGCCCTGACCCAGATGATCGACGGCACCCTGTTCCCCAACAATGCCACCATCCTGCAGGATCTGTACCACAGCCTGCTCATCGGCGACTATGGCAACATGGCCGATCCCTACTTTGTCCTGAAGGACTTCGGCTCCTACTCCATGGCCCAGCGTCGTCTGAACGCGGACTATGCCGATCGTGAGAAGTGGCTCAAAATGGCCATCACCAACACCGCCATGTCCGGCGTGTTCTCCTCCGACCGCACCATCCGCGAGTACAACGACACCATCTGGCACCTGGACCCCATGGGCAAGTAACGAGGTGTTCCACCCCTCGACCCCGGCAGGGGCTTTGCCCCTGCACCCCGCTTAAGGGCTCTGCCCTTAAGAATCCCGCGAAGGGTCTTCGACCCTTTCGAAACCCTTTAGGTAAGGCGAAGCTTCGCTGGTATCCTTGTCGGGGTCACGGCGCATAACGGATGCGCCGCGACGCAAGAAAGCAACGTCTTGGCTCCCCTTGGGGGGAGCTGTCGCCGCAAGGCGACTGAGAGGGGCCTTCCCCTTGAGGGGAAGGTGGCCGTTAGGCCGGATGAGGTGGAAAGCATCACGACCACCTTGCTGCTTTTTCCTCCGCCCACAATCCCCAAGATACAACGACCCGGAACGGCTGCCCGCTCCGGGTTTTCTTAAAGGAGATTTCTTTATGCTGCTCCATGATTCTCACAAGGTGTTTTTCCGTGATCCCCTGGGCCCTGCCACCGTGGGGGCCAAGGTGACTTTGCGTTTCCAGTGCGACGAGGCCGCCAGCGTGATCCTTCGCACCTGGACGGGCAAGGAGCTGGCCTATCCCATGCAGTTCGACGGCAAGGATACCTGGGAGAGCGTCGTCACCCTGCCTGCCGAGCCCGGCCTGTTCTGGTATGATTTCATTATCTATCGCAAGGATGGCCGCATCCTGCGCTACGGCAACCATGAGGATCTGATGGGCGGCGAGGGCCGCGTGTGGAAGGAAGGCATGCAGTCCTTCCAGATCACCGTGTATGACCCTGCTTTCAAGACGCCCAAGTTCATGCACGGCGCGAATATCTACCAGATCTTCCCCGACCGCTTCCACCACGCGCCCACCAAGTCTGTGGACAACCGCAAGGATCGCCACATCCACGAAAACTGGGACGAGGATCTTCTCACCGACAGCGATCCCCGCAGCGGCGACCATATGGCCCTGGACTTCTTCTGGGGCACGCTGACGGGCATTCAGGAGAAGCTGCCCTACCTCAAGGAGCTGGGCGTGGATGTGATCTACCTCAACCCCATCTTCCGCGCGCGCTCCAACCACCGCTACGACACCGGCGATTACACCCAGATCGACCCCCTGCTGGGCACCGAGGACGAGTTCAAGGCCCTGTGCAAGGCTGCCAAGGCCGCGGGCATGAACGTGATGCTGGACGGCGTGTTCTCCCACACCGGTGAGGACAGCCGCTACTTCAACCACTTCGGCAACTACGATACCATCGGTGCTTACCAGGGCCCGGAATCCCCCTACTACGAGTGGTACACCTTCAAGGGCTCCCGGGATGAATACGCCTGCTGGTGGGGCATTCCTTCCCTGCCCGAGTGCCGCAAGAACAACCCCGACTACCAGAAGTTCATGTTCCAGGACAAAACGGGCATCGTGCCCCGCTGGATCCACGCTGGTTCCTCCGGCTGGCGTCTGGACGTGGCGGACGAGCTCTCCATGGACTTCCTGCGCAAGCTGCGCGTGGCCGCCAAGAAGGCCGACCCCGAGGCTGTTGTGCTGGGCGAGGTGTGGGAGGATGCCAGCAACAAGGTCGCCTATGGCGAAATGCGCTGCTATTGCACCGGCGACACCCTCGACTCCGTGATGAACTATCCCCTGCGCGAGGCCATCCTGGCCTTCGTGACCGGTCAGGGCACCGCCCGCGACCTGGCCCGGCTGATCAACCACCAGGCCGAGGTGTACCCTGCCCAGTTCCGCTATGCGCTGATGAACCTGGTGGGCTCCCACGACCGCGCCCGCGTGCTGAACGTGCTCTGCGGCAAGGAGGGCAAGGAGCTCAGCAAGGATGAGCAGCAGGCCCTGCGCCTGACCCCTGCCGAGTATGAGCTGGCCGTACAGCGGTACAAGCTGTGCGTGGATATCCTCTGCGCCCTGCCCGGCTGCCCCACCATCTACTACGGCGACGAGGCGGGCCTCACCGGCTGCCCCGATCCCTTCTGCCGCCGTCCCTTCCCCTGGGCACACCAGGACAAGGCCCTGCACGACTTTGTGGCCGCCAAGCTGAACCACCACCGGGAGAGCGACGTGCTCCGCCTGGGCCACTGCGACGTGGAGGTCATCGACGACGACGCCCTGACCATCACCCGTTATCTGGACGGGCAGGATGCCTTCGGCAACGCCACCGACACCCACCGCAAGGAAGTTTTCACCATCCGCAGGTAAGCAAAAAGCCTTCGCAACGATCTGTGCGAAGGCTTTTTTATTTTTGCTTTACAGCTCCAGCATCTCCAAATGGGCATCCATGGCGTTTTTCACCTTGACCAGTGCTTCCACGGCCTCTTCCCGGCTGGGATAGACCGCAATGGTCTCCCAGCTGCTGACTCGCGTCTGCACCGTCAGGGAGCTGCCATCCACCCGCAGCCCGCCGTAGCAAAACAGCAGCTTGGTCTTGTCCGGGCTGAGCAGCTTCATATGCTGCCGGGGCCGGACGACGGCTCCGTTGGGCAGCACAAATTCAAAATCGGCAAGGCACTCCTCCAGTGCCTCCGGGAGGGCGTCCTGCAGGGCGCAGGTCACAGCATCCGCCACCTGCTCCTCCACCGCATTTTCCACCGTGTCCTCAATGCGGGCGTCCATTTCGTCCAGCAGGGCATCCATGTCAAATTCTTCACTCATGCAATACGCTCTCCTTTTACAGCATGCCCAGCACGTCCATGGGGGCTTCCAACTGGGTAAACTCCGGCATTCTGCCCTTGGGCTGCAGGGTGCCATCCTTCAGATACCACACTGCCTGGGCCGCTTGCATGCCCAGGCTTTGTGCCGTTTCCAGCTCGCGGCTGCCGCCGTCGCCGATGTACAGGCACTTTTCCGGGGCAACACCCATCTGCTGGACGCACCTGTGGTAGATGGCCGGGTCAGGCTTGCACAACCCCACCTCACAGGAGAGCTGCGCCGCATCAAAAAACGGGAACAGCTGGCTTTGCCGGATGTACTCCGCCTCTTCCCAGAAGCAGTTGGTAATCAGGCCGATGCGCAGACCCTTGTCCTTCAGGGCCTGCAGCATGGGAACGACCTGCGGATGAATGTGGTCGAAGGAGGTCCGCTTGGCTGCCTTGCGCTTTTCCACCATCAGGTCGATCAGCGGCTGACGGCAGCAGCCGAACTGCTCCAGCACCGGCCGCAGGGCAGCCTCCAGGTCCAGCCTGCCCAGGGTGCGGTCCATTTCCGATGGATACCAGGCCCGGCGGAAGTCCTCCACCGGGACGCCTGCATCCGCCGCCATTTCCGCGCTGAAATACAGGGGAGCCGCATGCAGGGTGATCAGCGTTTCGTACATGTCGAAGATAACGGCCTTTACCACGATGCTATTCCTCCCCGGGCTTCCCCAGCCGTTTGCGGTTGTAGACCTTTTTGCTTTCCACCGTGCGGCTCACCGGGTTCACTTCGCCCCAGCTGCCGCGGCGGCTCAGGTGGTATTCGCGCTGGGCGCGCTTGCTTTGCTTTTTCAGGGATACGACTTTCTTCATGCTTTCTCCGCCAGGATCTCTGCCTGTTTCTTTTTGCTGAAGCCCTTCAAAATCAGCCAGTAGGATTCATCCAGCATATGCTTCAGCAGTTCCTCCGGTACGTCGCCGTCAGGGCGGACAGAGTTCCAGTGCAGCTTGTTCATATAATGCCCGGGATGAATGTCCGGATACTGCTTGCGCAGTGCTTCGCCCTCCAGGGGATCCAGCTTCAGGGTGATGTAATAGGGGGTGTCCGTTTCATCCAGACACACCGCCGCAAACATTTTGTCCCCCAGCATGTAGCGCTGCCAGTTCCAGTTTTCATCGTTACGGGTCACGCCGGGCTTGCTGAGCAGATATGCATCGATCCACGGGTACTTCATCCCCATCGCCTCACTTGCTGAACAGGTTCTCCAGCGCGTCGCCGATCAGGTCGGCCACGGAATCCGCTGCGCCGTCGCTGCCGCCCAGCAGGGTCATCACCATGTCGCTGCACTCGCCCTTGAGCACCCTGGTGGCGGCCTTCTTGGTGTTGCTGTCCGCCAGGCGGTAGTACTCAATCAGCTTCTTCTCGGTGGTGGTCACCTTCATGGAGGTGTTGGCATTGCTGGGGGTCTTGGGCTTCTTTTCGGTAGTGGTTTTCTTGGTGGTGGTCTTCTTCGTGGTGGTACCCTTGGCCGCATTGAGCAGCGAGGCCTGGGTCACGCCGCACGCCTTGGCGATTTTCTTCAGCTGGGCCTGGGAAAGGTCCTTCTCGCCGCGCTCTGCCAGGCTGATGTCGTTGGCGGTCAAGCCGCCGCCCACCTTCTTAGCCAGCTTTTCCTGGGTGAGATCCGCGCCGGTGCGGGCTTCCTTGATGAGCTTGCCTACCTTTGATGCCATGTTTTCGTCCTCCTTCGTGATGATTGGGTGAACATTTCTGTCACTTTCTTGAATTTTCTCCGTTTGTCCCGTATACTGATAACAAGCGGATTTTCCGCAAGAAAGGAACGATTTGCAATGGATATCCAGAAGATCATTTCCGATGTGCTCTCCCAGCTGGAAGGCAACGATAACCTGATCGCCAAGTTCACCGCCGATCCCGTCAAGACCCTGGAGGGCCTGCTGAACGTGGACCTGCCCGATGATCAGATCAACGCCGTGATCGACGCCATCAAGGCCAAGCTGAACCTCGACGACACCGCCAAGAAGGCCAAGGGCATTCTGGGCGCGGTGAAGAGCCTGTTTGGCAAATAATCATCACTGGTTTTCTTCTGCGGAAGCAGCTGTATCAGCTGCTTCCTTTTCATTTGTCCAGGTGGTGAGGCGCAAGCCCTTCAATACCAGCAGCAGCCAGCCGCCGATGCCCGCCGTTACCACGCCAGCCCCCAGGAAGATCAGCTCGTTCACCAGGGTGATGGTGGCCTGCTTCTGCAAAAGGAACACCGCCGTGGTGATGCTCCACAGTCCGCCCAGGATCACCAGTCCCCAGCTGCTGGCCCGGATATACCCCAGGCTGTCCGACCGGGCGATCTCCGTGAATGCCGCCGGCTTCAGGCGCAGCAGCGTGATCAGGCCCAGCAGCAGATAGATCAGCGGCACCATGCACAGCACATACCAGGGCGTAACGTACTGGCACAGGCTGGCCCAGTTGGGCACCAACCCTGCCGTCAGGAATGCCGCCGTGCCCAGCACCCAGCCCAGGCCGCATTGGATAGCGCAGGCCTTGCGCTGGCCGGGCTCCATGGCATGCCAGGCACCAATGTAGCGCAGCACCTGTTTCTCCTTGCCGGTTTTGGGATCCACATGAAGGACGGTTGTGTAATGCTTTTTCCACTCGCTTCGACGCATGGTTTTCTCCTTATGCCTGCCTGCGTGCATGCCGCAGGGCGAATATTTCCAGCATAGCAGCTTCCAGGGAGCCCTCCTGGTTCATCCGGCCGCTTTTGATGCGGTACTCCGTGTCCAGGCAGATGTCCACCGCCTGTTTCACCTCTTTGCCGGTATAGGCCTGGGCCTGGCGGATGCACCGCTCCGCCGCAAAGGGGGCGATGCCCAGGTTCTGCTTGATCTCCTGGGCGGATTTCTTTTCAAACTGCATGATCTTCACATGCTGCAACAGGCGGTATTGCCGAAGCAGCATGGCCAGGATGCCGATGCGGTCGGAGCCGCTGACCAGCATATCCCGCAAAAGGCCAAAGGCCTTGCCCTCCTGCCCGGCCACCACGGCGTCCACCATTTCAAACACCGTGCACTCGATGGAGCGCGTGGCCACGGCATGCACGTCCTCGTCCAGGATGTCCGTCCGCTCGCCGGTGAGGGCCGCCAGCTTCTCCATTTCTGTGCGGAGCAGAGCCGTATCGTTGCCCACGGTAAAGGCCAGCAGCGAGGCCGTTTGCGTAGAGCACTGCTTGCCCATGGCCCCGAAGGCGCGGATGATCCACTGGTTCAGCTCCACATCCGTCAAGGGGGAGAAGGTCACCACCGCGCCGTGCTTCTGCACCGCCTTGTAGAGCTTCTTGCGGGCGTCCGCCTTGCCGCGCTGCATAAACACCATAACGCAGCTATCCGGCACATGCTGCAGATAATCCAGCAGCCGGTCATCAGCCTCGGCACGGCCCGTCAGGGCAGGATGCTCCCGTACCACCACCAGCCGCTGATCCGCCAGAAAGGGCAGGGTTTCCGCCGCGGCGATCAGGGCATCGGTGGTGGGGTTGTCCATCAGGTTTTCGTTCAGTTCTTCCAGACCCTCGGGCAGGAGCTTCTTGCGCAGTGCCGCCAGGGCGGAGGCCTTGATGTTCTCCTCCGTGCCCTCCAGCAGATAGGCACCCTTCACCCTGCCATCCTTGATGGCCTGCATCAGTTCTTTGCGATCCATATGATCCTCTCCCTCACCGCAGGGTTTCCACGGTGAAGCCGTTTTCGTCAAATTCCAGGGTCACCGCGCCGCCTGCGCGGGTGTCCGCCATGGGAATGCCGCCCCGCCGCGCCTCCATGGACAGGCTGCGGGCCTCGTCGCCGCAAGAGAGCAGCAACACCTCCGGCTCGACCGCCTGCAAAAACGCTGGCGACGTGCTGCCTTCTGACCCGTGATGCGCCACCTTCAGCACATCCGCCGGGGTCGCGGCGTACATTTCATAGACTCCGCCCAGGTCGCCGGTGAGCAACAGCGACGTGCCGCAAAGCTCCGCCCGAAGCACCAGGGAGGATTCGTTGGCATCCTGTGCAGGACGAACCTTGCCCATTTCCGGCCACAGCACGGTGATGCTGCCGCTGGGCAAGGGTAATTCGTCTCCCCGGCCCCAGTGGACGATCTCCGTCCCCGAGGCTGCCAGGGCATCCAGGGCCTCCTGCATGCCTGCGTCGATCAGCGCCTGCTCCGCGCCCCAGGGCAGATAGCACACCGCCACGGGAATGCGGCTGTCCAGCAGGGCCTGCACGCCGCCGGCATGGTCGGCATGGAGGTGCGTCAGCACCAGCGCATCCAGGCTCAGCCGCCGCTGGTGAAGGTACTCCGCCAGGGCTTGCCCGTCCTCACCGGTGTCGATGGCCATGGTCACCGGGCCATCCTGCAAAACGGCGGCATCCGCTTCGCCCACGCTGAGCTGCACATACCGCGTGCCCGTGTTGGGCCACGGGCATACCGACGCCGCCAGCACCACCAGGCTCAGCACCAATGCCATGGGCCGCCGCTTGCCGGGACACCACCAGCTCATGGCCAGCATCCACACCGCCCAGGCCAGAGCCGTGAGCAGCGTGGCGCGGCATGTCCACAGGGTGATGCCCTCCCAGCCGCCCAGGAAACGCACCACCATCAGCATACCATCCAGAAGCAGTGCCGTCAACTGGCCCAGCAGCTGCGCCACCGGAAAGACCGGCAGCAGGAAAAGCACCGCCCAGCAAAGGGTCATCAGCACGGTAGCCGCGCCCATCACCAGGCTGTTGAGCAGAATACCCAGCAGCGGCAGCTCGTGGAACCAGTACAATTCCGGCAAAAGAATGCCCGCCTGAGCACCCAAAGCCGCGCAGCACCACGACCACACCTTGCTCCCACGCCGGGGCGACCACCGGGCCTCCAGCCAGGGCGTGACCAGCATCAAGCCCAGCATGGCCCCGTAGGTCAGCTGGAAGCTCAGGCTGGTGAGCTGCGCCGGGGAAACAAGCAACTGCACCACCCAGGACGCACACAAAAGATGAATCCTGCTGCGCTGGCGGTGCTTCAGCGCACCAAATTCAAACAGCAAAAAGAGCAGCGACGCGCGGATCACCGGCGCGTGCAGGCCGGTCAGCCAGCTGTACAGGGCCAGCAGCAACACCAGCCACAGGAACCGCACCTTCCGCGACAAATGCAGACGCCGGAAAAGCATCATCACCAACCCGGCCAGCACACTCACATGGAACCCGGAAACCGACAGGATGTGGGCAATGCCCAGCCTGCTGAAGGCCTCGCGGTCCTCCGTGGGCACCAGATGCTGGCTGCCCAGCAGCATGGTGGCCGCATAGCCGCCCGCCGCATCCCCCATGGCCGCCGCCAGAGCCTGCGCCAGTTTGTTCCGCAGGGCCGCCGCCAATCCCAGGGGATGCCAGCTGGGCGAGCAAGTCAGCTCACCATTGCCGTAAACGCCGATGGTCGCGCCCTTTTGCAGCAAATATTCCCGAAAATCATAGCCGCCGGGGTTGTCCGGCCCGCCAGGATGATAAACCCGGGCCGTCAGTTCCACGCGCACACCGGGAGCCAGGCCCTCGGGCAGCGTTTCCTCGCCGCGCAGGTAAAACGACCAGTACGCCCCGGCACGAAGGGGCTCGCCATTCAGCGTAACGCCCCGCAAAAGGGTGCGCACCTGACCATCCTCGCGCAGGCGGATTTCCTCCGCCACCACGCCGGAAATGGTGTAGTCCCCTTCCTCCGGCAGCGCAGGATGATACGCATACCACCCCAACACGCAGCCTATCGCCAGCACCAACGCTTGCGCTGCCACCAGACGGCTGCGCCCCTTCAGCAAGGCACAGGCCCCGACGGCGCAGGGCAGCATCAGCCACAGGAGCCACACGTTCCCTGCCGCCCGGCCAAGGAGAATGCCTGCAGCCAGCGCAAGCGCAGCCACAGGCAGCAGCCAGGCGTAATCCCTGTTTCTCATACGGTGTAGGTGGCAAACCGCTGGGCCAGCACCGCATCCTGACGGACGGCGCGGGCCTCTTTCAGCAAGCCTGCGGCATCAATGGCCGGGTTCAGATGGGTGATGACCACCTTGCCAGCCTGGGCATCCCGGGCCAGTTCCGCCGCCATGGCCGCCGACAAATGGGGCTTGGCCGTGCTCCACGCCGCCTGGGGGAACAACCCGTCCGCCAGCAGTAAATCGCAACCCCGGGCAAATTCCACCAGACCTTCCACCTCATTGGTGTCACCGGTGTAGCACAGGCTGCGGCCCTCTGCCTCCAGGCGGAGCATCACTGCCGGCACCGGATGCCGGGCCAGGCCCACCTTAACCTCCACATCGCCCAGGCGCAGCACATCACCGGGCTGCACATCATGCACCCGGAAGGCCGGGCTGGCCAGCAATGCCTGCCGCACCAGCGACCGCTTGTCCAGCGGCCCGTACACGTCCAGCGGCTCCGCGCCCTGCACCACCAGGCTCTCCATGCGGTAGATCAGCAGCAGCATGTCACTGCAATGATCATAATGCCAATGCGAAAGCAGCACCGCCGTCAAAGCCTCCGGCGGCGTGCGCTCCGTCAGCGCAGCCAAAACACCGCTGCCCATATCCAGCTGCAGCCGTGTTTCTCCCTGCACCACCAAATAGCCGGAGGTCGCCCCCTCCGGTGCCGGGAACGGGCCGTTCACGCCCAAACAAGTCAATTGCACGGGATCATCTCCCCTTCAAATAATAAGGAAATTTTCGACAACCGCGCCCCCAAACCCTTTTCCCCATCAAAAAAGCAGCAGGGCACATCACCCTGCCGCCAATAAATATATGCATCACGCGCTACCACCCTAACCGAAGGCCCTCAACTCCATCGCGGAATGGGTTTCCAAAGGGGCTAAGCCCCTTTGGCGGAGTCCAGAGGCAGCGCCTCTGGTTAGGCTTCGGGCTCAAGGAGACCCAGGTCGCCGTCCTTGCGGAGGTAGAGGATGTTGGTGCGCTCGGTTTCGATATTCACAAAGGCGAAGAAGTCGTGGCCCAGCAGCTCCATCTGGATGGCTGCGTCCTCGACGGACATGGGGCGCACGGGGAAGGTCTTGTGGCGAACCACCTTGGGCGCGCCTTCTTCCACAGCGGGCTCCTCGTCGATATACTCAGGCACTTCGGGCACGAAGGCGTCATCACGGATGCGCTTGCCCAGCTTGGTGCGGTGGCGGTGAATCTGGCGTTCGATCTTCGCCAGAGCCTGGTCGATGGCCAGGAACAGGTTGTTGTCGTCAGCGGTGGCTTCGCTGCGGAGGATCACGTTGTTGCCCATGGGCACGGTGATCTCAACGATGCGCTGGTCCTTCTTGCCCTTCTGCATCTTGATCTGCACTTCGGTATCGGGCAGGAGGTAGCGTTCCATCTTCATGGTTTTCTTTTCGATGCGCTTGGTCACAGCGGGAGATACGGTCATGTTGCGGGCGTTAATGGTCATCTTCATAAATCATAAGCTCCTTTCCGGATGGGATGACAAAAAGCGGACGCAGGCCGGTTACTGTTTCGGCTGCCTCCGCTGATCAGTTTGTGCCACTGGCACCACGTCCTCTCTTTCAGATGATCTGGTGTCTGTATTATACCCATTCGACGTGGTCAGTGAAACATCCTTCTTAAAAATTGTGTTTTTTGAGAAAATTTTTTCCGTTTGTTACATCTATGTCAGTCGATAGCCATAAATGCGGTAGAAGCTCTTCCCCGCCGCGCCCATGAAGCGGAATCGCAGCGCGTCGCTGCCGCGGAGCCGGGCCACCATGTCCGGGGTGATGATGTCGCTGTTCATGATGCACTCGCTCCCCTCGCCTTCCAGCAGGGACGGATCGTCCATGGCAAAGTCGATCTTCGCATCCACGGCGTTGATGGGGTTCTTCCACTTGGACAGCTTGGCTGCCAGGGGCGAATAAGCATCGAAGACGAACTCCGTTTCGCCAAAATGCTGCCGGAAGGCCGCCATCAGGCCGCGCATGTCCGTTTCGGAAAGATACATGCTCAGCCCCTCGGCGATGACCAGCGCGTGGGTGTAGCGCGGAATGCCGTCCAGCCAGTCCGCAGGCAGCGCAGGCGCAGCAATGAGGTGATACCGCTCCGTTTCCGGATAGTACACCTGCCGCAGCGCAATGACCTCCGGGAAATCCAGGTCGTACCAGGGCAAGGTAGCCTGCACCCGGTTCACCCGGCTGTCCAGCCCCACGCCCAGCTGAATCACCACGCCATCCGGGTGCTTCGCGGCATATTCCTGCACCATGCGGTCATAATGGGCCGCGCGCATGGCCATGTAAATCGCCAGCTTGCGGCTCTGATCCACCTTGGAGAAATCATAGTCTACGCTGGCAACAATGCGCTCCGCCGTCGCATCCGGGAAGATGCCCTCGCGGCTCATCAACGCCTTGCCATACAGGGGAATGAACAGGGTCAGGGATTCATTCTTCATATCTGCACCTACGCAAAAGGCGGAGAGGAAACCCTCTCCGCCGTGTTATGTTACTTAACCGAGAACAACCTTGACCTCATGGGTCTTGCCATCGCCGAACACGGGCAGCACATTGCCTTCAATGGCCTTGCCATCCACGGTCACGGACTTCACGCCGCGGCACACATGGGCAGCGTTGTCGATGGTGATATCGTAGGTGGCATCACGGAAGCGGCGGCTGACCTTGTAGCCATCCCAGGTGTGGGGGATGCAGGGATCGACCTTCAGGCCCTCCCAGTCAGGCTTGATGCCCAGGATGTAGTTGCTGATGACGTAGAAGTTCCAGGCAGCGGTGCCGGTCAGCCAGCTGTTCTTGGCCTGGCCGAAGTTCTTGGCATCCTTACCGGCGATCATCTGGCTGTAAACGTAGGGCTCCATCTTGTGCAGGTCGCTGATCTCCTCGCGGTAGGCGGGAGCGATCTTGCTGTAGAGCTTAAAGGCGCGGTCGCCGTGGCCCACGACGGTCTCGGCAGCGATGATCCAGGGGTTATTGTGGCAGAAGATGCCGGCGTTCTCCTTGTATCCCGGAGGATAGGAGGACACTTCGCCCAGCTCCAGGTGATAGTCCTTGTAGCCGGGCTGCAGCAGCACGATGCCGTGCTCGGTTTCCAGCCACTTTTCGACGGATTCCAGGGCCTTTTCGGCCTTGCCGTCTTCCACACCCACACCGGCCATGACGCAGTAGCCCTGGCTCTCGATGAAGATCTTGCCGTCCTCGCACTCCTTGGAGCCGACCTTGTTGCCCATGGCGTCATAGGCACGGACGAACCACTCGCCGTCCCAGCCGTGGGTCAGGATGGCATCGTTCATGGCGTTGATCTCGGCCTGAGCAGCATCGGCCTTCTCGTTCTCGCCGCGGCGGCGGAGCAGGGCCACCAGTTCGGGGCCGATGGACACGAACATGCCGGCGATCAGCACGGACTCAGCCACGCGGTCATCGGGGGCATTGGGGTTGGAGAAGGTCTGGAAGGATTCGCCGGGAGCGTCGGAGAAGCAGTTCAGGTTCAGGCAGTCGTTCCAGTCGGCGCGGCCGATCAGGGGCAGGCCATGGGGGCCCTTGTTGTTGACCACATGATAGAAGCTGTTTTCCAGGTGCTCCAGCAGGGTGCCGCAATCGTCGGGATTGCAGTCATAGGGGGTGTCCTCATCCAGGATGCCGAAGTCGCCGGTCTCCTTGATGTAAGCAGCGGTGCCGGCGATCAGCCACAGAGGATCGTCGTTGAAGCCGCCGCCGATATCGTTGTTGCCCTTCTTGGTCAGGGGCTGATACTGATGGTAGCAGCCGCCGTCACGGAACTGGGTGGCAGCGATGTCCAGGATACGCTCGCGGGCGCGCTCGGGGATCTGGTGCACGAAGCCCAGCAGGTCCTGAGAGGAATCGCGGAAGCCCATGCCGCGGCCAACGCCGGACTCGAACATGGAGGTGGAGCGGCTCATGTTGAAGGTAACCATGCACTGGTAGGGGTTCCAGATGTTCACCATGCGGCCCAGCTTCTCATCATCGGTGGTGAGGGTGTAGGCGCTCAGCAGGTTGTCCCAGTGGGCCTTCAGGGCGTCGAACTTGGCCTGGATCTGCTCGTCGGTGGTCAGCTCGGCGATCATGGCCTTGGCAGGAGCTTTGTTGATGATGCCGGGGGCAGCCCACTTCTGATCCACGGGCACTTCCACATAGCCCAGCACGAAGTTGTACTTCTTGCTCTCGCCAGCCTCCAGGTGTACCTTCACCTGGTGAGCAGCCATGGGCTGCCAGCCGGAAGCCACGGAGTTGCCCATCTTGCCGGTCATCACGGCCTGGGGAGCATCAAAACCGTTGTACATGCCCAGGAAGGTTTCCATGTCGGTGTCGAAGCCGTCGATGGGGGCATTCACGGTGTAGAAAGCATAGTGATTGCGACGCTCGCGGTACTCGGTCTTGTGGTAGATCACGCCGTCTTCCACTTCCACTTCGCCGGTGGAGAAGTTACGCTGGAAGTTCAGCATATCGTCGGAGGCGTCCCACAGGCAGAACTCCACGAAGGAGGTCAGGGTCACGTCCTTGGCGGCGTCGGACTCGTTGGTCAGGGTGATCTGATGCACTTCGGCATTCACACCCATGGGCACAAAGCTCAGCTGGCTGGCCACCAGGCCGTTCTTCTTGCCGGTGATGACGGTGTAGCCCATGCCATGGCGGCAGGTGTAGGCATCCAGCTCGGTCTTCACGGGCTTCCAGCCGGGATTCCACACAGTGCCGTTATCGTTGATGTAGAAATAGCGGCCGCCGTTGTCCACAGGCATGTTGTTGTAGCGGTAGCGGGTTACGCGGCGCAGACGAGCGTCACGGTAGAAGCAGTAGCCACCAGCAGTGTTGCTGATGATGCCGAAGAACTGCTCACAGCCCAGATAGTTGATCCAGGGATAAGGCGTCCGGGGCGTTTCAATGACGTACTCGCGTGCTTTGTCGTCAAAATGGCCGTACTTCATTCTATTTTCCTCCATCCACCGTGCTTGCAGCACAGCGGTAATTTCTCATTACATAGTATATCACACGAATCCTTTCAACGCAAACGGTTTCGCAAGTTTCGTCAAAATAATCTTTGTGTAACCTTTTTCGCCCCTTTCACATCCCGCAAACCCTTATAAATCAACGACTTTAAATTTTAACCTTGCTTTTGTCAATTCTGGTATACGAAATCGTGTTTTCGGAACATCCCCATTTCAGGCTTGCATCCTGCCGCGTTTCGTGGCATAATGACCCCAGCGGCTTTCCGCAATAAATCAAACGAGGTACATACCGTGGCCACAGCCCTTTGGGTGCGCACCATTCGCCACCACCGCATGGACAAGCAGGTGGTCGAGCCCTGCCTGCGCGACGACCCCCACGAAGCCCTTGCCGAAGCCTGCCACAAGCTGGATATCTCCCGCCCCCTCTGGCTGGACAAGAACCAGCGCGAGTGGGATGAGTTCGGCCAGACCCGCTTCCTCCCCGACTCCTTCATGGACTCCGTCGATTTCGAACGCCTCGAAATCGAATACATCGACCCCGACGCCAAAAAGAAACGCTCTACCGACCCCAGGAACGCCTAAGGGGGCGTTGCCCCCTTAGGAATCCCCCACCAGGGCCGTTCGGCCCTGGACCCATTCGGGGATAGCGTTCGGTACGCACATAAGCTGGGGTCACGGCGCGAATACGGTCGCGCCGCGACGTGGGGGAAGGAACGTGACACCTCATCAGTCCCTTCGGGACAGCTTCCCCTCAAGGGGAAGCCATGGCGTGAGGCCGTGCAAAAGCCTTCCCCTTGAGGGGAAGGTGGCCGAGCGCAGCGAGGCCGGATGAGGTGGAACGTCCCGCAACCACCCAGCTACATTCCCGAGCAAAAACGCCACAAACTAATTCAGAGCGAGAGGCCATCTCGAGCGATAGGAACCCAACGCCTCCAAAGGCAGCGTACGATATTGCGCGCCCCCGCGAGGAAGCTGGAGGGGCGGTCAAGCCCGAGCCGCTACCCCATGGCGGGAAAGGGGGTCCGGGGCCGAGTCGCCGCATGCTCAGATACGAGGCCCCGGTCGCTCTTTGGTACTTTCTCGCGAGAGAGAAAGTACATCACTCAAGGCATAGTCAAGTCAGGAGAAAAGAAACACCACAGCAAAAGTGGCAGAACCCTCCCTCAGAGAGGGAGCCTCAGTTAGTACAAATTCCCCCTACACCACCCACACCCCAAAAGGAGGTTATCTTATGAACGAAACCATCCGCACCCTCATCGACTCCTACCGCGATGACTTCATCGCTACCCTCACCCGCTGGATCCAGGTTCCCTCTGTGAAGGACACCCCCGCCCCCGGCGCACCCTTCGGCAGCGAAGTCCGCCGCATGCTGGACATGGCCATCGCCGATGCCCAGGCCATGGGCTTTGCCACCCGTAACATCGACGGCTATGCCTGCGATATCACCCTGGGCGACGCTCCCGAAGCCGTGGCCGTGCTGGGCCACCTGGACGTGGTTCCTGCCGGTGACGGCTGGCAGGTGCCGCCCTTCTCCGCCACCATGGTGGGCGATAAGATGTACGGCCGCGGCACCAGCGACGACAAGGGCCCGTCCCTGGCTGCGCTGTTCGCCATGCGCGCCATCAAGGAAGCAGGCATTCCGCTGAAGAAGTCCATCCGCATGATCCTGGGCTGCGACGAGGAAAGCGGCTGGGAGGACATGGAATACTACGCCGCCCATGCCAATATGCCCGAGGTGGGCTTCTCCCCCGATAGCTCCTTCCCCATCATCAACACCGAGAAGGCCATGCTCCACGCCTTCGTCACCGCGCCCGTGGCCTCCACCGGCCTGCAGGTGAAACAGCTGTGGACCGGCGAGCGCGTGAACGTCATCCCCGGCGAAAGCAAGGCCCTGCTGGCTGGCGATGCCGCCCTGGCTGAGAAGATCGCCGTCTACGCCGCCAAGACCGGCATGCCCTACACCACTGAAGTCACTCCCGACGGCGTGTGGGTCACTGCCGAGGGCATCCCCGGTCACTCCGCCTATCCCGAAGGCCGCCGCAATGCCATCGGCATGATGCTGCTGCTCCTGAAGGAGTTGGGCGTGGAGGGCGCGCTGCTCACCCTGGCCAACGCCTACGGCATGGAGTACGACGGCAAGTCCCTGGGCTGCGCCTGCGAGGACGAGGTTTCCGGCCCCCTGACCTGCAACATGGGCATCCTGCATCTGGAAAACGGCGAGATCACTGCCTCCCTGGACATGCGCGTGCCCATCACCGCCGACCTGGACAAGCTGGAGCAGAACGCCCGCGCCGCCCTGCCCGGCTTCACCTTCGCCCATGTGGAGCAGAAGGAGCCCCACCACGTTCCTGCCGAAAGCGAGCTGGTGAGCCAGCTGCTGGCCGCCTATCATGAGGAAACCGGCCTGCCTGCCTACGCCATGGCCACCGGCGGCGGCACCTATGCCAAGGTGCTCAAGCAAGGCGTTGCCTTCGGCGCGGCCTTCCCCGATGACGAGGACCTGGCCCACCAGGCCGGCGAGTACGCCACCATCGAGGGCCTGCTGACCTCCGCCAAGATCTACGCCAACTCCCTGATCCGGCTGTGTGCAGAGTAAACCGGCGCACAAAAAGATAGACTGATCCCACAACGACAACGGAGCATCCGGTGAATTTGCCGGATGCTCCGATGCTTATCTCGATCAATTGTAATTTGTATTACTTATTTCTTTTTACAAAAACTAATTTTTTCAAAAAAATTACATATAATATAAACCATATTAAATCAGTAATTGCAGAAAATAATTTTGTGTGATTTATAAAAAAACTATAAAATAATATAATGGATTCCACAAAAATAAATACAACAGGTAAAATACATAAGATTTTGCTATAAATATTATTTTTTCTACCACTCCATAATATTGCACCTAAAATACCACATATAATAGCAGGAGGTACACTATATAAAAGCCAACCATACATACTATTTAATGATAAATCTATCAATGAATTAAAAGGCGTATATCCGTTCAAATATAAACGAAAAGATTTATATATTGTTGTAATCAAGAACATTACAAAAATATAAATTGTAGAATTTGTAGTAGCAGTTTTTCTTTTTTCACTTAATAATACAATTAATGAAGTGCTAAACATCCAGAATCCAAAAGTTTCTGAACTCCAATAAGAAAATGCCCACAAATCATTATTAGGAAATTCACAAAAAAATACAACTGATAATCCTGCTATTATACTTAATAAAAATATCAATAAATATGATTTAACATTATCTTTAAATATAACTTTCATATCTTATCTCACTTTCAAATTCACGTTTATCCCCTTCACTCCCTCACCAGCCTGCTGCCCGCATCCTTGATCTTATGGAAGCAGGGCCGCTCCTGCAGGTGCTGGTTGGGGCTGTGCAGCGTCATGTACAGCTGGCCGTCCAGGGCCCGGAACACCATGCCATGGCCGCCGTCATCAGCAAAGAGGGGTTCCGCCTGGGTGAAATGGCCGGTGATATCGCCGTTGTCGGACACCGCCACCGCCTCGGTGTAGCCACCCTCGGAAAAGCTGGCCCACAGGCACAGGAGCGTGCCGTCGCTGGTGCGCCAGAAGAAAGGGCCGTCGGTCACGCAGCCGTCCACGCCGGAGGAATGGTGCATCACCTTGCACCAGGGGGCATCCGAAGCGTGGAACAGAAGCCGCGCCTCGCCAGCGGCGGCCCGCAGGTCATCCGTCAGGGGCAGGGCGCACACCTCGCCGTCGCCTGCCTGCACCCATTCGTGGCAGAACACCATGTAGGGCTTGCCTTCGGGGCTGACGTACAGCGTGCCGTCCAGGCATTCCCAGTGGGCAGGGGTCACGCAGCCATCGGAGTGGGGCACAAAGGGGCCCACGGGGGATTCCGCCCGCAGGATGGCCGTGCCGCGGTGCACATCCGGGTGCTTGAAGCTAGCGAACATGTAGAACGCACCCTGCCATTCGTGCACCTCAGGGGCCCAGTAGTTCCGGTCTGCCCAGAAGCTGCCGTCGTTGTGGAAGCATTCATGGGGGCCCGTCCACTCCTCCAGATCCTCCGAAACATACACGTCGAAGCCGTCGGCAGGGCCCCAGCAGGTTTCGCCCCGGGTACCGTAAAGATAATACTTGCCCCCGTGCACCAGCACAAAGGGGTCGCGGATGTTGATTTCTGTGCGTTTCATGCTGTTTTTCCTCCCTGGGATCAGTTGCCTTTATTGTAGCACAGCCAGGCATCTTTTGCCAATTTCCCTCTTTACTTGGAACAGAATTTATCATACAATACAGGAAAACAAATGCATCAGGGAGGACGCTATGCTTCCCGCGACCAAAGTTTCTTTTTCCATTGATGACCCCGCCCTGCAAAGGCTTTACGACACCGCCTGCGCCAAGTGCCTGAACAATCTGCGGCATTTCGGCCCCGACCTGGTGCTGGTGGAAGGCGGCGGCTATGAGAAGATCTGGCTGGAGACCCAGCCCATGGGCGGCGAAATGTACGCCAAGCGCAACATGGAGGCTGCGCTGAACAACCAGCTGCTGTTCATGCGCACCCAACGGGCGGACGGCCGCATCGCCGGCTCCATCGAGTGCATGAAGGACGGCACTGTGGAGCCCCAGTGCAACAAATTTCAGGGGTTCTGCTTCCCCTGGCCCGCGCTGAACATGTATTACTGGATGGGGCAGGACCGCGCCTATCTGGATCAATTGGCCGCCTGCCTGGAACGCTTCGACCATTACCTGTGGCGCACCCGGGATTCCAACGGCGACGGCTGCCTGGAATCCTTCTGCGTGTACGACACCGGCGAGGACAACGCCCTGCGCTACGGCGACGCGCCCAACTACTGCACCACCGATACGCCCCCCGAGGGCTCCGATGTGGTGCCCATGGCCTCCATGGACATCATGTCCTTTTCCTATGCGGCGAGGGATACCCTTTGTGAAATCAGCCGCATCCGGGGCGATGGCCGGGAGAATCACTGGCGCAAGGCTGCCGATGACGTGGCCACCGCGCTGAAGGAGCACCTCTGGCACGAGGACAAGGCCGCCTGTTTTGACAAGGACAGGCACGGCCGGGTGATGCCCACCCTGACCCACAACAGCCTGCGCTGCATGTACTGGGGCTCTTTCTCCCAGGCGATGGCGGACGCCTTCGTCCAGCGGCATCTGCTGAACCCGGAGGAATTCTGGACCGCACTCCCTCTACCCTCGGTGGCGGCGAATGACCCGCTCTTCCGCAACGCGCCGGAAAACAACTGGAGCGGCCAGTGCGAGGGGCTCACCTACCAGCGGGCGATCCTGGCCCTGGAACGCTATGGCTACGAGCCCCTGGTAACCCGGCTGGGCCACAAGCTGATGCAGGCCGTGATCGACGGCGGCTATGTTTTCACCCAGCAGTTCGATCCCTTCACCGGCGCGCCCAGCTGCGTGTCCCCCGTCACCAAGGAGCCCCTGCCCCCGGACAGCGACGAGCCCTTCCAGGACGCCTACGGCCCCACGCTGCTGGCGGTGCTGGAGTACATGGCCCACATCTGGGGCGTGACGCTCTGCCGGGATCAGATCTGGTTCAGCCTGGGCAGCGGCCACCGCTACACCTACGAGCAGCAGTGGGGCGAATACCTCTACCGCATCGAAAGCGACGGCAGTGAGGCCCGGATCTTCGTCAACGGCATCGAAAAACACCGCAGCCCCTGCGGCATGCGGCTCATCACCGATTATAACGGCGAATGGATCGCCACACGGAAGATTGAAGAATAACAGGAGGTACTCCCCATGACCGCAACCAAATGGCAGCGCATCCGCTACATGCCTGTGACCCCCCTGGGCCAGGACGGCCGCCGCGTCACCGCCTGCCCCGAGCACATCGCCCTGGCCCGCGAGGCCGCCTGCGAGGGCATGGTACTTCTGAAGAACGAAGATAAGCTGCTCCCCCTGCAAAAGGGCGCGAAGATCGCCCTGTTCGGCAAAGCCCAGGCGGACTACGTTAAGGGCGGCGGCGGTTCCGGCGACGTGACCGTGGCCTATTCCCGGTGCCTGCTCAAGGGCATGTGCATGAAGGAAGAAGAGGGCAAGGTGCAGCTGTTCATGCCCTTGAGCGACTACTACGCCAGCTATGTGCAGGAGCAGTACGCCCAGGGCCAGGAGCCCGGCCGCTGCCCGGAGGCTGCCGTGCCCGGCGACCTGCTGGCCCAGGCCCGCACCTTTGCCGATACCGCCATCATCGTGCTGTGCCGCTTCTCCGGCGAGGGCTGGGACCGCTCCGGCACCCCCTATGACGGCGATTTCTACCTCAGCCATGAGGAAGAGGCCATGGTGAAGGCCGTGGAGGCTGCCTTCCCCCGCATTGCTGTGGTGCTGAACACCGGCGGCATGATGGACACCCTCTGGTTCAAGGACAACAGCCATATCCAGGCGGCCCTGCTGGCCTGGCAGGGCGGTATCGAGGGCGGCCTGGCCATGGCGGATATGCTCTGCGGCGACGTGTGCCCCTCCGGCCACCTGACCGACACCTTCGCAGTGAACTTCGCGGCCTATCCCTCCTCCGATACCTTCAATGCATCCGAAGCCTATGTGGAGTACAACGAGGATATCTTCGTGGGCTACCGCTACTTTGAAACCATCCCCGGCGCGGCGGAGAAGGTGTGCTATCCCTTTGGCTACGGCCTGAGCTACACCACCTTCGCCATCACCCAGCCCGAAGCCCATGCCGAGGGCGACGAGATCGCCGTCACTGCCCGGGTGACCAACACCGGCAGCGTGGCTGGCAAGCATGTGGTGCAGGTGTATGCCCAGGCCCCCCAGGGCAAGCTGGGCAAGGCCGCCCGCGTGCTGGTGGGCTATGCCAAGACCGCCCTGCTGCAGCCCGGCGAAAGCCAGGATGTGAGCATCCGCTTCCCCCTGTACCGCATGGCCAGCTATGACGATACCGGTGCGGTGCAGCGTTCCGCCTGGCTGCTGGAAAAGGGCGAGTACTTCTTCCATGTGGGCAGCCATGTGCGCGATACCCAGCAAACCGCCTTCGTCTACGCCCTGGAGGACGACCTCATCCTGGCCCAGCATACGCCCCGGTGCCAGCCCCGTCAGCTCTCCTGGCGGCTCCTGGCCGACGGCACCCACGCCCCCGTGGAAAACCAGCCCGCCCTGCCCTGGCCCACCTGGGATGAAGAAAACTTCCCCTGGGGCTGGCCCTGCGAGAACCCCTGCAACGCCCGTTACGACACCACCCCTGCCGAGCATTCCCTGATGGACGTGGCCGAGGGCAAGGTTTCCCTGGATGATTTCATCAGCACCCTGACCCTGGAGCAGATGGTGTGCCTGCTGGGCGGCCAGCCCAACCGCGGCGCAGCCAACACCTGCGGCATGGGCAACCTGGTGAGCCACGGCATCCCCAATGTGATGACCGCCGACGGCCCTGCAGGCGTGCGCATCCAGAAGGAGTGCGGCGTTACCACCACCGCCTTCCCCTGCGCCACGCTGCTGGCCTGTTCCTGGAACGAGGATATCGTTGAGCGCATCGGCGTGGCCGCCGCCTGGGAAATGAAGGAGAACGGCCTGGGCATCTGGCTGGCCCCGGCCATGAACATCCACCGCAATCCTCTGTGCGGCCGCAACTTCGAGTATTATTCCGAGGATCCCCTCATTTCCGGCAAGATGGCCGCCGCCATGGTGCGCGGCGTGGAAAGCCAGGGCGTGGGCACCTCCATCAAGCACTTCGCCTGTAACAACAAGGAGGTCAACCGCACCGAGAGCGACTCCCGCCTCACCGAGCGCGCCCTGCGCGAGATCTACATCAAGGGCTTCGAGATCGCTGTGAAGGAATCCCAGCCCATGACCCTCATGTCCTCCTACAACCTGGTCAACGGCGTGCGCACCTCCGCCAATTATGATCTGCTCACCGCCATTCTCCGCGACGAGTGGGGCTTCAAGGGCCTCGTCACCACCGACTGGTGGAACCACGCCCCCCAGTACGAGGAAATCGCCGCCGGCAACGACATCAAGATGGCCCGCGGCAACCCCGAGCACACCCTGCAGATGATCCGCGAGGGCAAGCTGGACGAAAGCTGCGTCCGCACCAGCGTGAAGCGGCTGCTGGAAGTGATTCTCCGTTTGGACTAAGCGGCACTACCCAAAGACTTGCTTACATACCAAGAGCGGCGGCCATCAGGCCGCCGCTCTTTCTATTTGTCTTACCAAAGATTTCTCATCCTGGTTCATCGGCAGAACAGCATTGGCTTAATCCCAGATTGCCTCTTTGCCGGTCACCAGTTCTCCCCATTTGCTTGCCCAGCTTTCCACAAAGCAGTATGTATACGGGAGCTTCTTTTCTTTGCGGAGCCTGGCATAGTAAGGGTGTCTGCCCCATACAAGGGAAACAATGCCGAACACTACAAACGCCGGGCCTAAAACAATGGACTGAATACAGTGGCCAAATTCATGTACTCTGATTTTCTCTGCGTCTTTAATGTCGTCATTAGGCGTAAAGATAAACAGGCCCAGGCTCAAGCCACTGCGTATGTTCCATCGGGTGTCAATACATCCGCGATAGATGCGGTGCGGAAGCTTGCGCAATTTGATAAAGAAGATCAAGCCGGCAAGCGTAGGGATGATTCCCCATGTACACTGCAACAGGATAAACAGGGCTTTTTTCATTTCCATTCTCCTTCGTCAAACGCGCATGCCGGTCCAATATTCACGGTCGCCGCGATGAGCCTGGGCCAACTGGTTCCGCTTACCAAAGATTCTCTTCCAGCGCTTCCTCCGAGGCGAAGGGGCCGGGCAGCACGCCCAGGCCGCGGTGATTGCCGTAGTAGTCGCGGTCGAAGGTGATGGCAGAGCCATCGTTGTTTTCAAAACGCTGCTCGGGCTCAAAGGCGCAGCCCAGGATGTCGCTGTTGATCATGCCGCCGCGGAAGTCGCCAATGATGTCGTACACATTGGTCTTCAGGGTGTAATGGCCGTCCTTCTCCACCAGCTCCACATAGGCCTTGTCGGTATTGTTTTCCAGCTTGGTTTTTTCGTTCTTGCAGGCCTTGGCACCGTTGAGGTACACATTGTCCTTGCACCACACGGGCAGGTGCTTCATGTGGTATTCGCCCAGCTTCATCATGTTGGGACGCTTCACATCCAGGTCGAACCAGCTGATCCACTCGTCGTAGGTGGGATAATCGTCAAAGCACCAGGTGCCCACCAGCTTTTCGTGGGCTTCGGGGCCGCCGCGCACCACGGGGCCGTCCGCCGGACGCTCCTGGATGAAAATGTTGTTGTAGAAGCGGTCGTCGCCGTGGAGGATGGTCATGAAGCCGGCCACTTCCGTGCGGTGGCGGATGTGATAGGGGGTATAGCGGTCGCCGGTGCCGCCGCCCACGAAGGTCATGGTGCCGGTCATCAGGTTATGCACCATGGCCACGCCCTCGGTGGCGATGCGCAGGTTCACCTCAGACAGCAGGATGTTGTTGTCGATCAGCGTGGGGCCGTGGCCGACCTCAACGAAGATGTCCTGGCTTTCCATGCCGCCCTCGGCCCACTCGCAGAAGGCGGGACGCTCGTTGTGGTGCAGAAGGTTCTGGGTGATACGGGTGCCCTGGGGCTCCCAGTCCGTCCAGATGCCCATGGTGCAGTGGTGGATGTGGTTGCGGCGCATGGTCACGTCGATGGCAGCGTGCAGCTTGATGCCGGAGATCTCCGCGCCGCCCAGCTCCTGCATGTTGTTGATATGGTGGATGTGGTTGTTCTCGATCAGGGAGAACACCGCGCCCATGCGGCCCACGATGCCGGTCTGCTCGCAGTGGTGGATGTGGTTGCGGCGCACGATGTGGCTGCCCACCTTCTCCTTCAGCCAGCCGTGATACTGGCCGCGGCACACCGCGTCGCGCTCCATCTGGGTGGGGGACTTCAGGTGACGGGTGGTGAAGTAGTGGTCGTTCTCCGGGTCATAGTACTTGCCCAGGGAGATGCCGCAGCACTTGCTGTTGGAAATGTCGCAGTCCTCGATGATCCAGCCCTTGGACCAGTGGGGTCCCACCATGCCGTCCTGGAAGGCAGCGGGAGGTGCCCAGGTGGTGGCAGCCTTCTCCACCTTGAAGCCGGAGAAGGTGATGTAGCCGCGGCCGGTTTCATCCGGGAAGAAGCAGCGGCGGCGGACGTTGATCTCGATCTTCTCCTGGTTGGGGTCCTTGTCCTGGAAGTTGGCATAGAGCACAGTTTCGTTGCCTTCCTGCACGGAGAACCACTTGTAGATGGAATACTCCGGCTCCCAGGAGGGCTTGTACACCTCGCCTGCCATCAGCTCTTCCATGGTCAGGGCTTCGTACAGGGCGCGGTCGTTCATGTACACGCAGCCGGTGTGGCGCACGGTGGGCGCAAAGTACCAGTCGCCGTAGACCTCCACCACATAGGGGTTGAAGCTGCCGAAAATGCCGTTGTCCACGCGCACGGTCCACACATTGCCCTGATACCGCTGCCAGCCGGTGATGACCTCAGCACCGGTGATCACTGCGCCCAGGGGCTCCACAGAGCGGTACACGATGCGCTTATCCTCGGTGCCGCCGTTGCGGGGGCTGACCTGCTCGCGGTAGATGCCGGGGTACACCAGCACTTCGTCGCCGGGCTGGGCCAGATAGGCCGCATCGCTGATATGCCGGAAGGGGCGTTCCTTGGTGCCGTCGCCCTCACGGGGGGCAGACTGATTGACGTAATAAATCATGGATGGATCCTCCTTGCTATATGATTGTAGAGAGTGGTTTCTGCTTGGTTGCCTCCATTATAGCCGGAAAAACTTGCGCTGTCTATGCGGATATTGCCTGGAATGCCGTGAAAGCTGCAAGTTTTTTCAAAAGGGGTGTTGACAAGGGCTGGAAATCGTGCTATGATGCTATCAGTTCATTGCTTTAGCGCGATGAATTAATAAAGAAAGTGATTATGAGGGGGATTTTACAATGAAAAAGCTGCTGGTTCTTTTGATGGCCATGATGATGATCTTCTCTGTTGCTTCCGCTGAAACCGCCAGCGATAAGCAGTATGTGCTGGACAAGGGCGTGCTGGTGGTGGGCATCACCGACTTCGCCCCCATGGACTACAAGGACGAAAACGGCAACTGGATCGGCTTCGACGCCGACGTGGCCGCTGCCTTCGCCGCCGAGCTGGGCGTGAAGGTGGAGTTTGTGGAGATCGACTGGGACAACAAGATCCTGGAGCTGGATGCCAAGGCTGTGGACTGCATCTGGAACGGCATGACCCTCACCGATGCCGTGAAGGCCGCCATGGAGACCTCCAACCCCTATATGAACAACGCCCAGGTCGTGGTGGTGCCCGCCGATAAGGCCGACCAGTACCAGACCGTGGAAAGCCTGGCCGACCTGGTCTTCGCCGTGGAGGCTGGCTCCGCCGGTGAGGCCGAGGTTGCTGCCCTGAACCTGAACGCCAACCCCGTGCTGGCCCAGGCCGACGCCCTGATGGAAGTGGCCGCCGGCACCTCCGACGCTGCTGTGATCGACGCCCTGATGGCCGCCGCCATGGTGGGTGAAGGCACCAACTACGCCCAGCTGACCTACACCGTGGGCCTGAACAGCGAAGAGTACGGCGTGGGCTTCCGCAAGGGCTCCGACCTGGCTGCCGAGCTGAACGCCTTCCTGGTGAAGATGTACGCCGATGGCCAGCTGCAGACGATCGCCGAAACCTACAAGGTGCAGGCCGCGCTAATCGAACAAAAATAATCTGCGGTGCCGACCACACCTCCTGAGGTTACAATGGACTGAAGGGGAAACCGTTTCAGCGGTTTCCCCTCTTTCCGCTTTGAAGAAAGTTGGATGCTTATGCCTTTATTCAACCAAATCGTGGAACAGATGCCCATCGTGTTCCGCTCCCTCAACGAGGGCTTCGGACAAACGCTGCGCCTGTTCTTTGTCACCCTGGCTGGCGCACTGCCCCTGGGATTGGTGATCTCCTTTGGCTCCATGAGCCGCTTCAAGCCCCTGAAATGGCTCACCCGTATGTTTGTGGGCATCATCCGCGGCACACCACTGATGATCCAGCTGCTGATCTTCTTCTACTTCCCCGGGCTTGTGCTGAAAAACAACATCTGGGGCAGCGGCGAATCAGGCCGCTTCCTTGCGGCGTCCATCGCCTTTATCATCAACTATGCCTGCTATTTCTCCGAGATCTACCGCGGCGGCATCCAGGGCATCCCGGTAGGCCAGGAGGAAGCCGGTCTGGTGCTGGGCATGACCCCCGGGCAGATCTTCTTCCGGGTGAAGCTGATGCAGATGATCAAGCGCATCGTGCCCCCCATCTCCAACGAGATCATCACCCTGGTGAAGGATACCTCCCTGGCGCGCATCATCTCCCTACAGGAGATCATCTGGGCTGGTCAGGCCTTCATGAAGGGCAGCCAGGGCATTTCCGGTGCCATCTGGCCGCTGTTCTTTACCGGCGTGTATTACCTGGTGTGGAACGGCGTGCTCTCCTGGCTGCTGGGCAAGCTGGAAAAGAAACTGGACTATTTCCGCTGAGGAGGTGAAGACGATGCCCATTTTGCAAGTGGAAAACCTACAAAAAAGCTTTGGCACCACCACCGTGCTGGAGGACATCTCCTTCACCATGGAAAAGGGCGAGGTGCTGAGCATGATCGGCTCCTCCGGCAGCGGCAAGACCACGCTGCTGCGCTGCCTGAACTTTCTGGAAAAGCCCAACGGCGGCCGCATCCTGATGGGCGACGAGGTGCTGTTTGATGCTGCCGACGCCCGCACCCTCCGGGAAAAGGAGATCCGCAAAAAGCGGCTGCACTTCGGCTTGGTGTTCCAGAACTTCAACCTGTTCCCCCAGTACACCGCCTTGCAGAACGTGATGCTGGCCAAGGATCTTTTAGCCAAGGAGCAGGCAGACTACAAGGCCAACAAGAAGTTTATCCGCGCCCAGATCGAGGAGCAGTCCCGCGCCCTGCTCACCCAGATGGGCCTGCAGGACAAAATGAGCAACTACCCCCACCAGCTTTCCGGCGGCCAGTGCCAGCGCGTGGCCATCGCCCGGGCACTGAACCTGCAGCCGGACATCCTCTGCTTTGACGAGCCCACCTCCGCCCTGGACCCGGAGCTTACCGGCGAGGTGCTGAAGGTCATCCGCGAACTGGCGGACAAGAATACCACCATGATCATCGTAACCCACGAAATGAGCTTCGCCCGTGACGTGGCCAGCAAGGTGATCTTTATGGACAGCGGCCGCATCTGCGAAACCGGCACGCCCCAGGAGGTATTTGAAACCCCCCGGCAGGAGCGCACACGACAGTTCCTGGCAAGCTACAACAAGTAAAGCAAACTCCCCCGCCCTGATTCGCGTTGTTTTGTCAAGGGTGTTTTAAGGCAGCGCGGCATAATAAGGCAAAAAGAACCGTTCTGCCAAAAGCTATGTGCTGGCAGGACGGTTCTTTTTGCCTTATTATGCCGCGCTGCCGTAGTTTTCCGGATCGCTATGCTTATATCTACTGCGTCACTGGCGTCATTGGCATTATGAAGGAATGGATTGGCAGCGGCTTCTCCATGAGTTCACGAGATTTTGCGAAAATGGCATTGACAATGTGCTTCAATGCAACGAAATAATGAAAAATCTAAAAGGAGAGCGCACTATGAAACAACTTGTTAAGCTGACCACGGACGGACTGCTGAAGCTGCGGGAAATGAATCCCAGACTGGTTTCATACAACGTGGAAATGACCGAGGTGACCGGCGGCATCCAAGAGCAAGTATACGTATGCTTCCATCGGCTTTGAGGATGACCGGAATACGTTTTACAGCTTTGTCACGAAAGGCTTCATCGTCGAAAAGGTTACACGCTATATTCGTCCGGATAGAACGCCTTTTCCATGTCAACTGTATGAGCTCCCCGTTTCCGAACAGGTATACAATCGGATCAGGGATCGGATTTGCTTTTATGAAAACAGCAAGCGATACCTTCATTACAGCAAGGCAGCTGTAACATTCTGTCTGTTTCGCATCCCCTTTCAAAGGCGGTTTCGTTATTTCTGTTCATACTTTGTTGCAGAAATCCTCAACCAAAGCGGTGCTGTTCGCCTGAAAAAACACAGCGCTTTGTATCTCCCTGCGGACTTTGGCCGGATGCATGAGTTGGAACGGGTTTTTGAAGGGAATATGATGACGCTGGCGCAGCATTATGCGCTGTGATTTTGGAGGCTGCAGCACAAAGTCTGAAGTTGCAAATAGCATCCGCCCCTTCACGCATTTGTGAAGGGGCGGTGTTGCTTTTGTGTTCTTATTCCTGTATCTGGTTCAGATAAGCGATCATGCCGTCCAGCTGCTCACGGGGGAAGGCGTCACCGCCATAGGCGCACATGACATGCAGGGGCATGTCCTTGACCATTGCGGCAATCATCTCCGGAGAGATGGCAGCAGAAGCCTCGTCGCTCTGCCCGTCCCCACCATAGTGAGCCGCCATGCCGCCCATCAACTGCTGCACAATGGGCTCCGCGCCGGGGATCGCCATCAGGTCGCCGATGGTGGAATCCGCTGTGACATGGATGGGCAGCGGTTTGCCAGTGCAGGTAATGCTGGCGCCCAGGCGGATGTCCCGGCTGGAAGCGGCGGCCTCAATGGCGTATGCGCCCGGCTCCACGAACCAGTCATGAATCTCCTCCGCCCAGACGGCAAAGGCTCGGCTGTCCAGCGTGACGGTGACAGTACCGGTCTCACCGGGAGCCAGCTCGATCTTGCCGAAGGCACGCAGCTCGCGGACAGGGCGCGGGATACCGGGCTTCTCCGGTCGCACGTAGAACTGCACGATCTCCTTGCCGGTGCGTTTGCCAGTGTTGGTCACATCCACCGAGACGGTCAGCTCGCCGCCAGCAAAGGTATCGGCGGACAGACGCAGATTGCTGTATTGGAATGTGGTGTAGCTCAGGCCGTGACCGAAGGGGAACAGCACGTCCATCTTGCGCGCATCATACCAGCGGTAGCCCACATATACATCCTCGGCGTAGACCACCTTGTCCCGAAAACCGGGGAAATTCAGGTGGCAGGGGGTGTCCTCCAGCTTCAGGGGGAATGTCTCCGCCAGCTTGCCGCAGGGTGATGCCGTGCCAAAGAGCAGATCAACCACAGCACCGCCGCTGGCCTGCCCTGCGAGGTAGGCCTCCAACAGGGCGGGAACCTTGTCGATCCACGGCATCTCCACGGGAGAACCGTTGTGCAGCACGACCACGATATTGGTCTGCACCTGCGCCACGGCGTTCAACAGCTCAATCTGGCACTGAGGTAGCGACAGATGGGTGCGGTCATAGCCCTCGGATTCAAAGGCATCCGGCAAGCCGAGGAACAGCACAGCCACCTCCGCGTCAGCAGCGGTCTGGACAGCTTCGTTCAGCAACGCTGCATCGGTTTCATCCTTATCGGTGACGAAGCCCTGAGCATAGGTAACGGGACAGACCTCCTTGACCGCCTCCAACGCTGAGAGCACATATGCCGTGTTGATATGACTGGAGCCGCCGCCCTGAAAACGGGGCGCTTCAGCGAACTTGCCGATGAAGGCAATCCTCTTGTCTGCATCCAGCGGGAGGAGGTCGCCGTCATTCTTCAACAGCACCATGGCCTCACGAGCGATTTCCCGTGCTGCCTGATGCTGCTCCTGCAGGTCAATGGTCGCATTCTCGCGGCGGTTTTCTTCATACCGTGCAATGAGGTTCAGCAGATTCTCGCAGGCCATGTCAAGGACGTTTTCGTCCATGTTGCCGCTGCGGACGGCCTCGGCCAGCTCCCGGTCATGCTTGTCGCCGGAGCGGGGCATTTCCAGATCGATGCCGGCAGCCACCCCCGCCACATGGTCGTTACAGGCACTCCAGTCGGTGACAACAGCGCCGTCAAAGCCCCACTCGCCCCGCAGGACGGTGTTCATCAGCCACGGATTTTCGGAGGAATAGGTGCCGTTGATCTTGTTGTAGGAGCACATGACCGTCCAGGGCTTTCCTTTTTTCACCGCAGGCTCAAAGGAGGCCAGATAGATCTCCCGGAGCGCCCGCTCGGACACCTCGGCGGACACGCTCATGCGGCGGGTTTCCTGATTGTTGACGGCAAAGTGTTTCAGGCTCGTGCCAACGCCCTCAGCCTGCACACCCTGAATGTGGGCAGCCGCCATCTCGCCGGAAAGATAGGGATCCTCGGAAAAATACTCAAAATTTCGTCCGCACAGGGGGCTGCGCTTGATGTTGGCAGCAGGGCCCAGCAGAACGCCCACGTTCTCTGCCTGACAGGTTTGCCCCAGATGGCGGCCCATTCGCTGCATCAGCTCCCGGTCAAAGGAGCAGGCCATGCCTGCCGCCGTGGGAAAACAGGTCGCCTTGATAGACTCATTGATGCCAAGATGGTCGGCCTGCTCGTTCTGCTTGCGCAGGCCGTGAGGGCCGTCGGAGACCATCATGCGCGGCACGCCAAGACGAGGAAAGTCCACCAGATGCCAGAAGTCCGCGCCCTGACACAGGGCGGCCTTTTCCTCCAGCGTCATACGGGAGAGAATATCCTTCACGTTCATTCGTGTTGCTCCTTTCGGTTCTGCGGAAGCACCCGCAGCAGATTCGTGACAGTCTGTTCGAAGTCGGCGCGGCAAATGCGTCCCTCTGCATATCCCTGCAAAATTTGATGGATAACCGGCGGCCCTCCAGGCATGACCACGTCGTTACCTGCCTTGATAGCGTCCGCGCCGTCCACCACGGTGTCCATGTCGCCCCAGTCGGTGACCACCACTCCGTCAAAACCCCACTCGCCCCGCAGAAGGCGGGTACACAGATCAGCATTACCGCCTGCCAGCGTACCGTTGATCTTGTTGAAAGATGTCATCATGAAGCGCACATTTGTCTGACGTACCAGCATTTCAAAGGGCGCGAGGTACAGTTCGCGCGCGGCACGCTCGGAAAGGATGGAGTCCACCGCGTCCACGTTTTTGCGACTGCTGCCCCGGCGGAAGGTTTCCTGCTCGTTGACAGCAAAGTGCTTGGGGCACACGCGGACAGGGTGATTCTCCTGCGCGCCCTTGGTAACAGCACAGGCTGCGATGCCCGTCAGCAGCGGATCCTCGGAGAAATATTCAAAGTTGCGCCCACACAGGGGATGGCGTTGCAGATTCACCGCGGGGGCCAGCCATACGTCAATTTGTCGGGTCTCACACTCACTGCCCACGGCCTCGCCAAAGGCATACCATGCCTCCCGGTCAAAGGAGCAGGCCAGCAGCATGGCAGTCGGCCACGCCACGCCGCCCACGCCCGCCGGACCATCCTGATAGGAAATGGAGTGAATCTCCTTCTCCGGCATGGCTGGTGACACATAGCCGCTCATGCCGGTGGGGTGGTCGTTGACAGTCAGGGGACGACCATCAGTGTCGCAGATGGTCTCCGGCTTTTCTCCGTCTGTGAAGGCCGAGAAGGGTACGCCGGGCCCGTAGCCCACCAAGAGCGCTGCCAACTCCTCGGTGGACATATTACGCACCACGTCAGGAATTTCTACATGGTTTGGCAGATGCTTCACCGGTGCAATCTCCGTCAGCGTGAATCGGAAGGAGCAGTCCGGAGCCACATTTACAGGGCGCAGCGCGGCGGTGGCGAAGTCCACCTTGTGCTGTATCGTCAGCAGGTTGCTGCACTGCTCCAGCAAGAGGGTTTCCGGCACGTCGATGCACACCGCCGGGACGTGCTGCCGTGAGGAATACCCCACATGCAGCACATACGCCCCCTGCTCGAGGCACCACGCGGCTGACAGCTCATGGTAGCACGCCAGCGCCCGCCAAGGGATGGTCAGGGTCAGCAATTCGCTTTCGTCCGGGGCAAGCATTTTTGTCTTGGCGAAGGCGGCCAGAGACTGCACGGGTCGGGGACTTTCGCCGCCGTAGGGCGAGCAGTAAACCTCCACGACCTCCTTGCCGGGACGGTCTCCTGTGTTGCGCACCTGCACACAGATGGAAACGCCCTCTGCCGTCATGTCAGCAGATTGCACCTCCATGTCAAAGACCGTGTAGCTCAGCCCGAACCCGAAGGGATACAGCGGTTCCACGCCAAAGGCGTCAAAGCCGCGATAGCCCATGAACACGTCCTCGGCATACACCGTTACCGGGTTCAGGGCAAAGCCATTGTCAGGCTCATTCAAGCCGTAATCGGCATAGGTCAGGATGTGCTCGTGGTTAGGCTTGTCGTAGGAAAAATGCTTAGCGGCGGGGTGATCCTCATACTTCCGGGCGATAGTGAAGGCCAGCTTGCCGGAGGGATTCACCCTTCCGGTCAGCACATTGGCCAGCGCCTCCGCGCCGCCCTCGCCGGGGATACCGATGAACAGGATCGCACGGATGGCGGGGTAATCCTCCGTCCAACTGAGGTCGATCTGCCCATTGACGTTCAGCACCAGCACCACCTTAGGGAAAACGCGGCAGACCTTCTCCACCAGCAGGCGCTCAGAGTCCGTAAGCAGATAATCATCCACAAGATAGCGGTCGCACTCCTCGCCGCCGGAATTGCGCCCGATGGTGAGGATCGCTGTGTCGGTTTCAGCGCGGGACAGGGCAATCAGGCCATCGCCGGGGATGTGCTCTGCCATGGGCGGCTGGTACTTGCCGAACAGCTCGTACATTTCGCCGGAATGCACCAGATTCCATGCGTTGTTCCAGTCAATGCCGGGCTTGGGGAGCCCCTGCTCCTGCAGATTCTTTTCCTCGTACCATGCCTTCAGGCGCGGCTCGGGAATGATTCTCCCCGTCTCGCAGGCATGGAGGATGCAGCGTCGGTCAGCGGTCATGGTCGCGCCGGAGCCGTTGCCTGAATAGATGGTGTCCAGCTGCGTGCGCCCGAAGAAAGTCGCCATTTGCCCCATTTGCAGGGGCAGCAGACCTTCATTTTTCAGCAGCACGATGGATTCCTCCGCCAGCTGACGTGCCAGCGCGTGGTGGTTCATGTTTCGAAGCTCCTTCACAGTAGCATAGAAGGCCCGGTTGCGGCCCTCGATCACACGAGTGTCGGCGATGTGGAAGCTGCCCGTCAAGCGGATGTCCTCACTGGACGCACCGACCTCCACGGTCACATCGCCAGCCTCCGTCACCCATTGCATCCTCCGGTCAAGGAAGGAAAGGAAGCTCACCGGCAGGGTGAACAGCAGTCGCTTGCTCTGACCGGGCAGGAGGTGGATGCGCCTAAAGCCCGCCAGCTCCTTCACCGGGCGTGCCATGGAGGCAAACTCATCCCGCAAATAGAGCTGTACCACCTCGTCACCAGCCATGTCGCCCCCGTTGGTGACGGTCACTTCGATCTCCACCGCGCCGTCGGAGGAGATTTCCGTCTGGCGGATGTGCAGGTCGGAATAGGCGAAGCTGGTGTAGCTCAGGCCGTGGCCGAAGCAGTAGCGGGGCGTGTGGGGCAGATCGACATAATCCGCGAAGCCGATGCTGCCGGACTGGTGCCAGCTGCTGCCGTTGATGTGGTTGTAGAAAATCGGGATCTGCCCGGCGTTGCGGGCGGTGGTGACGGGCATTTTGCCGCCGGGGTTGTATTCGCCCAGCAGCACGGACACGATCGCCTCCGCACCGGTTTCGGCAGGGTTCCAGGCCTCGAGGATGGCGGAAAGATGCTCGTCCGCCGCGTCGCTGGAGATGGGCCTGCCGTTGAAATGCACGCCGATCAGCGGCTTCCCCAGCTTTGCTGCCGCACGGATGAAAGCATCCTGACAGGCGGGCAGATTGATGTCGCTGGCATCCACGCCCTCGCCCATGGAGGCCATGGAGCAGGTACCATGCTTGCCGCCAAGGGTCAGTATGGCAATATCCGCCGTACTGATGGCGTCCAGCGCCTCATCAAAGCGGGATTCATCCGCCCCGGCGATGGGATAACCGTAGGCATAGACGATCTCGCAGTCCGGGAGCTTTTCGCGCAGCTCTGCCAGCACACTGACGCACTCCGGCTTCTGACGGCGCAGGACTTCGGCGAATTCTTCCGTCTCGTCGCTCTGGATGTGAGTGCCGGGCACCACAGGCACCTCGCGGCCGTCCAGATTGGGGCTGCCGCTCACGCCCGCGATGGAATTGGCGATGGCATAGGTGGACTCCATCATGCACAGGTGGGTGTAGCCGCCGAAAAACTTGTTGGCAAAATCGGCGTGGGGGCCGATGAGGGCGATCTTCTTCACACTGCGTTTGATGGGCAGTACACCGTCATTCTTCAGCAGAACGAGGGATTCCTTCGCGCTCTGCAGGGACACGGCGCGATCGTCTGCGTCATGCAGGGTAGCACGCAGCTCGTCCCCCGTCAGGGCGAAGGGGTTCTCAAACAGCCCCATGCGGAATTTCGCCGTCAGCACCCGCAGCACGGCGGTATCCAGTACGGATTTGTCCGCAGCACCGCTGTCAAAGCGCGCCGCCAGCTCGGCGTTGAAGCAAGTCATGTCCGGCAGCTCGATGTCCATACCGGCGTCCATGCTGACGAGGCCAGCGTCAGCGTCGCACTCGTAGAGTTTCTGCACATTGTGGATGTTGCTCACCGCGCCATAATCGCTGACGCACACGCCGTCAAAGCCCATGTCCGTGCGCAGAAGGTCGGTCAGCATTTCGTGTGAGGCGGACACCGGCACGCCGTCAATGGCGTTGTAGCAGGGCATGATGCCCTTCAAGCCGCTTTCAGAAATGGCCGCCTGGAAGGGCTTGGCATAAATCTCCCGCAGAAGGCGCGGGGGCGTATCGCTGGCTGTTCCGTGGATACCGCCCTGCGAATTATGGAAGCCGGTGAAGTGCTTCGCCACGCAGTCCGGGCGGCGACCGGCTGTTTTGATGCCCTGACAGCCCCGCACATAAGCCGCGCCCATGGCAGAGGCCAGCGCTGGGTCCTCGCCGTAGGTTTCGCCCTGACGGCCCATGCGGGAATCCCGGGAAATATCCAGCACCGGGGCGAAAATGTGGGTCACGCCGCAGGCCGCCTCCTGACGGCTGACGATGGCGGCGATCTTCTCCTCCAGTGCCGGGTCAAAGCTGCTGCCCCGCCCGATACTGCTGGGAAAGCTGGTGGTCTCTTGAATGAACGCGCCACACAGACCCTCCATGTGGAAGATGGCCGGGATATGGTGGCTGCTGTTCTCCATGATGATCTGCTGCACCTTGCGCTGCCACGCGACGACTTCATCCAGCGTCTTGCAGCGGCGCATTTCCAGCGTGCTGACCTCGCCGATGCCGTCCGCCGTTTCGGCGCGGAGGTAATCGTCATCGTAGAACTTCTCCCCAAAGGGGAAGATGCCCCGCAGCTGCGCCATTTTTTCGCTGGTGGACATATCCGCCAGCAGCAGCTGTGCGCGCTCCTCAGGCGAAAGCGCAGGATTCATGTAATTTCGCTCCATGTGGAAGCCTCCTGTCATTCGAGAATCAGCCGGAACATCACACCGGGGATGCTGCCGTCCAGCACGAAGTTCACGCCTTCGGCACTCTTTTCGCCCTGCAGGGTCGCGAGTACCTCGCCCACGGGGTTCAGGATTTCCAGCGTGGCGGAATCAGCCTGTACGGTCAAGGTGCCCTCCAGCGTTTCAGCGTAGAGCTTGCCCTTCAGGGTCACGGTGGTGAAGGGCAGGCCGGGCTGGGTGTAGTCGGGGTACTGGTACTCGGTTTTGTCCACACCGGTCTTGCCCATGGCGGTCAGCAGGAAAGTCTTTGCGGTGGACAGATCGCCCTCCACCGGCAGAAGGGACAGAGAGATTCGTTCATTCGTGCATTTGACAGTAACATTCTCCGCCAGACGGATGTTTCCCTCCGGTACGCCGCTGAAATAGCTGCATCCCTTGGCACGAATGCTGAACCGACTGTGGTCAGGGTCAAAGACCAGCTCGCCCGTGTCGGAGATCAGCTTGCCGTCCACATAGCCGGTGTTTCCGGGCATCACCCCCCACTGCTTCATCGCCTTGTCCATGATTGCAGCAAAGGCTCGGTAATCGCCGCTGCCCGCGATGGCAGCGATGTCATCCAGCACCAGCGCCTGCTGGCCCAGATGCACGCCGGGCTGAATCTCCTCCGTATTCTTCGCGGCCTGCGCCAGCCGGTTGGGTTCAGCGTGGCGGCGCATTACATCCCGATAAGGCGACCATGCGTAGTACACGCCGTGCCTGGCGTCCGCCAGATTGCCTGTGTTGGTGAAGCCCGCGTTGACCGCCACATCCGCATCCCCCTGATAGGTCTCGCCGCCGTCGAGGAACACATTGCGCATTTGGGTCACATAGGGCAGGAAGGTCATGGGCATGGCGTGCCAGTTGGGCAGCGTGAGCAGATCATTCTGGGTGTAAACCACGTCCACCCGATTCTTCGCAGGCGCAACCAGCCCCTTGAGGAACACGCTGGCCATGAAGCCCCACTGGCAGATCAGCGCCGGGTCGTTGTAGGCGTCAAAGACGGAGTGAATCTCGTCCGCGGGCTGGTCGTCCCAGTTTTCGGAGGTGTGGTGGTTGTAGAGCATCAGGCCGTCCCAGTCGTTGAGGCAGGCGTAGGCGATGGTATGCACGAAGGAGGTGGAGTGGAAGGGATGCAGGCCGTAGTCATTCCACTCGCTGATCATGAAGGGCTTGCCGTGGATGATGGCCACGGAGGCAAGGCTGAGCAGCGTGGTTGCCATGGAGCCGATACCCCGCTGCACCGTCAGCGGGTTGACGGACACATACTCCGTAGGGCCGAAAACGCGGGTACTCGCCTCATGAAAGGGCGGCACGGGATGGTTGAAGTAGGTGTTGTTCTCCATCACATCCGCATCGGAGTGACCGTACACATCCGCCGCACCGGCGATCAGGTTGGAGGTGTTGATTGGCACCTTCACGCCCAGAGAACGCAGGTAATCCTTCATCATGCGGTAGAAGCTGCGGTTCTTCCAGATGCCGAATTCCATGAAATCGGCATAACGGGGCGGGCTGTCGGGTGCGTGCCAGTCGCCGTTGGGGTCATTCACCGGCTGGTAGAAGCCGCCCTCCAGGATGCGGACAGTGCCCTGCGCCGGGTCTTCCTCATCGCCCAGAGCACAGATGCCATCGTGCGTCCATGCTTCCTTCAGCGCCTCGCGGGTCTGGTACTTGGTCAGCAGGAAGTGACCGAACTCCTTCTCCACCTCCTGGCGGTATTCGGGCAGATCAGCGCCGGGCACCTTGATGGCGCTCTCCTCGTTGTTGATCTGCACGGTGATGACAGCCGGATCGTCCACCATGGCCAAACCAGTGTAGGGGTTGACATGGCACAGCAGCTGGCGGGCGTATTCCTTTTGCAGCTCAATCAGCCGGTGGTTGTACATGGGGTAGCGCTTGGTGGTGGGCGGAATCTCGCCGGGATAGTCCAGCTCGTCCCCCTCCACGAAGGAGCGGGCTACCAGCAGGTCAATGTGCAGGTAGATGCCCTTCTCCTTCAGCTTGGCGAAGAAGTAGTCGAAGCGCTCCAATCCCACGGGATGGAAGGCACGGCTGTTTCCGCTGGCATAATCCAGCAGGGGTGCTTCGGGGCTGCATGTCCAGGTGCAGGGCGCATCGGAGAGGATATTGTCCGCTGCGTGCAGGCGGATCAGGTTCACGCCCATGGAGGCGAAACGCTCGGCCATTTTATCAGCGGTTTCATGGTCGGGCATATTGGAGCGCGCCGCCACGTTGAAGCCGAGAAACCGGGCGCGCAGGCCATCTTCAAAATACAGGTGGCCGTTCTTGGCCTGCACAAAGCCGTGCTTGCCCGCAGGTGCGTCCAGCAGGTGGGAGAAATCCCACGCGCCCACATTGGGTTCGGCTTTATGGATGCGGATGTTCTGGATCATGGCTCAATCCTCCTTGGTGATGGTCACGCTGACCTCGTGCAGTTTGCCGTCCGCCAGCACGGGCAGGGTGTTGCCCGCGATGGCTTCTCCGTCCAGGATGATGGACACACGGTCTGTTTCAATATGCTGCGGATTGTGAATGACGATATGATATTTCGCGCCCCGGAAGGTGCGGGTCATCTCCGCCTGCTCCCATTCCGGCGGGAAGCAGGGGGCAATGGTCAGGCCGGCGTAGTCCCGCTTCACACCGAGGATGCCCTCATACAGGCCCATCATGCACCATGCAGAGGTGCCTGTCGTCCACGACCAGTAGGACTTGCCGTAGTACAGCGGGTGGGTGGCATAGCAGTTGGTAAACACATAAGGCTCCGCGCCAGAGCGCATAGAGGGGTTCTTGTCGCTGTCGGGCATGATCTTTTTCAGCGTCTGCAGCGCCTTTTCTCCGCGCCCCAGCTTGCAGTCCATGAGGATCTTGAAGCCCGTGGCATGGCAGTACACACCGCCGTTTTCAAATAGACCGGGCAGCATGCCGCTCATGCGGCCGGTGTGGGGCGTGTAGCCCTCGTAGGGCGGCATGTTCAACGGGAAGCCGAAATCATGCTCCATGCTGTCCACGGTGGCGATGAGGGCGGGCAGCTTCTCCGCGTCCACCACATCGCCCAGCACGGCCCAGGTCTGGGCGTTGATATAGATCTTGCTGCCCTCGCTGTGCTTGCTGCCGATGTTCTCCTCGCGGCTCAGGGCGCGCATATACCACTCGCCGTCCCACGCTATTTCGTTGATGAGGTGGACGAGAGCTTCTCGCTCGCCGGACAGCTCATCCGCATAGGCAATGTTGCCCGCATGCCGCATGAGCGTCTCCAGCTCCCGCAGGGCCAGGCAGGTCTGATGGGACAGCATGACGGACTCAGCATATTCGTCCGTGGTGATGTTCAGCGCATCATTCCAGTCGGCGAAGAAAATGCGCATCAGCCCATTGGGGCCGCGGTTGCCCAGAAGACAGCCCACAGCGGCCTTCAGGTGCTGAAGCACGTTGGCGCTGCCGCCGTCCTGCCATTCTACGTCCAAATCAAGGATGGACAGATCGCCGGTTTCCTTGATCAGCTCGCACACCGCCCAGATGATCCAGAAGGGCTGGTCGGAATAGCGGGTGTCGTCGTAGGGGTACCAGGTCAGCACGCCATGGCCATCCTGAAACTGATGGCGCAGGCACTCGATGATCTCTGCCTTCGCCTTGTCCTGCCGGTAATTCAGCAGCGCCACGGCGATTTGCAGATTGTCACGCACACCCTTCTTGCCCACGATGCAGCAGTCGATCTGCTTTTTCAGCCACCAGTTCATGACGTGGTTGATCTTCCCGTCCGGCGTGTGCATGGACAGGTTTTCGTATTTGCTCAGATTGTAGGCGGTGGTAGCAGCCAGCTCGTTCTCCACCATCCGCTGATCCACATAGCGGCTGCGGACGCTGCGGGCCTCCTCGATGGATTCGCTCACGCCCAGCACGAGGGTCAGCGTTTTTTCCTCCCCGGGCTGGAGGGTGATCTTGTGCTGCAAAACGCCGCCGAGGATGAACAGCGCTGCAGCAGACTTGGTGCAGTCCAGCCCTTCCATGACGACCTTGGGCCGCTGGAACAGCGCATAGGCAGAGGCGTCCTGCTTGGTGATGGAGCCCGTCGCGCCGCAGAAGGCCGCCAGATCGCCGTCCCAGGCGTGAGCAGGCTCGGAGCAGGCCAGGTAGGCATTGTATCGCTTGTGCGGCGCGAAGGGGTGGCTGGACTTGCAGTACATGCCCTGTAAATCCGCATCATAGGCGGACTCCATGCAGCGGTACATCTCGTAATAACGGGGGTACTTGAAGCCCTCCAGCTCGAAGGTCACGGCGGAAAACATACTCAGCTGGCGGACTTCCTCCGTGCGGTTACGCAGCTTCACCGTCCACACCTCATGGAAGCCGTCCTGCGGCACATGGATGCGCCACGACGCGGCGATTCCCCGCCGCACAGAGGACGCCTGCGAAAATGCCATGCTGTGCTCACACCGGTACTCCTCCACCGGCGTGTTCAGCGGCCCCTGACCAATGTTCCAAGCGTCGCCGGTCACATCGTCCCGCAGGTAGATATAGCGTGCATCGTTATTGGTAATCATGCACATATCGGCGCGCTCGTTGATGTAATAGCTGCGTCCATGCCCCATCTGGGACACCTGCGCGCAGTAGCCATTCTCGTTCCACAGGTAGTTGAACCAGTAGCGCGGCGGCTGGGGATCGTGGATGATGCAGCTTTTTTCGTCATTGGCAAATTCGTATACAGGCTTGTTCATAAGGTGCCTCCTGAATCGTATTCCTGAACAGAAAAGGACAAAGGGGCAAGGGGCGCTCCTTTGCCCTTTTCTATCCGGGGACGCCGGGGAATGGAACCAACCCATTCCCCGGCTGAAATTGCTTTAGCGGGCCATGAAGCGGTCGTAGATCGCCTGCTTGATCTTGATGGACTCCTCTACGCCAAACTTGTTCATCTGCTCCACATAGGCAGCGTAGGATTCAGGGGTCAGCTCCTCGGTACCCATGATGAACTTGACAACCATGCTGTTCTGGTAGTCGTTGAAGGTGGCGTAGTAGTCAGCCAGCTCGGCTTCTTCCTTGGCAGTGCCAACAGCGCTGACGGGGAAATCGCCCGCATCGCCGTAACGCGTCCAGACCGCATTGGCGTCCAGCCACACCTGCTCAGTGCGCTCGTACTCGTACTTGTTGATGTTACGGCCGGGCAGACGGTTGCCGTTCAGGCCGGTCATCTCCAGAGAACCGTCGGTGGTCTTGGGGTCAACCTGGAACTCGCCGTTCTCGTCGAACCAGTAGGTGCCCTTTTCCAGGCCCAGTTCCACATAGAGGGGATCAGCCGCAGCCAGTTCGCCGGTGAAGCCATGCTTCTTCATCATCGCGCCTTCGTCGGTGAAGAGGAAGTCAGCCCAGGTCATGAAGCGGATCATGTTCTCCTTGCTGCAGGAGGTGGACACGCACCATGCGCCAGCGGTACTGGTAACACCAGAGGCTGCATACAGCGCCAGCGTGGGGAAAGCCGTGGTCTGGCCGTTGGCCTCGTCCACAGGCGCGGAAGCAGCGCGGACGTCCATGTTCAGACCATACTCGGGGATGGACATCTTGCCCGCCAGCTGCCAGTTACCTCCGAAGAAGACACCGGCAGAGCCGCCGTACACCAGCGCAGGATTGGGCTGGAAGAACAGGTCGTTCACACGGGAGGCGAAGTCCTGATAGATGTAGCCCTTCTCGTACCACTCATGCATCTTGACGAGATAGTTATAGAACTCGGGGGTGGTGGTGCCGTAGGACACCACACCGTCCTTCACCTGCCAGCCGCCGGAGCAGCCAAAGCCAGCAACCAATTCGCCCGTGGGGAAGTAGCCCTGCCAAGGCAGCATCAGGCAGGCGGTGTCAGGCAGGCCGCTTGCGGTGAAGTACTGTTTCATCAGCTCCAGCATGTACTCCCAGTCGGCTACGGTGATGGGTTCATCGTTGCCGGAGGGGAACGCCACGTTGCCGCCGGTCATGGTCTCCAGGATGTCGCGGCGGTACACCATGCCGCCCCAGCCCACGTAGGGAGTGCCGTCGCCAGCTTCGGTGGTGATGGTGAAGCAATGGCCCTGATCGTCATACATTGCCTGCTTGACCTTGATGTTTGCCGGATCATTCAGATAGGCGTAGTAGTTGGGCATGTAGGTTTCAATGTAGGGGGCCAGATCGATGATCACGCCGTCCTCATAGAGGTTTGCGGGGGTCTGGGTGCTGTAGGTGATCTCCATCAGGTCAGTGTAGAAGCCGCTGCCCAGCATGTTGTTGAAGGCCTCGGTTTCACCGTTGGTCACAGGGTGCTGGAACTCAATGGAGAAATTGTACTTCTCCATCAGGTACTGCATCACAGGGGACTGATCCTTGGTACCGAAGTAACGGTAGTCGTCCACGGCAAGGAACGCCGTCATGGAGCGATGCTTGGTCAGGTCGTCTGCGGGCATATCATCCGCCAGCGCAGGCATGGCAGAGAGCACCAGCATGACAGCCAGCACGAGGGACAAGAGCTTTTTCATGGGTTTACCTCCTTGAAAGATGGTCGTATTGCTGTCGGAAGGCTTGCTCCTTCCGTTTGAGCCGGGATTTTTAGCCCTTTACGCCGCCCAGGGTCACGCCCTTGACGAAGTACTTCTGGGCAAAGGGGTAAGCGCACAGGATGGGCAGCGTACCCACGATGGATACGCAGTATTTGACCAGATTGCTGGTCAGGTCCGCCTTGGCGGCAGCGTCCGCACCGGAGATGATCTTGGCAGTATTATTCTGCACCAGCACTTCGCGCATGAACAGCTGCAGCGGCCAGTCCTCGCGGGACATGGGCAGATAGACAGAAGCCGGATACCAGCTGTTCCACTGCATGACCACCGAGAACATGATGACCACTGCCAGGCTGGGCATGATCAGCGGGGTCAGGATGCGGAAGAGGATGGTCAGCGGACCTGCGCCATCCAGCTTGGCGGATTCCTCGTAGCTGGGAGACAACTGTTCAAAGGCGGATTTGATCATCACCACATAGAACGCGCCGATCATGCCGGGGATCATCATCGCCCACTTGTTGTTGATCAGACCGATGGCGCGCTGCACCTGATAAGTGGGGATGAGGCCGCCGTTGAACATCATCGTGAACATGATGAACAGCAGCAGCGGGATCTGCAACTTGAAATCCTTGCGGGAGACAAGGTAGCCCGCGATCAGCGTGAAGAAGGTGCCGACGACCGCGTGCCAGGCCACATACAGCAGCGTGTTGCCGTAGCCGCCCAGGATGTTGCCATTGCGGAAAACCAGCTCGTAACCCTTGAAGGTGATCTCGCCCGCAGGCTTCCACAACAATCCCGTGTTCATGATCAACATGCGGGGATTGCTCAGGGAGGCCATCAGCACGTGCCACAGCGGCGCGATGCAGACGATGGCAAATGCCGCCATGAAGCCGTAGTTGAGGATGTTGAACAGGATGCGGCTGGGATTATTCTTTTCAATCATGTGTACCGCCTCCTTAAATCACACCGGTGTCGGTCAGCTTGCGGCTGATGCAGTTGGAGGTAAGCAGCAGAATGGTGCCTACCACCGAGTTGAACAGACCCACCGCAGAGGCATAGCCGTACTGCATTTTCTCAATGCCCATGCGCTGCACATGGGTGGAGATGACGTCTGCCGTTTCGTAGATGCTGGCATTGTACAGAAGAAGGATCTTGTCGCTGCCCACCTGCAGGATCATGCCGCAGTTGAGCACCAGCATGGTGACGATCGCCGGCGTGATACCCGGCAAGGTGATGTGCCATGCCCGGCGGAGGCGTCCAGCGCCGTCAATGGCAGCGGCTTCGTAAAGCTCCTGTCCGACAGAGGTAATGGCGGACACGAAGAAAATCGCGCCATATCCAAGGCCCTTCCAGATGTCGGAAATCAGGTTGATGGCCCAGAAGTAATCCGGGTTCTGCAACAGGTTCTCCCGCCGGATGCCGAACACATTCACCAGCAGGTTGGTAATCATACCGTTGGTGGAGCAAAACTCGATGATCAGACCGCAGACAACCACCATAGAGATGAAGTAGGGCATGTAGTGGATGGTCTGCACCGTCTTTTTGAACCATGTGCAGCGGATCTCATTGAGCATCAGTGCATAGATGATCGTCAACGGGAAACTAACCGCCATGCCCAGGCCGCTGATAACCAGCGTGTTGCGCAGGATGGTCCAGAAATTCGGTCCGCCGAAGAAGTCGGCGAAGTTCTTAAAGCCGACCCACTCGCTGCCCAGCACGCCGCGCTGGGGCTTGAAATCCTGGAAGGAAATCACCAGGCCGAACATGGGCAGGTAGTGGAAGATCAAGAAGTACAGGAAGATCGGAATGGCCAGGAAGTACAGCCACTTGTTCATCTTCCAGTCACGCCGCCAAGTATGCTTCTTAGGTGCCGCGGAAAGCTCCATATACAAACCTCCTTGTTGTCCTCTGGTTCAAGCCTGTGTCGAAGATGTGCAATTCGGCTTGAATCAGGTTGTTTTCTACAAATACTGTACCATTTGTGCTCGCTGCACATCTTGCACCAGCGTCCACAATTCTGCAAAATCAGCCACATTTCAGCCATTCAAAAAACTCTCCTGCAACCGCCGCTGCCGGTAATGCATGGGCGTTTCACCATAGAAGCGCTTGAAGGTATTCTGGAAGTGACTCTGGCTGGAGAAGCACAGGTACATGCTGATTTCAACCAGACTCTTGTCTGTGTGCCGCAGGAGGGACTTGGCCTCCTTCATGCGGCAGGCAGTGATGTACTGCCCGACGGACTGTTTCATTTCCTGCTGGAAATGCTTGCTCAGATAGCTGCGGCTGCGTCCGATATGATCCGCCACATCCTGTATGGAGATATTCTTAGACAGATTCTTGTTGATGAACTGGATGCTCTGGAAAACGTCGCCGGAGATATTCTGCGGCAGCTGCTCATGCTGCATCCGCTGGGTGAAGTCCATCAGCACGCTGAAGGTCAGCTCGTGTATGTCCTCCACGGATTGCAGTCCCTCACATTCCTGGATATAGGCGTCCATCAGATAGTAGGTCTGCTCCACATCCATGCCGCCGGGAATAGCTGCATTTCGCCCAATCAGGGCCACGAGCGAGATAAACAGGTTCTTCGCTTGCCGTACTGGATCGTTGGACAAAACCCCCGGTTTGCCCATCTCGGCGGAATATCCCTTCTGCATCAGCGACATCAGCCGGTTGCTGTCACCCTTGCGGATGCATTCCAGCATTTGCAGCTCATACTGGTATGTGCCATGGGAATGCTGGAAATCCCGCGCCTGATACATGCTCTCCACATAGCGCTCTGCCGTTGCTTCGCCCAGCTGTCGGTAGTTGATGCTGGCGTGAGCCAGCTTGGTCAGGGATTCACCGTTCATCAGCTGGTGCAGGTAGATCAGCAGATGGGATAAGCTGTTGTAGGAGAAGGGGGTGATGACACAAAGGAACCGCTTCACCTCGTCGAACAATTCACGGGGTATGTTATGCTGCGCGATGTAGCGCCGGACGATCGCATCGGTGATCCCGCCGTTGTAGGCCGGGCCGATCAGCAGCACATCGCCGGTGCGCTCCAGGCGGATCATGCCATACAGCGCCTGATCGGGAAGCATACCGATGCAGGGCGGCTGCACCTCACCCAGCAATGAGGGCGAAATGAAGCCGTATTCCTGCAAAGCCTCCGGGAAGCCGGCGGAAAAAAGCCTTTCGCCACTCCGGAATGCAGCCACAGGCAGATAATGCGCCGCATGAAAGGACTGACAGAAATTCAGCAGCTCCTGCATATGCACACCTCCCGTGGTCAAGCATCACATCTTGCAAACAAATACATGGCTGCCGCTGGCTGCCTCATGGCTGCTGCCATCGGGCAGGATGATCTCTGCCCGGGTGTTGCAGGGGATCTGTACGCGCAGGGTGAAAGCATCCCCCTTGCGCTCCCAGCGCACGGCGATGCGCCCATGGATGGAGTCGAAATGCCCCTCGGCCCATGTCAGCGTCCCGCCGGGGACAGGCTTGATGCGGAAGTGCTGATAGCCGGGAATGATCGGCTCAATACCCAGAATGCGGCGGTAGTAGAAATCGCCCACCGCACCGTAAGCATAGTGATTGAAGGACACCATGCCGAGGATGGAGCGCCTGTACTCCTCGGAGGTCTCTCCACTGTCATCCACAGCGTTCATCGCATCCCAGCGCTCCCACACGGTGGTGCCGCCCGCCAGCACGGTGTTCAGCCAGCCGGGGCATTCAGTGCTTTGCACCAGCTTGTAGGCATCCTCTATATAACCATTGTCTGCCAGAGCGAAGGCTACATAGGGCGTGCCTGCAAAGCCAGTCTGGATGCGATGCCCGCCCGCGCGGACGATCTCCGCCAGCTGCCCCGCCACCGCAGGCTTCTTATCCTCCGGGATCAGTCTGAAATGCAGCGCGCAGACATAATAGCTGGGGAAGTCGCTGTTCAGCATGCCGTCCTCCCGCAGACACAGGGCTGCAAAGGCGTCGCGGATTTTCGCCATGACGGATGCGTAGTGTTTCGCATCCTCTTCCTTACCCAGTACATGGGCGGCCTTCGCCATGATGCTGACACTCAGCGCCATGAAGCAGGTGGCCAGGTCGTCTCCCTTGGCGATCCACTGATAATAATCCTCGCCCGGGGCACACCAGTCGCCATATTGATACACATTTTTATCCCACAGCCAGCGCTCCTTGCCCTTGCCGTAGCGGTTGGCCGTGCGGATTTCTGCGTCGGTGTAGCGCTTCATGGCGTCATACTGCTCTGCCAGCATGGTCACATCGCCGTAGGCCTGATAAACCGCCCAGGGCACCATGGTGGCGCAGTCGCCCCACAAGGCGATGGGCGAATGATACCGTGTGGGCTGATAGGTCGGGTTTTCCGGGATGACCACGGGCAACGTGCCGTTGGGGCGCTGGGCCTGCCGCAGCTGCATGAGCCACTTGCGCATGAAGTGCCGGATGTCCCGGTTGTAAGCAGCCGTGGCAGCAAAAACGGCGATGTCTCCCGTCCACCCCATGCGCTCGTCACGCTGGGGACAGTCGGTGGGGATGTCCACAAAATTGGAGCGCTGACCCCACTGGATATTCTGTTGGAAGCGGGTCATCAGCGCATCGGAGCAGGAAAATTCGCCAATGGGCGAGGCGTCACTGGTGAGAACGCGGCTCTCCAGGCGGATGCTGCGCAAGGGCGCGGTGGACGTGACCTCCACATAGCGGAAGCCCATGAAGGTGAAGCGCGGCTCAAAGGTCTGCACGCCATCCCTGCCGCAGATCAGTGTCAGGGTCTGCTTGGCAGAACGCAGATTATCGGTGAAAAGCTCGCCATGGTTGTCCAGCAGCTCACCGTGGCGGATGGTGATGACCGTTCCGGCGGGTGCGTCTGCCTCCACCACAAGCAGACCGGCATGGTTCTGCCCGAAGTCGAACACGCGCCCATCCTTGCTGACGGGCGTGAGTCGCTGCTCCTCAGTGACATACGCGCCGTGGTGCGGGATGAGTTCCTTCTCCACATCCAGCAGCACAGCGGGCTGCCAGTGCCATGCGCTCTCATCCGCGCGGGTGCCGTCGATGGTCTCACCGTTATAGAAATCCGCATAGCGCACGGCTGTATCAGCGGTGTGCTGCCAGCTTTCGTCGCTGCAGATGACAGCACTGCTGCCATCTGCATATTCCAGATGCAGTTCGGCGATCACGCCACGACGCTCACCGTAGCGGTTGTTCCTGTCGCCGCTTTGTCCCAAATACCAGCCGTTGGCAACCATCAGACGCAGGTCATTCTCACCGGCGGAGAGCAGTGCCGTCACATCATAGGTCTGGAACTGCAGCGTGGTCTGGTAGTGGGTGTGCCCCGGCGCAAAATAGCAGGTATTGATACGCTGAGCGTTTAGATATGCGTCATAAATGCCCATGGCAGAAGCATACAGCATGGCGCAGACGGGCCTGCTGCCAATTTGTAGCACCTTACGGAAGCACTCCGGCGGCAGCTCATTGTCCTGCGGATTGCACCGGCCAGAGCCGATCCATTTTGCCTGCCACGGCGCATGGAGCTTGCCGGTGTACAGCGTCATGCTCGCACAGGCGGTTTCGCCATGGTTGTCCCAGACCTGCACGCTGGCGTTCAGCTGCTGGTATGCCTCAAAGGGCTGCGGGCAGCGGACGGCGCAGCTTTCGCTGCTCACTCTGCCGGAATCCCACCGGACGCTCCCATCCTTGATGATGGTCAGCCGATATCCCGTCTGGAACACGCCGGTCTTGTCGCTTTCCAGTTTCCATGTGAAAGCGGGAGTAGTGCTGCTCAGCCCGACGGGCACGCTGAAACCGTCACATTGAAAATCAACAATTCGCAGCATGGTCAGTATCCTCCTTGTCCTTCCGTGCTTTGATGCCTGCATTGATCTCCGGCAGGTGCTTCTCCACGTCCACAAAGGGCAGCAGCACCAGATTGGCCACGGCCAGGATAATGTCAAACAGGTAGAAGGCCAGCGTCATGAAGCTGATGACCTCACTGGAGGGAGCCACGCCCACCACGTCCACAAAGCCCAGCTTGAGGATGGTGGATTCGTATCCGCCAGCAAAGGGCGCGTAGATCACGCTCTGCAGGGCAGTCAGGATAGCGCAGCCAAGCAGACCCTCCATGCGGATGCCGGAGCGATGCTCAATGCTGTCATAGGCAAAGCAGAGAAGCGTTGCCACGATGTAGGCATTGGGGATCATGCCCGCCTGTCGCAGGAATCCCGCCACCATAGCCGCAGGCACATTGCTTGGCATCATCCAGCCAAGGATGCTGCCGATGAGAACCAGCCCGTAGCCTGCCATGGCGGTATTACGGATGCCGAACTTCCGCGCCAGTGGATACGCGACGATCGCGCCCAGTCCCAGCGGCACGCCAGTGATCACCTGATAAATGGTGAACATCCCCCAGTTGGTTTCGCCGCCCAGCAGGTACTTGATGTAGAAGTACTGCACATTGCCACCTTTGAAATTATCCACAATACCGGCAACGGTGGTGAGGATGAACAGGATCATGAAGTACCGGTTGCTCACCAGCGCACGGATCTGCTGGCGCAGGGGCACGGTCATATCCCGGCGGGAGGCCTGCACATCCTCAATGATGCGTTCCTTGGTGTAGTAGTACTCCATCAGGAGCAGCGGGATGGCAATGATGGACAGGATGATCAGCAGCGTGGCGTAGCCATTGATGTCGTGCTCCAGCCACATGGGCAGTACCACCATGCTGACCACCATGCCGATGATGATGCCGGAGATCAGCGTCCAGGACACCTTGCGGATGAACTGCAGGCGGGTCTTTTCCTTCTCATCGCGGGTGGAAATGGACACGATGGTATCCCGGAAGAGGTAGAAATAGCAGCTACCCACCGTATGATAGCCGATCAGCAGGATAAAGAAGTAATACCAGTAGCTCTCGCCCAGTGTGTTTCCGGGGAAGAGGAAGATCAGCATACCGATGGCGATGGACACAAAGCCGAACACCAGATGCCACGGGCGCAAACGCCCCTGCCGGGAGTGGGTGTTTTGGATCAGCCATCCGTTGATCAGGCCCAGCACCACTGCCAGCAGCTTGGCGATGGTCATCACGACCTCGTAATACCCGCCCATCTGCTGGATCATGGCCACATTGTCCGCACCGTACATGGCGCCGGTCTGCTGAGTGAAGAACTTCTCGATCAGCGCGGCGATGGTGTTCACCACAAAGATAAGCCCCAGCGGGCCGATCAGATGACCCAGCAGCCACTCCTTACGCGTCACTGTAGGGGACTTGATGCGTGAATCCATCAGGGGCTTGCTGAATATTCCCTTGGACAAAAGCTGCACATTACGTTTCATGCGGCGCACTCCTTTGACATTGGTTGAAATGTGGTTTGCGGACGATCTTATCCCTATTTTAACAAATTAGATGCGCGTCATATTGCAAAATCGGGTTTGTTGTTATAAAATAGCGTACGCCAAATGTTATTCCGCCACTTTCCACAAAAGGAGGATGCATCGATGGATTACATATCCTTTGCCAAGTCCTATCATGACATATCCGGCATATCCGTGACGGTGCTGCATGGCAGTGAGGTGGTGTATTCCTCACTGGGGGAACAGCTGGGCATCCATGAAAGCAAACGCTGGGAGCAGCCTTTCCCGCCGGATATGCCCTGCTTCGGCAGCCTCGATGACAAAACGCTCTACGGACTGATCTGTGCGCCGGAGGAGGATTGGTTCATCGTGCTTGGCCCAGCACTCTGCGTCCCATTGACGGACGAGGTGCTGGACAGCATCCTGCACATATCGGCGATCCCGTTGGAACGACGCGGCGATCTGTTCGATGCGCTGTACCAGCTGCCCACCGTCACGCCATCACAGCTGACGAAGCACATCGCCTTTGTCCACCAGTGCCTGCACGGCGAGGCGGTGAGCGACGCGCAGATCTATCAGTACATCGAAACCGAGGCGCCGCAAAAAGGCCTGCTCCACCAGCGCATTGAATCGCTGGAGGAAGGCAGGCTGCACAATTCATATTACTATGAGGTTGGGCTGTACCAAATGGTACGCGAGGGTAATACAGCAAATCTGAACCGCTTTTTTGAAAAGAACCGCCATCTTTCGCTGAACGAGGGCGTCATGGCTCTCTCTCCCCTGCGTCATGCGAAGAACGTGTTCATCACCACCGTCAGCCGGGTAGGGTTCATCGGGGCCATCCCCGGCGGGCTGGATGTAGAAAAAGCCTACCAGATGATGGATGATTACATACGCCGCTGCGAGCAATTGTCCACGGTGGAGGAGGTTGCCAGCCTGCAATACGCCATGATACACGACTTCTGCCAGCACACAGGAGAAAACCAGCGCCCCGCGAACCTCTCCACCGATGTGTGGCACTGCATGAACTATATCCGTTCTCACCTGTATGAACGGCTCAGCGTGGAGCAGGTGGCGCACGATTTGGGCAAGAGCACCTCCTACATTCAGAAGCACTTCCGCGCTGAACTGGATACCTCGGTGAACGCTTATATTCTCCGCAGCAAGTTAGAGGAAGCGAAAACGCTGCTCATCTACTCCGACAAAACGCTGGCTCAGATCAGCTTTGACCTATGCTTTTCCAGCCAGCCCTACTTCCATCAGTGCTTCAAGCAAGCCTTTGGCGTCACACCCTCGCAATATCGTCAAAATGGGCGGACGATATAGGTTTAGGTCTTCGTTTTGTTCAAGCAGAGGGTATTATACATACCGCTCATGATTTTTCTGTTTGTTTTCTCGGATAAACTCCCTCTTCACCACCTCCAGCCTGCGGACTTCCTCCTTCTGTTCCTGTAACTGATAATCCAGCATGAAGCGTTCCTTGTTCAGCGCCTCCAGTGCCGCCTTCCAACCCTTGTAGTCGATCTTCTCTCCATCCGCCTGCCAGCGCTGCAAGGCTTCCGCTGCTGACCGGTACTGCCGCAGCTCGTATTCATGCTGCTTCACAAAGGCAGGACGCTTGGCCTCCGGCAGCTTCTCCCATGCCTGATGGAATTTTCGGTACTTCTTCCATTTTTCAAAGGCATCAATGCGGATGCTCAGCTCAAGGGAAAGGTCATGGTTTTCCTTCCGTTTGCTTTTTAGGCCGTAGAGCTTCGCAGTGACAGTCTGAATTGCAGCCAGACAGGATGCTGCATCCGTAATGTTGTACTCCTGCATGATGGCCAGCAGCCCTGTGCCATCCTTCAACCGGCGATCCTTTCGATTGGGTGGCACTGTGGAGGAGAAAATCTGCGAAGCCAATATGTAGCGCAGGTTCGGATTGGACACATCTTTCCCCTTGGCGATCAGCGTTTCATCCATGCGCTTCTCAAACTGCGCCCATGCGTTCAGCCGGGTCAGACGAGCCTCCAGCTGGTCGATCAGCTTATTCTGCTGGCGAATCTCCCGGTTCTTTTCGCCGACCTCCGTGGGGATACCGCGCTTTTCCATCGCTCGTGCGTCCGGCCCCTCATGTACCATAGGGATGCGCTGCACGCCCTGATCTGCATAGCTTCTGGGGTCGACAAAGCCCTGCGTGAATCCAGCGTCACGCAGGGCTCTATTGATGGCATCGGCAGCGGCGGCGCGCCAGCGTTCCACGTTGCCGCGGTCATCCCAGTCGGTGGTGGACACCTTCCGCGTTTTCCAGCGGCCTTTCTGTTTTGCTGGGATGCGGTTGCCCTCTGCATCAAGGATGTACTCCAGCCGGCTCTTGTCGCCCCACTTGCCATCGGGAGTCAGCGGGCGCATGGTCAGCAGAATATGGACGTGCGGGTTGCCATCGCCCTTGTCATGAAAGGCAACGTCGGCGCACATGCCCTTGTCCACGAAGGTCTCCTGCACATATTTCCGGAGCAGGGAAATGTTCTGCTCATGTGTCAGCTCGGCAGGCAATGCCAGTTCTATTGACCGGGCAAGCTGAGCATTGGCCTTTTTCTCGTTCCATTCAACGCTGTTCCAAAGCAGACTGTGGTCAGCGTATTCCGGTGGAGCATGTGTAGGCAGCATGACCTCCGTGTGAATGACGTGTCGCTTGCGAGTGTAGTCATGGGTGGTGCCGTCCCATGTATTCTCCATCTTTGTGCCGCTGATGTAGGCCGACGCAGCGACGGCTGAACGGCCCTTGTTCCGGGAAATGATTTTTGTCGTACTGTGAAAAAAGTCCATGGTTCCTCCTGTATAAGCTCCCCGTGGGAGCATCGTTCTTGGGGTATGGGGCTTGCCCCATCGCGGCGCAGTCCGCAATGTTGCCCCGCAGGGCGCACGACATACGTTGGCCAATAGGCCGATGTATGTATCAGTGCGCACTTCGTGGTTATTCTTGTTGGGGACGCCCCGAGGTTGCCCCCGGAACGCCCCCTTGCATGGTCACCGGCCAGCAGCCAGCTCCTGCATGAAGGCAGAGAACTGAGCGCTGTCCATCTGGATGGTCTCAGGGAAGCAGGCCTCCATGATGGCTCCGTGTTCGCAGAGCCGGTGGGTGCGGGCCTTCCGCTGCTTCTCCTTTTCGCGGTTGTCGGTCAGGATTTTGCGGTGCTTTTCCTGAACCGTCTTCAGCTCATCCTCGTCCTTGGGAATATTCGCCAGCAGTTCGTCGATGTTAATCTTCATATATGTCCTCCTGTGGTGCATCAGAGTGATGCAGGCATGCACCACTCTGATGCAGATGTCGTTATGTTTATTGATGGGACTGCATCACTTTGATGCAAATAACGTGAAAAATGCGGCAGATTGATGCACCGACTCAGCCGCCGATGAAGTCGAAATCCATGCAGCTGTC
>JAGBBA010000041.1 GCA_017938695.1 Clostridia bacterium | reverse complement strand
CGCTGTGGAGACGCTCACCGCCACATAACCCAGCAGCGCGCCCAGCACCTCCACCACGCCGGTCATCAGCGCGGCAATAAAGGTGCGGCCTTTGCTCATACCAGCGGCCAGCATGGGCGCGATGATCACCATGCCCTCGGGCACGTTCTGCAAGGCGATACCGGCGGCAATGGTCACCGCTTCGCCCACGTCGCCGGTGCCGAAGCCCACGCCAGCGGCGATGCCCTCCGGCAGGTTGTGGATGGCGATGGCCATCACGAACAGCAGCACCTTGTTAAGCTGCTCCATGTTGCCGGAGTGGCTTTCCTGATCCACGCCACTGAGCCGGTGCAGGTGGGGCACCAGCTTATCCAGCAGGTTCAGGCACAGTGCGCCGCAAAAGATGCCGATCACCGTCACCGGCAAGCCACCTGGGCCGCCGTATTCCAGCGATGGCAGCACCAGCCCGATGACCGCCGCCGCCAGCATCACGCCTGCGGCAAAGGCCAGCACGATGTCGCTGAACCGGTGACTGATCTTTTTGGTGGCAAAGCCAAGTAGAGCGCCCAATACCGTCGCGCCGCCCACGCCCAAGGCTGTCAGCAGAACCATTTGCATAGAGGATGCCTCCTTTGTTCATCAGAGTGTCAGTAGGAATGCACCGGGTTGTGGAGGGTTTTGCCCGCCAGCTTGGCCTTGGCCCGATCCAGATTCCACTGGATGTGCTCCCGCAGGTCGTCCCAGCCGTCAAAGCGCAGGCCAAAGACCCGGTCGATTTTGTCCACACAGTACAGGTTGGGTGCGCCCGCCTCGCCTTCCACGGTGATGCGGCTCTGGCAGCCCGGGGTCATTTCCTTGGCCACGGCAGCGATCTCGTGCCATGTGATGAATTTGTCGCCCAGCGCATAGAAGATCTCTTCGTTCAGGTCGCTTTCCACCAGCTGTACATACACCTGCGCGATCTGCCGGGAGGACAGGAACTGGGTGCCGTCCCCGGCAGGGAAGGTGAGATCACGGCCTGCCACGATGGCTTCAGCAATGTTCTGGAAGCGCTTGTCCGACTGGGACGCGCCGCCGGGTACTGCCGGGGAGGAGAAGGTATAGCCGGGGCGGATCACGTTGCGGCGCATGCGCACAGGCTCGCCGTAGCCGCCCTTGCGGCTGTAATACTGCCGGAAACCCATCAGGTATACTTCCGTGGCAGCCTTGGTGGCGCCGTACAGATCGGTGGGCACCCGCAGGCCGGTTTCATCCATGCCGTCGTGCAGATCGCCAGCCGCCGCCGTGGAACTGGTGTAGATGAAGTTCTTCACCCCGGCCTGTTCCGCGGCATCCATCAGAATGGCGGTGACCCGGGTATCGTTCATCATCATTTCTTCGGGGGTTACGCCCCAGCCCAGCGCGATGTGGATCACCGCGTCGCAGCCCTGCAAGGCAGCAATCATGGTGTCCGGCTCCTGCAGGCAGCCTTTGACCACATGCACGTTCTCCATGGTCTGGAAGGCCGGAATGCGATCCGGGGTGCGGGTGAGCAGCTCCACCTGATGGCCGCGGGCTGCCAACGCCAATGTGACATGCTGACCAATGTTTCCTGTGCCGCCGGTGACGAAAATCTTCATAGAGAAATCCTCCTTGTCCGCAGCGAGGGATATACGGTTGTTGTTTGGTTTGATGGTAACACCGGCGGGGCGGGTTGTCAATGCAGCAACGAGCGGCAAACTGCGTTTCCATCCATCTCCTGTATACCCCGGATGTTCCCGGATGAAACCTGCGGTATCCGTTACGCAAAGCATACAAACAGCCCCGCCCATCCAACGCGGAGGGCGGGGCTGTGCATGGCTGTTCTGTTTTTACTTGAACCATTCCTTGGGCAGATAATTGCGCTGGTTTTCCAGCATATCGTCAAACAGCTTCTGGCCGTCGGCGGGGGTCACATGGCCCATCTGGGGATCGTTCATGAAGGTAGTGAAGCCCAGCTTGCGGTCGCAGGTCAGGGCGGCCTTCAGGGTGTTCTCCTGATTGTACACGTGGCGGGCCACCAGCGGCAGCACGTTCTGGGGCATGTCGCCCGCATAGACGGGCTGGATACGGTCACGGCCAAAGATGGCGTTGGTTTCCACCACCGCGCCCAGCGGCAGGTTGCTGATCTGGCCCCGGTTGGGGATGTTCACGTTGCTGACCAGATCGCCAAGGCCCAGAATGGCTTTGAGCAGCAGATGGCCTTCCTCGCCGGAGGCCTTCAAGGTCAGCTCCTCCTTGCCGGAGATCAGGTCATCGCTGCGCTGCATGCGGTTTTGCAGGTCATTAACGCGCCAGTCCACGGTAGTGAGGCCGAACATCCAGCTGCGGACGGTTTCCGGGTCGCGGGTGTACCACGGCGGCATGAACTCGGCCAGATGGCGGTCGCCAGCGGCAGCGATTACGCCGTACTTGCGGAACAGGTCGATCTTTACCCGCTCGGCGCTGGAGAAGGAGGAGTTCATCCAGTTCTTGTCGCCGCCCTTGTCGTAGCCGGTTTCGGCGTAGGTTTCGGCAAACTTCTCATACAGGGGCCACAGGTCGATGCCCTTGTAGCTGGCGGAGGTGATCCACGTGAAGTGGTTGATGCCGGTCACCGTGGTGTGGATGTCGTGGCGGCTGGCACCCTCGATGCCCAGCTGATCCTTCAGCATCTGGCACATCAGGTTCTGGGTGCCGAACACCTCGTGGCAGCAGCCGAAGGCCTTGATCTGGGGGAAGACCTGGTACAGGGTGCGGATGCACAGGGTCATGGGGTTGGTGTAGTTGATGACCCATGCTTCGGGGGCATAGGCCTTGATGGCCTGCGCGATCTCCACAAACATGGGGATGGTGCGCATGGCACGCATAAAGCCGCCGGGGCCCACGGTGTCGCCCACGGGCTGGTACACGCCCACCCGCTCGGGCAGGTGCACATCGGAGCGCATTTCCTCAAAGGTGCCGGGCAGGATGGAGATGACCACAAAATCTGCGCCGGTGAGGGCTTCCTGAAGGCTGCCGGAGATGGTGTACTGCCAGCGGGATACCGCGTCCGGATGGGCGCTGATCTTGTTGCCGATGATCTCGTTGCGGCGGGCAGCGTCGTGGTCGATGTCGTACAGGCGCACGGTGCCGCAGAGCTGCTCATCCATGGCCAGATCCATCATGAAACCCCAGGCCCAGCCGCGGCTGCCGCCGCCGATGTAGGCCACATTCAGGCCGGTGCGTTTGTTGTCGTTGGTGCTCAACATGGTGTATGTCCTCCATTTGTTTTGATACTGGATTGATGTGGTTGTTTATTCAATGACGCGGGTGGCCAGCAGCCGCCCGGATTGATCGGTGATGAGACGCACGCCGCAGGGGGATGCGTGTTTTTCCACGCCATCCACGAAGATGTGGGCGATGTGGCCGTCGCTTTCGATGCGGTAGGTTCTGTGGCCCCAGCGCTGCTCATAGGTGTAGGCCTCTCCGCTGCCAAGGCTGAACCAGATCTGTCCCCGGTGCATGTGGATGCCCCAGATGTGGGCGATGTATTCCAGCACAGAAAGCACCGTGGGCCCGTAGGCATCCTGAAAGGGATCGGTGGAGCCGGGCAGCATGGGTTCCTTGGTAATGGAGGAAACCCGGCTGGGCGCGCCGGTAAAGGGATCGAACTGCTGGGTGAACACGTAGCCGCCGTCGATCACCGCCTGCATCAGCCGGTGGCCCAGCCGGGTGACCAGCGGCTCGTATCCGTAGCGCTCCAAGGCTCGGATGGCCCGCTGATAGGTAAGCCCTTCCGGCTGGCCGCTCCAGTTGTTCTCCGGCGCATTGCGGAAGTCAGGATCATTGGCCGCCACCGACACCAGCGGCATGGGTGTCCAGAACTCCTGCGGATTCAGCAGATGCTCCCGGACGAAGCGATCCGCCATCTCCTTGGAAAAGCTGCCCCAGTACATGCAGCGCAGGTTGTTGTGGGTCAGCGTGGGCATCACGTTGCCGTAGCGATCCCGGTCAAAACACGCGCCCCGGGCCTCATCCCACAGGTGGGCTTTCAGCGCGGCGGCCACAGCATCGGCAGCTTGTTGCCAACGAGCTTCCTGCCCATCACCCAGCAAGAGGCTGATCTCCCGCAGGGTATCCCGGGCCGCGTAGGAAAAGGACATGATGTCCATGGAAGCCATGGGCACGACGCGGCTGCCTTCAGGCGGGATATCTGTCGTGCAGTACACCGGCGCGTCGCCGTAGCGGACGGCGTTGTCCTCGCCGGTATCGTATACGCAGAAGGATTCCAGACAACCATCGCCATCGGAGTCCCGGGTGCGCCACAGGTACTCGTCAAAGCGGCGCAGGCAATCCTGCAACTGCCGCAGATAGTCCTTGTCCTCACCCAGCCACCAGTATAGGTTCAGGGCAGGATCGGGAAAGCAAAACCCCTGAAATTTGTTGAACTGGGCTTCAATGCTGCCATCCGGGAACCCCTGTATGGATCCGGCCAGACGGCCATCCGCCCGCTGGGTGTTCATGAACAGCAGCGAGTTGTTCAGCCCGGCGGTCAGATTTCGCTTGGAGACCATCTCGCCGCCCATGGGCTGGGTCTCCAGCCAGATTTTCTCGTAGCCTCCGCCTTCCACCAGCACCTGATGGGGCCCGAACCATTGCAGATTGGTCAGGCACTTGGCCTCGGCGGTATCGTAGAGCCGCTGGACGGCCTCGTTGGTGGTGCGGAAGGTCACACTGGTGGGGGGAAGCATAGGGTCACCTCGGTATGAACGGAATGTAAGCGGTAACATTATAGCGCAAAATGGGACGATTTCCAATATGAAAGAAGACAGAAAGTCCAATTTGGCCGGTTGATGGTCGGAAATGTACGGCTTGTGGTTGCGGGCCGGTTGATGGTATGATAGAGGCATCCATGAAAGAACAACCGGCAGGGCGCAAGGCTTCCCAAAGCGCGCTCCCTGCCGCCAAAGGACGGATCAACTGATGATGAACCGCAATGAAATCAACATCCGGGATCCCTTCGTGCTGGTGCACGAGGGCAAGTACTACCTTTACGGCACCCGGGGCGCAACCTGCTGGGGTCCGGCAGACGGCTTCGATGTGTATGTGGGCAACGATTTGGAGCACTGGGACGGCCCCATGGAGTGCTTCCACAACGACGGCACCTTCTGGGCAGACCGCAACTACTGGGCCCCGGAAGTGTATGCCTACCAAGGCGCGTTTTACATGTTCGCCAGCTTCAAGAATGATCAGGTGCGCCGGGGCACGGCCATCCTGAAAGCGGATTCTCCCATGGGGCCGTTTCAGCCTCATTCCGAGGGCTGCATTACCCCCGCTGACTGGGAGTGTCTGGACGGCACCCTGTACGTCAGCCCCGAGGGCAAGCCCTACATGGCCTTCTGCCACGAATGGGTGCAGGCAGGCGACGGCGAAATCTGCGCCATCCCGCTGACGGACGACCTGAAAGCCCCCGCAGGCGAGCCCTTCCTCATGTTCCACGCCTCCGATGCTCCTTGGTGCAAAGTGATGCACCATTCCAGCGGCATCAGCGGCTGCGTAACCGACGGCCCCTTCTTCTGGCGCACCGGGGACGGCACCCTTCTGTGCCTGTGGGCCAGCTTCTCCGAGGGCGGCTACACCGAAGCTGTGGCCGTATCCAGCAACGGCGACATCACCGGTACCTTCACCCAGACAGACCCCCTGTTCATGGATGACGGCGGTCATGGCATGGTGTTCCGGGGGCTGGATGGCCAGTTGTACCTGACCCTGCACAGCCCCAACGAACATTTGCAGGAACGTCCCCTGTTCTATCCTATCCGGGAGGAAAACAGCCGTTTGGTAAGAAACAGGTAAGCAGACACAGCAAAGCCGTGGAGGTTGAACTCCACGGCTTTGGTTATATCAGGCACTATTGGGTTTGCATGGCCAAAAGCGTTACTTTGCTTCCAGCACCAGTTTATTGCCATCATGATCCACCACCACCTGCTGTCCCGGCAGCACATCGCCAGCCACAATGGCCCGGGCCAGCATGGTTTCCAGCTGGCTCTGCATGTAGCGCTTCAAGGGACGGGCGCCGTACACCGGGTCAAAACCAGCCTCGGCAATGGCATCCACGGCGGCCTCCGTCAGCTCCACGGTGATCTCCTTGGCAGCCAGACGGGCCTGCAGACCTTTCAGCATCAAGCCCACAATGGAACGGATTTCGTTCTGCTCCAAGGGCTTGTAGAATACGATGTCGTCAATGCGGTTGATGAACTCAGGCCGGAACTGGCTGCGCAGGAGCTTCATGACCCCATCCCGGGCTTCCTGCGTGATCTGGCCGTTTTCGATGCCCTCCAAGAGGAACTGGCTGCCCAGATTGGAGGTCATGATGATGAT
>JAGBBA010000040.1 GCA_017938695.1 Clostridia bacterium | reverse complement strand
CGTCTCCCTGGGGGAGAATGGAGCTGGCGAAGGGACTTGAACCCGCAACCTGCTGATTACAAATCAGCTGCTCTGCCAATTGAGCTACACCAGCACAACCCAACCAGTAGAGAAAATGGCGACCCGGAAGGGGCTCGAACCCTCGACCTCCAACGTGACAGGCTGGCGCTCTAACCAACTGAGCTACCGGGCCACAAAAGTGTGGGCCTTCAGGGACTTGAACCCGGGACCAACCGGTTATGAGCCGGCCGCTCTAACCAACTGAGCTAAAGGCCCATCCGTGGTGAAAGGAGAAAAAATGGTGACTCCTAGGGGATTCGAACCCCTGTAGCCGCCGTGAAAGGGCGGTGTCTTAACCGCTTGACCAAGGAGCCACGCTATTTGGAGTGAGGTCTGGTCGGGGTGAAGGGATTTGAACCCCCGGCCCCATGCTCCCAAAGCACGTGCGCTACCAGACTGCGCTACACCCCGGTTTTTTCATCCCCCGTGGTTACTTCCCGCAGGCGACGAAACATATAATACACGATAACGTCCGTTTTGTCAACACCTTTTTCAAAACTTTTTTCACTTTTTTTCGATGCGCCTCCGCCGTTCTTCCACGCCGCGTCTGCACATATATTGCAGCAAAACGGTTAAGGAGTGACCCCCATGGATGAAAGCATCCGCCTGCGCTGCCTGACCATCGCCGCCTACATGATTGAGCATCACGCCACGGTGCGCCAGGCCGCCCGGGTGTTCGGCATATCGAAGTCCTCTGTCCACAAGGATATGGGCGAGCGGCTGCCTCACATCGACCAGCGGTTGAGCAGCCAGGTTTCTGCCCTGATGTGCTACAACAAGGCCGTGCGCCACCTACGCGGCGGTGCTGCCACCAAGGCGCGGTACAGCCGGGCTTGAATTTTCCGCCAATTGCGGTATACTGGTGATATGCTGATTCTCAGGAGGCCCGCTATGCAGATCACCATCACCCCCGATGCCATGAAGCAGCTTGAATCCGACTTCATGCAGCAATACGGCGTTCCCGGCGCGCTGCTGATGGAGCACGCCGCCCAGGCCCTTTGCGCAGCCCTGACCCGGCATGTTTCCGGCGGCAAGGTGCTGTTTTTGTGCGGCCCGGGCAATAACGGCGGCGACGGCTATGCCGCTGCCCGTTTATGGACGCGCCAGGGTGGACAAGCCGTGATCATGGAGCTCGCCCCTGCCGCTACCGGCGATGCCGCCATGAACCGCATCCTGGCCCTGCAGGCGGGTGTGGATATCATCACCGCCCAGGACAAGCTTCCGCCCTGCGACGCCATCGTGGATGCCCTGTTCGGCACCGGCATAGCCCGGCCCGTTGACGGTCTGGCCGCCCAGTGGATCCAAGAGGCTAATGCAAGCGGCGTTCCCGTGATCGCCGTGGATATTCCCTCCGGGCTGCACGGTGCAACGGGCTGCGTGCTGGGATGTGCCATCCGCGCCGCCGAAACAGTGACCTTTCACCGGATCAAGCCTGGTCTGCTGCTGGGCGAATGCCCTGCCCATGCAGGTAAAATCACCGTCGCGCCCATTCTGATTCCTACTGATTACGGCACCCAGGACGGTCTGCGCTGCCTGGAGCCTGATGATATTTCCGCCCTGGTGCCGCCCCGTCCCGTGGATGCCCACAAGGGTACCTTTGGCCGTGTGGTGATCCTGGCTGGCAGCTGCGGCATGGCCGGAGCCGCTGCCTTCTGCGCCGCTGCGGCGGTGAAGGCCGGGGCTGGCCTGACCACCGTGCTGTGCACCCAGGATGTGATGCCCGTGGTGCAGCTCCACGCCCCCGGTGCCACCTGCGTTCCGCTGGAAACAGCCGATGTTCCCCACCTGCTGGCCACTGCCGATGCAGCTGTCGTCGGCTGCGGCCTGGGGCAGTCGCCGGAGATGCTCCCCTACTTGGAATACTTCCGCGCTGCCCCCTGCCCCATAGTATGGGATGCAGACGCGCTGAACCTGCTTTCCCAGCACGCCGAGCTGCTGCCCTTGCCTGCGAACGCGGTCATCACGCCCCATCCGGGCGAGGCTGCGCGGCTTCTGCACTGCGGCACAGCCGATATCACCGCCAGGCCCCTGGAGGCCCTCTCCGCCCTGCATGACGCCTGCGGCTGCACGGTGCTGCTGAAGGGTGCCCGCACCCTGATGACCGACGGCGTGCTCACCGCCGTCAACCGGCATGGTTCCCCGGCCATGGCTAAGGGCGGCAGCGGCGACGTGTTGGCTGGCATCCTGGGCGCGCTGCTGGCCCGGAGGCTCCCCTGCTCCACGCTGGAAACCGTCCAGCTGGGCGCATTGCTGCACGGGCTGGCTGGCATCCGCGCCGCCGGACTTTGCGGCGAAAACTGTGTTACCCCCTTCGATTTGATCAATTGCATCCAGCATTGACAAAACCCCTGCCCGGCAAGCCGCCAGGCAGGGATTCTTTTATTTATGCTTCCATGCAGCCCACCTGCACAGTCACCTTGCCGCTGCAGGACAGGTACACCCGTCGGCTGTCCTCCCGGGGATAAACCCGGCCCGACAGCCACTGCCCGTTGACCATGCACTCCACCGTGGAGTGATCCAGTGCCAGGAATATTTCTGCCTGGCCGCCGGGCAACTCCACCCTGCGGCTGATGGGCGTGCGGCTGATCTCCGCATCCGTGCTGGAATGTTTCCGGTGCAAGGTCAGCTCGCCCTGGGGCGAAAGCGTCAGCAGGGTTTCCTCGGTTTCACCGGCGAACAGGCGCAGCGTCAGCGTGTCCGTCACCTTGCAGCGCATGCGCAAGAGCATTTGCCGTCCGTCTTCCGCCAGCAGGGTTTCGCCGCCCGGATGCTCCACGCTCTGCCACTGCACCAGGCTGTCCACTTCTTCCACCGGTTCGGCCACCAGCCGGTCGCCCTGCACATGCAGCTGCCGTGGCAGGCTCATCACGCCACTCCAGCCCTTTTGCAGCGACAGCTTGCCGTCGCACTCGGGCATCCACCCGAAGAGAATCGTGCGGCCCTTTTCATCCCGGAAGGCCTGGGGCGCATAGTATCCCTGCCGCTCGCCGGGATCAAGGACTTCTTCACGCAGGCAATGGAAGTGCAGTTCCTCGTCCAGTTCGCCCACCTGCACCATCACCTGGGCACAGGGCGAATAGAACAGCACAAACTTGCCGTCCAGCGGAAAGAAGTTCGGGCACTCCCACGGCACGCCGTCCGCCACCGCCGACTGGGCCAGCACGTGCCGGTAGGTCCAGTGCTTCATGTCGGGCGAGGTATACAACAGCACGCAGCCCCGGCCCTCCAGGCAGCCGCCCAGCACCATCAGGTACTGCCCCCGCCAGAAGAACACGCAGGGGTCGCGCCAGTCGCGCACATGCACGCCGCCGTGGATGGCATCCGTCACGGCAAACTCGTCGGTCTGCACAAGGCACGTCAGGTCGGCGTCTGTCGGTTCCGCCATCCACTGCTGGGCTCCGTGGACGCAGTCGCGCCCGTCGGCCTCGCTGCCAATGCTGGTATAGAAGAAGTGCGGCCGTCCCTGCTGATCCTTGCAGCAGGAGCCGGAAAAGCAGTGCAGCTCCCCTTTGGCTGCATCCGGTGTCATGGCGATGGGCATGGCCTGCCAGTGCAGAAGATCCAGCGACCGGGCGTGGCCCCAGTGGATATCCCCCCACTCGCTGCCATGGGGATTATACTGGTAAAACAGATGATACCACCCGTCCACCTGGCACAGACCGTTGGGGTCGTTGATCCAGTTGGCCTCCGGGCGATAGTGAAATGCAGGGCGCATAAGCCGTCCTCCTTGATGTACCTATTGCATGAACCATTCTGTAAAAGGGCCTGTATCCCCTGCCAACGCATAGAAAAAGGCGCACCCGAAAGTGCGCCTTGAGGATGTTCAGCTCAGATCCGTAGGAGTTGCCGGATTGCCCAGCACGATGCAGCTGTTGCTCTCCACCTGGCCGGAGTAGCCGCTGCCCTCTGCAGGCTTGACCACCAGGATGATGGTCTTGCCCGCCATGGCTTCGGTCACGGTGAGGGAGGTGCCGTTGGACACCACCGCGCCGCCCACATACCAGTGGTAGGTCACGCTGCTGCAATTGGTGGACACGCTGGGGTTGATGGACACGCCGGGCATAATGGCGGAGCACTTCAGGTCCACCGTGCCGGAAATAAGCGTGGCCGCAGGGGTATTGGCCTTCACAGCAGCGGTCTTGCTGCTGTTCACCGTGCCGGAGTAGCTGCCGGTACCGGTCACTTCGCAGTACAGGGCATGGCCCACATCAGCCGTCTGCACGGTATAGGCCTTGGCGCTGCCAACCTGCACGCCGTCGTCGCGCACCCAGCGGTAGTTGGCGGTGGCACCGGTAGGCAGCACACCCGCAGTGAGGGTATCGCCCACGGTGGGATTGCCGTTGTCGATGGATACGCTCTTGATAGCCGTGGTCTGGCTGCTGGTGCCCTTGGCACTCACGGTAGCATAGGAGCTCACCGCACTGCCGGTGTAGCCATTCTTGCCGGTGACGCGCACGCGGATGCGGCGGCCCACATCGCTGTCCGTCAGCTTGTAGCTGGCGTCGCTGGACAAGAGCAAGCCGTTGTCGGTCATCCACTCGTAGGTCACATTAGCACCGGAGGGCGTCACATTGGCCCACAGGGTCTCGCCGGAGGTGGGATAGGCATTGCTGAGGGTCACGCCGGTGATCACATAGCTGTTGGTATCAGGCTTGGTAGTGGTCAGGTACTTGTTCATCATGTAGCCTTCGCGGCTGCCGATGCGGATATAATCCCAGGTGGAATTGTGCCGCAGCACCGTGACCTGGGTACCCACGCTGTACAGACCCAGGGACTTGTACGTCTGCCCCGCGCCGGAACGCAGGTACACGCCCTTGCCGTTTTCGCTGGTGACATAAGCGGTATAGCCGGTGGGCACGGAGCTGCCGCCCGTGGAGCCAGAGGGCTTGGTGGTGGTGAGGTACTTACTCATCATGTAGCCCTTGCGGCCAGCCACGTCGATGTAGCTCCAGCTGCCGTTCTTGGACAGCACCGTGACCTGGGTGCCCACGTCATAGGTGCCGTAGGAGCCATAGTTGGTGTTGGGTCCCTTGCGCAGGTTCACGCCGCGGCCATTGGAGCTGGTCACATAGGCGGTATAGGTGGTATCCACCGGGTTGGAGGGCTTCTCCGTGGTGAGGTACTTGTTCATCATGTAGCCCTTCAGGCCGTTGATGGTCACGTAGCTCCAGTCGCCGGTGTGGGCGGTCACCGTCAGCTGCGTACCCACGGCATAGCTGCCGTAGGAGCCATAGCTGGTGGAGGGGCCCTTGCGCAGGTTCACACCCTTGCCGTTGCTGCTGGTGACATAGGCCACATAGCTGGTAGTCTCGTTCACCGGCGGTGCCACCTGGGCGGTGGTCAGGTACTGGGACTGCATATAGCCCTTCTGGCCGTTGATGCTGATATAATCCCAATACGTGCCGGAGGACAGGATGGTCACCTTGGTGCCCACGTCGTAGAGGCGCACCACGCCATAGGCGGTGCCGGGGCCGGTGCGCATGCGCACGCCCTTGCCGTTTTTGCTGGTGACATAGGCGGTGATATTCTCATTGCCCGTTGCGCCGCTGCTGGCACTGGCACTGAGATAGCTGCCGTACATATAGCCCACCCGGTTATCAGGTGTGCGCACGCAGTACCACGCGCCGGATACGCTCAGCACCGTTACCTTGGTGCCGGTGTAATAGCTGCTGATGGTATCTGCGTTGAAGTCAGGCTTTTCACGCAGCCGCAGCCAGCCGCCCTTCACCGTCAGGGTCACAGAGGCTGCCTCTGCCTGCTGCATGGGCACAACGCCCAGCATCAGGATCAGCGCAAGACACATTGCCAATAAGCGTTTCATGATGATATCCTCCATCCGGTATTCAACCCTGACCTAATTCGTCCACGGTGAACGAATTGATCATATAATCGCTGTACAGGGAAAAATCCTTGCTCAGGCTTTCGTCGTAGCTCAGCTGGACCTGGTAGATATACGCATCCGTTACCACCAGCATGCGCACCTGCACCTGCTTTTCCGCCACAGCCGTCACTTTGCCAAGGCCTGTAATATCATTCATATTCGCCTCGGCCCCGGGAGTTTCCTGCTTGTAGTGCGCCAGAAGTGTTTCCGTGGTCCAGCCCTGGGTATTTTCCAGCCGTTCCACCCGGAAGGATGCCCCGTCCAGGGCACCGGCAATGCCGTTTTCCTCCATAGTGATGGCTTCCTCGCCGAACACTGCCGGGTACTGGATGGAGAAGCCCCACTCCGCATTCACATACTCCGCCATGGTTTCGGCAAAGTAGCTCTGGGCGGCGTCCTCCATCTCCCATTCGGCGTCCAGCACAAAGGACGCGATCCGCCAGCCCGTGGGAGCCTCCGGGTATTCCGGATAGGCCCGCAGCTCCACCACGGCCCGGCGATCCAGCCACTGCACCTGGGCGTATTGCTCGGTAGTCAGGGTGTCCAGCGGACCGTCCGCCTGGTAGATATCCCCCAGGATGCGCACCGCCCGGCCGTCGTCACTTTCATCAATGGCCATGGGCCGCACACCCATGAAGGCGTAGCTTGCCAGTTCGGCCACTTCGCCAGTCAGGCCGAAGGGCACCGCATAGGCGGAGGTCAGGTAGCTGTCGCGCCAGGCGATGTTATTCATGTCAAAGGCCGTATACAGCCCCTGCTTCAGCCCGGCCTGCAAAATCGCCTGCACCAGCGTATCGCTCATGGTTTGATCCGGTTGGATCTGCTCGCCGGTGAGCATCACTGCGGTGGCGGTCACATCCACCAGCGGCTGCACCGCAGGCAGGATGTTCTCCTCCGCCACGGCGGACGGCATCAGCAGGCACAGTGCGGCCAGCAGCGCAAGGAATTTCTTCATGGGCACGTCCCCCTTCATCATTGGCATCTGCCCATACAACGGGGCAGCCTGGCAGTTTCTTGCAGCCCTGCCATGATTTACACTTGTATCCTACAACATTCGGGATAAAAAGAAAAACCCCTTCCTGTTCGGAAAGAGGTTTATCAAACGCGAAACCGGCAGGCGTTAGATAGCAGCCTTGTTGAGCTGCTTGGCCAGACGGGCCTTCTTGCGATTGGCGGCATTCTTGTGGATAACGCCCTTAGCGGCGGCCTTATCAATCGCGGAGGTGGTCGCGGTCAACTGCACATTGGCGGTCTGAGGATCAGCCAGCGCAGCCTCGAACTTCTTGACAGAAGTACGCATAGCACTCTTCACCATACGATTGAGGAGATTCTTCTTCTCGCTGACCTTCACGCGCTTCTTAGCGGACTTAATATTCGGCACTCGATTCACCTCCTTCAAGTGTTTGGAAACATCGCAAGTTATAATACCACGACCAGCCGAAAATTGCAAGCCTTTTCAAACATTTTTTTGTGTTTTTTACCCTGTATATCCCGTTTGCATGCCCAAAGGCTTCACATCGGTGTGTCCGCCGGCGCGTTCCACCCGGTAAAAGCCAATGAGATTCCCAGGTTTTGCCACCTGATACACATCATACACGTCCCTGGCGTCCGGCAGATGGAACATCACCGACAGGCCGCAGCCCACCGAAACGCTGCGGGGCGTGGTGATGATCGAGGCCGGTACGCCCGCCCGGCGCAGGGCCTTTTCAAACTGCATCACCTGCTGCCGCGACCGGAACGACGCGATGCCAAATTGCTCTTCCATGGTTCTACCTCCTTCCCCACACCATACAATAGTCCCGGGAGCCGCATTTGGTGCAAAGGAGATGAACCGTTCATGATCTATCTGGACAACGCCGCCACCAGCTTCCCCAAGCCGCCCCAGGTGATCCGCGCCGTGACCGGCACGCTGGATAAGCTGGGCGTGAACCCTGGCCGCGGCGGACACCGGCTGGCATTGCAGGCAGGCCGGGTGGTACAAGCCTGCCGGGAGGAAGCCGCCCGGCTGTTCAGCATGAACGACCCCAGCCGGATCATCTTCACCAAAAACTGCACGGAGGCCCTGAACCTGGCCATCAGCGGCATGCTGCGCCAGGGCGACGAGGTGCTGTGCTCCCACGGGGAGCATAACGCCGTGATGCGCCTTTTGAAGCGTTACGCCGCCTGGGGGCAAATCACCCTGCGGGTGCTGCCGCCGGACAACCTGGGCATCCTTCAGCCCCACACGCTGCAGCAGCACATCAGCCAGAAGACTGCTCTGGTGGTGGTCTGCCACGCCAGCAACGTGACCGGGGTGATCCAGCCCGTGAGCCGCCTGGGCGCTGTCTGCCGGGAGAACGGCATCCCCTTCCTGGTGGATGCCGCCCAGACCGCCGGTGTGCTGGATGTGAGCCCCGCCGCCCTCCGGGCCGACCTGGTGGCCATGCCGGGGCACAAGGGGCTGCTGGGCCCCCACGGCACTGGCATGCTGCTGTTGGGTGCTGGGGTATCCCCCGAGCCGCTGATGGTGGGCGGCACGGGCAGCGCATCGGAAAGCATGCTCCAGCCCGATCTGCTCCCCGACCGGTACGAAAGCGGCACCCTGAACCTGCCGGGCATCGCAGGGCTTTTGCAGGGAATGCGGTTCGTGCGCCAGCACCGGGAGGAAATCCACGAATACGAATGCTGGCTGAACCAGCGTTTCCGCCGCCGCATTGCCGGACTGCCGGGGCTGACCCTGCTGGGTCACCCGGATGCCGGGTGCGTGGGCATCACCAGCTTTGTTTCCAGCGAAATCGATGCAGGCCACATCGCCGACGGCCTGGATGCTTCGGGCATTGCGGTGCGCGGCGGTCTGCACTGCGCACCGGCCATCCATACCTGGCTGGGCACGCTGCAAAGCGGCGCAGTGAGGGTGTCCCCCGGCATCTACAACACCGAGCAAGACATGGACGATGCCGCCGCCGTGCTGGAAAGGCTGGTCACGCTGAAATAGACAACGCCGCCTGCATGTGCTACAATGGTCAAAAACGCAGGAGGCACTCCATGAAGAAAAAGCTGATTCTGATCACCGGTTCGCCCTGCGTGGGCAAAACCACCGTGACCGATTTACTTTTCCAGTCCTATGACAACAGTGCCTTTTTCGACGGCGACTGGGCCTGGTGCGTCCATCCCTTTTCCGTTGCCGATCCCCGGCTGCGCAACGGCGACAAGGTCATGTCTTTTGCGCTGTCCAATTATCTGCATTCCCGGTTCGACTACGTGTTCTTTTCCTCCGTGGTCATCCTTGCCGAGGATGGCATCCGCGCCAATATTTTGCGCGACATCACCGCAAAGGATGTCCAGGTCATTGCCTTCACCCTGAAATGCACCGAGGAGACCCTGGCCCGCCGCCATCACCAGCGCGGCGACAAGGGCGAGGTGCTCTACCACTGGCTGCGCATGCCGCCCTACCCCGGCGACCACGTTATCTGGACGGATGACAAAAACCCCGGCGAGATCGTTCAGGAAATGCGCCGCATCATTGACCAGTACGACTGATGCTCACAGCCTCTCCTCGCCGCCCTTCCAGGTTTTGCTGAGCACCGCCAGCAACAGGCATACCGCCCCGGGCACAGGATAGTATCGCAGCCCCGTGACCACATACATCAGCATCAGCCCGGTGCCATAAATCAGATAGGTTTTCGCCTTGTCCCGCCGGAGGATCATCCGCCTGATCCCCATGGGGGCAGGGCGTTTTTTGCGTTTACCCAGCTCCACCAGTTGTTCGTCCGTGGCAGGGCTCACCTGGCCTGCCAGCTCCAGCAGGGTTTCCCGGCGGATGATCCTCACGGGGATCGTCCCTTCCGCCGCCATGGCCTCCACTTTGGCGGAGCACCGGCCCGTCACACAGGCCACGCCCCGGATGGCTCCATGGGCCTTGCATGCCCGCTGCACCGCGATGATCTGCCCTTGCCCTGCCTCGGCATTCTCCGGCAGGGGGATGCAGCTCACCAGCAGCTGTTCTTCGCCGCTGCGGCACAGCATGCCGTCTGCCGTCACCCGTTCCATGGTCAGGGAATACCTCTCCCCCAGCAGCAAGGCTGTTTGGAAATGCGCCTGTTTGGCCGGGGCCAGCAGGATCTCCTCCAGGAACATTTCTGCTCCCAAACGGCTGCGCAGGGCCTTTTCGCGGCGTCCCACTGTGTGGCGGCGGTAGCAGCTCAACCCCATCTGCCCCAGTGCTCCCAGTGCAAGTCCGGCCAGCAGCGCAGGCACGCTCAGCCCCCACAGGTACACAAACCACCCCAGCCCCAGCAGCATAATCAGCAGCCGCAGCCCCGCATTGTCGATCCAGGTGCTGAAGCGGGCTTTTCGCAGATAACTTTGCACAATGCGCCCTCCTTTTGCATTTTCTTCTTTATTGTTTGCCGAAAATCGTTTATAATAGGAGTATTCAAAGGAGGATGCGCGGTGGCTAAAGAACGCATTGGCATCATGGGCGGGACCTTCGACCCGATCCATCTGGGACATATCGAAATGGCCAAGGCCGCCATGGCCGAGGCGAAGCTGGATCGTGTGCTGATGATCCCCACGGGCAATCCGCCCCACAAAAAGGACATTGCTCCTGCCGAGGACCGCTGGAAGATGCTCTGCGCCGCCTGCGCCCAGGAACCCCTCCTGGAGCCCAGCCGCGTCGAGCTGGACCGCTCCGGCGTGATCTACACAGTGGATACTCTGTCCATTCTGAAGGAGCAATATCCCAAGGCAGATTTATTCTATATCATCGGGGCCGACACCCTGATGGAGCTGGAGCACTGGCGCGCCGCTGCCCAGGTGCTCAGCATGTGCACCTTTCTGGTATGTCCCCGGGCCTGGAACCACACCCCTGCCCAGGTGCGCGACCAGCACAAGCGGCTGTGCGACATTGGTGCTTCCATCATCATGCTGACCATGGAGCCCATGGATGCGTCCTCCACGGCCATCCGGGAGGATCTGGCCCACGGCCGTCCCACCCCAGCCCTGCCCGTGCCCGTTCGGGAATACTGCGGCGTGAAGGGTCTCTACGGCATGACGGGACGCATGGCCCAGGCCGATGAATGGATGGACAAGCTCTTCGCCGCCCTGACGGTCAAGCGTTTTGCCCATACCCTGGCCGTGGCCCACACCGCCCGGCAGCTGGCCCGGGTGCATCAGCTGGATGCCCACAAGGCCGAAGTAGCCGGCCTTCTGCACGACTGCGCCAAGTGCCTGCCCCTGAAGGACATGCAGGACATCAGCCGTCTGCACAAACTGACCGGCGATGAGACCCTCATCGAAAGCGGCAACCTGCTGCATTCCGTCACCGGCGCGTATCTGGCTGCGGCGGAGTACGGCATCACCGACCCGGAGATCCTCCGTGCCATCGCCTGCCACACCACCGGCAAGCCCCAGATGACCCAGCTGGACATGGCCGTATATCTGGCCGACAAGATCGAGCCCACCCGCGCGGACTATCCCCTGCTGAACAAGGTTCGCCTGCTGGCCCAGCTATCCCTGGAAAAGGCCCTGCTGTGCAGCATGGAGGGCACCACCAAATATGTGAAAAAAGGCGGCAAGGCACTGCACCCCACCACCCTGGAAACCCTGGCGTGGCTGCACACCCTGCCCAAGACAAAATAACGAATTATTCAGGAGGAACTTATGCAGGACAACGCTCTCGTCCAAGAAATTGCCCAGGTGATCTACGACAAAAAAGGCCGCGACATCATCGCTCTGGATGTGCAGGGCCTGACCGTTATCTGCGACTATATGGTCATCGCCACCGGCCGCAGTGCCTCCCAGGTCAAGGCTCTGGCCGACGAGGTGGACGATCGCATGGCCCAGCGCGGCCTGGCTCTCCGCCGCACCGAAGGCCAGGGTGAAGGCCGCTGGATCGTGATGGACTACGGCCACATCATGGTGCATCTGTTCCACCAGGAAGAGCGCGCCTATTACAACCTGGAACGCCTGTGGGAAGACGGCACCAACCGCCTGGTGCTGCCCTTCGACCAGACGGTGCTGGACTGATGCACTGCGTCATCGCCACGCCCGTGGGGCATCTGCGCATTGATGCAAACACCCGGGCTATCACCGGCGTGAACCGCACCACAGAGCCGCTCACGCCGCCGTCCACCGTCCTTTTGGCCGACTGCACCCGTCAGCTGGAAGCCTATTTTGCAGGCAAGCTGACGGCTTTTGACTTGCCCATCCAGCTGGAAGGCTCTCCCTTCCGCATGAAGGTGTGGGAAGCCCTGTGCACCATCCCCTACGGCGAAACCTGTTCCTATGCCGACCTGGCCTGCATGATCGGCCAGCCCAGTGCATTCCGCGCCGTGGGCGGTGCCAACCACCACAACCCCATTTCCATCATCGTCCCCTGCCACCGGGTCATCGGGGCCAATGGCTCCCTGACCGGCTACGGCGGCGGCCTGGACATGAAGAAATGGCTGCTTGAACACGAGAGGAAGAACCGTCATGCCTGAGATCCGCCCATTGCGCGCCCGCAACGATGTTTTCCAGCTCTACGAAACCCTGCGCCGCAACCGGGAAAAGCGCACCCACATGAAGCTGTATTTCCTGGAAGGCGTGCATCCCGTGGAGCAGGCCATCGCCGCCCGCGAGCAGTTTTATGCCATCGGCTATGCCAGCGACAAGCGGCTTTCCGGCTGGGCCCAGGACATGATCGCCAAGGCCGCCCCGGAGCTTCTCCACCCCATGCCTGCCGACATGATGGCCGAACTCAGCGACCGCGAGAACCCCTGCGAGCTGGTGTGCCTTATCCGCCAGCGCAGCGATGCCCCGGCCCGTGTGCGCCGCGCCATCGAGGCTGCACCCAATCCGCTGATCGTCCTGTGCGACCGGCCCAACACCCCCGGCAACCTGGGCACCATCATCCGCTCCGCCGATGCTTTCGGTGCCTGCTGCGTGATCACCACCGGCCACAGCGCAGACTTTTACGACAGCCAGTGCATTCGCGCCAGCATCGGCACGCTGTTCCATGTGCCCTTCTGCAACTTTCCTTCCTGTGAGGAAGCCGTCACCTTCCTGCGCAGCCTGCCCACCCCTCCGCAGATCGTGGGCACCAGTGCCAAAGGCACCGCCTCCCTCCACGAAGCGGACTTCACCGGCCCCACCGTGCTCATCGTGGGCAACGAAACCTTCGGCATGAGCCGCGCCTGGAAGGAAGCCTGCGATCTCCTGCTGCGCATCCCCATCTACGGTGCCGCCAGTTCGCTGAACGTGGGCTGCGCCGCCAGCATCTGCCTCTACGAAATTGCCCGTCAGCGCAACTTCGACGGCCACCGCTAAAGGGGCGTTGCCCCTTTAGAATCCTCAGCAGAGGGCTCTGCCCTCTGCACTCCCGGGAGGGGCTCTGCCCCTCCACCCCGCGAAGGGCTTTCAGCCCTTTCGAAACCCATTCGGGGGTGGCATACGTACGCCACATAAGATGGGGTCACGGCGCATAACAGATGCGCCGCGACGCGGAGCAAGTCGCTGAAGGATTCCGCCACAAACTAAATTCCGCATTCCGAATTCCGCATTCCGAATTAGAAAAGAGCCTCCTTTCGGAGGCTCTTTTCTTACGCCTTGCGCAGTTCCATCACTTTGTCCAGGATGGTTTCGGCCAGCTCTGCTTTGCTTTGCAGGGGGCAGTCGGTCAGGCCGTTGTGGGTGATAAGGGTGGCGATGTTGGTATCCACATTGAAGCCAGCACCGGGCTTGGACACATCGTTGGCCACGATCATGTCCAGGTTCTTTTTGTCCAGCTTGCGGCGGGCGTTGTCCAGCAAGTTTTCGGTCTCGGCGGCAAAGCCCACCAGGGTCTGACCGGGGTGCTTGGCCTTGCCCACAGCGGCAGCGATGTCGGGGTTCTCCACCAGCTCGAAGATCAGCGGCTTGCCAGCTTCCTTCTTCATCTTCTGGTCGCTGGGGTTGGCAAAGCGGTAGTCCGCCGGAGCCGCCGCCTGGATGATCACGTCCATCTCAGGGGCGCGGCTGGTAACGGCGTCGTACAGGTCGCAGGTGGATTCCACGCGAACCACGGGGATATCCGCAGGCTGCGTGGCGGTGGTGTGGCCGCACACCAGGGTGACCTCTGCGCCTCGGGCCTTGGCGGCTGCGGCAATGGCAAAACCCATTTTGCCGGAGGAATCGTTCCCCAGGTAGCGCACGGGGTCAAGGCGTTCACGGGTGCCGCCAGCGGTGACCATCACCTTCAGGCCAGCCATGTCCAGCTTGGGACAAAGGATGGCACAGATGGCCTCCACAATGCCCACAGGCTCGCTCATGCGGCCGGTGCCCATGTCGCCGCAGGCCTGGAAGCCCGCGTCCGGGCCCACGAAATGCACGCCGCGCTTTTTCAGCGTGGCAGCGTTTTCCTGGGTGACGGGAGCCGTCCACATGCCCACATTCATGGCAGGGGCCAGCAGCACAGGGGCCTTGGTGGCCAGCACAGTGGTGGAGAGCATGTCATCCGCGATGCCACAGGCCATCTTGGCCATGATGTTGGCCGTGGCCGGGGCGATGACGAACACCTCTGCCCGCTTGGCCAGGGCGATGTGCTCCACCTCCCAGGTAGCAGGGCGGTCGAAGGTATCCACCGCCACCGGGTTGTTGGACATGGTTTCCATGGTCAGGGGGGTGATGAACTGGGTAGCGTTCTTCGTCATGATGACGTGGACATTTGCCCCCAGTTTGCGCAAACGGGAGACGATCTCCGCGCTCTTATACGCAGCGATGCCTCCCGTCACACCCAGCACGATTTCTCTGCCGGTCAATTTCATTGTTCGGTCTGCTCCTCATCCAGCACAGGATTGTCGTAGGTGATCAGGTCGCGGTTGATCTCCTCCACGGCCACCTTCAGGGGCTTCATGTCGTGGGCGTCGATCAGGGGCTGGCTGCCGGCCACGATCTGGCGGCCGCGCTTGGAAGCCTCCACCACCAGGGTGTAGCGGGATTCAGCATGCTCCAGCAGCTCCAGGACATTGGGTTCAACAATAGACGACATAGGACTCTTCCTCCTTTATTCTTCCTCGACCACGGGGAAGTAGCGGTTGGTGCGCTGCTTCTCCGCGTTGACAATGGACGTCAGCTGATCAAAGGCCAGTTCCAGGTTATCGTTCACCACAGCGTACTGGTACCGCTGCAGTTGGTCGATCTCACCCTTGGCATTGCCCAGGCGGCGGGCGATCTCCACAGGATCCTCGGTGTTGCGGGTATGGAGCCGCTCCTTGAGCACCTTGTAGCTGGGGGGCAGGATGAACACGCTCACGCATTCCTTTTCCTTTTCCACCACAGCCCTTGCGCCCTGGGGGTCGATGTCCAGCAGCACGTTTTGGCCCTTCTCCATCCGCTCATACACTTCGCTTTTCAGCGTGCCGTAACGGTTGGCGTGAACGGTAGCATGCTCGATGAAAGCATCCTCCGCCAATAGTTTATCATATTCTTCGTCGGAAATAAAGTGGTAATGCACATCTTGGATCTCATAATCCCGGGGTTTTCTGGTGGTAACACTCACCGAGAACACGAAACTCGGGTCTTCCTTCAGCAGTTTGTCGATCAGCGTGCCTTTACCTGTACCAGAGGGACCGGAGATCACCAGCAGCATGCCCTTGCGCGTTGTTTTCATTCCACATCCTCCTCATCCGTACCTTTGCCCTTGTCCTCCATGCGCCCGGCCACCGTTTCCGGCTGCAGGGGCGAGAGCACCACATGGTCGGAATCCATCACGATCACCGCCCTGGTGCGTCGTCCGCAGGTGGCGTCGATCACCCGGCCTGCGTCCCTGGCGTCCTGCACCAGGCGTTTCACCGGCGCGGCGTCCGGGGCCACGATGGCCACCATCCGCGCGGCGTTCACCATGTTGCCAAAGCCAACATTGATAAGCTTCATGCGTTACTCCACATTCTGCACCTGTTCGCGCATCTTCTCGATTTCGGACTTCAGGTCCACCACATGCTGGGCGATCTGCGCATCCGACGCCTTGGAGCCGATGGTATTGGCCTCGCGGTTCATTTCCTGGATCAGGAAATCCATCTTCTTGCCGATCTCGCCCTTGGCCTCGAAGAACTTGCGCATCTGGCCGATGTGGCTGTCCAAGCGGGAGAGCTCCTCATCAATGGCGCAGCGGTCAGCCAGAATGGCGACCTCCTGGGCCAGCCGCTGGGGTTCTACCGCATCGGCCACCATCTGGGCCAGCTTCTGCTGCAACCGGGTGCGGTAGTCCTCCACCACGCCGGGAGCGCGAAGCAGGATCTTCTCGCGCAGGGCCGCTGCTGCCCCCAGGTGGGCAGACAGGTCTGCACGGAGGTTCACGCCCTCCTTGTCCCGCATGTCGCACAGCTGGTTCACCGCACCCTCCGCCGCCTCGCGGCACAGAGCAGTGACCAGTTCCTCGTCCATGTCAGCCTCGGTGAGGGTGATCACGCCCTCCAGCTTCATTACGTCGGTCACCGCAGGCAGCGCGGTCTCGCCGATGGCCTCTGCCACGGCCCTGGCTGCATCCATATAAGACTTGGCCAGCGACGCATCCACTTCCACCTGGCGGTTGGATTCGCCCACCCGGCGCACGGTGATGAACACATCCACATGGCCGCGCTTCATCTGGGTGGAAATGGCTTGGCGCACGGTTTCCTCCAGGAAGGCGATGCTCCTGGGCAGGCGGCAGGAAATATCCAGAAAACGGTGGTTGACGCTCTTGAGCTCCACGGTGATCTCCCAATGACCGCGAAGCATCTGGCAGCGTCCGCAACCCGTCATACTACGCATAAGTGTGCCTCCTTTGTGAACAGATATTATAGCACATTCAGCCCCGTATGGCAAGAAAAAAGAGGAACTTGCACGCGCAAGTCCCTCTGTGCATATGCGATTACTTTTCTTCAAGGATCAGCTTGGTCCAGTCCTGGGTGGCACCCTGGCCGTAGCCGGCAGGATACACGCCCTGCTGCACCAGGGTAAAGCCCAGGTCGGCATTCAGGTTGTTCTTGTCGCTGACCACCTGCAGGGCCGGAGTGGTGCCGTCAGCATTCAGCACGGAGACCACCATGGGGAAGTCCGTGCGCTGCTGGGTGGGCTGCACCTCGACGGGGATGGTCACCTGCAGGGTGTAACTGGCAGGATACACATCCTTGAAGCGGTAGAAGCCATACTGGTCGGTGACGGTTTCCGCCACCACGCTGCCGCCGCGCACCAGCGCGATCTTCACACCGGGGATGCCACCCTCGCCGCTGTCCTGCAGGCCGTTGGCGTTCAGGTCCAGCCAGCACAGGTCGCCCAGGGTGCCGGGCAGCACGCTGCCCACGTTCACGTCGGTGCGGTTTTGGGCCATCTTCAGGTCGATGATATCGCTTTCGCCGCTGCGGCCGTTGCAGGCGACCATCAGGCTGCTCTGCGCGCCGGAGGTGATGCGCTCGTCATTGGGTTCCACCACCACCTGGCCCTCGGGCAGGGTGACGGAAACCTTGTACTGGCCTGGCATCAGGCCCTCAAACACATACGCGCCGATGCCGCTGGAGGCCGTGGTAGCCAGCAACGCGCCGGAGGCATCCGTCAGGGTCAGTTCTGCGCCGCCCAGAGGAGCGATCTCGCCGCCCTGATCCACCCAGACCTGGCCGCCGATGGTGGTGTGGCGCACAATGCCCAGCACCAGATCGCTGCGGCTCTGGCCCTCGGTCAAGGTCACGTCGCGCATGATCATCTGCCCGTCTTCGTACGCAAAGGTGCTGTCGCCAGCCTTGATCTCAATGGCCGGGCCGTGCTGCACCGTGTAGCTGCCGGGGATCAGGCCCTCGGTGGCAAAGCTGCCGTCCTCGCCGATGGTGAGGGTGGCAAACACCTGGCCGTTGTGCTGGTCGATGATGGTCACGGTTTCGCCCGCAGGCTTGGCCTCGGCAGCGTCAAAGCGGCCGTCGTTGTTCTCATCCAGCCAGGCCTGGCCAGCCAGAGAAGCAGGCTGCACGCCGCCCAGGGGCTGGTCGATCCAACTGTCGCCCATGTTCAGCGTCAGCGCAGCCGACTGGCTGTTCACGCCGGGCACCAGGGGCAGGGCCACCGCATCGGTGCGGGAAATGACATACCCGTCGGGGTAAGTTACCTTCAGGGTGTAGTTATCCGGGTGCAGACCATGGATGGCAAAGCTGCCGTCCTCCGCCGTGGTGACGGCAGTTGCCGCCAGGTCAACTCGGCTGGGCATCAGAGCAATGTTCACGCCGGAGAGAGCTGCTTCGCCCTCGTCCTGTACGCCGCTGCCGTTGTGGTCGGCGAAGGCCGTGCCCGTCACCGCGCCCAGCTTCAGGCCGCCGCACAGGGGAGCATTCACCGTGCTGCCCACAGTGAAGTCGAACCACGCACCGTCGGCCACATTGCCGCTGCCAGCGATGGTATTGCCGCCACCCACCACCTGGGCAAAGGTGCTCTCGCCCGGCAGCTCGTAGCGCAGGAAATACCGCCCGGGCATCACAGCATCAAAGACGAACGCGCCGTCATCGCCGATGGTGGCGGCGAACTGCTCGCCGGTTTCGTCCATCAGGCGCACGGTGGTTCCGGCAAAGCCGGTTTCACCCTCGTCCTGGATGCCGTTGTCGTTGGCATCGGCAAAAACGCTGCCCTGCACTGTGCCGGGGAGGATTTGACCGATGTCCATGCCGGTGATCTGCTGGCCCAAGGCCACGGTAAAGGGCTGAGTCTGCCCCCTGCCGTCGCCGATATTCACAAAGTAGTTGCCCTCGCCCAGCTTGGTAAAGGCGTAGCCGCGCTTGGCTTCCAGGCGCATGGTGTAGGTGCCGGGGTTCAGACCCTCAAAGATATACTTGCCCTTCACCGTGGTGCGGTCCACCGCCAGCTGCTCACCATTTTCGTCCAGCAGGGCAATGATCAGGCCGGAAACCACGTCCTCCCCTGCATCCATGGTGCCGGAGAAGTTGTCGTCCAGGTACGCGATGCCGGTAACAGAGGCAGGCTGCACCGCACCGATGAGCACCGTGGTGGTGTCGCCCACTGCCACATCAATGCCCTTCACGGTATATTCACGGCGGCCGTTGCGGGAATCAAACTGGTTGCCGCCCTCCACCACGCAGGTGTAGGTGTAGCCAGCAGGCAGCAGCGCGTGCACGCTGTAAGTCGCCGTGCGCAACGCACCGATGGTGGCAATGCCATCCTCGCCGGAGACCTTGGTGCTCACGGTTTTGCCGTTGGCCTTGAGGATCTCCACCTCCACGCCGGGGAGCAGTGCCTCGCCCTCGTCGTAGAAGCCGTTGAAGTTGGCGTCCAGGAAGCACAGGGCCTGGATGGTGCCGTCGCCCACCACGCCGATGTAACGCTTGTCAAAGTGCTGCTCGGCCTTGAGTTCAAAGGCGCGGGCATCGGTGCGTTTGCCCTCGGTGGTGTAATAGGAGCGATTGGCACCGCCGGTCTTGGAATACTTGGTGAACATGGTTCCTTCCGGCGTGGTGACGGTCATCTTGTAGTTGCCGGGCTTCACCTGGCCGATGTAGAACTCGCCGTCCTCGCCGGTGACGAACTCATACACCAGGCCGTTGTGCACGCCAGCCAGGGAGATCAGCACGTCCTCCTGGCCGGGCTCGTCCTCCTGCATGATGCCGTCGCCGTTGATGTCGTTCCAGGCCTTGCCGGACACAGCCGCCAGCTTGGTAAGGCCCATGGCCACCACTTTTTCAGCATCGGCGGCCACCTCGACCACGGGGCTGAGCTGCACGCGCTCGATGCTGTAATCCATGATGTTGCTGGCACTGGGGCGGCCGTTGTCACCCATCTTGCTGAAGCCGTTGCCGGCGGGCACTTCCGCGCGGATGACATACTGCCCAGCGGGCAGGCCTTCAAACACAAGAATGCCTTCGCCGTCCGTCACGGCGGTGGCGGCCATCATGCCGCCGTCCGCGGTGAGGATGGTCAGCGCAACGTTCTCCACACCCATGTCATAGGTGCCGCGCTCGCCGTTGTTATCGCGGTCATTGTAGACCCACACCTTCAGCGCGCCCTTGGGGCCCGCATAGCTGGCGATGTCCAGCACTGGGAGAGGCTCGGCGGTGGGTTCAGCAGCAGGTTCGGGAGTGGGTTCCTCGGTAGGAACTTCCGTGGGCTCAGCGGTGGGTTCTTCGGTGGGAACTTCCGTAGGCTCGGCAGTAGGTTCTTCGGTAGGAACTGCCGTAGGCTCGGCAGTGGGCTCTTCGGTGGGAACCGCCGTAGGCTCGGCAGTGGGTTCTTCGGTGGGAACTGCCGTAGGTTCGGGAGTGGGTTCTTCGGTGGGTACTGCCGTAGGCTCGGCGGTGGGTTCCTCGGTGGGCACCTCAGTGGGTTCGGGAGTGGGTTTTTCAGTGGGAACCGCCGTGGGCTCGGCGGTGGGTTCCTCGGTGGGAACCGCCGTAGGTTCGGCAGTGGGTTCTTCGGTAGGAACTGCCGTAGGCTCAGCAGTGGGTTCCTCGGTGGGAACTGCCGTAGGTTCGGGAGTGGGTTCCTCGGTGGGAACTGCCGTGGGTTCGGCAGTTGGTTCCTCGGTGGGAACCGCCGTAGGTTCGGCAGTGGGTTCCTCAGTAGGTTCGGCGGTGGGTTCCTCGGTGGGAACCGCCGTAGGCTCGGCAGTGGGTTCCTCCGTGGGGACTGCCGTGGGCTCAGCAGTGGGTTCCGGCGTCACAACGGGCACCAGGCTTGCCACCTGGGCATAGGTAGCATCCACCTGCACAACCTGCTCAGGCATGCCGCGATAGGCATTCACCGTCAGGGCGAAGTCGGGCCAGGGGGTGGTGCCCTCCGCAGCCTTCACCTGGCGCGCCGTGTACACACCGGCAGGGATGGCCTCTGCCAGGGCATAATAGCCGGTTTCATCCGTTTCGAAGGACAGAATGTTCTCGTTCTGATCGTTGATCAGCACAAAGCTGCCCCGGCCTTCTGCCTGCAGGGTGAACAGGCCCGCGTCGGCATAAGCCATGACCAGGGCGGTGTTCAGCCGGCCCTCCGTGATGGACGCAGAGTAGCCCAGTTCCTGGATCAGATATCCCTCGGGCATGGTGGCCATGTCGGGGATCAGCAGGGCGTTCTCCGTGCTGGACAGGGTCAGCAGATTGCTGCCCTTTTCATTGGCCGTGATCACGCCGACTTCCTTGCCATTCTGCAGCACCTGGAAGGAGCCCATCAGCTTCTCCATGCGCCACTGGCCGTCTGCCAGGGCGATCAGGCCGCGGAAGTCCACCTCCAGGGTGGTCCACTCCGCCAGGGCGGCAGGGGCCATGGTCATCAGCAGCATCACACAGGTCATCAGGGCCAGGATCTTCGTCCATACATTCTTCATAAACCGGATTCCTCCGTACAACGGACATAAGCGTCCGATGGTCATTCAGATAAATTACCAAATTACATGGTAAATCAAGCGGCGGCGATTGTCAACCTTTCCGGGGCTTTCGGCGCAAGATTTACATAAGAAACACCGCCTTGTGTGACGCCAGGCGGTGCTGATTGATTCATATCACGACGGCACCAGTTCATCCATGGCGGCCAAGGCAGCCACATAGATGCAGCAGCAGTCGTAGAGTTTCTGCATGGGGATGGTTTCATCCCGGCCATGGGCCCCGCCGTGGCCCTCCGGCAGGAAGGCCGACCAGTCGTGCTTGGTGCCGGGCATGCCGGGGCCGAAGGAGATCGCATTGGTCACCACCCGGGAGTAAGTACCGCCGCCCATGGTGTAGGGCTCGTCGTCCCGGCCGGTGGCCGCCTTGTAGACAGCCTGCAATGCCACCACATAGGGATCATCCTTGGGGATATAGAAGGGCTCGCTGCGCTCAAAGGCGGCCACGCTGCCGCCCCGGCGCGCCCAGTCCTGCCGCAGGGCTGCTTCCAGTGCATCACCCTGGCAGGTGATGGGATAGCGGCAGTCCACGCTCAGCTTCAGCACACCGTTCTGCAAATGCGCCACGCCGTACACCAGCGTCAGCTCGCCGGAGATTTCGTCACTGTACGCTACGCCCTCGCTGCGGCCATAGGCGTCCGCCGTCAGGTCAGCCACGGCACGGATGGCCGCCGCGCAGCTGCCCTGCAGAATGCCGCTTTCCGCCAGCGCACGGGTCAGGTGGCTGATGGCATTGTCGCCCCCGGCCAGGAACGCCGCGTGGCCAGAGCGTCCGCTGGCCGCAATGGCCGTGCCTTCCGGGCATGCCTCCACGGTCAGATAAGCCATCAGCTCCGCATCCAGCGTGGCAAAGGCTTGCTGCACCTCCGCCACAGGCATAGCCACCACGCACTGGGCCAGATCGGGGATGATGTTCCGCACCGAGCCAGCGTCCAGGCGCAGCAGATTTCCTTCGCAGGGGAAATGCAGCGTAGCGTCCACGCTGCCCTTCTGGCCGAAGTTCACCGGGAAGCCGGCGTCCGGCACCAGCGACACCTTGGGGAAGCGCAGCCCCTGCTCCTTCAGCCGCTGCATGTCCTGCATGCCGGTTTCCTCGCTGGTGCCGCACATCAGCCGGATGCCATGGCGCATGGGCCAGCCGAACTCGCGGAGCATCCGCATGGCAAACAGGCCCGCAATGGCCGAGCCCTTGTTGTCATCCACGCCGCGGCCGATCATCACATCGTGCTCGGGCAGGTAGGTCGCGCCGAAGGGCGGATACACCCAGCCCTCACCCACGGGCACCACATCCAGGTGGGCGATCATGCCGATGCTGTCCTCCCCGTCGCCCCAGGTGATGGAGCAGGCGCAGCCGTCGTGCTCAGTTACGTCAAAGCCGTAGTGCCTGCCGCGCTCCATGGCGAAGTCCAGCATTTTCCGGCAGTCCGGGCCAAAGGGCATGCCGGGTGCCGCCAGGTCTGCCCGGCTAACCGAGGGGATCCGCGCCCAGGCCTGCAATTCCGCAATAAACTCATCCCGGTGCGCGTCGATCCACGCCCGGGCTTTTTCCATCAAAGCGATGTATTTCTCCATGTGCGCCACTTCCTTTTTGCGCATTGACTTTCTCCCCTGCTTGCCGTATGATAAACGCAGAAGAAGCCTGTGCGATATGTTTTCTACGTTCGACCCCGAAGCATTTCTTTCCTCTTTCATAGCCATCTCCGCCGGATAAATGATCGTTTCTGCACAGATTTGTGTCATTTATCAGATGAAGCCCATCCTCCCCTCATGCTATGATAGAAACAGAAGTTTTTGTTCTTTCCATACTGCATAAGGAGGCGATCCCTCATGACCAAGCGCGAGCGCGTGATAGCCGCCATGAACAACCAGCCCGTTGACCGGCCCCCGGTGGGCTTCTGGTTCCACTTCCCCGAGGAAAAGCAGCTGGGCCAGCCCTGCGTGGATGCCCACCTGGCGTACTACAACCACATCGACGCCGACATAGCCAAGCTGATGTGCGACGGATACTTCGATTACCCCCACCCCGTGGCCAAGGCCGTGAAGGAGCCTGACGACTGGTTTGCCCTCAAGCCCCTGGGCCCGGAGAGCGACTTCATCCGCGGCCAGGTGGAGCGCGCCAAGGCCGTGAAGGCCGGGCTCACCAGCGACTGCCTGGTGCTGTACAATGTGTTCGCGCCCTTCTCCACCATCCGCTTCGGCACCAGCGACGAATTGGTGATGAAGCACCTGAAGGAGAAGCCCGAGGCCATCCTGTACGCCCTGGACGTTATCGCCCAGGACAATGCGCTCTTGTGCGAAAAGCTGATCACCGAGGCAGGCATCGACGGCGTGTACTACTGCGTGCAGGGCGGCGAGAAGGACCGCTTCACCCCGGCGGAATACCGCAGCCTGATCACCCCCAGCGACCTGAAGGTGCTGGAGCATGCCAACCGTTTCTCCCAGCTGAACGTGCTGCATTGCTGCGGCTGGGCAGGCATCCCCAACCACCTGGAGGTGTGGCAGGATTACCCTGCCAAGGCCATCAACTGGGCCTGCTTTGTGGAGAATGTGGACCTGACCGCCGGCAAGGCTTTCTTCGGCGGCAAGTGCGTGCTGGGCGGCTTTGACAACCGCGCCGGCAGCCTGATCAACACCGGCAGCAAGGAAGAAGTTCAGCACTACGCTAAGGAGCTGGTGCGCACCCACGGCAGTACCGGCATCATGCTGGGGGCCGACTGCACCCTGCCCGCCACCGTTGATATGCAGCGCATCCAGTGGGTTGTGGATGCAATGAACGAGCTCAAATAACGAAGTGAAATAAAGGAGGATTCCCCATGGATTACATCGCCAGCGAAAAACGCTACGACACCATGCAGTACCGCCGCTGCGGCAAGAGCGGCCTGATGCTGCCCGCCATCTCCCTGGGCCTGTGGCACAACTTCGGCAACATCACCCCCCTGGGCGTGCAGCAGAGCCTGCTGCGCACCGCCTTCGACAACGGCATCACCCACTTTGACCTGGCCAACAACTACGGCCCGCCCTACGGCGAAGCCGAGTGCAACTTCGGCATCCTGATGCAGCGCGACTGGAAGCCCTACCGCGACGAATTGGTGATCTCCACCAAGGCTGGCTACGATATGTGGAAGGGCCCCTACGGCGACCACGGCAGCCGCAAGTACCTGATCTCCAGCCTGGATCAGTCCCTGAAGCGCATGAACGTGGACTATGTGGATATCTTCTACCACCACCGTCCCGACCCGGACACCCCCATCGAGGAAACCATGGGTGCCCTGGAGCAGATCCTGCGCAGCGGCAAGGCCCTCTACGTGGGCATTTCCAACTACAACGCTCAGCAGACCGAGGCCGCTGTGAAGGCCCTGGGTACTCACCTGCTGATTCACCAGCCCAGCTATTCCATGCTGAACCGCCACATCGAAAAGCCCATGGAGGGCACCGGCAGCCTGACCGATGTGCTGCGCCGCGAGGGCGTGGGCTGCATCTGCTTCGCCCCCCTGCAGAACGGCCTGCTCACCGGCAAGTATCTCAATGGCATCCCCGCCGATTCCCGTGCTGCCCAGGATCCCCGCTTCCTGAAGCCCTCCTCCATCACCGAGGACAAGCTGGCCATGATCCGCAAGCTGAACGACATCGCCCAGGCCCGCGGCCAGAAGCTGGCTCAGATGGCCCTGCAGTGGGTGCTGCGCGACGAGGTGGTCACCTCTGCCCTGATCGGTGCCAGCCGCCCTGAGCAGATCATCGAGAACGTGGCCGCCCTGAACGGCCCCGCCTTCACCAAGGAAGAGCTGGACCTCATCGACAGCATCGTCGGCTAAGAGCATACAAAGAAGAACCGCTGCACATCATGCAGCGGTTCTTTTATTATCGCTTGATTTTGATTTGCGGACACTTTTCCTCAATGAAAACTTGCAGCTCGCGCTGTTCCTGCTCCGTCAGGCAGTCGGTGAAAAGCACGGTGAACTGGCTGGCCTTGGTCATCAGGATCATCGCGCCTTCGGCCACCGCCAGGGTGCTCAGGTGCTTGTACTCGATCTCCGTCGTACCGCCGTTGGTGTGGTTTTCACTGCGGATGCCGCTGTCCGTGCAGCTGGTGGTCAGCAGCACTTCACCGTCCGGCGCAGTTTCGAGCAGGCGTTTCGTCAGCGTTTTGGCAGCGCGATTGCGGTCAACAAAGAGCATCGCCGCCGAAAATACCGCATAGACCGCCAGCATGATCAGGTACAAGGGCCACCGCATGAGGAAATAGCTGCCCAGCAGAAGCACCGTCACCACCGCCAGCAGGATCAGCTTCGTTCTGATATACTTTGGCGAAAGCAGATACCGGCTGTTTCGGCGGAAGAAGGCCTCATTCAGCTTACCGGTGGTTTTGAATCGAGCTTCTTCATTCATCTTTGCTTTCCTCGGTTTCCGCGTCCTCGGCCTTTTCATCCTCGGCAGGGAGCTTGGTCACCAGGGCGTATTCCACGCGGTGATCTTCGATCTTCTCCACCTGGATGTGCAGCCCGTGCACGGTAACCTCGGGGTTGGTACCGTCCTGGGGGATGGTGGTAAACTGGCTGAAGATCAGGCCGCCCAGGGTATCGTATTCCTCTTCCAGGGGCAGGTCGATGTCCAGTGCCTCGGCGATGTCCTCCAGCATGGTGGTACCAGCGATGCGCCAGGTGTCTTCCTCCACCAGCTCGATCTCCGCCTCCACCTTGTGATCGGTCTCGTCGTAGATATTGCCCACGATCTCTTCCAGCAGGTCCTCCATGGTGACGATGCCGCTCATGCCGCCGTACTCGTCCACCACCACGGCCATATGGATGCGCTTCTTCTGCATGTCGCGGAAGAGGGCGTCGGCCTGCACGGTTTCGGGCACGAAGTAGGCGTCGCGGATCAGCTCACGGGTGGGCCGGGGCGCAGCGGAGGCTGCATTCAGCAGGAAGCTGCGGGCAGACAGCACGCCCACGATATCGTCCATGTCCTCGTCATACACCGGGAAGCGGCTCAGGCCGGACTCGCGGATGGTTTTGAGGATGGTGTCGTTGTCGTCCCCCACCCAGATGCTGAACACATCGGTTCGGTGGGTCATCACATCTTCAGCGGACAGGTTATTGAACTCGAAGATGTTCTCGATCATTTCCTTCTCGGTCTCTTCGATGGCACCGGTCTCGCCGCCCATGTCCACCATCATGCGGATTTCTTCCTCGGTGACCTCCTCCGGCTCGGCATTGGGGTCGATGCCGATCAGGCGCAGCACGCCGTTGGTGCTGGCGGAAAGCAGCCACACGATGGGCTTGAAGGTGCTGGAGCAGAACTTCAGCATACCCAGGGCCAGACGGGCCATTTTATCCGGATGGTGCATGGCGATGCGCTTGGGCACCAGTTCGCCAAAGACCAGGGTGAAGTAAGACAGCACCAGGGTGATGAGCACCACGCAGATGGTATTCAGCACAGCAGGGTCAATGGCGATGAAGCCTTTGACCGCATCAGCCAGGCGGGAAGCAAACTGGTCAGCAGCGAATGCGGAGCCCAGGAAGCCAGCCAGGGTGATGCACACCTGAATGGTGGAAAGGAACTTGTTGGGCGACTCGGACAGTTTCATCAGCTGCTCAGCCACCTTGTCGCCTTCTTCTGCATCGTGGCGGAGCTTCGCCTCGTTCACAGAAAGCACGGCGACCTCAGTCGCAGCAAACCAGCCGTTGACAAGAATCAGGATCAGCTGAAGCAGCAAGGGACCTCCCCATGGGTCGGAAGACAAAGTGATCACTCCTTATGTTTTTCGGTGGTTATTTTTCCCGGTGTGGAATTGTATTCACCACACCAACTTATATTATACCACGGTTTTCCAGCGTTTGCAACATTTCCTTAACAAAAGGAAAAGAGCGGCCCGAAGGCCGCTCCTCTTTGATTCACAGGTTTTACTGCATCATCAGTTCCAGGGTGCTGGCGGGCAGGCACTGCATGGCCTGGATCAGCACGTTCATCAGGTTGTCGCCCAGGCCGTTGACCATGGCAGCAAACTCTTCGTCGGTCATCTGGCCGGGACGGACAGCGTCAGCCACAGCGATGGACTCGGCAGCAGCACCGGTCACCTGATCCACCTTGATGGTGATCAGTTCCTCTTCCATACCCTTCAGGGCGATATCCATTTCGGACTCGGCCTTCACAACGCCCTCGGCCAGGATCTCAGCTTCCATGTCAACTTCGATCACGAAGCCAACCTCTTCGCCGGAGTCGCTGTCCACGACGGTGATGGCGATGTCGGTATCTTCCTCAGACTTGGTTTCGCCGTATTCCTTCTCCTGCTTCACGTTCACAGCGATCACAGGCTGGGCAGTGCCGTTGTTCAGGCTGTCAGCATTGAACTGCACGTTCAGCAGCTTTTCGCTATCCTGAATGTACAGGCCCATGGCCACGCCCTCGTTCTTGGCGTCTTCGGCTTTCACGGTGAATCCATGGTTCACAGCGTCGTTCACGGTCAGGCGGTCATAGTGCATATCCATGGCGATGGTTTCGGTCTCGCCGTTCTCATTTTCGCCCTTCATGGTCATGGCAATGCTGCCGCACACGGGCATGCCTTCCTCGTCCAGGTAGATGACCACAGGCACGTCGCCCTGGATCATGCCCATGGCTTCGCGCACAGCGGCAGGAGCCTTCTCCATGAATTCAGCAGCGGTGATGGGTTCGCCGTCCATCTGAGCGTTCATGGATTCGAAGGTGGAAGCAAAGCCCTGCATGAAGCTTTCGCTGTTCTTCATCATGTCGAAGATGGCGTCGTACACATCGGCGATGTCATCACCGGTCAGGGTGATGGTGATCATGGAAGCAGCGGGATCGCAGTTCTTGGGCTGAGCGGTCACTTCGCCCGTCTGGGCCTTTTCGGCCAGCTTGAGGACCACTTCGATCACCTTGGCGGGATCCAGGTCGTCCACGTCCAGTTCCACAGCGGGAACGTTCACCTGGGCAGCAGCCTGCTCGATGACCTGCTTGATCTCAGCCACATCGTTGGCGGTGAACATGCCGGCTTCCGCGCCCATGTCCAGCAGACGCTCGAAGATGATCTTGGCTTCGTCGCCGTTGGCGGCCATCACGTCTTCGCCCAGCAGGTTGGACTTCACATAGATGTCGTCGCCCTTGGCAGCGCCGCTCAGGGTCAGCACGTCGGTGCCGGTGAGCTGCAGCGCAAAGTCGAATTGGGGCGCATCGCCGCCCTGCTGATCAGTGGTCATGCTGATGGCGTTGATCAGATCGCTGACGATCACAGCGATTTCCTCGTCCAGGCCGGGGATCACGCCAGCCTCAAAGCGGATGGCGGTGTTCAGGGGAGCGCCATTGGCCACAGCGGTGTCCACCATTTCGCTGGGGGACGCAGCCATGCCCATCACAGGCAGGGCCAGCATCAGCAGCGCAAGCAGCATGGCAGTAAACTTTTTCATGAATGTCGACCTCCTCAATCGGTTTAGTTATCTCATGACACCTGCATTATACACAATTCGCCCTACTTTGTCACCACTTAAGACATAATTGATACAATTTCGCGCCCGAAAGCCTCATTTTCTGTGCTGAAAATGCACAAAACCGGTATTTGCGTGTAATCCTTCCATCTTTGAGGAAAGTGTGTTATACTATCACTAAATAGAAACTGACAAGGAGGCAGAACCTTTTGTACACCGAAATTCTGCTCATCGGCGCAGGCATCACCGGCTGCGCCCTGGCCCGTGTGCTCAGCCGCTACGACGTGCAGGTCACCGTGATCGACCGCGGTGCCGACGTAGCCGAGGGTGCATCCAAGGCCAACAGCGGCATCGTCCATGCCGGCTTCGATGCCCACCCCGGCACCATGAAGGCCAAGCTTAATGTGGAAGGTGCCACCATGTACCCCGACCTGTGCAAGGAGCTGGGCGTTCCCTATGGCCAGCCCGGCGCACTGGTCATCGGCTTTAATGAAGAAGACCGCAAGACCCTCGAAAATCTGGTGCAGCAGGGCATCGACAACGGCGTGCCCGGCGTGCGCCTGATCGAGCGGGACGAGGTGCTCCGCATGGAGCCCAACACCAACCCCGAGGTGCTCTGCGCCCTGTACGCCCCCACCTCCGGCCTCACCAGCCCCTATGAGATGACCTTCGCCCTGGCGGATCATGCCGCCCTTAACGGCGTGACCTTCAAGATGAACGAAGAGGTCACCAACGTGTGGCAGGATGAAACCGGCCTGTGGCATGTGCAGGCCACCTCCGGCGAATACACCTGCAAGGTGGTCATCAACTGCGCAGGCGTGGGCAGTGCCATCATCCATAATATGATGAGCGACGACAAGCGTGAGATCATCAACCGCCGCGGCCAGTATTACCTGATGGACCGCGTCACTCCCCTGCCCTTCACCATGACCATGTTCCAGTGCCCCACCAAGATGGGCAAGGGCGTGCTGGTATCCCCCACGGTGCACGGCAATGTTCTGCTGGGCCCCTCTGCCGAGGATATCCCCGACGCGCTGGACGTCAGCACCACCGCCGACGGCCTGGCCTTCGTGCTGGAAAAGAGCAAGCTGACCTGGCCTGCCGCTTCTCCCCGGGGCACCATCACCAACTTCTCCGGCATCCGCGCCCATGAAGCCAAGGGCGATTTCGTGATCGGTGCCGTGGCCGGCCGCACCAATGCCTATGAAACCGTGGGCATCGAAAGCCCCGGCCTGTCCTCTGCCCCGGCCATCGCTGAAATGCTGGGTCAGCAGATCGCTGAAGAGCAGGGCCTGGCCAAGAAGGCTGACTACAAGCCTGCCCAGCCCCTGCCCAAGCCCTTCCACGCCATGACCAACGAGGAACGCGCTGCCGCCGTGGCCGCCAATCCCCTCTACGGCAAGCTGGTGTGCCGCTGCGAAGTGGTCACCGAGGCCGAGATCCGCGCCGCCATCCGCCGCCCCGTGGGTGCCCACACCATCGACGGTGTCAAGCGTCGCACCCGTGCCGGCATGGGCCGCTGCCAGGGTGGCTTCTGCTCCCCCCGCGTGGCGGAGATCATCGCCGAGGAGCTGGGTATCCCCATGACCGAAGTGACCAAGTGCGGCGGCGAGAGCCGCTTGCTCACCGGTACCATTCAGGACGCGATGAAGGAGGGCTGCTGCCATGAGTAATCCCATCATGAATGTGGACGTGCTGGTGGTGGGCGCAGGCCCTGCCGGTCTGGCCGCCGCCATCGCCGCCCGTGAAGACGGCATCGACAACCTGATGGTCATCGAGCGCGAGCACAACCCCGGCGGCATCCTGCGGCAGTGCATCCACAACGGCTTCGGCCTGCACCGCTTCAAGGAAGAGCTCACCGGCCCCGAGTACGCCCAGCGCGATATCGACCGCGCCAAGGAGCTCGGCATTTACATCCAGTGCGATACCACCGTGCTTTCCGTTGAGGAAGACCACACCGTGACCTGCGTGAGCAGCGAGCACGGGTTGCAGATCATCAAGGCCAAGGCCATCATTCTGGCCATGGGCTGCCGTGAGCGTCCCCGCGGCGCACTGGCCACCCCCGGCACCCGCTGCGCCGGCATCTACTCCGCCGGCACCGCCCAGAAGTTCGTCAACCTGGAGGGCTACATGCCCGGCAAGCGCGTGGTGATCCTGGGCAGCGGCGACATCGGCCTGATCATGGCCCGCCGCATGACCCTGCAAGGCGCGAAGGTGCTGGCCTGCGTGGAGCTGATGCCCTATTCCTCCGGCCTGAACCGCAACATTGTCCAGTGCCTGAACGACTATGACATTCCGCTGTACCTGAGCCACACCGTTATCGACATTCAGGGCAAGGATCGCCTTTCCGGTGTCACCGTGGCCAAGGTGGACGAAAACCGCCAGCCCATCCCCGGCACCGAGATCCAGTTCGACTGCGACACGCTGCTGCTCTCCGTGGGCCTGATCCCCGAAAACGAGCTGAGCCAGGGCGCAGGCGTGAAGCTTTCTCCCCTCACCTCCGGCGCGGAAGTGGACGACGTGCTGCAGACCAACATCCCCGGCATCTTCGCCTGCGGCAACGTGCTGCATGTGCACGACCTGGTGGACCATGTGTCCAACGAAAGCTTCAAGGCCGGTCATGCTGCCGCCGCCTATGCCCGCGGCCAGATCGACCAGGCCGAGACCATCGCTGTCAAGGACGGAAACGGCGTGCGCGGCACCGTGCCCCAGCGCATCCGCAAGGGCGTGAACGAGTCCGTCGACCTGATGTTCCGTCCCTCCGGCGTGTTCCGCAAGGCCACCTGCATTGTCAAGTGCGGCGAGAAGGAAATCGCCCGCAAGAAGGCCCCCATCTTCACCCCCGGCGAGATGGCCGTGGTAACCCTGAAGCCGGAGATCGTTTCCGCACTGAACGACACTGTGACTGTTGAGATCGAAAGGGGCGAATGATATGGAACAGACCATCACTTGTATCTCCTGCCCCGTGGGCTGCCGCATGACCGTCACCCTGGAAAACGGCGCGTTCGTTTCCGTGACCGGCAACACCTGCAAGCGCGGCGAGGTCTATGCCCGCCAGGAATGCGTCGCCCCCGAGCGCATGGTCACCGCCGTGATCCCCGTGAAGGGTGCCGCCATGCCCCTGTCCGTCAAGACCCGCACCCCCATCCCCAAGGCCAAGATCAACGCCTGCATGCAGGCCCTGGCCCAGGTGGAAATCACCGCCCCCGTCCACATGGGCGACGTGGTGCTCCCCGATGTGTGCGGCACCGGCGTGGATATCATCGCCACCAAATCCGTGGAATGATGAACAGGCCGTAAACTTTGCATTCCCCTCTTGTTTGAAAGGCAAAGTTTTGCTATAATGTCAAAAGTGTCTGCAAAAGGCATAGTTGAAAGGAGATTCAAATCATGGATTTCACCAAGATTTTCGGCATTGCTTCCGCTGTGGCCGAGACCGTCGCCACTGATCCCGCCGCTGCCGGTGCCCCCGAAGAGCTCTCCGGTGCTGCTGCCGTTGTGAGCATGATCGGCACCTTCCTGCCCATGATCCTGATCTTTGTGGTGTTCTACTTCTTCCTCATCCGTCCCCAGAAGAAGAAGGACAAGCAGGTCAAGGACATGCTGGCCAACCTGAAGCACGGCGACCGTGTATGCACCATCGGCGGCATCTACGGCACCATCGTCAACATCAAGGATGATACCATCACCCTGTCCGTCGGCACCGACAACGTGAAGCTGGTGTTCGCCCGCTGGGCCATCCGCAACGTGGAAGAGCTGACCATCGAGAACGATGCCGAAGCACTGAACTAAAGCGATTCAAAAAAGTGGCTGCGGCCACTTTTTTGATCTTTGGTGCTCCGACACCTCCCGGGTTATACGCGTCCGCAGCCTCCGTCATCCATTGGCGGAGGCTGTTTTTTGCACATGCCGCGTCCGCCAGCATACACTGCCAGTGAACTGGAGGATTGATGAACATGAAGCATCACGATTGCTCCTGCGGTATGTGTACTTCGCCCAAGCCTGCTCCCTGCCAGGGATTTCTGCTGCCCAAGATCATTGCCAACGGCCGGGAGTGGCTGCGGCGACAATGCTTCGCCCTGGAGGTAGAAGGCCTCCCGGCCTGTGCCCAGCCACCCTATGCACTGGTCAGCGTGTACCCCTGCGGCGATCCCGGCTGGGAGCCTGTACCGGATGGCCGTCCGCTGCATTTCCGCGTGACCATCCCCTTGCTGTGCCAGGTGCGCGACGGCTGCGGCTGCATCCACACAGGACGCGGAAGCATCAGCCTTTGCATGCAGCTTCACCCCAGCTGTCCTTTGCCGGAGTGCTGGCGCAGCTGCATGATGGTACTGCCCTGCGTGCGGCTGGTGTGTGCCGAGTGCAGCCACACCGCTTGCTTCCAGACCCAGCTGGAGGTGATGGTTGAAGCCTATCTGCTGCGCTGGGAACCCTGCATGGGGCAGCAGCCCTGCAAGCCTAAGTGCCCGGAACTGCCGCTGTATCCCCAGCCGTACCGGATATAAAACAATCCCCTCCGCACGGCCATGCGCCATGCAGAGGGGCTTACCTTTTACAAATGTTCTTTCAGCCATTGCTCCACAATAGGGAAATCAGTCTCTTCCATAAAGGGATGCTTGCTTCCCTCCGCCACCGTAAGGCAGCACCCGAACCGGCGGACGAAATCGTCCATCACCCTGCGGGATTGCAAATCATCCAGCGAGCCGTAAAGTATGCTTGTGGGTATTTCCCACTCCGTCACAGGGTGGGCCAGTACATACTGGAAATAATCCCAGCGCATCAAGTCAATGGGCGTTTCTATCTCTTTTTCAGCTTCCAGGCGTTTCTCGGAAATACCAAACCAAAGGAACATCTGCCGGATGAGATACTCCATGTCGAGAATCGGCGACTGAAACAGGCACTTGCTGAACCTGCGCCGGGGATACGCCTGCAGGCTGAAATACGCCCCCAGGCTGCAGGCATACAGTGCCACTTCCCTCCAGCGGCTGAAGGCATGGTCCGCCATTACCGCCAGGTCGTGCACGCCGTTCCACACGTCGCAGCGTGCTGCCTGTCCCTGCCGCTCGCCATGCTGGGGCAAATCAAAGGCAATGGTCTGATATCCCCGTTCTGCCGCCAGCTTTGCCAGCCCTTCAGCAGATTCCTTGCAGGACATTTTTCCGTGCACGCACAGGTATGCTTTATCAGATTCCTCACCCCAGATCACGGCCGGGATGCCTGCGATACTCCGTTTTTCTGCTTTGATGCTCATACTTTTCCTTTACTCGATGGAAGCCACTGCGTCCACGCTGTCCACCCATGCACAGGCCGGTGCAACGGTTTCTGTTTCGGCTTTTTCCTGCCGCAGGAAGGCGTTCAGCTCCTTCAGCCGATTGATCCGCCCCTGCACCCGGACGCCCGTCAGTGCCTTGGAGCGATACCGGTCAAACATTGCGCGCACGCCCATGGTCACCGGGATGGCCGCCCAGAAGCCTGCCGCCGAGGCCACCACACTGCCCACGCCCATGGCTGCGCCGGTTTTGACCATGCGGTACGCGCCGTCCTTCACACCGGTCACGCCAGGCTTGCGGCCCAGGAGCACCTTGGTGCCCTCGGTGGCGGCAATCACCGCAAAAGGCAGCGCACTGCACACGGATTCACTCAGCTCCGTCATCAGGCCAGCTTCTTCCAGCAGACCGGCATCCACAGCCAGTTCGTCCATATAAGTCAGACCGGTGGCGATGGTGTCGATCACCGTGTCCCGCTGGCGTTTCTTGTATTCCTTTACGATCTCCGCATAGGTTTTCATCGGCATATCCTCTTTATTTGAAGAGATTCAGTATCGTCACAATGATCCACGAGCCGCACACGATGGCCGCCAGTATCGTCAATTGCTGGACAAGCCCCAGCTGCTTGCTTTTGCGGTTGTGCTGCTTGCTTTCGATAGCCTCCAGGCGGCGGTTCATGTCATCCAGGCGGCGGTCGGTGTCACGCTGATTCTCTCGGATGGCGGTTTCGATGGCCTCCACTTCGCTGGCAAACTTCTGGGCAGTGCGATCCTCGCCCCGGCGGAGCTCCTCCACTGCCTGGCGCAGCCGTGCCTGATCCTCGCACAAGCCCTCGGCCACCAGGGTCATCTCGGCGGTGAACTGCTCCACCAGCTGGGTGGTGCTGTCACCCTTCACGGCCTTGAGCGCATTGTTCCACAGCTGCATGGGCTTGGACACATTTTTCTCTTCAGACATCAACTCGCCTCCTTTCGTATGAAAGGTATTATACCACATATCGGCCCCGCAGGCAATGCAGAGCCCATCTATTGAAATTATGCTTGACTTCCCCCAGGGATTATGCTATTCTTGAAATGGATGGAAACGTTACCAGAAATCGCTGGCGCACCATTCAGGAGGCAGCCATGAAGATCTATACTATCAAGGATATTGCGCAAAAAGCCGGGGTGAGCGTCACCACGGTGAGCCGTGTGCTGAACCACCGGCCCGATGTGAACCAGGCCACCCGTGAAAAGGTGGAGCAGGTGATGGCCGCCTGCCATTTTGTGGGCAACGCCAACGCCCGCGGCCTGAAGCAGACCGACGGCGACCTGGTGGCCATCATCATCCGCGGCCATCAGAATCCCTTCCTCAACGCCCTGGCCGAAACCATCCTGCAGTACACCAAGGACTGCAAGGCCGCTTTCCTCACCGAATACATCGACGAGAAGGCCGACGAGTTCCAGACCGCCCTTCGCCTGCTGCACGAAAAACGTGTGAACGGCTTTATTTTCGTGGGCAGCCGCATTGACGAGCGCGCCAAGGCCATTGCCGCCCTGGATCTGCCTATGGTGTTCACCACCGTGAATGCCGAGCAGGCCAGGCTTTCCCATGCGGCCTCCGTCTCCATTGACGACCGCGCCATGGCCCGAGAGGTCACCAAGGCCCTGCTGGACCGCGGCCACACGAAGATCGCCGTGTTCGGTGCCAGCCGTGCCGACGGCGACAACCTGGCCCAGCGTTATCAGGGTGCCAAAGATGCCTTCCGCAACGTCGGCCTGACCTTCGATGAGAGCCGCTATGTGGAAACGCGTTTCTCCCTCAAGGGGGCCTACGACTGCGCCAAGACCTTCTTTGCCGACAAGGCAGACACCACCGCCGTGTTCGCCATGAGCGACACTGTGGCCATGGGCGTGATCCGCGCCCTGCAGGACATGGGCAAGCGCGTGCCGGAAGATGTCAGCGTTTTCGGGTTTGACGGCGTGGAAATGGGGAAATACTTCATTCCGAGGCTCTCCACCGTGGAGCAGCCCGTGGATGAACTGGCCCAGCAGAGCGTGCTGGTGCTCACCGACATGCTGGAGCACGGCGTAGCTCCCCGCCATGTGGTGGTGGAAGCCACCCTGCGGCTGCGTGAATCCGTGAAATAAACACAAGCGGGACGGTTCCCGCTTTCTTTTCCGTCGGTTATGAAAACGATACCATTACGAAAGGGCGTATCACCATGCGTCAAAGCGGTATTCTGATGCACATTTCCTCCCTGCCCGGCCCCGGCGGCATCGGCAGTCTGGGCCAGGAGGCCTATGAGTTTGCTGATTTCCTCAAGGCTTCCGGCATGACGCTGTGGCAGGTGCTGCCCATGGGCCCCACGGGCTACGGCGAATCTCCCTACCAGTCCTCCAGCGTGTTTGCAGGCAACACCATGCTGATCTCCTGCGCCAAGCTGAAGGCGGACGGCCTGCTCTCCTACGAGCCGGAGGAAGAGTACGCCCCCGAACAGCTGGACAAGGTGGATTATGCCGCCGTGAAGGAGAACAAGGAAATGCTCCTGCGCCGCTGCTTCGACCAGTCCGAGCGTCACCTGACCCGGGAGCTGGAGGACTTCGTGCAGCAGAACGCCTGGGTGAAGGACTTCGCCCTGTTCACCGCCATCAAGAATCAGTTCGGCGGTGCCATGTGGTCCAAGTGGCCCGACCATGATATCCGCGTTCGCCGCAAGGAGTGCGTTGTTTATTATCGCAGTATGCTTTCGCTGGAAGTGCGGTATCATATCTTCTGCCAGTATCTTTTCCAGCGGCAGTGGTTCGCCCTGAAAAAGTATTGCAACGGCCTGGGCATCAAGCTTTTCGGCGATATGCCCATCTATGTGGCTGAGGACAGTGCCGATACCTGGACGCACCCCGAGGTCTTCCAATTGGACAAGGAGCTTTTGCCCAAGCAGGTAGCCGGTGTGCCGCCGGATTATTTCTCCGCCGACGGCCAGCTGTGGGGCAATCCCCTCTACCGGTGGACCTGGCTGCGCTTCCACGGCTACGGCTGGTGGGTGGAGCGCATGCGCCACATGGCCAAGATGTATGATTTCATCCGCGTGGATCACTTCATCGGCTTTGCCAACTACTACTCCGTACCCTACGGCGCGCCCAATGCCCGCAACGGCAAATGGGTAGTGGGCCCTGGCAAGCACCTGTTCAATGTGCTGAACAAAAAGCTGCCCGGCCTGCCCATCATCGCCGAGGATCTGGGGTGCCTGAGCGATCGGGTATACAAGCTGCTGGACTATGTGAAATACCCCGGCATGAAGGTGCTCTCCTTTGCCTTTGGCGGCGATGACGGCAACCCCCATCTGCCTGCCAACTACAACGAAAACTGCGTGGCCTACACCGGCACCCACGACAACGACACCGTGCTGGGCTGGGTACGCTCCGCTGATGAAAACGCCCTGAACCACGCCCGGCGCGTGGCGGGCTTCGACGACCTGGAGGATGCGCCCCAGGCTTTCATCCGCACGGTGATGGCCTCCAAGGCCAAGATCGCTATGGTGCCCATGCAGGATGTGCTCTGCCTGGGCAGCGAAGCCCGGATGAACCTGCCGGGCACCATCGGCACCAACTGGCAGTGGCGCATGCTGCCCGGTGCCACCACCCGTGAGACCGCCCAGCGGCTTCGAGATATCAACATTGCTTGTCAAAGGGGGAAATAATCCATGATGACCGCAACCGAACTCATTGCCCAAACCGAGAAGCTCCTGCTGACCCAGGAGCATATCACGCTGGAAAAGGCCAATGCCATCCAGCTGCACAACGCCCTTTCCGCCGCTGCCATGGAGGCCCTGACCCCCACCTGGATCAAGTGCGAGGAAGAGCGTGCCACCAAGCGGCAGGCCTACTACCTCTCCTGCGAATACCTGGTGGGCCGCATGGTGTACAACAACCTGTTCTGCCTGGGCCTGCTGGACGAAGCCCGTCAGCTCCTGGCCCAGCGCGGCGTCGACCTGGCCATCCTGGAGGACATCGAGGATGACGCCTTTGGCAACGGCGGTCTGGGCCGTCTGGCCGCCTGCTTCCTGGACAGTGCCGCCACCCACGGCGTGCCGCTGACCGGCTACGGTCTGCGCTACCGCTACGGCCTGTTCAAGCAGATCTTTGTGGACGGCCGCCAGCACGAGGAGCCCGACGACTGGTCCCGCTTCGGCGACCCGTGGAGCATCCGCAGGCTGGATCAGGCCGTGATCGTCCCCATGAAGACCGGCGATGTGCTGGCCGTGCCCTACGATATGCCCGTCATCGGCTACGGTGCCAAGAGCATCGGCACCCTGCGCCTTTGGCAGTGCGAAAGCCTGAAGGACATCGACTTCCCGCTGTTCAACCAGCAGAAGTACTCCGCCGCCGTGGCTGACAAGATCAAGGCCGAAAACATCACCAAGTTCCTTTACCCCAACGATTCCCGCCGCGCAGGCAAGCTTCTGCGCGTGGAGCAGCAGTATGTGCTGGTCAGTGCCTCCATGCAGGATCTGTTCCGCGCCTACAAGGCCCGCCACGGCAGCGACTATTCCTTCTTCGCTGCCGAGCATGCCGTGCAGCTCAACGATACCCACCCCGTGATGGCCATCCCGGAGATCATCCGCCTGCTGATGGCCGACGGCGTGTCCTTCGAAGAGGCCTTCCAGATCACCCGGGAGACCTGCTCCTACACCAACCACACCGTGATGCAGGAAGCCCTGGAAAAGTGGGATCTGCCCCTACTGTCTGCCGTGTGCCCGGAGATCGTGCGCATCATCCGCAAGATCGACGCCCGCTTCAAGGCGGAAATGGCCGAGAAGAACGCGGAGGTTTCCGCCACGCGCTGCATCATCTGGCCCAACCGGTGGAACCCCGATGTGATGCAGGTGCACATGGCCCAGCTGGCCCTGTACGCCTCCCACACCATCAACGGCGTGGCAGCCATCCACTCCCAGATCCTCAAGGACGACGTGTTCGCCGACTGGTTCACCCTCTACCCCGAGCGGTTCCAGAACAAGACCAACGGCATCACCCAGCGTCGCTGGCTGGGCCTGTGCAACCCGGAGCTTTCTGCCCTGATCAAAGGCAAGATCGGCGATGGCTTCCTCACCGACCTGTACCAGCTGGAGCAGCTCAAGCCCCATATCAACGATGACCTGTGCCGCGATTTCATCCAGGTCAAGCATGAAAAGAAGCTCCAATTGGCCGCGGAGATCGCCCACATGGAGGGCGTTGTCCTGGACCCCAACATGATCTTCCAGGTGCAGGTGAAGCGTCTGCATGAGTACAAGCGGCAGCTGATGAACGCGCTGTCCATCCTGGGCATCTACTACCGGCTGAAGGACGGCCTCCTGCCGGACTTTACCCCCACCGCCTTCATCTTCGGTGCCAAAGCCGCCGCAGGCTATGCCCGGGCCAAGGCTGTGATCCACCTGATCAACATGATCGCCGATATGGTCAACGATGACCCCGACACCTGCGACAAGCTCAAGGTGGTCTTCGTGCAGAACTACAACTGCTCCTGGGCGGAGAAGATCATCCCCGCCGCGGATATCTCCGAGCAGATCTCCCCCGCAGGCACCGAGGCCAGCGGCACCGGCAACATGAAGCTGATGCTCAACGGCGCAGTGACCCTGGGTACCTTCGACGGCGCGAACATCGAGATCGTAGAGCAGGCTGGCCGGGAGAACAACTACATCTTCGGTGCCACGGTGGAAGAGCTCAACGCCATCAAGGGCAGCTATGACCCCAAGGAATACTACAACGCCGATCCCCTGCTGGCCCGTTGCCTGGACGCCCTGGTGGACGGCACCTTCCCCGACGAGGACGGCGCGCTGCATGAGCTGCACTCCGCCCTGCTGGAAGGCGCATCCTGGCACGCTCCGGACCACTACTTCATCCTCAAGGACTTCGCCTCCTACATGGACGCCAAGCTTCGGGCCAACCGCGACTACAAGGACAGCCTGTCCTTTGCCCGCAAGTGCCTGATGAACGTGGCCTCCGCCGGCAAGTTCTCCTCCGACCGCACCATTCAGCAGTACGCCGAGGAGATCTGGCGCGTATAATCATCCCTCAAAAACAAAAAACGGAGCCGCCGAAACTGCATCGGCGGCTCTTTGCTTTTTCAAGGGCAGTTCATTTTGTTTTTCCGGAATTCCGTGGGCGACATGCCGTACCGCTTTTTGAATTGCAGGTAGAAGGTCTGCCGGTTCACAAACCCGATCATGTTGTCGATCTCATGGATGGGGATGGCAGGCTGGGCCAGCAGTTCCTCCGCTGCGGCCATGCGGCAGGCGGTCACGCTTTCCCACAGTGTGCTGCCCGTGGCTTTTTTGTAGATCCTTTCCAGGTAAGTGGCGTTCAGGCCCAGGTGCTCGGCGATCTGCTCATTGTTCCTGATAAGATAGAAGGCCTCCTTGATGTAGTTCTGCGTCTTCTCCACATAATGCTGCACGGAGGATTGTTCCGTCAGCGGCAGCCTGGCGATCTGGGACAGCAGGTGGTAGCTCAGGCTGTTCATGTACAGCGCATCCCGGCGGCCGTCATACTCACGGGCCAGGCGCAGGATATCCCCCTGCAGGGCCCGGGCATCCGGGAAAACCAGTGCCTGCTCCAGCGAAAGGATCAGCCGGTGCATGTCCGGCGATTGCGCCAGCACCTCCCGGAAGCCCGGCATGGCGGCAGGGGCCTGCGCATCGGCAAAGGAAAGCGACATGCCCATTACCGTGCAGGGATGCTCATGGTTGAAGGTGATCTTATGGGGAATGGACGAATCCAGCAGGATCAGGTTCCGCTTGGTTAAATGATAGGGCACGCCGCCGATCTCATAGGTACACTTGCCCTCGGCGATATAATTGCACTCCAGCAGGCCGTGGCGGTGGATGTCCATGGTGTAATATTTCCAGTTACCGTTGATGTAGGCCATGTCCATATACAGCGGTTTGTTGGGCATGATATCAATATTCAAGGCGATTCCCCCTTGCCTGCAAGCATAGCACATCATGTTAAAAATAGCAACCATGCAATTTCGAAACAAGTCGCTATTCGGTATAGCCAATTCGCATGCGTTCCGGTACAATAGAAATGTATGATATCCGTTCGATCAACCTGTATACCCCATCCATAGAACAGGAGTGAGCATATGGCGATCCGTTACAATGCAAACAACAAAAGCTTCCAGCTGGATACCAAGGCCGCCTCTTACGTCATCGGCGTGGTGGATGCCGAGGGCTTTGTGGGCCATGCCTACTTTGGCAAAAAGCTGGGCCAGGACGATGTGACCTACCTGATGCGCACCGGCGAAGGCCCCTTCACCCCCGAAGTCAACGCCCGCGACCGGCTGTCCTTCCTGGACTGCTTCCCCATGGAATACCCCACCGGCGGCATCGGCGACTTCCGCGAGAGTGCCATTGTGGTGCGCAGCAGCGGCGGCCACCGTGCCCTGCAATTGACCCTGGACAGCTACAACATCTACAAGGGCAAAAAGCCCCTGGAGGGCCTGCCTGCCACCTGGGGCAGCGAGGATGATACCGAAACCCTGGAGCTGGTGCTGACCGACAAGGTGCTGAAGGTGAAGGCCATCCTTTCCTACAGCATCTTCGAGGGCATCGACGCGGTGGTTCGCAGCGTGAAGCTGATCAACGAAAGCGACGCGCCCGTGTATATCGACCGCATCATGTCCGCCTCCATGGACATGGACAACAACGAGTATGACAAGATCCTGCTCACCGGCTCCTGGGCCCGTGAACGCCGCATCAACCGCACCCCGGTGAATTACGGCATCCAGGGCATGTCCTCCATCCGCGGCGAGGAAGGCCATCAGACCCATCCCTTCATGGCCCTGCTGGACAAGAACGCCACCGAGGACGCTGGCGATGTGTACGGCATCAACCTGGTTTACTCCGGCAACTTCCTCACCCTGGCGGATCGCGGCCAGTTCGACAACGTGCGCGTGATGACCGGCATCAACCCCGAGGGCTTCTGCTGGAAGCTGAACCCCGGCGAGAGCTTCCAGGCCCCCGAAGCCGTGCTGGTGTACTCTGCCGAGGGCCTCAACGGCATGAGCCACGCCTTCCACGACCTGTATCGCGAGCATCTCATCCGCGGCCAGTACCGCGACAAGAAGCGTCCCATCCTCATCAACAACTGGGAGGCCACCTACTTCAACTTCAACACCGAAAAGCTGCTGGATATCGCCCGCCAGGCCTCCAAGCTGGGCATTGAAATGCTGGTGATGGACGACGGCTGGTTCGGCAACCGCTTCGACGACAACCGCGCCTTGGGCGACTGGTTCGTGAACGAAGAGAAGCTCCCCGGCGGCCTGAAGTACCTGGTGGATGAAGTGAACAAGCTGGGCATGAAGTTTGGCATCTGGGTGGAGCCGGAAATGATCAGCCCCGATTCCGACCTGTACCGCGCCCATCCCGACTGGGCCATCCAGATCCCCGGCCGCACCGCTGCACTGGGCCGCAACCAGTATGTGCTGGATATGTCCCGCAGAGAGATCCAGGACAATGTATTCGACATGATTTCGAAGGTGCTGCGCAGCGCCAACATCGAATATGTGAAGTGGGACATGAACCGTCCCCTGTCCGACCTGGGCAGCTACGCCCTGTCTGCCGAGTGCCAGGGCGAACTGTACCACCGGTATGTGCTGGGCGTGTACCGCCTGCAGGAACGCCTGACCAGCGAGTTCCCCCACATCCTGCTGGAGAACTGCTCCGGCGGCGGTGCCCGCTTCGACGCAGGCATGCTGTATTACGGCCCCCAGATCTGGTGCTCCGACGACACCGACGCCGTTGAGCGTCTGTCCATCCAGGAAGGCACCGCGCTGATCTACCCCCTGTCCGCCATGGGTGCCCACGTCAGCGACTGCCCCAACCACACCGTGGGCCGCACCACGCCCTTCGAGACCCGCGGCTACGTGGCCCTGGCCGGCACCTTCGGCTATGAGCTGGATGTGACCAAGATCCCCGAGGAAGACCGCAACATGATCCCCGACCAGGTGGCCATGTACCACAAGTACAACGACCTGGTGCGCACCGGCGATTACTACCGCGTGGCCTCCTACCAGCAGAACCACCTGTACGACTGCTGGATGGTGGTGAAGAAGGACAAGTCCGAAGCCCTGGTCACCTTCATCCAGGTGCTGGGCCGTCCCAGCTCCCACTCCCGCCGCATTCTGCTCAAGGGCCTGTGCCCCGATAAGCTCTACCGCATCGAGGGCGAGGACCGCACCTATTTGGGCAGCACCCTGATGCAGGCCGGCATCCTGGTTAGCAACATGTGGGGCGATTTCAAAGGCAAGCTGATCCACATCGTGGAAGCATAAGCCCCCGCAACACAACCATGCCGAACCGTCCGCAAGCCTCACCGCCTGCGGACGGTTCTTTTGTCCGTTGCGCCTGCGTCACCCGCATTTCGCATTGTTCCGGTTTTTGAAAAACCGTTGTACGGTTTTTAATAAAAAATAGGGGTTCCGTTTTGGGCTGAAACGTTGTATAATATCTTTGTTCATTGATTCATACGGCATTATCCAGGAGGAATGATCATGCCCAATTATGTACTCAGCTGCTGTTCCACGGCCGATCTGTCCCGCGAGCACTTCGAGCAGCGCAACATCCACTACGTTTGCTTCCACTACCAGCTCGACGGCGTTGATTATGCCGACGACCTGGGCCAGTCCATGCCCTTCGACAAGTTCTATCAGGCCATGGTGGACGGTGCCGACACCCGTACCGCCCAGGTGAATGCCGAGGAATTCGAGGCCTATTTCACCCCCTTCCTGGAGCAGGGGCTGGATGTACTGCACCTCACGCTGTCCTCCGGCATTTCCGGCACCTACAACTCTGCCCGTCTGGCCAAGGAAAGCCTGGAAGCCAAGTTCCCCGGCCGCAAGGTCAACATTGTGGACTCCCTGGCCGCCTCCTCCGGCTTTGGCCTTCTGATGGATAAGCTGGCCGACCTGCGCGACGAGGGCATGTCCCTGGACGACCTGACCGCCTGGGCCGAGAGCCACAAGCTGAACCTTCACCACTGGTTCTTCACCTCCGACCTGACCTTCTTCATCAAGGGCGGCCGCGTCAGCAAGACCTCCGGCTTCGTGGGCAAGCTGCTGAACATTTGCCCCCTGCTGAACGTCAGCTACGAAGGCAAGCTGATCCCCCGCGAGAAGATCCGCACCAAGCGCAAGGTAATCTCCGCCATCGTTGACCGCATGGCCGAGCATGCCCAGGACGGCACCGACTATGCCGGCAAGTGCTACATCAGCCAGTCCGCCTGCTACGATGACGCCCGCGCCGTGGCCGACCTGATCGAAACCCGTTTCCCCAACCTCAACGGCAAGGTCGAAATCAACCACATCGGCACCACCATCGGCAGCCACACCGGCCCCGGCACCGTCGCCCTCTTCTTCTGGGGCACCGAACGCAAAGACTGACCAGGGGCTTTGCCCCTGGACCCCACCAGAGGGGATTTCATCCCCTCTGGACTCCCCTGAGCAGGGGCTCTGCCCCTGCACCCCGCGAAGGGCCGTTCGGCCCTTTCGAAACCCATTCGGGGTGACCCGGCAATATGTGAAAAAGCAGCTTGTTGATGCAAGCTGCTTTCTTTTTTGTTTCATTTACGATCAACTAAAAATATGGGGGCCCGAAGGGGTGGCGGGGGCGATCGGAAAGCCCCCGCCTCGCTGCCGCAGCAGCGAAACCCCTGCATTACCGGACGAAAACTTCTTCCCCGTCCCGGTGTACGATCACATGCCACACCTTTGCTGATGTGCTCTCCGCCGTGTACCGGCCATCCTGCGCCATCAAATGATAACTGGTGCCGTCTGCCAGGGTGCAAATGGCTTCCCCCTGCGGCTGGAACCAGTGCAGGGTCACCCGGTCGGCATCGTCAGCGGTGGTGGTGCGGTCATTCACGCCAATGGGGATGATGCTGTTCTCCCGGGCCAGGACGGGCATTTCGTTCAGGCCGCGGATGCGCCGCAACCGCCCCTGCATGCACTCGCCGGCGGCAAGCTCCGTCCAGGTGCCCTCCGGAAGCTGCGCGTCGATGCACCCATCCTCGCCCAGGGGCGCGACAAGCAAATCATTTCCCAGCAGAAAGCAGCCTTCCAGCTCGGTCACCGCAGCGTTGGGGCGCAGGTAGGGCAGCAGACTCAATTGCAGAAAAACATACTTGCGCAGCACATTGCCGGGCATGGCCTCCGGGGTGGAAAGATGCGTCAGCACCCCCTGCATGGACAGGGGCTCACCGCGCATCACGGCGGCTATGGCATGGCGCAGAAAAGCATCACGGCGGCTGTCATAGCTAACAGCAGCATCCACAAAGCCCTCCAGGGGGATCATCAGCCTGTCCAGTAGTGCCTGCACTTCGCTCTCCCTGCCGCTGCCGTCACGGGCGATCCACAGTCCCAGCATACACTTCACCTCGCTGCCATTATACACCCTTTTCCGCCGCTTGCATAGGTTGATGCTGACGGCAGGGCGGAGCATTCACGAACCTGCCCGGGAAGGAAGTGAAGCATGCCTGACGTGGATTACCTTAGCGTCCGGGGCGTGTCGAAGCAGTTTGACAGCGGCGGCAATGCAGTTTCTGCCATCGAGGACGTCAGTTTTGATATCGCCCGCGGTTCTTTCGTGTCCATCCTTGGGCCCAGCGGCTGCGGCAAATCAACGCTGTTCAACGTGATCGCAGGGCTGCTGCCCCCCACCGCAGGCGATGTGCGGCTGGGCGATACATCCATCATCGGAAAAGCCGGCCAGGTGGGCTACATGCTGCAAAAGGATCTGCTTTTGCCCTGGCGCACCATCGAAGACAACATCACCCTGGGGCAAACCCTGCGTGGCATCCGCAAGCGCACAGCCCGGCAAGCCGCCGCGCCGCTCATTGACCGCTGCGGCCTGGCCCATTTTGAGAAAAAGAAGCCCCATCAGCTGTCCGGCGGCATGCGGCAGCGCGCCGCACTCCTGCGCACGCTGCTCACCGGCAAGGATGTGCTTTTGCTGGATGAACCCTTCGGCGCACTGGACGCCATCACCCGGCTGCAATTGCAGATGACCCTCATCGACGTATGGCAGGAGACCCGTAAAACCATTCTTTTCGTGACCCATGATGTGGACGAAGCCCTGCTCCTGTCCGACGAGATCATCGTGCTCACCCAGCGGCCCGGGCGTGTGCGTGCACGGCTCACCGTTGACCTGCCCCGCCCCCGCACACCGGATATGCTGGCCTCCCCCGACCTGATGCAGCTTAAGGCCCAGCTGATGACCCTCTTGCTCCAGGAGGTGACCGAGCCATGACCAAACCCGTCCGCGATCTGCCCAGCGGCGTGCAGGAGGAAAAACGTCTGAGCCGCCATGCCGTCAATCTGTGGCGGTGGGGGCTGCTCATCGCCCTGATCGCCCTGTGGGAACTGGGTGCCCGCCTGGGCTGGCTGGATCCGTTCTTCTTTTCCAGCCCCACAGAAATCTTCCGCACCGCCGTTACCAAATGGCAAACCGGTGACCTGTGGCGCGATATTGCCTACACCAGTGCTTCCACCCTTCTGGGCTTTGCCCTGGGCACGGTGATCGGCTCGCTCATCGGGCTTTTGTTCTGGTTCAGCCGCAGGGCCGCCCTGGTGGCGGAGCCCTGGCTGGTGGTGCTCAATGCCCTGCCCAAGCTGGCCCTAGCTCCGGTGCTGGTGATCCTCTTCGGCATCGGCTTTTCCTCCAAGGTGATCCTAGCCTTCCTGATGACCGTCATCACCGCCGCCATTTCCGCCTGGAGTGGTGCCAAGGCCGTCGATCCTGCCCTCACCACGCTGCTGTTTTCCCTGGGTGCCAAACGCCGCCAGGTCTTCACCCTGCTGGTGGTTCCCTCCGCCATGCCCTGGATCATCTCCGGCCTGCGGGTGAACATCGCCCTGAGCATGGCCGGTTCCATCGTGGGCGAATTCATTGCATCAGACCGGGGCCTTGGGCGTATGATCGTTTATGCAGGCACCACTTTCGACCTGAAGCTGGTCTGGGTCGGCGTGGTGGTGCTGTCCATCCTCTCCGTTCTGATGTACCTGGCGGTGGTGCTGCTGGAAAATCTGCTCAGCCGCCGCTGGTCGGCAGAACAAAACCAAACTTGATCGGAGGTCATGCCCATGAAGAAGCTCCTTGCACTCCTGATGACTGCCCTGCTGCTTTTCTCCTGCGCCGCAGCCGAGGGCGAGATGAAGCAGCTCACCGTGGCCGAGCCCGTGCACCTCATCGGCTACCTGCCCCTGTATGTGGCCATCCATGAGGGTTACTTTGCTGAGGAAGGCCTGGAAGTTAGCGTGGTGCAGGCCACCGGCGGTGCCCACGTGACCGCTGTGGTTTCTGGCGATGCCTTCGCCGTCATCGGCGGTGTGGACTCCTGCGCCCTGGCCAACGAGGGCAACGCCGACCCCATCATCGGCATCGTCAACTGCGTGAACCGGGCCAATGTGTACCTCTTCGCCCGCAAGGGTCTGGCCCCTGCCTCTGACAGCGATGCCGACATGGCCGCCTTCCTCAAAGGCAAGAGCATCGTGGCCGGCCGCTTCGGCGGCTCCCCCAACCTGCTGACCCGGTACCTGGTACAGCAAGTCGGTCTGGACCCTGACAAGGATGTGACCCTCATCGAAAACGCCGATGCTTCCACCGTCACCGCCATGCTTCAGCACGGCCAGGGCGACATTGGCAACGGCGGCGAGCCGCAGATCATGGAGGGCGTCACCGCTGGCATCTGGGAGGAGCCCTTCGTCAAGTTCCCTGACCTGGGCGACTACGCCTACTCCGTCATCGGCGTAAAGAAGTCCACCATCGAGAACGACCCTGACACCTGCGAAAAATTCGTCCGGGCCATGATGAAAGCCCTCGCCGCCGTGCAGGAGGATCACGACCTGGCAGCCCGCATCCTGGAGAAGGAGTTCTCCACCCTCACCGAGGAAGGCCGCGCCGCCGCCCTCAAGCGCGCCTATGAAGACAACCTGTGGAGCGTGGACGGCGTGATCAGCCAGGCCGCAGTGGACATGACCATGACAGTTTTGAGGGCCTCCGGCCTGTTTGAGGGCGAGTACACCTATGAAGATGCGGTGGATATGAAGTTTGTTGAAATGAACAGCGCGGAATAATCACAAGGCAGGCACTTTTTTAAAAAAAGTGCTTGCTTTTTCGTTTGTGATATGATATAGTATATTGCGTTGACCGCATGGGATTATAGCTCAGTTGGTTAGAGCGCCACGTTGACATCGTGGAGGTCATAGGTTCGAGCCCTACTAATCCCACTTAAACCGCAAGTCTTTGAAAACAAGGGCTTGCGGTTTTTCTTTTGCCTTAAGATTGATGCACCCACATGAAAAAACAGGCAAAAGTGCAGTAATTGGTGCAAATACGCTTTTTTCATTGACGGCGCAAACGCAGCAATTTCAATGGTTCGCAACATATTGGCCGGTGCAACGGCGGTGCATTCCCTTTACAGAAAATCGTTAAGAGCCTCCACCGCGCTTCGCTGTTTCAGGATGCCCTCATGCCGGGTTCTTGCATAGGTTGTTTCAACCATTCTCGTGTCCGCATGTCCCAGCAAATCAGCCACGATGGCACTACTCATGCCGCGCTCTTTTAACTGAGTGCCGAAAGTCGAGCTCCAATCGTGGTTGTTGTATTTTCCGAGGATGCCAAGTTTTTTGAAGGCTTCCCTACCCTGAACAAGGCCTTCGGCTGCAAGGTAGCCACCAAGGAGGACAAACCCACCAATGGGGAATTCATCGCCATGCTTAGTGATAAATTCCGCCTGGAGCAGCAGAGCGCGTAAATATACCTCAACATGAAGAACGCCATGACCCGTGTCATGGCGTTCTATGTCATTTTCCGTTTTTTACAGCATGTGTACGCAACCTTCGCGGAAGCTGAGATAGGCGGTGTCTCCCACCTGATAGACCTTGCGGCCCACAGGGCAGTAATCCGCCAGCTTTACCAAAGTGTCGCCTACCATGACGTGGTAATTCTGGTAAGCACCCATGAAGCAGCTCAGCACTACCTTGCAAGGCAAAGCGCCCTCGTCTGCCAGGATGCCCGCCTCGGGGCGGAGCACCACTTTGCAGGTCTGGCCCACTTCAAAGCCATCGGGGTTCTCCACCTTCACGTCATGACCGGCAATGCGGATCACGCAGCCCTTGGTCTTCACCTTCACCACCTCGCCGGTCAGGAAGTTCACCTCACCGATGAAGTCCGCCACGAATTCGCTGTTGGGATGATGGTAGATCTCCTCCGGCGTGCCCATCTGGGCAATGACACCCTTGTTCATGATGATGATCTGGTCAGAGATCGCCATGGCCTCCGCCTGGTCGTGGGTCACATACACGGCGGTAATGCCCAGGGTTTGCTGGATGCGGCGGATCTCCGTGCGCATGGAGACGCGCAACTTGGCGTCCAGGTTGGAGAGGGGCTCGTCAAACAGGAGCACGCTGGGCTCCACCACCATGGCGCGGGCCAGGGCCACGCGCTGCTGCTGGCCGCCGGAAAGCTGGTTGGTCATGCGGCTTTCCATGCCGGTGAGCTCCACCAGCTCCAGGATCTTCGCAATGCGCTCATCCATTTCCGCCTTGGGCACCTTACGCAGCTTCAGGCCATAGGCCACGTTGTCGTAAACATTGTAGTGCGGGAACAGCGCATAGCTCTGGAATACCATGGCTGTGTCTCGCTTGTTGGGGGTCAGGGCGTTGATGGCCTGATCGCCCAGGTAGATTTCGCCCTCATCGGGGCTTTCAAAGCCGGCGATCATGCGCAGGGTGGTGGTTTTGCCGCAGCCGGAGGGGCCCAGCAGCGTCACAAAGCTGCCCGGCTGGATCTCCAGCGAGACGTCATTCACCGCGTAAAACTGCTTGCCGGTTTTCGGGTCGTTGTAAATCTTGGAGATATGATCCAGCTTAACCCCTTTCTTTTCCTTGCCAGCCATATCAATCACTCTCCTTCACACGCATTTTCTTGCTGGTACCGAAGTATTTGATGACCAGGTTCATGAGCACAATGGCCGCGTAAACGATGGCGATCAGAATGGTGGCGTAAGCGCAGGCCACGCCATAGGCGCCCTTCTCGGCGAATTCATTGATGCGGCAGGTAATGAGCAGATACCTGGGCGTAACCAGCAGAATGATGGCGCTGATGGCCGTGATGGAACGCACAAAGGTGGTTACCAGACCGCTGAGGAAGGAATCCTTGATCAGCGGCAGGGTCACGGAGGTAAACACTTTCGCGCTGCCAGCACCCAGGTCATAGGCGGATTCCTCGATGGACTTGTCAATCTGCCGCAGGGCAGAAATGCCGCTGCGGGTACCCACCGGCAGCGAGCGCACCACAAAGACGATCACCAGGATGATGCCTGTGCCGTAGATCCCCTGCAGGAAGCCGGTGCGGAACACACCGCCAGCAAAGCCACGGATAAAGCCCACGCCCAGCACCGTGCCGGGCACCGCCATGGCCAGCATGGATACAAACTCGATGAATCCCTTGCCGCGGAATTTCTTCTTCACCACCAGGTAGGAGATGATCATGGAAAGCAGCGCAGTAATAGGCGCAGCAATCAGCGACAGGACAAAGGAATCCGTAAAGGCCTTGAAGCCGTCATCCCGGAACAGCTGCTGGAACCACTTCAGGCTCAGGCTGTAATCTCTTCCCCACAGCTTGAACAGCGCGCCGAAGGGGATGGCGATGTACATCAGGATTACAAAAGCAGAGATCACCGAACAGATGGTGGTCAGTGGGATGCGCACGCTTCGATCCTCAATCAGGGCGCGGGCGCGGCTGGCCTTGCCGGTGAGGGTGGCCGCCGTTTTGGCCTCCAGGTAATACTTCTGGATCAGGAACAATACCAGCGTGATGCACAAAAGCACCACAGCCATGGCAGCGGCACCGGTGGTGTCATAACTGCCGCCGGTAATGCGCAGGTAGATGGTGGTGGCCAGGGTATCGTAGCTGCCGCCGATCATCATGGGATTGGCAAAGTCAGCCACGGACTCAATGAAGGTCACCAGGAAGGCATTGCCCAGGCCCGGGAGCATCAGCGGCAGGGTCACGGTGGTAAACACCTTCCAGCGGCTGGCGCCCATGTTGCGGGCAGCTTCCTCCATGGAGGGATCAATGTTCTTCAGCAGGCCCTTGAGCATCATGTAGCACACAGGGAAGAACGTGAGGATCTGCACAATGGCAATGCCCCACATGCCGTACACGTCGCTGTCGTAGATGCCCAGCAGCTTGCGGGTAATGAGTCCCCCGCGGCCAAAGAGCAGGATCATGGAAAGGGAAAGCACAAAGGGCGGCGAAACCACCGGCAAGGTGGATACCACGTCGAACATCTTCTTCACGATGCGGGAGCGGACGTTCACATAGCAATCCACATAGGCAAACAAGAGGCCCACCACCACCGCGCCAAAGCTGGTGATAAAGCCCAGCCGCAGGGTGTTGAAGAAAGCTGTGTTGAAGGTATAATCCGCAAAAATGCGGGGGAATGCGTCCGCCGTCCAGTATTCCTGCTTCACCTTCACATAGGTATTGGCGGGATCGATCTCATCCCCCTCGGCCAGCACACGGCCATTCTTGGCAAAAAGATAACCATAGGCACCGTCCAGCTCGTCCAGGGAGACAGTCAGCGGATTGTTCTTTTTGTCCAGCACGCTGACGGCCTTGCCCTCCTGCTCATAGGGAGCTTCCGCCTGGCCGGAGAGCACGCTCTCCAGGGTCAGCATCTGGTTCTGGCTCACGTGAACGCTGTCCACCAGCAGCATGGCCAGAGGATATAGGATGAACAGCGCCAGCAGCACCAAAAGCAGCCCAATGGTGACCACCATCACGGGATCACCAAAGAACTTCTTGCGCTCCAGCGCCGCGCTTTGCTTTGTTCTCACGGGTCTTCACCCCTTTGGAAAATGAGGGGGATGGGATCACTCCCATCCCCCCGAAGTTGTCATGTAGTTGTATCGGGATTATTCGGTCTTGAAGCGGCTGTCAGCAGCAGCACCCAGGGCATTGAAGAAGTCCTGCACATACTGGGTGGTGTTGTTCTTGGCATCTTCGAAATCGTAATCGATCACATTGTTGGGATCCAGGCCGAAGGGCTCCACAGCAGCAGGCTGCTTGGCGGAGTTGATGACCAGGAACTGATAGCTCTCGGCATCGTCAGCCAGCTCCACGCACTCGGGAGACAGGGCGTATTCCACCCACAGCTTGGCAGCATTGGGATGAGCGCAGCCCTCGAAAATAGCGGTAGCGCCGATTTCGAAGGAAGTGCCTTCCTCGGGGATCACCAGGGCGATATTGTCGTAACCGGAGAGGATCTGGGCGATGCCGTCATGCAGGAAGCCAACGCCAATGACGCATTCGCCGATGCCGACCTTCTTGGAGGGGCCGGAGCCGGACTTGGTGTACTGGGCAACGTTCTTGTCCAGCTCCACAAAGTACTTCATGGCGTCGTCGTGGCCTTTCAGCTGCACCATGGTGTTGATGATCAGCTTGGCGGTGCCGGCGGTGTTGGGGTTGGAAACCCATACCAGGTCCTTGTACTCGGGCTTGAGCAGATCGTCCCAGCCCTTAGGAGCCTCCAGGTTCAGGCGAGCCAGTTCTTCGGTGTTGACCATGAAGCCCAGGATGCCCTTGTAGATGCCGTACCAGTAGCCATCGGCGTCACGGTACATAGCACCGGCCAGGTCAGCAGCGTTCTTGGCTTCATAGGCCATCAGCAGGCCAGCCTTGGCGCTCTCGTTGTAGGGATCGGTCGTGCCGCCGAACCACACGTCAGCAGAGGGGTTGCCGGCTTCTTCGGTGATCTTGGCCTGCACTTCGCCGGTGGACAGGCGCTGGGGATATACCTTAATGCCATACAGCTCTTCGAAGTGACGGGCAGCAGCATTCAGGTAGGGCTCTTCGCAGGAGCCGTAGACGATCAGTTCGCCCTCTTCCTGGGCGGCCTTGATCAGGTCAGCGTCGATCTCGGCGGAAGCAAAGCTCACGCAGCCAAGGATCATGGCCAAGGTCAACAGGAGAGAAAACAGTTTCTTCATGGTTGTTTCTCCTTCGCTATGAATTTTTCAGGCCTCCAAGCCTATCGTTGTCTCTATTATACCCTTCATGGCACATTGTGTCAATTGTCTGTTTTGTACTCCGGATGCTTATTCCCCGCAATACACACTGACGCATCCCGCCTTCCCTGTTATATATACTGGAAGGAACAAACCGACTGTTCAAGGAGATACACCATAGCAAAGAGCGTACAGGACATCATGAATCTGATCCAGGAAAAAGGCATCCGCATGGTCGATTTCAAAATCGCCGACATCAACGGTCAGTATCGTCACGTGACCATCCCTGCCGAGAACTTCTCTGAGGATACCATGAAGAGCGCCATCGGCTTCGACGCCTCAACTATGGCTATGCCGTGGTGGAAAAGAGCGACATGGTCTTCATCCCCGATCCTGACACCGCCGTCATTGATCCCTTCTGCGACATCCCCACCCTGTCCATGACGGGCAACGCCATGAAACACCGCCCTCAAGCATGGCAAGAGAGCCACCTTCATGCCCAAGCCCATCTACGGTGAGGCCGCAGCCGCAAGTATGTTTATGGATGTCCTTCTGCTTCACAATAGAAATAATAACTATTTTATTTTCTTTCTCGCTCTTCACGTATGAGGTTCAGCCACAACTTGCCTTTTCCTACTCTTTTTCCTTGAATCCAGAACAAAAGAAAAAGGCGAAGAACATCTGTCTTCGCCTTTCTACTTTCAAGCAGACACAGGAAGTGGGGTTATGTTTGAAATTTCCATAGCCACTACCGATTCTTCCGTTGCTTTCTTCTCTGCATCCATCTGTGCCTTGGTCTTCACAACGGCAAAGCCATCTGCATCAAATACAGGAGTTTCGGAGTAGTTGGCGTAGTTATCCAGGAACCAGGTCTTCACATACCTATAGGGGCTTGTCTGTCCCTGGGACATTTCTTTGACTGCCTCAAATTCCTTTTTGCGCTTGTCCGCATCGCGACACTTGTCGATGAAGACTTCCATCTGCTTAAAGGTCAAACCCTTTTTGACCTGGTGCGTCTCATAGTGCTTTACCACCAGACTTTCCCCATAAGAGGCAGCAAACTGGCAGAAAGTCAGTTGCTCAATCGAGCCGGGGATGGCAGCGCGCTTTTCAAATTCCTTAGAGATGGTCAGGGTATTGGTGAAAAGGTCAAAGTTGTAACGAGCACACATTTTGTTAATACGCATAGTGATTTACTTCCTTTCTTTTATCAAGCATTGTTAGCGTAGTTGGCGGGAGTGTTGACGATTCGATAGTTTTCGTCGAACTCAGGAACCGCGGCGTGATTAGGGAAAGTGTCTTCAAACCAGTTCAGCATATAGCCGTAAGGGTCTTTTTCGCCCCGGGAGGCGTTGCGGGCAGCCTCAAATTGCAGCAGATAGGTTTGAGCATCTGCAAGGCAAGTGATGTAGTGCCGCATTTTCTGATAGGAGAGCTTTGCCGCACGCTTGGGCTTTTTGCGCTTCTCCTGGACGATGGGCATACCCAAAGCGCGGAGCTTCATCATGGTCTTATAAGAAGGGCTTCCAATTTCACTTGCTTTCATCAGGAACTTCTTGCTAACAGTAACCGTATTGCCGATGAAATCCACATAATATCCGTTGCGATTCACAATTGTCACTCCTCTCAATCATCGTTCGTGCTTGCACTCATACGGGACATATACTGTTCCTTATAGTTGGAAAGGAACCAATGCTTGACGATACCGTAGGAACCGGCATAGGCTTTTGCCTCACGCTTGATACTTTCCAATTCCTCTAAGGCCGCCTTATCGTTGGGTCTCCATTCAGCAATCAGGATGGCCATGCTCTTATAACTTAGCTTCTCGTAGGATACCCGGTCAGCTTTCTGGTCAATGGAGTAGCGGGTAGGTGTAAAGGTAGGATACTGCGCTTTGAGTTGCATATATCGTGCATACTCTTCCGTGCCGAGAATGGCGGCCTTGCGTGCGAAATCTTTCGTCATGACAATTTTCTTTTCCACGAGGCTTACCTCGTAACCCATAGAATACTTTACTTTTCTTTCTCCTACGGCCTTGCCGTTTGTCGTTTGAGTTTCGTTGTTATCGTGGCCACAATTCACATTATACTCAGGATTCCATGTATGTCCAATGCATAGAAATACGCCAAAATGAATAGGAAACCCACAAAGCCTTATCATACCAATGTTTAAGGCCTGTTAATAAATACAAAATTAGATGTCTGAAACGAAAAGAAAGTTTATGCGATATTCAATGATTTCTGCATAAAATGCGGAAATTCGTGTATATCGCTATGAATAAGTGCTTATAAATGGAGGAGTTATTCAGAAAAAATCAAGAAATTGCATTAATTTCTTTTACGTTTTTTTCTTTTGTTGAATTCTAAAAAACTGCACACTTCACGACTGAAAGAGTTCCCGCTTTTCTCATCGTTGTAGGTAAAAGGTCGATTGTTGCAAGCGAAAGTCAGACAGTCATAGAATAAAGCCTCCACCGCACTAGGCAATATTAGAAAGTTGTAACGAATCAACCGGAAGTCATAGTTGATTCTTCTATCTTAATTTCAATATAAAAACAGAACGGAATCACCGTTCTGTTTTCTGACAATTGAACACACAAAACATGAAGCAAGCGCAGTATTTTCAAGGGTTTCAAGGTCGCTTGACATCGTGGAGGTCATAGGTTCGAGCCCTACTAATCCCACACAAACCGCTTGAAAGCAAGCGGTTTTTTCTTTGCCAAAAGGCCCTGGGAAACGACGTTTTCCCAGGGCCTTTTCAACTTGCTTGATAACGTTATGCAATTTCTCCCGATGCCTGCATATACACGGCCAGCATCCTGGCGACAAAGAACATGATCGCATGCTCATCCTCCTGCCAGATGCGCAGGTTGTGGGGCTCAGCACAGATCAGGTAGCCGAAGGTCTTGTCCTGTATGCCGATGCGGATCATCAGCACCGTTTCAAACTCCCGCTTCAGGCACAAATCAAACATACTGCGCGATTTGGGCTCAATATGGTTGATCTCGTTGGTGGTGTAAATGTCCTCCACGATCAGCTTGTCCAGGTCGCTGACTTCGCCAAGAGATTCGCCTGCGCTCACGCTTCTGAACTGGCCGTCATTGCCCACATAATACAGATCGGATATCCGCATGTCATCGTGCAGGATGCCCAGCATGGCCTTCAGCTTGTCAGTCAGGGCAGACTGGGAGTCGAACCCGCGGGACAGATCGTGGAAGATCGTATAGATGCCCCGCCCAGCCAGCTTCTGGATCGTGATATCCTTATGCTTTTCTTCTACATAAATGATATGGCAGTTTCTGCCCTTGGTCTTGCCCCGGTACAGTACCTTGTCGATCAGGCCGAACAGCGACGTGTAATCCTGCGCGTCCTTCGGATATACGGCACTGCCGATCGTTCCGGTGACAAAGGGCTCATAGTCGCCCAGAAAGATGTTTTTACGGAGAACGTTGTAATTGGAGTAAAGCCCCTTGAAGAAGGTCTTGACTTCATCGTAGCTCTGATCCCTCAGATTCACGATCAGGAATTCGTCTCCGCCGTACCGGCCAGCAATGGCATAATCGGCCAGGTATTTTTCCAGGTCGCTGGATACACCCGCCAGCACGCCGTCGCCGATCTTGTGGCCATAAGTATCGTTGATAAACTTGAAGTTGTCCAAATCCAGAAGCGCCAGGGTGAAGGGCACCTTGTTCTCTATCAGGTTCTGAATGAATCCGATCATATATTGTCTGGAAACAAGCCCCGTCAAGGAGTCGACAACATTGCTCACATCTCTCGACTTGAACACTTCTTCAAAGTATGCATACTTCGACAGTTGCTCTTTTGTGTACATGGGTTCCTCCAAGTAAAAGCATTTTCGCTCAATATGATGCAACGCATTTTGCACGAAATGTTGTTAGGATAATTATACTACACAAAAGCTTGCAATGCAATGTTTCGGCCACTGTTGTTCATTTTCGTTATTTTTCGCTATTTTTCGCTGCGGAATATAGGAATCAGCCACCAAAGAAGAAGCCCTTCGAGCACGATACTTTTGACAACGCCAAACAAAAATGGGTCAATTTGTGCGATGCAAAAGGGATCAAATCACCCGTCATCGAATATGGACGGATGAAACCGACAGCATGGAGGTGCACCATGAAAAAGCTGTTTGCGTTTATTCTGTCGCTTTTGTGGCTGGCCGCCGCATCGGCAGAGGAAGCCAACACCCAGAAAGAAGAGATGACCGCTTTGTTCAAAACCGTCAAGCTGCAAAACACCTATAAAACCATGGGCGAAAACAATCCCCTGTTCACCCAGCGTTTCGGGGCGGATCCCGGCGTGCTGGTGTGGAACGACCGCATGTATGTGTATACCACCAACGACATTATTGAATACGACGCCCAGGGCAACGTGAAGGAAAACACCTACGGCCTGATCAACAAGATCAACTGCATTTCCTCCGCCGATCTGGTGAACTGGACGGATCACGGCGCCATCCCCGTGGCCGGGCGCGAGGGTATTGCCAAATGGGCTAGCCATTCCTGGGCCCCCTGCGCCGCCCACAAGGTGATCGACGGCCAGGACAAGTTCTTCCTGTACTTCTGCAACGGTGGCAACGGCGTGTCCGTGCTGACCGCAGACGACCCTGCCGGCCCCTGGACTGATCCCCTGGGCCACGGGCTGATCACCCGTTCCGTGCCCAACTGCGCCAACGTGACATGGCTGTTCGACCCCGCCGTTTTCGTGGATGAAGACGGCACCGGCTACCTCTACTTCGGCGGCGGCGTCCCCGAGGGCAAGACGGCTGACCCCGGCACCATCCGCTGCGTGCAGCTGGGCGAGGACATGATCTCCATCGTGGGCGTGCCCCAGGTGATCAACGCCCCCTATGTGTTTGAGGATTCCGGCATCAACCGCATCGGCGACACCTATTACTATTCCTACTGCTCCAACTGGCAGACCGACGGCAACAACCTGGGCCTGACCAGCGGTGCGATCCAGTACATGACCAGTTCCTCCCCCATGGGGCCCTTCACCTACCAGGGCGAATTGTTCCCCAACCAGGGCCGTTTCTTCGGCCTGTATGGCAACAACCATCACAGCATCGTGACCTTCCGGGGCGAGCACTACCTTTTGTATCACAACCGTCCCGTGGAAAAGGCCATGAAGATCACCGGCGACTACCGCAGCCCGCAGATCAACAAGCTGACCGTGAACGAGGACGGCAGCATCAAGACCGTGATCGGCACCATGAAGGGTGTGGAGCAGCTCCAGCCCCTGGACCCCTACCAGCAGGTTTCCGCACGGACCATCTACCGCCAGGCCGCCATCGAGGTCACCGGCTATGCAGATGACATTGCCCTTACGGCCTCCGCCGGTTCCTGGATCCATGTGAAGGGCGTTGATTTCTCTCAGGGGGCCAGCCAGTTCACCCTGCGCGCCGCCTCCCAGGAAGGCTGCGCCGTCCGGGTGACAGTGGGCCGCATCACCGGCGATGTGCTGTGCTACCTGACCATCCCTGCCGGCGGCGAGATGACCGAGATCACTGTGGATACCGCCGCTGTTTCCGGCCAGCAGGATGTGTTCATCACCTTTGCAGGCAATGCCACTACCGATTGGTGGCGCGTTGCCCCTGCGCAGTAAATGCCTTTCCGCCGCGCTTCTGACATAGCAGAGGCGCGGCTTTTTTCATGCCTGCGCGCATCCCTTTTTCTTGACAAAAATCGCCTGAACGTGCTATGCTTTCATCAACATTTTTCCAAAGGAGAGATACATATGAAGAAATGGGCAGGACTGCTCCTGATCTGCTGCCTGCTGCTGGCCTGTACCTGCGGTCTGGCTGAGGATACCGCCCCCGCTGTTGCCTTTGCTGCCAAGAGCGGCAAGATCAACTGCGGCATGGATTATACCGTGACCGTGAAAGCCGCTGCGCCCGTCAGCAGCGACACCATTGTTTTCCTGCAGTGCTCCGCGCTGAACGCCACCTATCAGGCGGCCATCCCCGCCGGGCAGGATACCGGCAGCGTGACCATCACCATCCCCGAAGAGAGCCGCGGCCAGCGGCTGGATTTCGTGATGCAGTCCGGCGAAGGCTATGCCCCCACCAAGGAGAAGTTCGCCCTGCAGGTGTATTCCATGCCCAAGGTGATCTTCTACTCCCCCTATATGATGAACCACCTGGGCAAGGAAGCCGCCGTGCGCGTGGTGTGCCAGAACCCCAACTCCGTGGTGGCTGGCAACAACACCTTCGAGCTGCGCAACCTGAAGGGCGAGGTGCTGGACACCATCACCTGGTCCAATCCCTCCAAGGATGCTTCCTTCAAGTTTGACGTCACCCCCGAGCTGCTGGGCAAGCAAAACCTTTCCGTGTGGCTGAACGGCATCTGTGTCACCGCTGATGAGGGCTACCTGTTCCTCAGCGACACCTCCGTGAAGCGTCTGTCTACCATGAATCCCTCCGAGCCTGCCATGAGCATCACCATCGACTGCGGCTCCCCCTCCATCAAGACGCCCCAGCAGACCAAGGACGTGCTGGCCGTGCTGGAGAAGTACGGCGTGAAGGCCACTTTCTTCATGACCGGCTCCTTCGTGGAAACTCAGACCGAAAGTGCCCGGATGATCCTGGAGGCTGGCCATGAGATCGCCAACCACACCGCCACCCATCCCCGCATGACCCAGGTGGACTACCGCACCATGCACCGCGAGGTCATGCGCTGCACCAAGCTGATCGAAGACCTGCTGGGCGTGTCCCCCCGCCTGTTCCGTCCCCCCTACGGCGATACCAACGAGAAGGTCACCTGCCTGGTGCGCGCCGAGGGCATGGAGGAAGTCATGTGGACCATCGACTCCTACGACTGGCATGCGGAGTTCACCCAGTCCCGCATCATTGAGCGCGTCACCAACGAAAAGACCCTGGTGAACGGCTCCATCATCCTGTTCCACATCAACGGCCTCAAGTGCGCCGAGAACCTGGATCAGGTAATCCCCTACTATCAGAACGTGAAGGGCTTCAAGTGCGTGCCCGTCACCGAGCTGATGGCCCTCAGCGGCCGCGAGCTGCCCCCCATGCCTGCCGACCGCGAGGCTCTGGTGTACACCCCTTCCGCCCAGTAAAGCAGAGGTGCCGATATGAAAAAGCTGCTTTTGCTGCTGGCGGTGCTGCTGCTCGCCGCCCTGCCAGCCCTGGCCGAGGTGGAGATCACCCTCACCGCCGCCCCCTGCCGCCTGGATTACGACTTCACCGTCCCCGGGCAGAACTTCGTTTACCTCACCTTCAAGAACAACTACCAGCAGGGCTCCATGACGCTTTACAGCGAGGACTACCACTATGCCGGCAGCATCGACCTGGTTTCTTCCTATAAGGGAGGACTGACCAACGTCACCCTGCAGAACGTGCATTTGCAAACCATCGGCAAGGGCCGCATCGAGCTGCCTGCGGATGAAAGCTACCCCATCCCCACCGGCAACAGCGACGTGCGCGTGCAGAACCTGAAGCTGATCGAAACCCCCGAGGGCTTTATCTATTCCTTCAACGCCCCGGGTGCGGACTTCATGCTGCTGGACTGCCACAGCCGCCAGGAGGACTTCACCCTGCCCGTTTACCCCATTGATGACGAAGGAAACTTCATGGGCAAGGTGACCATGCCCCTGACCTACGCCCGCACACAGATGACCATCTCCGTGTGCAACTTCAAGGGGCATGTGAAGAAGGACGCCATCTGCTACAAGGGCTATGAGGCCCCGGCCAAGCCGGAGATCCAGCCCGGCCGCCTCTCCGGCCTGGTGGTGTGCATCGACCCCGGCCACCAGGAGCAGACCAAGTTCGTTTCCGAGCCGCGCGGTCCCGGCTGGACGCAGAAGTCCTCCACCACCCCCGGCATGGCCCTGGGCACCCACACCCTGCGGCGCGAGTCCATCGTGGTGCTGGAGATCGCCATGAAGCTCCGCGACGCCCTCATGGCTGAAGGCGCCACCGTGGTGATGACCCGTGAGATCCAGGATACCTTCGTTTCCAACATCGAGCGAGCCGATATCGCCGCCAACGCCGGAGCCCACATTTTGCTGCGCCTGCACTGCGATAATTCCAGCCAGCAGAACCGCACCGGCATCAACATTTACATCCCCCGTGATTCCGAGTACGCCAAGGCCGTGGCCGACCAGCCCACCTACGAGCACATGGGCCAGCTTTTGCTGGACCAGATGAAGACCGCCGTGGGCTATGACCTGATCGAGCACACGGGCGTGGTTCGGGCCAACAACAACTACATCGGCAGCAACTGGGCGCAGATGCCCTGCTTCCTCATTGAAATGGGCTTTATGAGCAACAAGCGCGAAGACCTGCTGCTGGCCCATCCCACCTACCAGCAGTGGCTGGCAGAGGGCATGGTGAACGGCATCTACGATGTGGCGGTGTTCCGCGGCATACTCCAATAGTCATGACCACCCGTTGAACGGGTGGTTTGACCAAGCCCTATAAGGGCTTATCACTTGCGGTCGCCCTCTAAAGAGGGCACCGAACAGTCTGACAACCGCAAGGTTATCACGGGCGGCCCCCTACTCGGGGGCTGCTTTT
>JAGBBA010000039.1 GCA_017938695.1 Clostridia bacterium | reverse complement strand
GAGTCGAAGGGAGCTTCGGCAATGCGGGGGGTCTCAGCCACCATTTCAGCCTTGCGCAGGCCTTCGGCGGTGGCGAAGTTCACCAGCGCGCACTCGGTGGGCTCGCCCACTGCCATGTCGTTCTCATCGGGTTCCGCGTCGGAGCACAGGCACATGCCGCGGGCCAGCAGGGCCTTGTCGGCGGTGTAGCTATCCACGACGGTCATGCGGTTCTGGGTCAGGGTGCCGGTCTTGTCAGAGCAGATCACCTGCGCGCAGCCAAGGGTTTCCACAGCGGTCAGGCGGCGGATGACGGCGTTGCGCTTGCTCATCTTGGTCACGCCGATACTCAGCACGATGGTGACCACAGCGGCCAGACCTTCGGGAATGGCGGCCACGGCCAGCGAAACAGCCATCATGAAGGTATTGATGGCCACATCAAAGGTGAGCTTGCCTTCGCGGACGATGCCCACCACAAAAATCAGAATGCAGATGCCCAGCACCAGCCAAGTGAGGATGCGGCTCAGGGCAGACAGCTTGCGCTGCAGGGGAGTGGCTTCGTCCTCGGCCTGAGTCAGCGCATCGGCGATCTTACCCATTTCGGTATTCATGCCGGTGCCGGTGACCACGGCGCTGCCGCGGCCGTACACCACGGTGGAGCCCATGTAGATCATGTTCTTACGGTCACCCAGAGGCACTTCGTCACCCTCGAGGGTATCGGCTTCCTTCTGGACAGGCACGCTTTCGCCGGTGAGGGCGGCTTCCTCGATCTTGAGGCTGGCGCACTCGATGATGCGGGCGTCCGCAGGCACGGAGTCGCCGGCTTCCAGATGGATCACGTCGCCGGGCACCAGTTCCTCGCTCTTGAGGAAGTGCAGCTTGCCGTCGCGCATTACCTTGGAGGTGGCGGCAGTCATGGTCTTGAGGGCTTCGATGGCTTCCTCAGCCTTGCTCTCCTGCACAACGCCCATCACGGCATTCAGGATAACCACCGCCAGAATGATGAACACGTCGGTGAGGCCTTCGCCGGAGTAGATCGCGGTCACCGCGCTCAGGGCAGCAGCCACCAGCAGCACAATGATCATGGGATCGGCCAGCTGGCTCAGGAACCGCTGCATCAGCGTGGTCTTCTTGCCCTCGGCCAGCTTGTTGGGGCCGTGCTTTTCAAGACGGGCGGTGGCTTCCTGCGTGCTCAAGCCCTCAGCGGTCACGCCCAGCTGGTTCAGGGTTTCTTCGGATGAGGTCAGATAGGGTTTCATTTCCAAACTCCTTTCCTATAAAAAGAAAACCCGGGCACAGGAGATTGTTTGCATCTCACGTACCTGAGTCTCGTTCATTAAGGCAGGCCAGGACACCCACAAAGGGGCCGTGTGTTGACATGCCACGCTATGCGCGAACTACTCCCTCAAGAGTTTTCTTTGGGTTGATGGCATCTTTGGAAGATACCACCAAGCATTGTAAGGGAAAATGTGGGGGGTGTCAAGGGGATGCTCCGCTGGGGCCAGAGGGCAAGGGGGACCCCGCACCGGTCCCCCTATGTCCTCTGGACTCCCTTACCCCCTTCCCGCGCTGGGGACACCCCAGACCCCGCTGGTAGGCGGATATTGGGTGATTGACCTTGTCATCCGCTGCACTTAAATTGTTTTTGTTCGATAACGTCTCTACATATAAATGAAAAACAAATCCCACCTGTAACTTTCCCCACCTCTCCCTTGCCCGCCTACCCGCCCTGTGCTACAATAGAAATATGATGGGTGAATTGTCTGCATTTGCATACAGGCCCTAACACCCCAAGAGGTGTCGGAGGGCCGCAGCCCTCTGACTGAAATCCGAAACCAGCGGCGTGTACGGTGGTTTCGGAACCTTGCGAAGCAAGGATTCCTATCGCCGTTTGCCGCCCGGGGAGCCGTAGGCTCCTAGGCAAACGGTGCAAATCTCGCCGAAAAAGCCGCCGCAGGCGTGTTTTTCGGCGACTTCATCAGCAAGCAAAGGAGCACACCTTCCATGCCCAGCACCAACCTCCGCGAAACTCTGGCCCCCATCCGCTGCTTTATGCTGGATATGGACGGCACCTTCTATCTGGGCGATAACCTGCTGGAGGGCTCGCTGGCCTTTCTGGAAAAACTCCGGGAGACCGGGCGCAGCGCGCTGTTTGTGACCAACAACTCCTCCAAGTCCGGGCAGGTGTACGTGGAAAAACTGCGCCGCATGGGCGTGACGGAACCCTTCCTGCAGGTGCTCACCTCCGGCCAGACGGCGGGGCGGTACTGTATGAAAACCTTCCCCGGCAAGAAGGCCTATGTGCTGGGCAACGACCTGTACAAGGCGGAGCTGACCCAGATGGGCCTGCAAATGGATGAGGACAACCCCGATTATGTGCTCATCGCCTACGATACCACGCTGGATTATGCCAAGATGACCAAGGTGTGCGACTTTGTGCGGGCTGGCCTGCCCTATATCGCCACCCATCCGGACTTCAACTGCCCCACCGAGACGGGCTTCGCTCCGGATATCGGGGCCATCATGGCGTTTATCGAGGCCAGCGCAGGCCGCCGCCCCGACCTGATTCTGGGCAAGCCCTACAGCGGCATTGTGGAGGACGCGCTGACGGTGACCGGGCTTGACAAAAGCCAGCTGGCCATGGTGGGCGACCGTCTGTATACGGATATCGCCACCGGTGTCAACTTCGGCATGCTCAGCGTGCTGGTGCTCACCGGCGAAAGCACCCGTCAGGATGCGGAGGATGGCCCCGTCAAGCCCGACCTGATCTTCGAACGGCTCAGCGAGATGAACCCCTATCTGTGAGGTGACCCCCATGAAACAAACTCGATCCCTGCTGATGTTATCCGTGGTCTGCGCGCTGCTTTGCGTGCTGCTGACGCTGTGTGTGGCCTCCGTCGGTGCGGAGGACTCCTCCGCCTTTGTGCCCATTACCTACGGCATGCAGGGCCAGCAGGTAACGGACATCCAGCAGCGGCTCAAAGACCTTGGCTACTATACCGGCAAGGTCAGCGGCAATTTTCTGGATGGCACCTTCGCTGCGGTGAAGCGCTTCCAGAAGGACTACGGTCAGGAGGAAACCGGTCAGGTGGACGAAAGCACCTACGGCCTGCTGATGACCGCCCAGTATAAGGTGCTGCGCAACGGCGAGGATGGAGATGCCGTCACCCGCCTGCAGGAGCATCTCATCGCGCTGGATTACCTGAACACCAACGCCACCGGCAAGTTCCGCTCCGCCACCGAAAAAGCGGTGCGAGCCTTTCAGGAGCACAACGGGCTGGAAGTGACCGGCGTGGCCGATGTGACCACCCAGCAGCTGTTGTTCTCCACCCGGGCGCTGGCCAAGGGCGCACAGCCCACCCCCACTCCCGGCCCGGATACGGACGTGGGCGACATCAACGATGTGGTCATGGTGGAGGATGGTCAGGGCACCGCCGACAGCCGGGATAACGTGGCCTTCCGCAAGCGGCTCATCCGCGGCTCCGAAGGCGCGGACGTGAAGCGGGTGCAGACCCGCCTGACGGAACTGGGCTTCTTTGACGGCCCCATCAGCGGCTACTACATGAACCAGACCATGGCCTCCGTCAAGGTGTTTCAGGAGTACAACGGCCTGAAGGTCAGCGATGGCGAAATGGACGAGGAAACCTGGAACGCCCTGTTCAACACCGCCGATGTGGTCAGTGCGGAATGCACGCCACGGCCCACGCCGGTGCCCACCATGGTGCCCTACTACGTGGTGGTGGATGTGCAGAATCAGGCCACCAAGGTTTACGGCATCGATGAGAACGGCGAGTACACCATTCCTGTCAAAACCATGATCTGCTCCACCGGCATGGTGGGTACCCCCAGCGATGTGGGCGATTGGGTCACCGATGGCCGCCGCGCCCAGTGGGCTTATTTCAGCCTCTACGGCAGCCATGCCCGCTACTGGACCAAGATCAACGAGAACATCGCTTTCCACAGCGTCATCTATAATGAAGTGGATAACATGAAGCTCAGCGTCAAATCGTATAACAAGCTGGGTTCCCGGGCTTCCCACGGCTGCATCCGCCTGTTGGTGAGCGATGCCAAGTGGATCTACGAAAACATCCGGGGCGGCACCACCGTCCACATTGTGGAGGATCTGCCTGTGGATGAGGAACTGCGCTATGCCATCAAGCAGCCGGCGCTCAACAAATCCATCATGTGGCCTGCCACCACCCCCGTGCCCACCGTGGCACCCCAGTACGACCCGGACGGCCTGCCGCCCATGCCTTTCAGGCAATTGCAGCGGCAGGCCCACGGCGAGGATGTGTACTGGCTCCAGTGCAAACTGACCGATCTGGGCTACTATACCGGTACCATTACCGGCAGCTACTACAAGGGCACTGCCAACGCCGTCAAAGCCTATCAGGCGGAGCATGACCTGTACCCGGACGGCAAGGCGGGCATCAAGACGCTGGAAAGCATCTACGCCGATGTGCTCCTTCGCAACACCCCCCG
>JAGBBA010000038.1 GCA_017938695.1 Clostridia bacterium | reverse complement strand
CCGGTGGCAATGACGAAGGGGTCCCACCTGTTCCCATCCCGAACACAGAAGTTAAGCCCTTCAGTGCCGAAAGTACTTGGCTGGACACGGCCCGGGAGGATAGGTCGCTGCCGGATTCCATTTAGAAGCTTCTCAGTTGAGGAGCTTCTTTTTTGCATTAAAAAAGCTCAGGCACTACCTGAGCTTTCCGCCGTGGAAGCGGCATTCATATACAAGCTGATCAAGATGGAAGATCTCCTCGTGCCCGGCGAACCAGGAAACGTCGCCGTCGGCGTGGCAGTGGTAGGTCCATTCGCCTTGTGTGAAGAGTTGCGGCCCGCGGTAGGGCATGGCTTCGGAGCAGCGCAGCAGAGCTTCTTTCAAAAAATCGCCGCTGAAGGGTTCGGCCAGGACGCGCCCGGCGTAGTTCATGCTCCAGACCGGTTGGCCGTCGTGCCAAACGGCCTCTTCACCAAGAAAATGACTGCTGCCGAGGTAGGAATCAAGGTAGCTCCACGGGCCTTCAGCATAGCGGAGGTCGTGACTGGCCGGGCGGCAAGGGGCGGATTCGCGGCCATGCCCGGCATAAGTGGCGCGCTTGGCGCGAAGGAGAAAGGGGATCAAACCATCCTGCGGCGCGGCAGGGGTGACGGGCTCAGCGCAGTCGTCATCCCGGACAAGCCGGTCCAGCGACAGGCGGTACAGGTCACACAGGGTCAGCAGACTGGGCAATTCCGGCAATGCCTGGCCGGTTTCCCACTTGCTGACGGTCTGCCGGGCCACGTTCAACTGCTGGGCCAGTTCTTCCTGGGAAAGCCCGTGCTGCTGCCGCAGAAGGGGCAGCTTGTCAGATAATTTCATGAAGATCACCTCTCGGGGCTATCATAACACAGGACGGGAAATTCGGCCACCATGCAAAAGCGGCACGCATGCCACGGACGGGTGGCAGCGGCTTTGGAACAGCCGGAGTGACAGTTCATGCGCATCCACTTGTGCAAATGTTGGCATGATGATACAATGTCCATGGTGGCAAAGAATTGCAAGGAGGACACTATGTTTTATTTCGACTGGACTTATTTGCTGATTATCCCCGGCTTGCTGCTGGGCATGTGGGCGCAGCATAAAGTGAACAGCGCGTATCAGCAGTACACCCAGGTGGGCACGCGGCTGGGCCGGCCTGCCAGCGATGTGGTGGCAGAACTTTTGCGCCGCAACGGCAACCACGCGGTGCGGATCGGCCGTGTCAGCGGACAGATGACCGATCATTATGATCCTGGCAAGGAGCTGCTGAACCTTTCCGACGGGGTGTACAACTCCGCCAGTGTGGCCGCGCTGGGCATTGCCGCCCACGAGGCTGGCCACGCCATGCAGAAAATGGAGGGCTACGCGCCCCTCAAGCTGCGCACGGCGGCGGTGCCCATTGTGAACATCGGCTCCACGGCGTCCACGCCGCTGTTTATTCTGGGGCTGATCATGTCCTGGCAGCCGCTGGTTTACATTGGTATCGCGCTGTTCAGCCTGTCGGTGCTGTTTTCGCTGATCACCCTGCCGGTGGAGTTTGACGCCAGCAACCGGGCCATCCGCATGCTGACGGAGGGCGGCTATGTGACCGAAAGCGAGCGCAGCGGCGTGAAGGCTGTGCTGAATGCGGCTGCGCTGACCTATGTAGCCTCGGCGGTGACGAGCCTCTTGTCCCTGCTGCGGCTGCTGCTGATTGCCCGTTCCAGGGATCGGGACTAAAGGATATTTGAGGGAGAAAAGGGAGAAATACCAATGAGATTGCTTTTCAAACAACGCTTCTTTTCCTGGTTTGACAGCTATGACATTTATGATGAAAGCGGCAATACGGTGTACACGGTGAAGGGCGAGCTGGCCTGGGGCCACCGCCTGAAGATCTTCGATGCCAGCGGCAGCGAGGTGGGTCTGCTGCAGCAGAAGGTGATGGTGCTGCTGCCCAAGTTTGAAATGTACGAGGGCGAAAACTACATCGGCTGCATCCAGAAGGAATTCACCTTCTTCAAGCCCAAGTTCAACATCGACTGCAACGGCTGGCAGGTGGAAGGCAACTTCTTCGAGTGGGACTACACCATTCACGACGCCAACGGCAATACGGTGGCCACGGTAACCAAGGAGCTGATGAACTGGACGGACACCTACGCCATCGACGTGGTGGAACCCGGCGACGCCCTGCGTGTGCTGATGCTGGTGCTGGCTATTGATGCGGAAAAGTGCTCCAGGAATTAAACAAAAAACGCTATGCTTTTACGGCATAGCGTTTTTATCATGCCCGAGAACAAACCTTTGCAAGCATGCACATGCCTCCGTAGCTTCCATCATGGTGCCGTCGAGGCTGTTTTGGCAATACTGGCGGGGCGGCAGGTAGAGCAACTTGGGGGTGATGCCTTCGGCGATGTGGTATTGGGGGAGTGCATCGAAAATGGGTGAAGGCTGGTTGCTGACGATGATGAATCGCTTGGGTACGGCTAAGTAGGCATTCAGCAGTTCCTCATTGCCCTGGAAAAAGCAATTGCTCCGCTCGTTGAAGGCAAAGTACAGGGCGGGTGGGGAATCGGCATAATTGGGCAGAACAAAATAGGTAAGGTCGGAGTGAAGAATGGCGGTGTAAAGGGCTGGAACATCATCCTGTGCATAGGGGCAGGATGCGGCATTGTGAAAACATTCGTATGCGCAGTTGCGGCAGGGGGAAAGTGCGGCTTCACACACTGGATGGATCTCAACATGATGGCCGGTGTGCAGTTTGGTCAATTCCTGTGCGATGGCGGCACAGTTGCCGTCGTTTCGCGCGCTGAAATGAAGAACGGCGATATTCATGAGCCTTTGCTTCCTTTCGTATCCTTCGCCCAGGCCAGCACGGCCTCCGCTGCGGGCTTGCTGATGCCCGGGGTGGCCAGCAGCTCTTCCTCGGTGGCCTCGCGGATGGCCTTCAGCGAGCCGAAACGGCTCAGCAGGGCCTTGCGCCGCTTGGGGCCGATGCCGGGGATGTCCTCCAGCTGGCTGTGGACGAAAGCCTTGCCGCGCAGGGCCCGGTGGTGGGTGATGCCGAAGCGGTGCGCCTCGTCGCGGATGCGCTGCACCAGGTGCAATTCCGGCGTGTGGTGATCCAGGCAGATGGGTTCCTCCTGATCGGGAAGGAAGATGCGCTCGCCCACTTCTGCCAGGCCGAACATGGGCACATCCACGCCGATGGCTTGCAGGGCCTCCCGGGCAAAGCGGAGCTGCTGGGGGCCGCCGTCGATGAGGATCAGGTCGGGCAGGTCGGAGAACTTGCCGCCGACGGGGGACTTGCCTTCGGCTTCGCGCTGGGCCTTTTCCTCCAGGCCGTGGGTGAAGCGGCGGTGGAGCACCTCGTTCATGGAGGCAAAGTCGTTGGCACCCACCACCGTCTTGATGCGGAAGTGGCGGTACTCCTTCTTGGCAGGTACGCCGTCGATAAACACCACCATGGCGGCCACGCTGAGCACGCCCTGGGTGTTGGAAATGTCATAGCCCTCAATGCGGCGGGGCGGCTTGTCCAGCCCCAGGATGCGGCCCAGGCTAGCGGCTGCGCCCACGGTGCGCTCCTCCTTGATGGCGGCGCGGGCGTTGCGCTTTTCCAGGGCGTCGGCGGCGTTCTTGGCGGCCAGCAGCACCAGGTCGTGCTTCTCGCCGCGCCGGGGTGTGCGCAGGGTGACGGCGGCGTTCTTCTGCTGGCGGAGCCACTGCTCCAGCTGCTCCACGCTGCCCTCGGGCAGGGCCTGGCACAGCACATGCCGGGGGATCAGGTTGCCGTCTTCATAATACTGGGTGAGGAAGGAGGCCAGCACCTCGCCGGGCTCTTCGCTGCCCTCCTGGGGCAGGGCAAAATGCTCGCCGCCAAGCATCCTGCCGCCGCGGACGTAGACGATCTGTATCATGGCGTCCAGGCCGTCCTGGGCTAGGGCGATGATGTCCTGCTCCGCCTGCTCGGTTTGGATGGCGATCTGCCGCTCCATCAGGCCCTGCACGTCCCGGATCTTGTCCCGGATGACGGCGGCTTTTTCATACTGCATTTTCTCGGCGGCCTTCATCATGTCGGCCTTGAGGTTGTCCACCACATGCTTGTAGTCGCCATTGAGGAAGGACAGAACGCCGTCCATCATGTCCCAGTAGGCTTCCTCGGTGCACTTGCCAGCGCAGGGAGCCATGCAACGGCCAATATCATAATTGATGCAGGGCCTGCGGGGCGTTTTCAGCGGCAGGGCCTGCTTGCAGGTGCGCAGGGGAAACACGCCGCGCACCGCGTCAATGACCTGCTTCACCGCCGTGGCACCGATGTAGGGCCCGAAGTACTTTGCGCCGTCCTTCTCCATGCGCCGGGCCAGGGTCAGGCGGGGGAAGGGCTCTTTCAGGTCCACGCGCAGGTAGGGGTAGTGCTTGTCATCCTTCAGAAGGATGTTGTAATAAGGCTTGTGGTGCTTGATCAGGTTGCATTCCAGGCACAGGGCCTCCAGGTTGGTGTCGCACAGCAGCACGTCGAAATCCGCAATGTGGGAGATCATAGCCGCCACCTTGGGCGTGTGATAGGTGTCCCGGAAGTAGGAGCGCACGCGGTTCTTGAGGTTCACGGCCTTGCCCACATAAATAATGGTGCCCTCGGCATCCTTCATCAGATAGCAGCCCGGGCTTTCCGGCAGCTTGGCAATTTTGAGTTCCAGGTTTTCGCCCCAGTTCACTTTGGCCATGCGCGCACCTCCTTTGTCCCTCTATTATAGGACACAAATGCACCCGAGGCAATGTTTTTTCTTGCAATTGCCACGGGAGTGTGCTATAATCATTGGGCACGCCGGAGTGGCGGAATGGCAGACGCGGCGGATTCAAAATCCGTTGGCAGCGATGTCGTGTGGGTTCAAGTCCCACCTTCGGCACACAGGGCCGGGAAACATCATGTTTCCCGGCTCTTTTCTCTTGAAGCAAAAGGCGCGATGTGCTATACTGAACAAAACAACCATTGTAAGGAGGAAATACCTATGAAGAAGTTCCTGGAGGATTTCAAAAAGTTTGCTCTGCGCGGCAACGTGCTGGATATGGCCGTTGGTGTGATCATCGGCGGTGCGTTCACCGGCATTGTGACCGCCCTGACCGCTAATTTCATCAATCCGCTGCTGAGCATGATCATGACCGGCACCCCCGGCGTGGACGCCAACGGCGTGGCCTGGACTGCCGGTGCCGCTGTGAGTGCCTTCCTGACCACCGTGATCAACTTCATCATCACCGCGTTCGTGCTGTTCTGCCTGATCCGCGGCATGAACAAGCTGATGAGCATCGGCAAGAAGCCTGCTGCTCCTGCTGCCCCCACCACCAAGAAGTGCCCCTACTGCTGCAGCGAGATCCCGATCGAAGCCACCCGTTGCGGCCATTGCACCAGCGAACTGAAGTAAGTGCAAAAAAACCACGAGCATCCGGCAACGCGTTATTATGTAGAGGAAGGTTTACCCCTCCTCGTCATGAGTAGCGGGAAATACAAGAAATTCAAGCAGTTATGGCTTGAAGGGAAACCTTCAAGTACATAGCTGCTTTTTTCATTGCAGCAGAAAGCGAGGATACCTCATGAAACTGACCTATCGCCGCTGCGGAGACTACTACCTGCCTAACATCGGCATCCCTGCCGAAGACATGCGCCCGCTTGGTAAGTACGGCAGAATGCGCATGCGCTATCTGCGGGAGCATCGTTCCCTCCTGTTCAATCAGCTCCTGCTATCTGGGAAGCTTATGAAACACCTGTACAGCATTGACGATGCCTGCCAGGAACGCCTGGATCTGCTGATTCCTCAGATGAAAGCAGCCGAAGGCGTTACCGAGGACTTGAAAGCTGCCGACCAGATGGAATGGGTACGCCGCATGAACAGTATTCACAACCGGAT
>JAGBBA010000037.1 GCA_017938695.1 Clostridia bacterium | reverse complement strand
GAACTTGACTATCCCGTCGGCCTCCGCAGGAGGTCGCCGCCTCCACCTGGTTGGGTGAAAAGCAGCGCATGCGCGACGTGCGGACTCTGTGAGCTTGCTCACAGATCCGCACCAAAGCTCAGCCAAGCAAAAAACGCTGCTTGCCCCGCGTCGCGGCGCGACCGGATTCGCGCCGTGACACCCTCTCGAAGACCACTCCCTCCGCCCACCCCGAATGGGATTCTTAAGGGATGAAATCCCTTAAGCGGGTCCAGGGCAGAGCCCTGGCGTCCCCCCGAAATCAACTATCCGCTACCTCCAACCACTGCACCAGCTCCTCCTGACTGTCGAAACCCAAACCTCCGCGCAGTTCCTCCTGATAGGAGTCGGGCAGCTCGGAGAAGAGAACGCCGAGCTCTTCGACGAGGGCGAGGGCGTCGCCGTATTTGTTTTGGAAAATGCACAGCATGCCGCTGTCGTCGGGCATGAGGATGAAGTGCTGGGGGCAGTACATGTCCAGGCTTTGGGACATGGTGACTTGGGCGGGGGCGAAACTGGTGATCTGCCAGGCGTCGTAGGCGGCTTCCAGGTCGGCACGGGTTTTACCAGCCAGATCGGGCGGCAGGGTCTGGCGGCGCGTGAGCTGGTGCTGGCAGGGTGTGTAGGTGAGGTGCTGGATCATCTCGCAGGCCGCGTCCAGGGACTGGACGGCGTCCTGGGCCACCTGGGCGGTATCGGGCTCGGCCTCCGGCGCGGATGCGCTGCGGGGCGTGAGGCCTACGATCATCAGGACGGCCATGCCCAGCAGCGTGAGCGTGCCAAGGATGATCTGCTGGCGGCTCACCATGGCCTGGGGTTTATCCGGGCGTTTGTTTTGTTGATTCATATGCGTTCGCTCCTTTTCCGGCATGATGCGTTTAGTGTGCCTGGAAGGGGGCGGATTATTCTATATGGAAGGAAGATCGATGATGTATCAGGCTGTTTTGTTTGATTTGGATGGTACGCTGACCAACACGCTGGAGGATATCGCCTTTGCCATGAACCGCGCGCTGCGGCTGCACGGGCTGGGGGAGCATCCGGTGGCGGCCTATCGTTATTTTGTGGGCGACGGCGCGAAAACGCTGGCCCATCGCGTGGTGGGGGAGCGGCATGACCTGGAAGCCGACGTACTGCAGGACTATCAGGCGTATTATCAGGAGCACAGCCTGGTGAAGAGCCGGCCCTATGACGGCGTGGTGGAGATGCTGCATGCGCTGCAGGAGAAGGGCGTGAGGCTGTGCGTGTTCTCCAACAAGCCCCATGCGGATACCTGCCGCGTGGTGGCGCATTTCTTTCCGGAGATCCGGTTTGATGCGGTGCGCGGCCAGATGGAAGGCGTGCCCGTCAAGCCCGACCCGGCCGGTGCACTGGCTATCGCGCAGCAGCTGGGCTTGGAGCCGGGGGATTTCCTTTACCTGGGGGATACCAATGTGGATATGCGCTGCGCCAGGGCGGCCGGGATGCACCCTGTTGGCGTGACCTGGGGCTTCCGCGAGGCTGATGAATTGCTGGAAGCCGGGGCGGAACGGCTGCTGCATCATCCGATGGATCTGCTAGTGTAACAAATATATCACAAAGCTTTACAAAAGTATGAAGTTCTGCTATACTGAACATTGAAATACTCGTTTCAACGGGAGGTATACGGCATGAATAAGCGGAAGATATGGCACGGGATCATCCTGGCGGTGATGCTTGTGTTCGTGGCAACGTCCGCCTTTGCCGCAAGCTATAAAACGCTGCGCTACCGCGACCAGGGCAGCTCGGTGCAGAAAATGCAGCAGGCTTTGGTGAGCCTGGGCTACTCCACCGGCGGCGTGGACGGCAAGTACGGCCCCACCACGGAGAAGGCTGTGCGCCAGTTCCAGCGCGACAACGGCCTGAAGGTGGACGGCGTGGCCGGCAACCAGACCCAGTCGCTGCTTTACGCCAAGGTCAACGGTGAAGTGTCCTCCGCCCCCACGGCGGCACCTGACACTTCCACCGGCGGCAACAATGCTGGCACGGTGAACGGCAGCAGCATCTTCGGTGGCAATTATGACACGCTGAAGTACGGCTCCCGGGGCGACCGGGTGAAGATCCTGCAAAAGGCCCTGAACGACCTGGGCTTTGCCGCTGGCAGTGCTGACGGCAAGTTTGGCACCGGCACCCAGCGCGCGGTGGTGGCTTTCCAGCAGGCCAACGGCCTGGAGGCTGACGGCAAGGCTGGCAGCAGGACGCTGAAGAAGCTGGAAGCCCAGCTGGCGGGCGACACCGGCAACGACACGGTGGTCACCGCTCCGCCCACGGAGGCACCTGCCGCTACCCCTGCGCCCACGGCATCCACTGGCAATAGCTACGACGTGCCCACCCGTACCCTGCGCAAGGGCTATCAGGGTGAGGATGTGAAGAGCGTGCAGTCCCGCCTGAAGGAACTGGGCTACTACACCGGCAGCATTGACGGCAAGTACGGCTCCGGCACCATGGCGGCGGTGAAGTCCTTCCAGCAGAAGAACGGACTGACCGCTGACGGTCTGGCTGGCAGTGCCACCTACCGTGTGCTGTTCTCCAGCAATGCCAAGCCCCTGAACGGTGTCACGGCGGCCCCCACGGCAACGCCTACCCCGGTGGTCACCCCGGCCCCGGATGTGGATACCGATACGGGCTATATCATCCCCAGCCGCACCCTGCGCAAGAATTATGAGGGCGAGGACGTGAAGAGCGTCCAGCGTCGCCTGCGGGAGCTGGGCTTCTACAACGGCAGCATCGACGGCAAGTACGGCACGAGCACCATCGAGGCGGTGCGGCTGTTCCAGCAGAAGAACGGCCTCACGGCTGACGGCCTGGCCGGTGCCAACACCTACCGCATTCTGTATTCCGACGACGCTCTGCCTGCGGCCACCACACCCACGCCGGCCCCCACCCCGGTGCCGGATACCACCGTCACCCTGCGCAAGGGCAACACCGGCGCGGCGGTGCAGCAGCTGCAGAATGCCCTGGTGGAGCTGGGCTATACCGTGAACACCAACGGCACCTATAATAATGAAACCGCCTCCGCTGTGAAGGAATTCCAGGCGGCCAACGGCCTTGTTGCCGACGGCGTGGCTGGCCCCAACACCCTGGGCAAGCTTTACTCCGGCAGTGCGGTGGGCCCCAACTCCGGTGCCACGGACACCCTGCCCCCCGGCACGGGCACCAGCGTGGCCATCCCCAACATCGGCCAGGTGCAGCTCCTGCACTGGCAGAATGACATCAAGCCCACCCTGCAGGCCAAGGCGCACTTCCTGATCGTTGATCCGGCCACGGGCCTGAGCTGGACGCTGCAGCTGCTGTCTGCCGGCCGTCATGCGGACTCCGAGCCCCTGACCGCCACCGACACCGCGGTGATGTTCAAGGCTTTCGGCAACCAGAACACCTGGACGCAGAAGCCCGTGTACGTGCGTCTGCCCGACGGTCGCTGGACCATCGGCGCGACCCACAACACGCCCCACCTCTCTGGCAACATCAAGGATAACGACTTTGACGGACATCTGTGCCTGCACCTTTTGCGCGACATGTCCGAGGCGGAGAAGAACGACCCGAAGTACGGCGTATCCAACCAGAACACCATCCGGGCCTTCTGGAAGAGCCTGACGGGACAGGACATCCCCTATAAGTAAGCATCATGACCGGCCTTCGGGCCGGTTTTTTCATGCGATGAAATTCTTTTGCATCTGTCAAGAAAAAGGCCTTGACACAAGCCCAGGAGTCATGTATAATAGCTCAGGTGTCAACCGAAACACCTTGACGTGGAGGATGCTGGCATGGGAACGCAGGGAAATGATGAGATCAGCCGCAAGATCGAGCTGGCCTGGCTGACGGCGTTCTACGGCGGCATGCTGACGGAAAAGCAACGCCTGGTGCTCCAGCTGCATTGCGAGGAGGACATGTCCCTGGGGGAGATCGCCCAGGAGGCAGGCGTCAGCCGTCAGGGCGTCCACGATATGCTGACCCGGGCGGCGGGCAAGCTCTTCGACATGGAGGAAAAGCTGGGCATGGCAGCCCGCTTTCAGCGCATGAGCGACGGGCTGGAACAGTGCCGCAGCGCGATCCGGGACAAGCGTTATGACGAGGCGGAGCAGCTGCTGGATGCGCTGATCCGGCTGGATCAGGAGGAAAGCAATGGCCTTTGAAGGCTTGAGTGAAAAGCTGCAGGGTGCCCTGCGGAAAATGACCGGCAAGGGCAAGCTCACCGAGCAGAACGTCAAGGAGGGCATGCGAGAGGTTCGCATGGCACTGCTTGAGGCTGACGTGAACTACGCCGTCGCCAAGGATTTTATCAAAAAGGTCACCGAGCGGTGCGTGGGCCAGGAGATCCTGTCCTCGCTGTCGCCCAGCCAGCAGGTCATCAAGATCGTCAACGAGGAAATGACCCAGCTGATGGGCGGCTCCAATGCCCGCCTGACCTGGTCCTCCAGCCCGCTGACCATCTACATGCTCTGCGGCCTGCAGGGCGCAGGTAAGACCACCATGGCCGCCAAGCTGGCCGGTTACCTCTCCAAGCAGGGCAAAAAGCCCATGCTGGCCGCCTGCGATATCTACCGCCCTGCCGCTATCAAGCAGCTGCAGGTGGTGGGCGAGCAGGTGAAGGTGCCCGTGTTTGAAAAGGGCACCCAGGATCCTGTGCAGACCGCCAGGGAAGCCGTTGAGTACGCCCGCTATTATCAGCGTGACGTGCTGATCATCGACACCGCCGGCCGACTGCATATCGACACCGAGCTCATGGACGAGCTGGCCCGCATCAAGGACACCGTGAAGCCCCAGGAAATCCTGCTGGTGGTGGACGCCATGACCGGCCAGGACGCCGTGAATGTGGCCCAGTCCTTCAACGAGAAGCTGTCCATCGACGGCGTGATCCTCACCAAGCTGGATGGCGATACCCGCGGCGGTGCTGCGCTGTCTGTCCGCGCGGTGACGGGCAAGCCCATCAAGTTCTCCGGCGTGGGCGAGAAGCTCACCGATATCGAGCCCTTCCACCCCGACCGCATGGCCAGCCGCATCCTGGGCATGGGCGACGTGCTCACCCTGATCGACAAGGCTGCCGAGGCCTTCGACGAGCACGATGTGGACAAGCTGGCCCGCAAGGCCAAGAATGCCGAACTGACCCTGGAGGACTTCCTGGATCAGATGCAGTCCATGAAAAAGATGGGCGGCATCAAGAGCATGATCGAGATGCTCCCGGGCATGTCCGGCAAGGACATCGACGTGGACGAGAACGCCATGAAGAAGCCCGAGGCCATCATCCGCTCCATGACCCCCAGGGAGCGTCGCAACCCCGGCATCCTCAACGCCAGCCGCCGCAAGCGCATCGCTGCCGGTTCCGGCACCAGCGTGCAGGATGTGAACCAGCTCATCCGCCAGTTCGAGCAGGCCAAGCAGATGATGAAGCAAATGACCCAGATGAAGGGCAAAGGCCGTCTGCGCATGCGCCTGCCCGGCATGAAGTAAGCGTGGACTCATATACACCGTATATGATTTCCATATAGATCAACCTACCATACATTTGAGGAGGAAATCCAATGTCTGTCAAGATTCGTCTGAAGAGAATGGGTATGAAGAAGAAGCCCTTCTACCGTGTTGTCGTTGCCGACATCCGCTCCCCCCGCGATGGCCGCTTCATCGAGGAGATCGGCTACTACAATCCCATGACCGCCCCCGCTGAGATCAAGGTCGACGGCGAGCGCGCCAAGTATTGGCTGCAGTGCGGTGCTCAGCCCACCGACACCGTTCGCATTCTGCTGAAGAAGACCGGCGTCATCGAGAAGTAAGTCTGATGAAGACTGCGCCGGCCTTGCCGGTTTGAAGAAAGGAAGTCTCCATGCAAGAACTACTTACCTTCATGGCGCAGTCCTTGGTGGATCATCCCGACCAAGTCAGCGTGCATGAAACCGAAGGCCCCGAGGCCATCATCCTCGCCCTGAACGTGGCGGAAGAAGATGTTGGCAAAGTCATCGGCAAGCAGGGCCGCATCGCCAAGGCCATCCGTGCCGTGGTGAAGGCTGCCACCGCCAAAAACAACAAGCCTGTTTTTGTCGAAATCCAGAAAGACGCGGGATCTAACTGATCCCGCCTTTTTTGCACCAGAGGGGATTTCATCCCCTCTGGACTCCCCGGCGCAGAGGGCTCTGCCCTCTGCACTCCCGCTTAAGGGATTTCATCCCTTAAGAATCCCATTCGGGGATGGCGGCAGGTACGCCAACTAAGCAGGGGTCACGGCACGCAACGGGCGTGCCGCGACGCGGGGAAAGTTGCGAAGCTGTCCTTTGAGGATGGCGGAGGGAGAAACGTAAATGAATGATTATCTGATGATCGGCGAAGTGCTCAAGCCCCAGGGCATCCGGGGCGAGGCGAAGATCAAGCCCTATGCGGCGGATCCGGATGATTTCCTTCGCTGGAAGACCCTGTACATTTTGGATAAAAACGAGTATACCCCCATCAAGGCCAAGTGTTCCCGTGTGCATGATGGGTTTGCTTATATTACCCTGGGCGACTGCGTCAACCCCAACGATGTGGAGCGGCTGCGCGGCACGCAGCTGTACATCAGCCGCAGCCAGGCTGCCGAGCTGGACGAGGGCGAGGTGTTCATCTGCGACCTTATCGGCTGCGAGGCGGTGGACGAGGCCGGCAATGTGCTGGGCAAGCTCACCGATGTGCTGCAGCACGGCCCGGTGGATGTGTATGTGTTCAAGCGTGCCCGGGGCAGCATGATGGCTCCGGCCCTGAAGGCTGTGTTCCCCCGTGTGGATGTGGAGGCGCGGCGCATCGACGTTTGTGCCGAAAAGCTGCAAGAGGTGGCCGTCTTTGAAGATTAAGATCCTGACCATCTTTCCGGAAATGTTCGAAAGCGTGATGAACGCCTCCATCCTGGGCCGCGCCCGGGAGCAGGGGCTGATCGAGGTGGAGTGCATCGACATCCGCCCCTTTTCTGACCGCAAGCATAAGAATACCGACGACTATCCCTTCGGCGGCGGTGCGGGCATGGTGATGCTGGCTCAGCCCATCATGGATGCCATGGCCTTTGCCATGGGGGAGAATTTCAAGGGTAAGCGCATCTTTATGGGCCCCAGGGGCACCACGCTGACCACCGCCAAGGCCCGGGAGCTGGCGAAGGAGGAGGAACTCATCCTGCTCTGCGGCCACTACGAGGGTGTGGATCAGCGCGCGTTGGACGCCTGCATCGACGAGGAGATCAGCATCGGCGATTACATCCTTACCGGCGGCGAACTGGCGGCCATGGTGCTGACGGACTGCGTGGCCAGGTTCATCCCTGGCGTATTGGGTTCGGCGGAAAGCCCGGAGGAGGAGAGCTTCTCTGACGGGCTGCTGGAGTATCCGCAATACACCCGTCCCAGGGAACTGAACGGCATGGAAGTGCCGGAGGTGCTGCTTTCCGGCGACCATGCGAAGATCAAGGCCTGGCGGCGGCAGGAGTCCCTGCGGGCTACCAAGGCATTCCGTCCCGACCTGCTGGAAAAGGCTGAACTGACCGATAAGGAAAAGCGTATGCTGGAGGAAATGTGATGTTCCTGCGCAAATTGACGGTGATGGTCGCGCCGCTTTTGATGGCGTTGGCCCTGTGCGTTTTACTGCCGGTGATGAACGGCCTGGGCTTCTGGAGCAATGTGCTCAAGGGCGTGCTGCTGGGCATCACGCTGGCACTGCTTTTGCCCCTGTCCGGGGCAGGGCGCAGGCGCGAGCCCTTCGCCGGGCTGTTGTGGATACCGGCCCTGCTGCTTACCGGCGTGGTGGCCTATCAGTATCTGGACAGCATGGCCCTGGCCAATCTGCCTGTGCTGGACATGCTTGCCACCCGGGATGGCCAGGTGGTGCTGGTGGAGTGCACCTTCATCGGCTACATGGAGACCCAGTGCATCCGAACCCGCAAGTAAGGAGGACTGAGCCGTGCGGCAGTTTATTCAGGAAATTCAGAAAAGCCGCGGCCTGTCCGTGGGCGAACTGTCGGCCCTGCTGGGCTACAAGAGCCAGACATCCGTGGCCCGCATCATGCAGGACAAGGCCAACATGGACAGCGTGACCCGCTTCTGCCAGCTGCTGAAGGAAAACGAAACCATCGCCCTGACGGACAGCGAGGCCAGCAGCCTTGACCGCATTCTTGAAAAAAAGAAGCTGGGCAGCGATGAATACGCCGCCACGGATACCCTGCGCCAGTTTTTGCGGGAGGATCCGCCCCTGGTGGACCCGGTGCTGGCGGATGCGTACACCGGTGAAAAGCAGACGCTGCTGGAGCGTTATCTGCCCATGCAGGGACTGAAGATCACCGTGCTCAATTGCGAAACGCTGCCCCTTTTCGGTGCCCTGGCCCAGTTGACCGCCCGCGGCATTGCCAAGGTGGAGCACTACCTGTATTCCGACCAGAACCTGCTGCGCACGGTGATGACCATCCGCTCGGTGCTGCCCATCCTGCACGATGAAAACTACTACGGTGCCATGGCCTTCTGCACCCATGAGGAATTGCTGAGCAACCCCCGGGGCATCCTTTTGGCCGATGTGATGCTGGCAGAGTATGCTGTGGAGGACAAGCCCTATTACGACCTGGTGATCTTCCAGAACACCGGCGAGGGCATGCGGTTTTCCTTCCCGGTGGGTGCGGCCAACGTGCATCGCATGATGGACAGCGTGAAGGCCATCGCCACGCCCATCCGCAATGCCGGGCTGGGTGGATTCGAGAACGACTATGTGGCGTATATCCGTTATTGCAGCGAATTGGAAAAGGATCGCGCTGTTTACCGCATCAAGCCGGATTTCGGCATGGAGCAGGTGCCGCTGAAAACCTGGGAGCGCGCCTTCCGCGACGGGCCGCTGGCGGATGATTCCATTTTCGATGGCATGGCAGAGGCACTGGCTGAGGTGTTCGTCCAGCGGCAGCAGAATGCCCTGGCGAAAAAGCAGGCGCAGCATCATGTGTTCAAGCAACGGGCGGTGTGGCGGTTTGTCCGCACGGGCAGGCTCAGCGACCAGTTCTGGGGCTTTGATGCCCTGACGATGAAGGAACGCATGGAGACCCTGCAGTCCGTGCTGGAGCAGCACACCACCAATCCCTACTACCAGGTGCATTTCCTCAAGGATGAGGATGCCATGCGCGACGACGAGATCGTGTTCTATGACGGGTTGGGACTGTCTATCATCAAGGCGGGCACGGACTACAACCTGACTGCCAACCACAGCGAAACCATGGTTACCCAGGGGCAGTTCCTGCGGGTGTACCGCAATTTCTTCCTGCACAGCATTCTGCCCTACAACGTGCAGCCGGAGTACAAGACCAGAAAGATCCTGATGGAAATGATCGAGTATTGCCGGACGCATATGGATGAATGAAAAAAAGCGACCTGTCTATTGACGGGTCGCTTTTGCTTGTCAGATATAGCTCTCATCCTGGCCGAACAGCGGCACAAAGTCGGTGCTGGCACTGGCGGCCTCCTGCTGGAAGCCGGGCAGTTCGAGGGCCTGCATATGGTCGCGGACGCGGTGGTATTCCCGGCTGGTGATGGTCCTGTCCAGCCCCTTGATGCTTACGTCGTTGCAGGGGACGTACTGGCGCATCAGGCTGACGGGGATGCCTTCCGGCAGGTTTTCCTTCACCCAGGTCAGAAGGGCGATGCTTTCGCTGGTGAGCCCGGGGAGGATCAGGTGGCGGATGATCACGCCCTTTTGCATGATGCCGTCTGCATCATACTGGGGTGCGCCTGTCTGGCGGCACATCTCGGTGATGGCGGCACTGGCGGCGTCGAAGTAGTCGCCGGCCTGGGCGCACAGCTTGCCCATGGCAGGGGAGAAGTGCTTCAGGTCGGGGAGGTACACGTCGATAACGCCCTCCAGCTTGCGCAGGGTGTCCACCGTTTCGTAGCCGGAGGTGTTCCACACCAGCGGTACCGGGGGCCGGTAGATGGCCAGGGTATCCAGGATCTTGTCCACATAGGGCGTGGCGGTGATGAAGCTGATGGTGTGCATGCCTGCATCCACCAGGCGGCGGAGGCTGTCCGCCAGCTGGGCGGGGGTGAAATCGCGCCCCAGGTTGCGGTGGCTGATATCCGCGTTCTGGCAATAGGCGCAGCGCAGCGTGCAGCCGCTGAAAAACACCGCGCCGGTGCCGCGCGTGCCGCTGATGGGCGGCTCCTCCCACAGATGGGGTTGAATGCGGGCGATGCGCATGGTTTCGGGCAGGCGGCAGAAGCCGTGGCCGGTGCTTTCGGTGCGCTGGGCACCGCAGCGGCGGGGGCAAAGGGTGCAGGATTCCATATCGTTCACCTCAAAAGCATTGTAGCACCAATTTGTCTGAAGGGCAATGCGGAATGAATGGTGTTCCTATACTTTTCAAGCTGCCGGTGTCCACAAACTTAATTCCGAATTCCGCATTCAGAATTCCGAATTTATTAGGAAAACGCTTGTATTTCCGGCAAAGCTGTGGTATACTGCTAGAGTGTGGTTAGTTCTGCCTGCATCGCAGGCGTGACATACGCGCCAGTGGCGCACTGTAATGAAAGAAGGGTTTGACGTAGAGAGTGGACATGGCCGAGCGGCATTGGGGCCGCAGGCATCCGTAATGCTTGTTGCGGAGGGCTTGCTGTCGCCATGACCGGGAGGCTTATGTTGGCCACTCTTTTATGTTGCCTTTCTGGAAGAAACTGTTAAATGCGAGGTGAATCAACCCCTATGCCGAAAGCAGAACTCACGTCCATCGTAACGCCGAAATGCCAGCGGCTGGCGGATCAGCTGGGCTATGAACTGGTGGAGGTGAGCCTGGACAAAGAGGGCGCGGACAAATATCTGCGCATCTACATCGACAAGCCCGAAGGCATCACCCTCAACGACTGCGAAGCCTATCACCGGGCCATCCAGCCCCAGCTGGAAGCCTACGATTACGACTTCCTGGAGGTGTCCTCGCCCGGTGTGGACCGCCCCCTGAAAAAGGACCGCGATTTTGAACGGGCCATCGGCACAGAGGTGGAGGTTCACCTGTTCAAAGCCATGGACGGAACCAAGCAGCTGACCGGCTTCCTGCAGGACTTCTCCAAAGAGGAGATCGTGCTGGATACCCCTGCCGGCGAAGTGCGCCTGGCCCGCAAGGCCTGCGCCCTGGTGAAGCCCGTGGTGGATATGGATGGTGTCGAAAGCGTGGACTTGTCCGAATAAGCCGCGCATACAATACGCAGTGGAAGGCGGTAATATCATGAAATCCGAAATTATCGAAGCAATCAAGGCATTAGCCAAAGAAAAAGAGATCAGCGAGGAGATGCTGTTCTCCACCATCGAAGAAGCCCTGAAGGCTGCTTATCGCAAGAACCTGCCCAAGGGCGCGGTGGTGCCCACCAACCTGGCCGTGACCGTCAGCCGTCAGACTGGCGCAGCCCAGGTGTTCGCCCGCAAGCTGATCGTGGAAGAGGTCGAGGAGCCCGGCAGCCAGATCACCCTGGAAGAGGCCAGCAAGATCTCCTCCACCTACCAGATGGGCGACATCGCCGAGGTGGATGTGACCCCCAACGGCTTCCTGCGCGTGGCGGCCCAGACCGCCAAGCAGGTGATCATGCAGCGCATCCGCGAGGCTGAGCGCGGCAAGATCTACGACGAGTACATCGAGAAGGAAAGCGAGATCCTCACCGCCATCGTGCAGCGTGTGGAGCCCAAGGCCGTGTATGTGGAGCTGGGCCGCACCGAAGGCGTGCTGGAGCAGAACGAAATGATGCCCGGCGAAGTGCTGCATGACGACGACCATGTGAAGGTCTACGTGCTGGAAGTGCACCGTGCAGGCCCTGTGGGCCCCCGCGGTCCCCAGGTGCGCGTGAGCCGCATCCATCCCAACCTGGTCAAGCGCCTGTTCGAGATGGAAGTGCCCGAGATCGCCGGCGGCGTGGTGACCATCAAGTCCATCGCCCGCGAGGCTGGCAGCCGCACCAAGATGGCCGTGCACTCCTCCGACATGATGATCGATCCCGTGGGTGCCTGCGTAGGCCAGCGCGGCAGCCGCGTTGACCGCGTGGTGAACGAGCTCAAGGGCGAGAAGATCGACATCATCAAGTGGTCCAGCGACCCTGCCGAGTTTGTGGCCAACGCCCTGAACCCCGCTCATGTGCTGAGCGTGTTCGTGGCTGAAAACGAAAAGGCCTGCCGCGTGATCGTGCCGGACAATCAGCTGTCCCTGGCCATCGGCAAGGAGGGCCAAAACGCCCGCCTGGCTGCCAAGCTCACCGGATGGAAGATCGACATCAAGTCCCAGTCCCAGGCGGCTGAAATGACCGACATGGTGGATGCTGACATCGACCTGCCGGTGATGGACGACGAACCCTTTGATGCGTTCCCCATGGTGGACATCGCCGGGGACGACGATACGCTGTAAGGCGCAGGAGAGGGAGGTTCGCCCATGAAGCCGAAGAAGGTGCCCATGCGCATGTGCGTGGGCTGCCGGGAGATGAAGCCCAAACGGGAATTGATCCGTGTGGTGCGCGCCCCTGACGGGACGGTATCCCTGGATCCCGTGGGCAAAAAGCCCGGGCGCGGTGCCTATGTGTGCCGCAGCGAAGAGTGCCTCAAGCGGGCCATCAAGCAAAAGCAGCTGGAGCGCCAGCTGGAGGTGCAGCTGACCGAGGAGGTCGCTCAGCAGCTCCAGGCAACCATCGCCGCGCTTCCGACTGACGGAGGCGAAGACGCGCTTGGATGAACAGAAGCTGCGGGGCATGATGGGCCTCACCGTGCGGGCAAGGCAGGCAGTGTTCGGCGAGGATGGCTGCCTGAAGACCATCCGCTCCGGTAACTGCGGGGTGCTGCTGCTGGACAGCGGCGCATCGCCCGCCACCAAAAAGAAGTACCACGACGCTTGCACCAATGCGGGCGCAACGTTGGGAATCATACCCGAAGGCATGCTGCTGGAAGCCACCTCACGGCCCGGAATGGCCATGGCGGTCCTCAAGGGCGGGCTGGCCCAGCAGATCACCAGGCTGCTTCAAGCAGCAGACCCAATACAATCGGCAAATAATTGCGGGGGTGCAAGCGTCGAATGACGAATGTGAAGAGTAAAGGTGCTACGAAGGAACTGGCCGTTGACGCTCAGAAAGTGCTGAGCGACGCGACTCGCGTGCGCAAGGGCGCAGACAGCCTTGTGCAGTCCCTGAAAAAGCTGGAGAACCGCTTCCAGCGCGAAAAGGAGGAGGCTGCTGCCCAGCTGCGCCGCGAGGAGCAGCAGAAGGCCATCGCCTCCCATTCCAAGGCATTTACCATGCTGGACGATGAGGACAAGGCGCAAATCGCTGCTGCTGAGGCCGCTGCTGCCAAGGCTGCCGAGGAGAAGGCCGCTGCTGAAGCTGCCGCTGCCAAGGCTGCCCAGGAGAAGGCTGCTGCTGAAGCCGCTGCTGCCAAGGCCGCCGAGGAAAAGGCTGCTGCTGAAGCTGCCGCCGCCAAGGCTGCCGAGGAGAAGGTCAAGGCCGCTGCCGCCAAGGCCAGCGAGCCCAAGAAACCTGCCATCGGCCAGATCATCAGCCGTCCCGGCCAGCAGGCTCAGCCTGCCAAGCCCGTGGGCCTGGCTCCCAACGTGATCCGTGCGCCCCAGCCTGCCCGTCCTGTGCAGCAGGGTCAGGGTCAGCAGGGTGCCCGTCCCGCCGGCCCCTACGGTCGTCCGGCGAATCCCCAGGGCCCCTATGGCCGTCCTGCCAACCCCCAGGGTCAGCAGGGCCCCTATGGACGCCCCGCCAATCCCCAGGGCCCCTACGGCCGTCCGGCCAATCCTCAGGGCCCCTATGGCCGTCCTGCTAATCCCCAGGGTCAGCAGGGCCAGTTTGGCCGTCCTGCCCAGGGTGGTGCGGCTCGTCCCCAGGGCAGCTTTGCCCAGCGTCCTGCCGGTGCACCCGGCCAGGGCGGCTTCGGCCAGCGTCCCGCGCCCGGCGGTGCGCCCCGGCCCGGTATGGGCGGCGGCCGTCCCCAGGGCGGCATGTCCCGCAGCAAGGGCCCGGAGCTGGCTCCCCCCATGGAGAAGGAGCGCGTTTCCAACTACGATCCCAACAAGAAGAACTACGTGCGCCAGCACGATCCCGAGCGTGTCACCCGCAACCGTAAGCAGGAGGCCCGCAACAATTTCAACGGCTACGATGATGATGTGATCCGCGGCGGCAAGCGCTCCCGCGTGAAGAAGCCCTCTGCCCAGCAGATGATGGCTCCCATCAAGATCGAGACTGCCTACATGGCTGGCGATACCATTGTCGTGCGCGACCTGTGCGAGAAGATCGGCAAGACCTCCGGCGAGATCATCAAGAAGCTGTTCCTGCTGGGCAACATGGCCACCATCAACAGCGAGATCGACTTCGATACCGCCCAGCTGGTGTGCTCCGACTTCGAGATCACCCTGGAGCGCAAGGCTGAGCAGACCGCTGAGGACGCCCTGGTGGCCGAGGACTTCGACGATACCGAAGAAAACCTGCAGCCCCGTCCTCCGGTGGTTACCATCATGGGCCACGTCGACCACGGCAAGACCAGCCTTCTGGACTACATCCGTTCCAGCCGCGTCACCGCTGGCGAGGCGGGCGGCATCACCCAGCACATCGGTGCCTACACCGTGGATGTGGACGGCCAGGCCATTACCTTCCTGGATACCCCCGGCCACGAGGCCTTCACTGCCATGCGTGCCCGCGGCACCCAGGCCACCGATATCGCTGTGCTGGTCGTTGCGGCTGACGACTCCGTCATGCCCCAGACCGTGGAATCCATCAACCATGCCAAGGCTGCCGAGGTGCCGGTGATCGTTGCCATCAACAAGATGGATAAGCCCACCGCCAACCCCGAGCGTGTGAAGCAGGACCTGACCAACTACGGCATCGTCTGCGAAGACTGGGGCGGCGATACCATCTGCGTGCCCGTGTCTGCCCTGACCGGCGACGGCGTGGATGAACTGCTGGAAATGATCCTCATGCAGGCCGAAATGCTGGAGCTGCGCGCCAATCCCAATCGTCTGGCCAAGGGCGTTATCGTCGAGGCCAAGCTGGACAAGGCCCGCGGCCCCCTGGCTACCGTGCTTCTGCAGAACGGTACCCTGCATGTGGGCGACAACATCATCGCCGGCCTGGCGGCTGGCCGCGTCCGTGCGCTGATCAATGACCGTGGCGAGAAGGTGCAGTCCGCCGGCCCCTCCATGCCTGTGGAGATCATGGGCTTCGACGAAGTGCCCTCCGCTGGCGATGAGATGATCGCCGTGGGTGACGATCACCTGTCCCGTAAGGTGGCCGACGAACGCCGCGAGAAGCTGCGTGCCTCCCGCGAAGCCACCGCCGCCAAGATGAGCATGGAAAATCTCTTCTCCAGCCTGGAGGAAGGCAAGACCGTGACCCTGAACCTGATCATCAAGGCCGACGTGCAGGGCTCTGTGGAAGCTGTGAAGCAGGCCATGCTCAAGCTGACCAACGACGAAGTGAAGGTGCGTGTGCTGCACTCCGGTGCCGGTGCCGTTACCAAGGACGACGTGAACCTGGCCAGCGCGTTCAATGCCATCATCATTGGCTTCAACGTGCGCCCCGATGCCTCCGCCCGCGAGGCCGCCGAGAAGGAAAAGGTGGATGTGCGCCTGTACACCATCATCTACAAGGCCATCGAGGACATGGAGAAGGCCATGAAGGGCCTCTTGGAGCCCGAGTACAAGGAAGTGCTGCTGGGCCACGCCGAGGTCCGCAACGTGTTCAAGATCACCGGTGCTGGCATCATCGCCGGCTGCTATGTGCAGGATGGCAAGGTGCAGCGTAACGCTCAGGTTCGCCTGCTGCGCGACAACGTGGTCGTCTTCGAGGGCAAGCTGTCCAGCCTGCGCCACCTGAAGGAAGACGTCAAGGAAATGAAGGAAGGCTTCGAGTGCGGTATGTCCCTTGAGGGTCACAACGACATCAAGGAAGGCGATATCGTCGAGTGCTTCATCATGGAAGAAATTCCCCGGTAAGGGGCCAAAGGGGCTCTGCCCCTTTGGAAACCCCGCCAGAGTGGCTTTCAGCCCCTCTGGACTCCCTGACCAAAGGGGCTCTGCCCCTTTGGAAACCCTGCCAAAGGGCCGTTCGGCCCTCTGGACTCCCGTTCGGGGATGCCCAGGTGGGTTATCGCCGATAAGGGGTCACGGCGCATAACGGATGCGCCGCGACGCGGAGGAAGGGGCTTATGTTTCCGTTATCAACGCCCTGGGGCAAGCTGCTTCAGGGCGTTACGGGTATCATGAATGTTCCAAGTAACAGGCGAAGCCCGTTCGCAAGCGCGGACAAGCCCATCGCCGAAAGGGATTCTTAAGGGACAAAGTCCCTTAAGCGGAGTGCAGAGGCGGAGCCTCTGCCGGGTCCAGGGCAGAGCCCTGGCGCGAGGTGTAATATGAGTAGCAGTTATCAGCGTATTGACCGCATTTCTGAAGAGGTTCGCCGCGAGGTGGACCGCATTATCCGCGAGGAACTGAACGATCCGCGCATTTCCGGCACGTTTTCTGTAACCCGGGCCGAGGTGACCCGCGACCTGCGGTTTGCCAAGATCTATGTGTCCGTGCTGGAGGATGACAAGCGCGACGATTTGCTTAAGGCCCTGAAGAGCGCGGCCGGGTATATCCGCCGCGAGCTGGCCCGGGGCATTGTGATCCGCCAGAGCCCGGAGCTCTCCTTCGTGAAGGATGAAAACATTGCCTATGGCGTGCATATCGCCAAGGTGCTGGCCGATGTACAGAAAACGGAAGGGATGACTGGCCATGGAACTGACCCGGAAGCCCAGTGAGATCGCGCAGCTGATCCATGACGCGCAGACTATCGCTCTGTGCAGCCATGTGAACCCCGACGGGGACACCGTGGGCAGCGTGCTGGCCCTGAAGCTGGGCCTGGAAAAGCTGGGCAAGCAGGTGGAAGTGTTCTGCCAGCACAAGATCCCGGACACCCTGTTGATGCTCAAGGGCGTGCGTGAGTTCCGTACCGCAGCAGAGGAGCAGTTCGACCTGCTGATCTGCGTGGATATCTCCGACATCAGCCGCATGGGCGAGTGCGCCGCTTTGCTGAAGCAGGCCAAGCGCACCGCGCAGATCGACCACCACGGCACCAACCCCTGCGAGATGGAGGTCAACAGCGTGGATGCCGAGGCTCCGGCCACGGCGCTGCTGATCAAGGAGCAGCTGGATGTGCTGGGCGTGGCCCTGGACAAGGACATCGCCATGTGCCTGTACGCGGCCATTTCCACCGATACGGGGAACTTTGCCTTCCGCAGCACCAACGCGGAAACCTTCCGCGTGATGAGCGAATTGATGGAGTGCGGCTTGCCCCTGGATGAAATGAACCGCGTTCTGTTCCGCCAGAAGCAGAAGCCCCATGTGAAGCTGCTGGGCCGGGCGCTGAACAGCCTGCAGTTCCATGCTGGCGAGTGCGTGACCACCATGCAGCTGACCTATCAGGATTTTCTGGATTGCGGCGCACTGCCCGAGCATGCCGACGCCATTGTGAATTACGGCCTGGAGATCCCCGGCGTGCGCCTGGCTGTCCTGGGCCGGGAGAATGCTGATGGAAGCATCAAGCTGGCCCTGCGTGCCGTGGCCCCTGACCGGGTGGACGAGATCGCCCGCAGCTTCGGCGGCGGCGGTCATGCCCAGGCTTCCGGCTGCACGCTGGAGGGCCCCCTGGAGGCTGCCATGGCCCGCGTGCTGGACGCAATGAAAAGGTGCATTGAATGAACGGATTTTTGAATATCCTTAAGCCGCCGGGCATGACCTCCGCTGCTGTGGTGGCCAACGTCCGGCGACTGACGGGGGAAAAGCGCGTCGGTCATGCCGGTACGCTGGACCCGGAAGCCGCCGGTGTGCTGCCCGTGATGATCGGCAAGGCCGCGCGGCTTTTTGATTATCTGGTAGACAAGGAAAAAGAATACGTGGCCGAGTGCGCCTTTGGCGTGGCTACGGACACCCAGGACGCCACCGGGCAGGTGATCGCCTCCGGGGAGAATTACCCCAGCTACGAGCAGGTGCAAGCGGCTTCGCGCCAGCTCATCGGCGATATCTGGCAGCGGCCCAGCATGTACAGTGCCATCAAGCAGGATGGCGTGGCCATGTACGAGCGTGCCCGCCGGGGCGAAACGGTGGAAGTCCCCCTGCGCCAGGTGCATGTGGAAAGCATCGACCTGCACGGTGAAATGCCGGAGCACGGCGTACTGATGACCATCCGCTGCGGCAGAGGGACGTACATCCGCTCTATTTGCAACGACCTGGGCGAGCTGGTGGGCTGCCCGGCCCACATGCGGTTCCTGCTTCGCAGCCAGAGCGGCGTGTTCCGCCTGGATACCGCCATGACGCTGGAAGAAGCCGCCGCCCACAAGGAAGAAGGCACCCTGGCGGAGCATCTGCTGGCCCTGGACATGCCCCTGCAGCATCTGCCCCGGGTGGACGCCGACAACCGCATCCGCAAGCTGGTGGAAAACGGTGCCAAGCTGCCCCTGAAGGCGGTGCGCGGCGACGAGCTCAGCGAGGGTCAGGTGACCCGGGTGTATTTGAATGATCAATTCTGGGGTATGGCTGCCCGGGAGGGCGACATGCTGGTGTGGCGCGCGCAGATCGCGCCGGAAGGCTGAAAGGAGGGGCAACATGCAGATCCTGCGAGATCCGCAGCAAACAGAAAGCTGTGTGCTGGTGCTGGGCATGTTTGACGGCGTGCACCGGGGGCATCAGGCCCTGCTGATGGCCGGTGTAGAGCTGGCCGAAGCGACCGGCCTGCTGCTGAATGTGCTCACCTTTGAGCCCCATCCCATGCAGGTGCTGCGCCCGGAAAAAGCCCCGCCGCTGTTGACCACCCTTACCGAACGGGCAAGGATCATGGCGGACTTCGGTGTGGACAACCTGTGCATCCAGCCCTTTGACCGGCAGATCGCCAGTCAGGAGCCGGAAACATTCATGGCGAACCTGGTGCGTGTATATCAGCCGCAGCAGGTGGTGTGCGGCTTCAACTTTACCTTCGGCAGCCGGGGCGCAGGCAACGGCGACATGCTGCGTGCCTACGGCCAGAGCCACGGCTTCGACGTGACCATCGTGCCCGAGGTGATCATCGGCGGCGAAACGGTGAGCTCCACCCGCATCCGGGGCCTGTTGCAGCAGGGGAACATCCATGAGGCGACCCGGCTGATGGGCCACAGCTACACCCTGTCTGGCCGGGTGATGAACGGCAAGCACATCGGCCGCACCATGGGCTATCCCACGGCCAATGTGGATATCCCCAACGGCAAGGCACTGCCTGCCTTTGGTGTATATGCCTGCTGGATGGAGGTAGAGCACAGCATTTATCCGGCGGTGGTGAACGTGGGGCGGCATCCCACCCTGCCCGAGGGCAGCGTGACGGTGGAAGCCTACGCCCTGGATGAGTGCTTGTCCCTGTACGGGAAAAAGGTGCGGCTGTCCTTCCTCAGCTATCTGCGGGCGGAAAAACGCTTCGCCAGCGTGGATGAGCTGAAGGCGCAGATCACCCGTGACGCCCAGGAAGCCCGGGAATATTTTGAAGGGATGCGGTGAGGCATGATCCGGCTGCGCAAGGTGGATCTGAGCAACGTGTGGGACATTACCCGCTTGAGCGTGCGGGACGACCAGCAGAGCTTTGTGGCCAGCAACAGTTACAGCATCATCGAGGCCTTTGCCAGCCGGGAATCCGGTCACGCGGCCCTGCCCTTCGGCCTGTATGACGATGATACGCTGGTGGGCTTTGTGATGTTCGGCTACGACTACATGGACGGCGACCCGGAGATCGCCCGGGGCAATTACCTGATCTGCCGGTTTATGATCGACCAGCGGTATCAAGGGAAGGGGCTGGGCAAGGCGGCCCTGCAGGCATGCCTCCGGTATCTGCGCACCTGGCCCTGTGGCCCGGCCACGCATTGCTGGCTGTCCTACGAAAAAGAGAACACAGTGGCCAAGGCCATGTATCACGCGGCTGGTTTCCGGGAAAATGGCGAAACCAGCGGCGAGGAGATCGTGGCAGTGTGCGCGCTGTAAAACAAAAAAAGAGGAGCAGTTCCCATGGCGGAACTGCTCCTCTTTGGTTATTCAATTGTTTCTTCCAGCGCGGCCCAGGTCAGCGGGCCCACGATGCCGTCTACCTCCAGGCGGTGCATGGCCTGGAAGGTTTTCACCACCTCCCGGGTGATGGGGCCGAAAATGCCGTCCGGCTCCAGGGTGAAGTCCAGGTTGCGCAGCATCAGCTGCAGGCGCACCACCTCGCTGCCCCGTGCACCGTAGCGCAGCATGGGCAGGGCGGTGACGTCGTCGGGCTGGTCGGTGCTCTCGGGCATCAGTGCCTGCACGGTGTACTGCACGCCCTTCAGCGCACCCCAGTGGGTCCAGCCATGGGCATCGTCCTCGGCACGGACGCGCATGCCGTTGGTGGAGGCGTGGATAATGCGCAGGGGCTTGGTTTGGGTCACCAGGCCGATGTGGTAGAAATTGCCCAGACCGTCCTGCTGGGGATCGCCTTCTTCGCGCCACTTGAAGACGGCCATGCCCTTTTTCAGCTGGCTTTCCCGCTGGATGCGCCCCTTGCTGGTGAGGTATTTGCGCCAGATGGTATTGCTGCCGTGGTAGATCCTCGCGCCTTGGCGGCGGAAGGCATACACAAACAGGCCGGAGCAATCCACCCCGTGCTCGTCGTTGGAGCCGGGGGACTCATAGGGCCAGCCCAAGGCCTGCTCGAAATCATCGCAAAGCTTTTGAATGGATAACATGGGACTCATCTCCGAATATAAGGGGCTTACCCTTTTCAGGATAAGCCCCGGGAATTAGAAGTTTTCCTTGCTGGTGGGGTTGTTCAGCACGCCGAAGGTGACCAGCAGCTGCAACAGGCTGGTGATAACGGCGTTGATGCTCTCGCTCAGGCCGGTGTCGATCACCCCGAGGGTGACCATAAGGGCCAGCACCTGGGCGGCGGCTGCGGCCCAGACAACAGGGGAAAGAAAGCGGTTTTGCTCCATGATTTACTCCTTCGGGGGTTCTTCTGCGGGCGGTGCTTCCAGGTGCAGCTTCAGGGCGTTCAGCCGGTCGAAGCAGGCATTCAGCCGGCGCACGTCATCCTGGCCGGAAACGCTCAGCTGCCCCAGCAGATAGATCACAATTTTCACGGATTGCAGAATGTCCAGGAAGATCACGCCTTTCCAAAGTAGTTGAGGTAGGTGCCGTTGGGGGAAATGGACACGTTGGTCACAATGTCCAGCGCGGCGGAGGAACCGTCGGCCAGAAGCACGTTCAGGTAGCGTTTGCTCTGGCTGATGGTGCCGATGCCCGTGAGCACATAGTGGGACTTCCACTCGGTGTTCACGCCGTTCAGCGTGCCGAAAACCAGGTTGTCGAAGTCGCCTTCGCCGGCGGTAACATAGTCGGAACTGAGGCCGTGCACCACCAGGTCGGAAGCGAAAAGACTGTTCACCGTGCCTTCCAGGGCCTCGAATTCCTGCATGGTCACATAGCCCTGCAGGTCGATTTTGTCCGCCTTGAGGGAAATCGCCTGGGCATTGGCGGCGATGTTCTGCGCATTGGCATTGATGTTCTGTGCCTGCACGCTGATGTTTTGCGTATTGACAGAAATGTTCCGGGCGTTGGTGGCGATGTTCTCCGCGTTTACGTCGATATCCCTGGCGTTGACAGAGATCGCGTTGGCATTGGCCGTGATGCGCTCAGCGTTGGTGGCAATGTTCTCGGCGTTCACGTCGATATCCCGGGCGTTGACGGAAATCGCGTTGGCATTGGCCGTAATGCGCTCGGCATTCAAGTCGATATCCCTGGCATTCACAGCAATGGCATTGGCGTTGGTGGCGATGTTCTCGGCGTTTACGTCAATGTTTTTGGCGTTTACGGAGATGTTCTTTGCATTGGCGGCAATGTTTTCGGCGTTGACCGTGATATCCCGGGCCTGCACATCCAGCCGTTCGCTGATCAGGGAGATCTCCTTGGCGCGCAGCTCGATGGCCTCCTCGGCCTCTAAGATCAGCCGCTTGTTGTCGCGGATGGCCTCGGCCTGGTGAACGATCTTCTTTTTGACCACGGTGGTGTCGATGATCAGGCTGGACAACACATCGGCGGTGGTTTGTGCCTGGGTAGCGAGGGTGAGGCGAAGCTGCTGGTCATCGGCGATCAGATCGGGGTAGGCGATGGACACCACGCGCTGCAGAATGGGGGAGCCCTTCTCCGGCAGGCATATGCGGCAGGGATGCCCCAGGGTGAAGCGGTCGAGGCTTTCGCCGGTGCACTGGCTGAGATCCAACGCGTGCAGGGACACCGTCAGCTGGGGATGCTTGTGCGCCTCCAGGTATTGACGGCCACGGGCCAGCAGCTCTTCCTGGGGCAGATCGTCATCGCCGGAAAGGCTGCGGCTCACGGTGCCATAAAGGGCGATGGTGTCGGCATCGAGGGGCTGCGCTGTGCCGGGGACGTACAGCCGGGTGCAAAGCTCGCTGCGGTTGGTCTCCACGGTGAGGCTTTCCAGGTTGCGGCTCAGGCGGCACTCGCTGGGGTCATCCTCCGTCTGGGCAAGGACGTGCAGCGTCCAGGGCAGGGCGGACTGGTCGAAGGCGAGGCGGTAGGCCGGGAGCTCCTTCATGATGGACAGCAGGGATTCCAGCAGGTTGGCGTAGTCGTACCGCCAGGTGAGCAGCAGGGTGTCGGGGACGTCCACCTGGCCCAGCGTCCACTGGCTTTGGTGGGACAAAAGCGTGGTCAGGATGGACCGCAGCGAGGCGGTGGTGCCGTCTTCGTTCTGGCCGGGGATCAGCCCGTCGGCCAGGGTGACCAAACCGTGCTGCAAGTGCAGACGGGTGGTGCCGGTATAGGTTTGCTCGGCCTGCTCCACCCGGAAGATCCCTGCGCTGCCCTGGGGTGTGTAAAGCTCAATGAACCGGCCAACGGCCACATCGGGATCGTCCGGCGGCAGGACCATCACGGCGGTGGACAGGGGTGAGAGGTTCAGTTCCAATTCCAGGCTGACAGGGTGCAGGCGGCAGACCTCCTGCATGCTGCCGTCCAGCAGGCGGGGGAGGCGGGTCATGCCCACACCCCCTTCACGGCGAAAGTGGCCGTCAGGGGCTGATCGCCGGAACAGGAAACGGTGTTGCTCTGCCCGGGGATCATCAGCAGATCGTCGGCAGAATCAGCGGTGCGGCGATCAAGCAGCGATGCGCCGCCGCTGGTGATGTGCAGCACGCCCTGGTCATCATGGGAAAAGACCACCGTCGCCCCGGGCGCAAGGGACAGCCCCTGCAGCGTGATGGCATGGCTGCCGGCCTGCACGGTGATGGCGGTGGTGGTGCCGCTGCCGCCGGTGGTAACGGTGACGTCGGCCGGGGCGAAGGGGGCGGTGCCTTCCACCATCATGGCGGCGGAGGTATTGGTGGCCAGGGTGGCGGGCTCAACGCTGCGCCAGTAGGGTAGGGCGTAGGCGGTGAAGGTGATGGACAGCTCCTCCGTCCACTTTAGCGCGCTGGTCACGGTGGGGAAAGCATCCAGGGTGACCAGCAGCTCCTGCCCGGGGCGGTGGCTGAAGGTGAGGCAGCTCCCCTGGGCCCAGGCGTGGAGCTTTTGCATCACGCCCTGGCGGCGCATGGGGTCGTATTCGCGGATGAGAAAGCGCACCGTGACGCTCAGACTTTGCCGGGTGCGGCGGGTGCACACCAGGCCGTCGCCCTGGGCGCGGGCGGCGGTTTTGATCTGCATGCGCGGTGCGGATTCGCATACGTCGGTGATGATCAGGCAGGGGTCAAGGTCGTGGAGGCCCAGACCATCCAGCCAGACGCGGTAGCGTGTCATCATGCGTTGTACCTCCTGGCCTTGGTTTGCTGGGCGATGCCCCGGCTCACGGCAGGGGTGATCAGTTGGCCCACCGTCTGGCCGTCCAGCTCCACAGTCACGCCGGAAAGTGCACCGGCAAGGGCCTCGCCCAGGCCGGACAGATCAACCGGGCGGCTGCTTTGGCCGCTGCGCCACTGGGCAGCCTCCAGGCTGGTGAGGACGGCCTCGCCCTCGTGCAGCCGGGCCGGGAAATTGTCATAGGGCACATAGTCCAACCCGGTGGCAAAGCCCGGGGCACTGGCAGGCACGCTGCCTTGCAGGGCGAGAAAGGCCTGCATCTGCTCGGTGGCGGCGCGGATGCTGGCAGCCACGGCGGACCAGGAACCCAGGGCAGAGGCTTGCAGCTGCATCAGGGTGGCGGTGGCGTTGCGGGCGGCTTGCTCCGCCTGGGCAAGGCCGCGGAGAAATGCAGCGGCGTCCAGGGTCAACTCGGCAGAAAGCTCGAACAGCTTATCCATGGTCAGTCTCCTTTCTTTCAGATTGGATAGGGGAATGGGTCAGCCGCGTCCACACATCCTGGCGGATGTTCTCGGCACTGCGGCGATCCCTGGGGGCGGTGGTATCGGGGAAAAGGGCGAACACGTCCGGCACTGGGTAATCCTTGCCGCCGCCCAGGGCAAACAGCTGCGCACCGATGAGCCATGTCAGGTGCGCGGCGTAGCTCTTTTTGGCCTGGCATGCCTTGCGGTGGAGGAGCACCTCCTGCAGGGCGGCCATGGGCAGGGGACGAAAGCCGGATACCACGGTCAGGATCTCTCCTGCGCCGCAGATCCGGCAGAGGTGAAAAAAGTGGTGAGCTGGCTGTCCCAGATGGACATCAGGTCGGTGATGGTGGTCAGGCCGGGCTGGGCGCGGAGGACATCCACCGGCTTTTCCACCAGCACGGACAAAACGGTGAATAGGTCATCCGCCAGGTCGGTGAGCAGCAGGGGCAAAAGCTTTTCCCACAGCTGGGTGGCAGCGCGCAGGGGCGGCTGCGCCTCCAGGCCGGAGAAGGACAGGTCGTCCAGGATGGCCAGGGTGCGCTCGTCCCGGGCGATGCGGCACAGGGGCGGGGTGATTTGCACCAGCACATCGGCCAGCTGCCGGGTGGTGAGTTGGCTAAGCTTCATGCCGAACACCTCAATCGAAAAAGACGATGCGGAAGGGCGCGTAGGCCGGGTCGTCGCTGGGATCCTGGTGGGCCTGGAATTCGAAGGGCAGGGTGCCCTCACCCTTGTCGGTAAAGGTGAAGGCCGCGCCCTTCAGGTTCAGGGCGTTGGTCAGCTCAATGAGCACAAAGCCGCGGCTGGTGTCGCCGATCCAGCACAGGGTGGGGATGTAATCCTCTTCGGCGATATCTGCCCGGGCGCGGATGGTGGTGACGCTGCCGGCGGTCTGCACATCGGCGCAGATGAGGGCGGAAGCGAAGTTATCGGGGGTGATCTCCAGCATGGTGCCGGTGAGCTTCACGGTCCAGCCGTCGTTGACGGTGGAGCCCACCACAGGCGAGCGCAGGCCGTCGGCCTCAATGTTGCGGATGGCAGGCGTGCAGGTGAAGGTGCCGCCGCCCCGGGTGGCACCGATGACACAGGTGCCGTCGGCAATGGCGTCGGCCACCAGCAGGCGCAGCTGGGCGGCGGACGCGGCGGCGGAAAAGTCGAATCCGCGCAGGAAAAGCCCTGCGTTGAGCTGTAGATTTTCAAAGGTGGAGGGGGTCAAAGAGGTGGTCATGGCAGGACACTCCTTCTATTGAAATAAGGGCGGAAGCCGCGCGGCCTCCGCCCAGGGGAGAGATCAGGCATCGTAGAGGTGGACGTTCAGCCGCATGCGGCCGCCCAGGATGCGGCGGTCGTTTTCATCGCCCACCAGGGTGATGAAGCTGCCTGCGGCCCGGCGCAGAACCGCCATGCCGCCGTGATAGCGCAGCATGGCACCGCTTTCGGGGATGGCGGCGCACAGTTCGTCCATCAGTTCGACGCAACGGGTATGGGCGTGATCCTCGCAGAACCAGGCGGTGACGGTCAGCCCGGCCGACTGGGCAAAGGGCGCATAGGCGGTGGTCAGCGTGATGTAGGGAAAGCTGGCCCCTTTGGGCACCTGGCCGGTGATGTACACCGGCAGGCCGGTTTCCTTCAAGAATGCAACCACGGATTTCTGGTACAGCTTCATGCTCACGGGGCGGTCACCAGCCTTTCCACGGGCACCTGGCAATAGGTCGTGCTGGCCACGGGCGGCGTGCGCATGTCGCTGCTGTTGCCAGTGATGCGGAACTCCGCGCCGTCACGAACGCGGCGGATGCGGTCGCCCTGCACCAAGGTCACGTCCCACTCGTGGAGCAGCATGGGCACGGTCTTGAGGGCCATGAGGCCGCTGATATCAGCCTCCTTGCCCACTACCTGGGTCACGCCGCCGCGGAAGGTGACGCCCTCCTGCCAGGATTCATCCGTGCCGCCCATGTCGTCGGCAGCCTGGTTCCTCACCAGCAGGATAAAGTCCTCAAAGTAATCCTGAAGCATTACAGCTTCACCTCCGTGTACATGCGGCGGTAGGGCTTGAGTGCCTCGGCAAAATACGCCTGCCAGGTAATGGGCTTGCCAGCGGCATCGGTGGCCAGCTCGCGGCTGTAAGCACCGAAGGACTCCTTCACTGCTTGCTGGGAACCCTGCTGAGCCGCCCAGGCAATAACCTCACCGGCTAGTGCCAGGAAATCTGCCGGGGGCGACAGGAGCCACACGCGGCCGGTCCAGCTTTCATCCACTGCGCCGGGAATGGACACCCCATCCGCCAGCTGATAGACACCGTTGTTGTAAAGGGAACCCGTCACTGCCACCCAGTCGCCGGGGCAAAGCCCGCCGGAAGGCGTCAGCATGCCGCCCTGCAGCGTCCAGGACGCATCCAGGGCCGCGGAAGGAAAGAAATTGCGGGTCTCCCGCATGAGATCAGGGACGCTGATGGTCATAGGAAACCTCCATAAACTAATTCGGAATTAAGAATGCGGAATTCGGAATGAAATGTGCCACTCCCCTGCGTCGCGGTGCGCCCGTTGCGCACCGTGACACCAGGGAGAAAACAGCCAAGTAACTGCCCACGAAGAAGGGTTTCGAAAGGGTCGAAGACCCTTCGCAGGGGAGTCCAGAGGGGACAGCGTCCCCTCTGGCGTTCCACCTTAGGACAGCGTGTGGATGTAGACGCAGGAGGGCATGACGACCTTGGCACCGCACAGGGACAGGCCCTTCACGCCGTCGTCGAAGCCCTTTTCGCGGCGGTAGGCCTCGATGTGGGTGATCTGGTTGGCGAAGGTCACGCCGTCGGAGGTCATGGCCACCAGTTCGTTGGTCAGGTCGTTGCTGATGTAGATGTCGAAGCCAGCGGCGCGGGCCACGGAGCCATCGGCCAGGTGGGCTTCGGAGAAGGCACCGTTGCCGGTGATGAAGCGGTTGTCCAGCAGCAGCTCGCCCTCGACAGAGGCGGGCACCACCAGCACACGGCCGGCACGGGGTACGTTCTTCTCGTCCAGGGCGGTCTTGATGTTCACCAGCAGCTCGTACACGCCGCCCTCGGGGATGGCACCGGACTTCTTGGTGCCAGCACCCTCACGGATGACGGACAGGATGTAGGCTTCGGTGTCCTCGGCCAGCTTGTAGGCGGCGTTGCGCATGGCGGCGTCCATCAGGTCGGAATTGGCCTGGGCGGCGTCCACATCGTTCAGGTAGAAGTTGTAGTAGGCACCGTGGTCGATGACCAGGGTGGTATCGGAGCCGGTGAGCTGCTCGGGCTCGGCGATGTCGGTGTTGGGGGTGTAGGGCTTGACGGTGATGTCGGCCAGGTTGTTGATGTGCACCGTATCGCCGAACTGGGCGATGTCGCCCTCCCAGTTGCGGTTGCACAGGGAACCGAACACCAGGGCCTTGTGCAGGTTTTCAGTCAGACGGGCGGACCATACCTTGGGGATGAAAGAGGTGATAGCCATACGTTAAATCGCTCCTTTCGCAAGGACGCCCTTCACGGCGTTCCAGTTGCGGTTGATTTCATCTGCGCTCATGCGGGAGATATCCTCACGGGTCAGCGCACCGCCCGTGGGGACAGGGGGACGAACGGCCGGGGCGGCCATGCGGACGGGCTGGGCGAAGAAGGCGGCGTGCTTGGCGCGCAGCTCGGCGATGATGGCCTCGCCGTTCTTCACCTGGCCGTTTTCCATTTCCAGGGTGGAGGGGTCGATGGTCTGGATCAGCAGGCCGATGGCCTTTTCGTTGCAGCCGGCCTGCAGCATGGCCAGGCGGATCAGTTCGATGGCTTTCTCTGACTGGCGGGTGGATTCGATCTGGGTGCGGTAGGCATCGAAGGCCGCCTGTACCTCGGCGGCGGACTGATTGGCGGTGGAAAGCTGCTCCACCTGGACGTGCAGCTCCTCGTTTTCGGTGAGGGCGGCATCGCGCTCGGCTTTCAGGGCTTCGATGGTGGCCACATGGGCGGCGATGATCTGCTCGATCTTTTCATCTTCCAGCTGCATATCCTTGAGCAGCTTACGGGTCAGTGCCATGGGGACTCCTTTCTGCGCGGTTCGTTGCGCAAACGAAATGTATATGAAAACAGGAAGCGGATATCACGCTTCCTACTGGCGCAGAGCATCCGCAGCGGCGCGGCGAATGGCATCTGCATGGTTGAGGATGCCGTCGGCCAGGTAGGGGCGGCCTGCTGTGCGGCAGGTTCCATCATGGACGGGGACGGCATAGGGCAAGGTATTGCCGATGACGGCCGTGCTGCCCTGCACGGCGCAAGACACGTCGTTCAGAAGGGCACCGGTCTGGTGCACGGGACGGTCGTAGCCGGTGAGCATCTGTGTGCGCACGGCGGAAATAGCGGCATCGCCCATGGCCTGGGCGGCCAGGGGCAGGTCGAGGCGGGCGAGGAACTCCGGCAGGCGGGAAATGAACATGGTTTACGCCTCCTGTTCAAGCAGAGTGTCGATCTCCTCTGGCTGGATGTAGGGGTTCAGCTTCAGGGCGGTGCGGCGGTCAATGTCCGGGCGCATGGCGGCGATATCCGCCACGGTTTCGGATTCATTGGCGATGCACTGCCGCTGGAAGCGGATCTCCTCGGTGGTGATGCCCAGCAGGGAGAGCAGCTGCTGCACGAAGCGGAACACCTGCCACTCGTAGCGGTCGGCCTTCAGGTTCAGGTTGGCGGTGGCGGTGCGGATGGCCACGTTGGTCAGGCTGCCGCCGGTGAGGGCGTCGACGTTCAGGGCCATGTAGTCCTGGTAGAGGGCGCGTTCCAGAATATCCAGGGCGGTTTTGCGGGCGGCGTAGGGCACCTCGATGGTGTGGGGCTCGGCGGTGGAGGAAGAGCCGCTGCCGTCGGACAGGTTGGCCACGGCTTTGATGCGCTGGATCTCCTCCAGCATCTGGGCGATATCGTCGGTGGTGCCGCCGAAGTTGTTCAGCACCCAGTAAACATCGTTGGCCCTGTCGAGGTTGTCGGCAAAATCGGAAAGGATATTGTCGTAGGCGTCGATCTTGGCTTTGATGGCCGGGGTGAGTTCGCTCTGCCGCTCGGTGTTGGCAAACAGGGGGATGACGGGCAGCCGGGTGTAATTCTCCTGGGAGATGATCTCGTCCCCCAAGGCGTCGGAACGCATGGTGACCACATAGGGCCGCTTGGGCATCACTGGGATCAGCGTGCCCTTTTCCATGCGCAAAACGGTCACGCCGTCCAGTTCGAACAGGCGGATGTACAGGGGCTTGTCAGCGTTCAGCTGCCAGAACTGCACGCCTACCATGGGTTCATCGGTCATTTCGTCCAGCAGGGCGAAGAAGCCGGAACGGGCGTCACGGGCGGCTTCCAGCACCTCCAGGTGATCCACGTTCCAGAAGCCCCAGCTTACGCCGTGGATCAGCGCGCGCTCGCCCAGGCTGGCCAGCTGGTGGTCGAAATCTGCGCCCAGGCAGGCCTTCGTTTCGGCATCCTTGAGGATGCAGCCGTTCGCCAGCAGAAACTGATTCTGCTGGGTGATGAAGCGGAACAGGAAGCCCGAGCCGATGCGGTTGCCCACCACATCCTCGGTGCCGGTGCGCACGCGCTTGCGGCCGGAGGCGTCGCGGGTCTCGATCTTGCGGGCGCGGAGCACGGTTTTCCCGGCAACGGCGGTGTTGCAGCCGCGGAAGTAATCGCCGGCTTCCAGCGCGCGGGAGAAATCGCGGGAAGCCTTGTAGCGGTCGATGGCGGACAGAAGCAGCCTGTCGCGGTCGGCGGCGGACTGCCAGTCCTGATAGGTAATGTCGGTAAACATGGTTGCCTCCTTGATTTGGTGCATCAGGTGCGGTCTAAAAGGCGGATGACACAGGCAGCGGAGTCGGGTGCATCGTCGTGGGCGGCGGTGGCGGAGTAGGCGAGGATCTGATCGATGTAGGCAGGGTCGGTGGTGCGGAGAAAGCGCACCTTCGGCCACCACTTGCGCAGGTGGGTGGAGATTTTCAAATGCTTGTTCTGCCGTTCTTGGTAGGTGCGCACCTGTCCGCCCAGGCGGCGCAGCTCCCGGGCGACGTAGCCCTTGTCGCCGTTGGTTTCGCACCAGACGGGGGCGCAGAGCAGTTTGTCGCAGCAGGCGAGGATATCTTCCATCACCGTGTCGATGTGTCCGGGGAACAACCGTCCATACAGATACATGGTGTCGCCTTCGCGCCTGCCACAGGTGAGGGCGGTGCAGTCGCTGCCGCCGTAGGCTGCATCCACATGGGCAATGCCGTCCCGCAGGAGCAGGGGATCATCAAAAAAGCCGGGGGATTGGGCGAACAGGGCGTCGTCGTCAGCAATGTGTTTCAATTCGTAATTCGCAGCGAAGAGCATGGGCGACATGGATCGCCGCAGTTCGTCCAGTTTGTCCGGCGTGAGCAGCCCGGTGCGGTAGCAGTCGTACTTCTCCACCCGGGGCATGAGGGAAATGGCGTCCTGAGGGTGCCAGGGTGTGCCGGTGTTGATGATCCGTCCGCCGGGAATGCGGATGTTTTGCAGCTCCTGGTAGATGGCGCGTGTGTGCTCCCTCTCCTGGGGGCTGATGCGATCCTGCAGGTTCACGATGTCGTCGGTGATGATGATATCCGCATGCTTGCCGGTAAGGCTGCCGCGCGTGCCCTGGCCCAGGAGCTGCGCTGCGCCCCGGCAGGCTGCATAGCAATCCGTGGTGATGCTGAACTGATCGGCCCTGAGAATGTTCACGGGCTCGCCCCATAATTTCTGGGTGAGAAAAAGCATGGCATCGGATTGCAGAAACAGCTTGACTTGCCGGATGATCTCGATCACGTCGCCGTCGGTCTTGCGCATGAAGAGCATGTTCCGCATGGGATACACGCACATGCTGATGGCCATGGCGGCGGCCAGACAGGTGGTTTTGTAGGAGCCGCGGTGCGCCAGGAGCGTCATGTCCTCCCGGCCCAGGAGCATCTTTTGCATCCAGGCACCGTGGAGGTCATCGGTCAGCAGCTTGGAACCGCACCACCGGGCCACCTGGGCAGGACGGTGCACCATCAGGGAGAGAGCGTCACGATCCATGCATCTCCAGCATGGCCTGCTCGATCTCAGCAGCCAGCTCGGCCTTGGGTTTGGCCCCGGGCTCCTTTTCGCTGAACAGGCCGTAACGCTTGCCCAGCAGCTCCGCAGCCTTGCTCCGCTCCGACACCTTGGGCGGCAGGGCGATCTCCTCGCCGGATGCACCCTTGCGCCCGGAGGCCTCGGTCATCTCGCCGCGCATGATCTGGGTGAAGGTGCGCAGCACTTCCTCCGGCGTGGCGATGTCATCCGCGGCGCGTCGTTTGGCCATGAAAGACCTCCCTTCAAATGAAATAGCGTTCCGCCGGAGAAGCGGAACGCTTTGTGTGGAATTGAGAACATTTGTTCTTATTTTCCACGATGCCATCATATCACGTTGGTTACGGACCCGCAACGACGGCGGTGGACATGCTGGCCGGGTTGTCCAGGTGGGTGAGCAGTTCGCTGCGCAGCCGGTTGGCATGCCGAACGCTGACGCACAGACACTCGGCCACCTGGGCATCGGTCTGGCCCAGTTGATAATACTGCCGCAGAATGCACCGGTCGCGGTAGTTTCTGGCCCGGGGCAACAGAGCCTGGAAGGTGGTATCCATATCTGCCAGGTTATCGCGCAGCTGCTGTACGGCGGCTTCCACGCCCTCCTGATGCTGAATGGCCGCGGCTGTGCCGTTGTTGGTGCCGCGGGGGAGCGCATCGTACCGCGAAGTGCGCACGCCCGTGGGGCAGCCTGTGGTGCCGCACATGGCCAGATGGCGTTCCATCACGGCCAACTCCTGGTGAAGATCACGATAAGCCTTAAGAAATGCTGCATTGGTCATCAGTGATAGCCTCCTTATCCATAAGCGAACAAATATTCGCAAGATTAACTTGCGGTTATTATATACCGCTGAAAAGTTGATGTCAAGATAAAAAATTCACGAAAAGTTGCTTGATATTATTAACTAAAAGTTGTATAATCCATATGAGGTGAAAGGTATGTACGCGGATCGCATCAGGTTTTTCAGGCAAAAGAAGGGGCTTTCCCAGCAGGCGTTGGGCGAGCTGCTGGGCATTTCTGCCACAGCGGTGCACAAGTGGGAGCACGGGCAGTCCCAGCCGGATATTCCTGCTCTGCGGAAGATGTCCACCATTTTCGGCGTGTCCATTGACGAGCTGTGCGACCATCAGCCGCCGGTGCGGGCCGGGGACCAGGATGCCAACATCACCATCATGACCCGTGCGTTCCGCCAGCTCACCCCTGCCGAGCAGGAGAAATACCTGGCAGTGGGCCGGGCACTGTTCGAGCATGCCTTCGGCAAGGAGGATCAGCCATGATCCGCCAGCCGGATTATGACCGAGCCGCCACGCTGGCGTACCGCTGTCTGCTGCGGCTGAGGATTACAAGCCTGCCGGTGCGGCCGCTGGAGATTCTTCACAAATGCAGGAACACGGTGGTGTATACCTTTCAGCAGGCAGCGGAGGAACTGTGCATGACGGAAGCTGATTTCGACCGCCGCTGCGGCGAGGCGGATGCCTTTACCGTGCGGGGCGGCGAACGCTATGTGGTGTGCTACCGGGAGGGCGGCAACCCGGCCCGGCTCAACTTCACCCTCGCCCATGAGCTGGGACACATTTTGCTTCATCATATAGAGGATGCGGTGGCGGATGAAGCGGAGGCCAACTGCTTTGCAGGCCATCTGCTTTGCCCGCAGGTTGCGGTCGAAGGGATGCAGCCGGAGGAAATCGCCACGACCTGCTATGTGTCCAAAACAGCGGCGATCATGATAGGGAAAAGTCGGATGGGTGTTATTCCACAAGCACTGCTGGAGGCTGTCGAAAAGCAACTGGCGAACGGAAATGACGCAAAGCAGCACGCATGACACAAGATATGATGCAAAACACGAACAAAAAATGCTGATGATATGAAAGCGGTTCGCCTCTGAAAAAAGAGCTGAAAAAAGTCAAAAAACTTTGAAAAAAGGTGTTGACAAACGCCAAAACGAGTGATAAGATGTACAAGCTCTCACCGAGAGCGGCCGAACCTTGAAAACGATACAGAAGCGAGAAACGCAAGAAATAGTAGACAGATGATTCCGAATGAGTTAGTCTGGCAGAGCGATCTGCTGGATGAGATAAAGGATTAAACGGAAGAGTTTGATCCTGGCTCAGGACGAACG
>JAGBBA010000036.1 GCA_017938695.1 Clostridia bacterium | reverse complement strand
TTCGCCGGCCTGTGCGTGTGATATCAACTTGAAACTTCTTACTTTGCCTTTTCGATGATCTCAACCAGGCGCCAGCGCTTGTCCTTGGACAGCGGGCGGGTCTCCATCACCTTGATGGTGTCGCCGATTCCGCACTCGTTGTTCTCATCATGCACCTTCAGCTTGCTGGTCTGGTTCATGATCTTGCCATACAGGGGATGACGGACGCGGGTCTTGATCTGAATCACGCAGGTCTTGTCCATCTTGTCGGACACGACAACGCCGATTCGGGTCTTACGCAGACCACGCTCCTGAGTGTTGTTGATTTCAGACATTGAAGCGGCTGCCTCCTTTCAGTAACTCTTACGCCTGCTCCTTGAGGCGAAGAACGGTCTTGGCACGAGCGATGTCGCGCTTGACAGCGGTGATCTGCATGGTGTTCTGCAGCTGACCGGTGGCAAGCTGGAAACGAAGGTTGAACAGCTCGCTCTTAAGTTCCGCGACCTTGGCAGTCAGCTGCTCCTTATTCATAGCGGAGAATTCATTTGCCTTCATTATTCTTCACCACCCGCTTCAGTCTTGGCTTCATCAGCACGCTTGATGAACTTGGTCTTCAGGGGCAGCTTGTGGCTGGCCAGACGCAGAGCCTCGCGGGCGACTTCTTCAGGAACGCCAGCAACCTCAAACAGCACACGGCCGGGCTTCACAACTGCAACCCAGTATTCGGGAGAACCCTTGCCGGAACCCATTCGGGTCTCAGCGGGCTTCTCAGTAACAGGCTTATCGGGGAAGATCTTGATCCACACCTGACCGCCACGCTTGGTGTAACGGGTCAGGGCGATACGAGCGGCCTCGATCTGCTGGGAGGTCACCCAGCAGGGCTCCATCGCCTGCAGGCCATACTCACCGTAGGCAATGAAGTTACCGCGATGAGCGGCACCCTTCATGCGGCCACGGAACACCTTGCGGCGCTTAACTCTCTTGGGCATCAGCATGAGTTACTTTACCTCCTTCGCGGCAGGGGCCTTCTTGGCCTTGGGCAGGATCTGGCCCTTGTAGATCCAGACCTTCACACCCAGACGGCCATAGGTGGTCTTGGCTTCAGCGAAGCCATAGTCGATGTTGGCGCGCAGCGTCTGCAGCGGGATGGAACCCTCGTGATAGTGCTCGGTACGGGCGATATCGGCACCGCCCAGACGGCCGCTCACGCTGGCCTTGATACCCTTCACGCCGTTGATCTTCATGGCGCGCTGCAGGGCCTGCTTCATAGCACGGCGGAAGCTGATGCGCTTCTCCAGCTGCTGAGCAATGTTCTCGGCCACCAGCTGAGCATCAGCATCGGGCTGCTTGATCTCCATCACGTTGATGTGAGCGGGACGGCCCAGGAAGGCGGTGATGTCAGCCTTCAGAGCCTCGATGCCAGCACCGCCGCGGCCAATGATCATGCCGGGCTTAGCGGTGAAGATGTTCACCGTGATGGTCTGGGCAGTACGCTCGATATCAATGTGGCTAATGCCAGTGGAGTAGTACTTTTCCTTCAGCATCTTGCGAAGCTTCTGGTCTTCAACCAGGTTGTTCGCAAAATCCTTCTTGCCGGCGAACCAGCGGGTGGACCAATCGAAGATCACACCAACGCGCGCGCCGTGGGGATTCACTTTCTGACCCATGGATTAAGCCTCCTTCGCCTTCTTCTGGTCCAGCACCACGCTGATGTGGCTGGTGCGCTTGAGCATGGGAGACGCGCTGCCGCGGCTGCGGGCAACATAGCGCTTCAGCGTGGGGCCGGGGTTGGCGTACACTTCAGCGACGTACAGATCCTGACGGTTCATCTCCAGGTTGTTCACCGCATTGGCGATGGCGCTGTTCAGCACCTTAGCCACCACGGGGGACGCGGCCTTGGGGGTGTAGGTCAGAATGGCCAGGGCTTCATCCACATTCTTCCCGCGGATCAGATCGATCACGATCTTCACCTTACGAGGGGAGATGCGAATGTACTTGGCATGGGCCTGAGGGCGCTTGTCCGCATTAGCGCGGCGAGCAGCCGTCTTTTCCTTAGAACGGGTTGCCATATCGTATCACTCCTCTCGTTATTACTTGCGGTTGCTGGACTTGTCACCAGCGTGGCCGCGGTAGGTGCGGGTGGGGGCGAACTCGCCCAGCTTGTGGCCCACCATGTCCTCCGTGACATAAACCGGCACGTGCTTGCGGCCGTCATGCACAGCAACAGTGTGGCCCACGAAATCCGGGAAGATGGTGGACGCGCGAGACCAGGTCTTCACAACGTTCTTCTTGCCGGAATTGTTCATTTCAACGATGCGCTTCATCAGCGCGGCCTCTACATAGGGGCCCTTCTTAATGGAACGACTCATTCGATGGCTGCCTCCTTCCTATAGGATGCGCGATTACTTCTTGCTGGCGCGCTTGACGATCATCTTGTTGGAATACTTCTTGTGCTTGCGGGTCTTCAGGCCCAGAGCGGGCTTGCCCCACGGAGTCACAGGAGCAGGCATACCAACGGGGCTCTTGCCCTCGCCGCCGCCATGAGGATGGTCGCAGGGGTTCATAACCACACCGCGGACGGTGGGACGGATGCCCATGTGACGCACACGGCCGGCCTTGCCCAGGCGAACGTTCTCGTGGTCAGTGTTGCCCACGGTGCCGATGGTGGCCTTGGCGTTCAGGGGCAGCTTGCGCATTTCGCCGGAGGGCAGACGCACGGTGGCGTAGCCATTTTCCTTAGCCATCAGCTGGGCACTCATGCCAGCAGCGCGGACCAGCTGGCCGCCGCGGCCGGGCTTCAGCTCCAGGTTGTGGATCAGGGTACCAACGGGAATGCGGTTCATGGGGAGCGCGTTGCCGGGCTTGATATCAGCGTTATCAGAGGAGATAACGGTGTCGCCCACCTTCAGGCCCAGAGGAGCCAGGATGTAGCGCTTCTCGCCGTCGGCGTAGAACAGCAGAGCGATGAACGCGCTGCGGTTGGGATCGTACTCGATAGCAGCAACCTTGGCGGGGATGTCCACCTTGTTGCGCTTGAAGTCGATGATACGATACTTCACTTTGTTGCCGCCGCCCTGATGGCGAACGGTGATCTTGCCCTGCTTATTACGGCCGGCGTTCTTCTTGAGGTATTCCACCAGGCTCTTTTCAGGCTGCTTCTTGGTGATCTCCTCGTAAGTCAGCACCGACATAAAGCGCCGGGCGGGCGAAGTCGGCTTGTAAAGACGAATAGCCATGTTTCTTGTCCTCCCTGCTTTACTCGGCCATGCCCTCGAAGAACTTAATCGGCTTGGAGTCCTTCTTCAGAGTCACATAGGCCTTCTTGATTTCCGGCGTACGGCCGGCGGTGCGGCCCTGGCGCTTGATCTTGCCCAGGGTACGAACGATGTTGACCTTCTCCACCTTCACACCGTCTTCGGCGAACACGGCTTCGATAGCCTGCTTCACTTCGGTACGGTTGGCGTCGATGGCCACTTCGAAGATGTAACGCTTGTCAGCGATACCGTCATACGCCTTTTCCGTCAGGACGGGGCGCAGGATGATGTCATGAGGATTCTTCATTAGGCGTACACCTCCTCGACGGACTGCACGGCGGCCTTGGTGAGAACCACCTTGCCGGCGTTGAGAATGTCGTAGACATTCAGGGTGTTGACGTAAGTGGTCTTGGCCTCGGCCAGGTTAGCGGTGGCGCGAACCACGCTCTCCTCACGCTCGGGCAGGACGACCAGGGCCTTGCGCTCAGCCTTCAGATCCTTCAGGACCTTGGCCATCAGCTTGGTCTTGGCTTCCTTCAGGGCGATCTCGTCAACCACGATCAGCTCGCCAGCGTTCAGCTTGGAGGTCATGGCAGACTTGAAGGCCAGGCGGCGAACCTTCTTGGGAACGGCGATGTAGTAATCGCGGGGCTTGGGAGCGAACACCACGCCGCCGTGACGGAACTGGGGAGCACGGTTGCCATGGTGGCGGGCATTACCGGTGCCCTTCTGGCGATAGATCTTACGGCCGCCGCCGCGAACTTCGCTGCGGGTCTTGGCACTCTGGGTGCCCTGACGCTGTGCGGCCAGATAGGAACGGACGACCAGGTGCATGGCAGCTTCGTTGATGGGAGCGGCGAAAATCGCATCGCTCAGCTCAATCTCGCCAATGGCCGCGCCTTCCATGTTATAAAGAGCAGTCTTAGGCATAGTTTTCATTTCCTCCTTGCACAGCGTCAGGCCTTGACGGTGTCGCGGATGATCAGCAGGCCGTTGTTGGGGCCGGGCACAGCGCCCTTAACCAGCAGCAGGTTGCGTTCCGCATCCACCGAAACGACTTCCAGGTTCTGAACAGTCACACGATCCACACCGTAGTGGCCGGACATGTGCTTGTTCTTGAACACGCGGGAAGGATCGGAGTTAGCACTCAGGGAGCCCACGCCGCGGTGGTACTTGGAGCCGTGCGCCATGGGGCCGGTGTGCTGATTCCAACGCTGAATCGCGCCGGTGTAGCCGTGGCCCTTGCTGGTGCCGGTGATGTCGATCTTGTCGCCCTTGGCGAACTGGTCGGCCTTGAGCTCGTCGCCCACGTTGTAGCCAGAGCAGTCGTCAAAGCGGAATTCGCGCAGGGTGCGCTTAGCGGCTACGCCAGCCTTCTGGAAGTGACCCAGCTCAGGCTTGTTCAGCAGCTTCTTGGCGCGAGTCTCAGTCAGCTCGCCGAAGCCCACCTGAACGGCATCGTAGCCATCGGATTCCACGTTCTTGGTCTGCACCACAGTGCAGGGGCCCGCTTCAATCACGGTGACCGGAACGAGACGGCCGTCTTCGGTGAAGACCTGCGTCATGCCGATCTTTTTACCAATGATCGCTTTCTTCATTGTTTCGTTCCTCCTGTGCCTTACAGCTTCATTTCGATTTCGACACCAGCAGGAAGTTCAAGCTTCATCATGGCGTCCACCGTCTTGGGGTTGGGGTTGTTGATGTCGATCAGTCGCTTGTGGGTACGACGCTCGAACTGTTCGCGGCTATCCTTATACTTGTGGGTAGCACGCAGGATGGTGACGATCTCCTTCTCCGTGGGGAGCGGGATCGGGCCAGAGACGCGAGCACCGGTGCGCTTGGCAGTCTCGACGATCCGCTCGGCGGACTGGTCGATCAGGTTGTGCTCGTAGCTCTTGAGCTTGATACGGATTTTTGCAGTGGCCATCGATTTTCCTCCTTGATCGTTCTCGTTGGCGCTTTGTGACCCACTGCAGGTGCAGGTCATCTTGCGCTGCGAGTCCGTCGCCCGATTATCGGGCTGGTCCATGATAATTACCCGCCTGGCCTGGCGGCAACTTACCACTTCATCCCTAAACAGACAACAGTCATATTATAAACCATGCCTTTCAAAATTGCAATACGTTTTCAAGCACTTTTTCAACTTTTTTTCGAGAAATTTTCACCCGCATCGCACCGCAAAGCCGCAAAACCCCGTCTTTTCCAGCAAATGCCCTTATCCACGTTTTCTGGCGTGTCCATGTTTTTTGAGAAAACCGCCCCTTCCCGGGGTGCAAATTTTCTTTTTCAAAATCACTATGCAAATTTCCTTGATTTTCAACGCTTTTCCGTTTCATTTATGCCCACCCTGTCGAGCGTATCTATTTCAGCACATGTTCTCACGGCCAAAAAAACGCCCAGTTTGCACAAATAAAAAATGCCGGAGCAGGCAAAAATTTTTCGCATGCTCCGGCATGATGGTTATTCTTCTGCTTCGAGCTCTTCCCAGGCCTGGTACAGCCGGTCGATTTCGTCCTTTTTCTGCTGGTATTCCTTGGCCAGCTGGGCGGCCTTGTCCGCATCGGCATAGGTGTCAGGATCGGCCAGCCGTGCTTCCAGCTCGGCGGCTTCCTCCTCTGCCTTGGCCACGGCGTCCTCCGCAGCCTTCAGGGCCAGCTTGCGCTCCTTGATGCGCTTCTCCTCCTCCCGGGAGCGGCGTTTCTCCTTCTCCTGGGCGGTGCGGGTCATCTGGGGCAGGTCGCCGTCGGGGGCCTGGGCACGGTTGATCTTCTCAAAATAGTCGTCGTAGTTGCCCAGGTATTCCTTCAGGCCGTCGGTTTCCAGCACGCACACCTTGTTGGCAAAGCGGTTGATGAAATAACGGTCGTGGCTGATGGCCAGAATGGTGCCCGGGAAGTCCGCCAGGGCGTCCTCCAGCACCTCGCGGGAGTCCATGTCCAGGTGGTTGGTGGGCTCGTCCAGCAGGAGCAGGTTGTCCTTGCGCAGCATCAGCTTGGTCAGGGCCACGCGGCCCTTTTCGCCGCCGGAAAGGGTGCTGATGGGCATCAGCACTTCGTCGCCGGTAAAGAGGAACAGGCCCAGCGCGCCGCGGACCTCGGTCTGATCCAGGCGGCGGAAGTCGTCCCACACCTCGTCCAGCACGGTTTTGCTGTCGTGCAGCCCGGCCTGGTGCTGGTCGTAGTAGCCAATATCGACCCCTGCGCCCAGGCGGATGGTGCCGTTGTCCGGCTTCTGCTCGCCGATGAGGCACTTGAACAGGGTCGATTTGCCCACGCCGTTGTCGCCAATGAGGGCCACCCGGTCGCCGGCCCGCAGGTGCATCTTCACATGGTCGAACAATACGCGGTCGTCAAAGCCCTTCTTGAGTTCCTCCACCATCAGCACATCCTCGCCGGTGCGGCGGCGGGTGTCAAACCTGAAGCGGATGGCACTTTCGTCCTTGGGCTTTTCCAGGCGTTCGATCTTCTCCAGCCGCTTCTCCCGGCTTTCCGCCAGGCGGATGGATTTCTCCCTGTTGAACTGCCGGTAACGGGCAATGATGGCCTCCTGCCGGGCGATTTCCTTCTGCTGCAGCTCGTAGGCCTTCATGCGGATCTCGAACCGTTCGGTGCGCTGCTCCATGTACTGAGTGTAGTTGCCGTCGTAGCACTCGGTGGCACCCAGCAGCAATTCGCACATGCGGTCGCAGACATGATCCATAAAATAGCGGTCATGGCTGATGAGCAGCACCGCGCCCTTGTAGGAGCGCAGGTAGTCCTCCAGCCAGGCGATGGATTTCAGGTCAAGGTGGTTGGTGGGCTCGTCCAGCAGGAGCAGGTCGGGCTCGGTGAGCAGCATGCGGCCCAGGCAGAGCCTTGTGCGCTCGCCGCCGGAAAGCAGGCTGGCCAGTTGCCCCTGCTGCTCCTTGCGGAAGCCCAAGCCCGCCAGCACGCCCTGCACGGTGGAACGCCAGCCGTAGCCGTTGCGCCGCTCGAACTCGCGGGTCAACTGGTCATACTGGCTGCCCAGGCGGCGGAGCATGGTTTCGTCGCTGCCCACCTCGGCCATCTGCTGTTCCAGGTCGCGGAGCTGCTGCTCCATGGCCACCACGGGGTCAAACACGCTTTCCAGCTCTTCCAGCACGGTGCGGCCCTCGCCCACCTCGCCCTGCTGTGCCAGGTAGCCCAGCTTCAGGCCCTTCTGCATGGTGATGGTGCCGCCGTCGGATGTTTCCAGCCCGGCGATGATCTTCATCAGCGTGGACTTGCCGCAGCCGTTCACGCCCACCAGGCCCATGCGCTCCCCGTCCTGCAGGGTCAGGGAGGCATCCCGCAGCACCTCGTTGGTTCCAAAGCTTTTCTGCACACCCTGTAAAGACAGGAGTATCATGATTTCACCTCGTTATATCAGCTCAGGTATATACATGGCTGCCGCGCCCAGCACGATCACGCACAGCATGGCGGTATCCGCCGCCTTCAGCTGGCGGTACCGTCCGCGCCACAGGATCTGGGCACACATCCACATGGCCGCCGCCGTGAGGATCACCCCCAGGGGCAGCGCAGGCATCCAGGATGCCGGAGTATTTCTTAACAAAAGTGCCGCGCCGTTGTAGCACATGTGCATCACCACCGGCACGCGCAATCGGCCCCGGGTCAGCATGCCCAGGCCGCACAGAAGGCTGATGGCCAGGTGCGCCGGGAATCCCGCCAGGGAGCCGTGCATCAGCGCAAAGACCAGCGTGGACAAAAGCAGCGCAGGCAGTGCACCCATGGTGTCGCACAGGCCCGTGAGCAATCCGCCGCGGAAGAAGGCTTCCTCCACCAGGGCGGGCACCACCACCAGAGCCAGCACCGCCAGCACCCACTGGATCTCGTTTCGGGGCAGCATGATCTCCCCCTGCGCCGCGCCGGTCACATCCACCCACAGGGGCGTCACGGCCATCATGGCCATTTGCGTCATGGCACCGATGAACACCGCCGCCGCGCTGACCCCCAGCCACTTGCGCTGCACCACGAGCCTGCGGCTGCGGAAGGGCAGCATCAGCAAGGCAGGCAGCCCCCATAGGAGCATCTCCTGCAGGATCAGCGTAGCATAATACAACGCAGGGTCGCCCTGGGGATTGGGCAGCAATTGCTGGATCCCCCACCCCACCGGCAGCCGCAGGAGCATCACGCCCAGGGTCACCATGAGGGCCATGTGGGTCTTATCCACCCGTTTCAACGTGTCAGGCACCTTCCTTCAGGGTATATACGCCGCCCACCCGGTCGCGCCAGGCCAGGTCCAGGCTCAGGTCGTGCCCCAGGCGAATACCGGCCTCCTCGGCCCGGTCTTCGCTGGTCTGCAAAGCCAGCTCCGGCAGGTTGTTTTCGCCGCTGAGGTGGCCCAGGATCACATGATGCACGCCGCTTTCCACCAATTGAACCAGCGCGTTGGCACAGGCATCGTTGCTCAGATGCCCCCGGTTGGACAGGATGCGCTGCTTCAGGTGGCTGGAATAATGGGGATTCGCCATCAGCATGTCCGGATCGTGGTTGCTCTCCAGCAGCACCAGGCTGGCACCGGACACCGCTTCTTTGACCCCCTTGGAGAAATGCCCCAGGTCGGTGGCGGTGGCGATGCTCACGCTGCCGCACCACAGCCGGTAGCCCACGGGGTCAGCCGCATCATGAGGGATGGCAAAGGGCACAACGCCCAGCTGCCCCAGGTAGAAATCCTGCTTCTTATCAAAGGTACGGCGCAATCCGTCAGGGATCGCGCCTACTTTTTTATCCATGGCCAGCCAGGTATCCGGTGTGGCATAAACAGGGATGCGATACTTGCGGCACAATACGCCCGCACCGGAGATATGGTCGCTGTGCTCGTGGGTGATCAGGATCGCATCCAGGCTCTGGGGCTCCACGCCGATGAGCCGCAGGGCTTCATCCACGGTTTTGCCCGGCTTGCCAGCGTCGATCAGCACCCTGGTCTGCCCCGCCTGCACAAAAAGAGCGTTCCCGCTCGATCCCGAATACAGCGGGCAGAAGATCATGTCCATACACACCTCACCGCACACACTTTCCAAATTCCGAATTTCGCATTCCGCATTCCGAATTGACCTTACACGTCCAGGTGCTTGGCCACCCGCTGTTCCGGCGGAGGGGGCGTCATGTAATCGGGGCCGTAGAGCACGGTGAGCACCTCATCGTACCGGGCCGGGATCTTCACGTCCACATCCTCGAACTTGGCAGAGATCTTCTCCTTGAACTGCTCCGGGTTCCAGATGTGCTGGCCCAGGCCAAAGGCACCGTTGCTCATGCACACCTCATTGCTGGGCGGATTCTGGGTGGAGATCTTCTCGTACATCTTCGCCTTCCACTCCATGGAGAAGGGCAGGCCCAGCACATGGGTGGCGAAGATCATGATCTTGTTCTTCAGGTTGAAGCGGCTGTAATCCACGTTGCGCTTCATCATGCCCTGGAGGATATGCAGCTTCAGGTACCACACCTTCCGCTTGATGCCTGCCGGGGGCACGGAATCCAGGATGAAGAAATCCGTAAAGGCAGCAGCCTTTTCGGGATCGCGGTTCATCACACGGGGCGTCCAGGTGTTCAGGTAGGTCAGTTCGAACCGCTGGTCGCACTCCTTGGGGTACACCTGGCGGAACTTGTTGAAATTCTCACGGGTGATGAGCAGATCCACGTCGTCGTCCCAGGGGATGAAGCCCTGGTGGCGCACGGTACCCAGCAGGCTTCCGCACATCATGTTGTATTCGATGCCGTGGCGTTCGCAGATGGCCGTGATATCCCGCAGCTGGCACAGCAGCTCCTCGTGGATCTCCGGCAGGGACAGTTCTTTCTTTTCCATGTCAACCTCTCAGCCAGGCCAGCGTCCGGGCGCAGATGGCCTTGTCGTCCATTTGATATTCGCCGCGCAGATACTGCTGCGTGCCGACGATGGAGGAATACACATCCGGCATGCCGATGCGGTGCACCCGGCAATGGCTGCCGATGCCCGCCAGCACCTCGCACACCGCGGAGCCCAGTCCGCCCACGATGCTGTGCTCCTCCACGGTTACAATGTCGCGGAAGCGGTTGCCCAGCTCGATGATCTTCTCTTCGTCAATGGGTTTGATGCAGGGGAAGGACACCACCTCGGCAGACACGCCCTGCTCGCGCAGCAGGTTGGCCGCGCTCACCGTTTGGGTGAGGATGCCGCCTGCGGACAGGATGGCCACGTCCGTGCCCTCCTGCAGGGTGATGGCCCGGGGCAGCTGCCAGCCCTCGATGGGCCGGTGATGGAGGTACGGCTCGCCGCCGCGGCCCAGCCGCAGATAGCAGGTGCCGGGGGTACGCAGCATCACGGGCACCACAGCCTCCACCTCGTGGGGATCGCCGGGGGTGAACACCGTCACGCCGGGCAGCGCGCGCAGCACCGCCATGTCCTCGGTGGCGTGGTGGCTCATGCCCAGGCTGCCGTACACAAAGCCTCCGCCCACGCACACGATCTTCACATTGGCGTCGTGGTAGGTGCAGTCGTTGCGGATCTGCTCCAGGCAGCGCAGGGTGGGGAAATTGCCGATGGAGTAGGTCAGCACGGTTCTCCCGGTGCTGGCCAGGCCAGCCGCCAGGCCGGTCATGCCCTGCTCGGCAATACCAGCGTTGATAAACTGCTCGGGATACGTTTCCCAGAAGGGCTTCAACACGCCAAAGCCCAGGTCGCCGGTGATCAGCGTCAGCTTGGGATCAGCGGCTGCTTCGCGCATCAGTGCGCGGACAAATGCATCTCTCATGGCCTTTGCGCCTCCAATTCCTTCAGCGCAGCCTGATATTCTTCACCCTGGGGCGTGCGGTAGTGCCACAGGATGTCGTTTTCCATAAAGGATACGCCCTTGCCCTTCACGGTTTCGGCGATGATCACCGTGGGCTTGCCGCTGCCCAGGTTCTCCTTTGCTTGAGCAAAGGCCGCCTGCAGGGCCACTACGTCATGGCCGTCCACCACCAGGGTGTTCCAGCCGAAGTCACGCCACTTGTCGGCAAAGGGCTCCAGGGCCAGGGTCTTTTCGCAGAAGTCCAGGGACTGCATGTGGTTGTGATCCACCACGGCGATCAGGTTATCCAGCTTGAACTGGGCCGCCTGCAGCGCAGCCTCCCACACGGAACCCTCGTCGCACTCGCCGTCGCCCAGCACCGCATAGGTGCGCCAGGGGGCCTTGTCCAGCTTGGCACCCATGGCCATGCCTGCCGCCACCGCCAGCCCGTGCCCCAGGCTGCCCGTGGAGAACTCCACCCCCGGGATACCCTTGTGGCTCACATGGCCAGACAGCCGGGAGCCGTTGCCGTAGTGGGTGCTCAGCTCCTCCACCGGGAAGAAGCCGCGCTCCGCCAGGGCAGCGTAAACAGCCGCGCCCGCATGACCCTTGGAGAGGATCAGCCTGTCGCGGTCGGGCATCTTGGGCTGGGCAGGATCCACATGCATTACGCCGGTGTACAGCGTTGCAATGATCTCTGCCACGGAGAAGATCGCGCCGATATGGCTGCCCCGGCTGAGATGGGTCATCTCCAGGCCGTGGCGGCGGATCAGCCACGCCAGCACCTTCGGGTCGCCCGTGTCGATGGGCGCGCCGCCGAAGGCCGCATGGGTCTTCTCCTCATAGGAGGCATAGTCAGGCATGCTTACTTTCCTTTCTGCTCGCTGGCCATTTTCTTGGCCTTGCCGAAAAGTCCGCCGAAGGTTTCAAAAAACAGCTGCATATCCAGCTTGAAGGACTGGTTCAGGGCATATTCCACGCGCAGCCGGTTCTTTTCCGGCAGGATGTACTTCTCAAAGTTTTCCACCGGGTTCTCCTCGCCCACGATCTCATCCTGAGCGATATACACGATGCTGCTGCGGTCGGTGATGCCGGGGCGCACCCACAGGATGCACTCCTGCTCCTTGGTGTACTGGGTGGTGTAGAGAAGCAGCTCCGGCCGGGGGCCCACAAAGGACATTTCGCCCTTGAGAATGTTGAACAGCTGGGGCAGCTCGTCCAGCTTCAACCGGCGCATCACCTTGCCGGCACGGGTCACACGGTCGTCGTTGAGGGCCGTGCAGCCGCCAGTCTTGTCGGCATCCACCACCATAGAGCGGAACTTGAGGATATAAAACGGCTTGTTGTGATAGCCGCCGCGGATGGCGCGATAGATCACCGGGCCGGGAGAATCCAGCTTGACCCAGATGGCCAGGGGGATCATCACCACGCAGGCCGGAATCAGCAGCACCAGTGCCAGCAGGAAGTCCAGCGCGCGCTTGACCACCTTGCTGTAAAACGGATGGGACAGCGGGCCGTCCCACCGTGGCAGGTCAGGAATGTTGCTCATACGGTCACTCCTCCAGCCGCAGAAGCATCTCGTTGAGATGCTCCAATTCTTCTCGGGAATAATACTGAAGCACGATCTTACCCTTTTTCTCTGTGCCGGTGAGGGTAGCCCGCACGCCCATGGTTTCGCGGATGCGGCCCTCCAGCTCGCTGAGCTCGGCCGTCAGCGCAGCCTTGCGGGGCTTGGGCTTGTCCGCCTTGGCAGGGCTCTCCTTGGCAGCGGCGGCCAGTGCTTCCAGCTGACGGACGCTGTACCCCTGCTCGATGGTTTCACGGGCCAGGGCCAGCTTCTGCTTATCGTCCTCCAGACCAGCCAACACACGGGCATGACCGGCAGAGAGGCTCCCCTGCCGCACCAGCTCGATCACTTCTTCCGGCAGAGTCAAAAGGCGCAGCAAATTTGCCACGGCCGGGCGGCTCTTGCTCAGGCGGTTGGCCACGGTTTCCTGGGTGTAGCCGCACTGCTGCATCAGGCTGCGGATGCCCTGAGCCACTTCGATGGGGTTCAGATCCTCGCGCTGCAGGTTTTCGATCAGCGCGATCTCCATCTGCTGGATCACGTCCAGGTCGCGGACGATCACCGGCACCTTGTCCAATCCAGCGGCACGGGAGGCACGCCAGCGGCGTTCGCCCGCCACGATGCGGTAGCGGCCGCCGTTTTGCGGCGTCACCAGAATGGGCTGCAGAACGCCCTGCTCCCGGATGGACTGGGCCAGCTGGGCGATGCTTTCATCAGAAAAGGTGCGCCGGGGCTGGTCGGGGTTGGGGTCGATATCACCAAGGCTGATCTCCTGCACGCCGCTGGAGAGGACTTCCTCTGCATCGGGCAGCAGGGCTTCCAGGCCACGGCCCAGGCCGCGGGTTTTCTTCGCCATGATCATCGCTCCTTACTTCTTCGCTTTCATTCCGTTGCGTTCCAGCACCTCAGCCGCCAGGGCGCGGTAAGCAATCGCGCCCGCGGATCGGGGATCATACACATGGATGGGTTCACCGTGGGAGGGTGCCTCGCCCAGGCGCACATTGCGCGGAATGGTGGTGGCGAAGGTCTTCTTTTTGAAGTGCTTCTTCACCTCGTCCACCACCTGCAGGCCCAGGTTGGTGCGGCCGTCCAGCATGGTGAGCAGAATACCTTCAATATCAATACCGGGGTTGAAGGTCTTTTTCACGCGGCTGACGGTGTTCATCAGACTGGTGACGCCCTCCAGCGCATAATACTCGCACTGGATGGGGATCAGCACCCGGTCGCAGGCGGACAGGGCGTTCAGCGTCAGAAGGCTCAAGGACGGCGGACAGTCAATAAAAATGAAATCATAATCCTTGGCCACCGTGGTCAGGGCATTCTTCAGGCGGTACTCGCGCTGCTCCACCGCCACCAGCTCCAGCTCGGCACCGGCCAGGCGGATGTCGCTGCCAGCAATGTCCAGCCGCTTCACATCAGTCTTGCGGATGGCGTTCTTCATCGGGATGCGGCCCATGATGACTTCATAAATGCTCTTGTCATCCACCGCCATGCCCAGGCCAGAGGTGGTGTTCCCCTGGGGATCCAGGTCAACCACCAGCACCTTCATGCCCATATCAGCCAAAATCGCCGAAAGATTCACAGAAGTGGTGGTCTTGCCCACTCCGCCCTTCTGATTGGTGATCGCAATGATTTTCGCCATAAAATGCTCCTTCACGTCCATTGATAGACAAAGCAATACAGTTTATTATACAAATTTTCGTCCCGAATGTAAAGCCCCCACCAGGGGCATTCGCCCCTGGACCCCAGGAGGGGCTCTGCCCCTCCACCCCGCCAAAGGGCCGTTCGGCCCTCTGGACTCCCTTTCGGGGATGGCCGGGGTACGCATGTCATGCAGGGGTCCCGGCGCGAATACGGTCGCGCCGCGACGCGGGGAAAGGGGCGACACCTCATCCGGCAGCTTGCGCTGCCACCTTCCCCTCAAGGGGAAGGCTTTTGCATGGACATGCGCCATGGCTTCCCCTTGAGGGGAAGCTGTCCCGAAGG
>JAGBBA010000035.1 GCA_017938695.1 Clostridia bacterium | reverse complement strand
GTCCTTGCCGGAGAAGGCACCGCCGCCGTGGGGCGCATAGCCGCCGTAGGTATCCACGATGATCTTGCGGCCGGTCAGGCCGGTGTCACCGGCAGGGCCGCCCAGCACAAAGCGGCCAGTGGGGTTGATGAAATACTTGGTTTCGTCGGAGAGCAGCTCGGCGGGAATCTCGGACTTGATGACGTATTCCATCATGTCCTTGGCGATCTGCTCCTGGCTCACTTCGGGGCCGTGCTGGGTGGAAATGACCACCGTGTCCACAGCCACGGGCTTGCCGTCCTCATACACCACGGTGACCTGGCTCTTGCCGTCGGGACGCAGGTAGGGCAGGGTGCCGTCCTTGCGCACCTGGGTCAGGCGGCGGGTCAGGCGGTGGGCCAGGGCGATGGGCATGGGCATCATTTCGGGGGTCTCGTCGCAGGCATAGCCGAACATCATGCCCTGGTCGCCGGCACCGGTCTCGTTGGCATCTTCGCTGCGGGTCTCCAGGGCCGCGTCAACGCCCATGGCGATGTCGGGGCTCTGGGCATGGATGGCGGTCATCACGGCGCAGGAGTTGCCGTCGAAGCACATGTCGGAGGAGTTGTAGCCGATGTCCAGCACCACTTCGCGGACGATCTCGGGGATCTCCACCTTGGCGGTGGTGGTGATCTCGCCCATCACCATCACCATGCCGGTGGTGGTGCAGGTTTCGCAGGCCACGCGGGCCATGGGGTCCTGGGCGAGGATAGCGTCCAGCACAGCGTCGCTGACCTGGTCGCAGAGTTTGTCGGGATGGCCTTCAGTAACGGATTCGGACGTGAACAGTTTGCGCATGGTTTGTCTCCTTTGTATGGGTCGGAAAAAGAAAACCGCCTGATTTGCACATGAATCAGGCGGGATGCAATCTTGCGACTGTCCTTATCTGCCAGCGCACCCGGTGCGGGCCTGTGCTGCGCTGTGGGATTTGGCACCAAGCAAAAGCCGGTTGCCGTGACTTCATCGGGCCCATCCCTCCGTCACTCGTGATAAGGTATTCAGTTACCGGCAAGAATGATAGCACACATACCGCGCCGCGTCAAGGGTTGTAAACAAATTTACAAACAAATTCCGCCGGTTTGACAACGGGAAAAACATCCATTATAGTAGTATACGCAGAAAGGATGTGATCTCATGGCCCCGAAGCAGGTATCCATGCCGCGCAAAGTGCTGCGGATCGTGCTGGGCACGCTGGCGGCAGTGGTGCTGGTGGCCGTGTTTTATGTGGCGGTGGTGCTGGGACAGCCCCAGGAAAACCCCGATGCGGTGATCGTTTCCAAGTCCCAGCCGCTGCTGACCGCCAGCCCGGCCTACTCTCTTACCAGTGCGGATCAGCTGGAAACGCTTTTGCAGGCCTTCCCTGTGCCCATGCTTTATGCGGTGGAGGGCAGCGGCCTGACCCTGACCGCAGGCATGAGCTATGACCAGGCCTACGGTGACGGGTTTGCCCGGATCGGTGTGCTTAACTACACGGCGGAGCTTGGCGGCCGCAAGGTGGAGCTGAGCCTGCAAAGCATTTACCCTGCCAGGGCACTGGAATTTGTGCCCAAGGGCAGCTATCACATCGGCGAGGTGGCCGGTCAGGCACTGGCCGGGATGCAGTCCGTCCGCATGGAGGACGGCGAGCACATCCGCCTGCATGCCCAGGCGGCGGAGGGCATCTATGTGCTGACGGTGCCGGTGCTGAGTGCAGACGAGTTGGCCACGGTGACCCGTTCGCTGCAGCTGTATGCGAAAGGGGATGTGCAGTGATGGCCAAGGCGATCATTCTCATCGGCCGCCTGTGCTGCGGCAAGACCACCTACGCTAAGCAGGTGATCGGCCGGGAGGGCGGCGTGCTGATCTCCGCAGACGAACTGATGCAGACCATTTTTCCCGAACCTTTGGGGGACGAATACGACAAGTTCAGCGCGCGGGGCATCCAGTATCTGTATCACCTGACGCGCCAATTGGTGCAGGGCGGCGTGAACGCCGTGCTGGACTTCGGCGGCTGGAGCCCTGCATCACGCAAAGCCGCGAAGGACGCGCTTGCCGGCTTGGAGCAGGACTGGCGTTACCTGGATGTGCCGCAGGACGAATGGGAACGGCGCATCGAAAAGCGCAATGCTGCCATTGCCAAGGGTGAAGGTAAGCTGAACGAATACTATGTGGATGAAGGCCTGCTGGACAAGGCGAACCGGCTCTTTCAACCGCCTACGGAGGACGAAGGGCTGAACTTTACGGTGATCCATACATAATAGAAGGCTCTGCTGTTTGTGGCAGGGCTTTTTTTCTTGAATATTGCTTTGTAATGGGCAAATATTGCAGGGATTGTTTATTCTTTGTCGAAGTAGTGCACCATAGGCAAGAGCCTGCAAGCATGACAATTTCAAAGGAGGGCGTTCCCCATGGCGAACCGTATCGTATTGAATCCCATTTCTTATCACGGCAAGGGTGCCATCGAGTCCATCGTGCCCGAGGTGCAGTCCCGCGGCTTCCAGAAGGCCTTTGTGTGCTCCGATCCTGATCTGATCAAGTTCGGCGTGACGGCCAAGGTCACCGACATTCTGGACAAGGCTGGCCTGGCCTACGAGATCTATTCCGACATCAAGCCCAACCCCACCATCGAAAACGTGCAGACCGGCGTGGCGGCCTACAAGGCCTCCGGTGCGGATTACATCATCGCCATCGGCGGCGGCTCCTCCATGGATACCGCCAAGGCCATCGGCATCATCATCACCAATCCCGAGTTTGCTGACGTGCGCTCCCTGGAGGGCGTGGCCCCCACCAAGAACAAGTGCGTGTTCACCATCGCCGTGCCCACCACCGCCGGTACCGCCGCCGAGGTGACCATCAACTACGTGATCACCGACGTGGAAAAGAAGCGCAAGTTCGTCTGTGTGGACGTGCACGACATTCCCGAAGTGGCCGTGATCGACCCCGACATGATGGCCACCATGCCCAAGGGCCTCACCGCCGCCACCGGTATGGACGCCCTGACCCACGCCATCGAGGGCTTCACCACCAAGGCTGCCTGGGAAATGACCGATATGTTCCACCTCAAGGCCATCGAGATCATCGCCAAGTCCCTGCGCGGCGCGGTGAACGGCTGCGAGTGCGGCCGCGAGGGCATGGCCCTGGGCCAGTACATCGCCGGCATGGGCTTCTCCAACGTGGGCCTGGGCATCGTGCACTCCATGGCGCACTGCCTGGGTGCTGTGTACGACACCCCCCACGGCGTGGCCAATGCCATCCTGCTGCCCACCGTGATGGAATACAACGCTCCCGTCACCGGCGACAAGTATAAGTACATCGCCGCCGCCATGGGCGTTGAGGGCGTGGAAGCCATGTCCCAGGACGAATACCGCAAGGCCGCCTGCGACGCTGTGAAGCAGCTGAGCAAGGACGTGGGCATCCCGGCTGACCTGAAGGAGATCGCCAAGAAGGAAGACCTGGACTTCCTGGCCGAGTCCGCCTTTGCCGATGCCTGCCGCCCCGGCAATCCCCGTGACACCAGCGTGGAAGAGATCAAGGAGCTGTTCCTGAAGCTGATGTAATGCGGCTGAGCGAAAGAAAAACCACTCTGCTATCAGAGTGGTTTTTCTTTGTTACGAACGCTCGATGGCTTCCAGCTCGTCGTATACGCGCAGGATCTCGCCCACGCTCCAGGCCTGGGCGAAGCAGCCCCGGCTGAAGGAGGGCGCGTCGCCGTCGTAGATCTCCGGCAGCTGGCCGATGCAGCCTTCCCGAAGGGCGGCTTCCATGGGCTGGAGCATCTCCCGCACGGCCCGGGCTGCGGCCTTGGTGCGGCCGTGGACCTTCAGGTAGGCCAGGTAATAGGCACCCAGGGGGAACACCCAGGCAGTGCCCTGGTGATAGGCCATGTCGCGCAGATACTGCTCGCCGCGGTAGATGCCGTGGTACTGCTTGTCCTCCGGCGAAAGGGTGCGCAGGCCGCAGGGGGTGTACAGGTGGGCGTAAACGGTGTCCACCACGCTGCGCTCCTGCTGGGGAGAGAGCATGGTGAACGGCATGGTTACCGCCCAGACCTGGTTGCAGCGGATCTGCCCATCCGCCGCCGTGCCGGAGATCACGTCCTTCAGGCAGTGCTTGTCCTCCATCCAGAAAGCAGAAAGGAAGGATTCCTTCACCTGCCGGGCCAGCGCGGCATAGGCGGCATCGCCGGTGAGTTCGGTCATGATCATCAGCGCGCTGTACCAGTAGGCGTTGATCTCCACGGGCTTGCCGTGGCGGGGCGTGGGCAGGATATCGCCGATGCGCACGTCCATCCAGGTGACCTGGTCCAGCCCCTGTCCGGCACAGATCAGCCCGTCTGCATCCATGTAAATGCCGTGGTGGGTGCCGCGCTGGTAGGCGGCGATGATGCGCTCCATCACCGGCAGGGCCTCTTGCAGGAAGGCGCGGTCGCCGGAACGCTGCACATACAGGTACACCACATTGATCAGCAGCAGGGCGGCGTCCACGGTGTTGTAGTAGGGAGCTTGGTTGCCCTCGGGGAACATGTTGGGCACCAGGCCGTCCTTTTCGTATTGCAGGAAGGTGCGCAGGATGCTCTTGGCATCGTCATACCGGTTGGTGGAAAGGGTGCAGCCGGTGAGGGCGATCATGGTGTCCCGACCCCAGTCGCCGAAGAAGGGGTACCCGGCCAGGATGGTCTTGCCGCCGGTGGATTCGCGCCGGGCAATGTAGGCATCCGCTGCGCAGACCAGATGCTGAGCCACGGGGTCGCGCAGGGGGCAGGCATCGCGCAGGGCTTGCATGTGCTGCTTCTGGGCGGCGATGATCGCATCGGCAGAGGGAGCGCGGTCGTGGTCGGCCAGGACGATGGCCAGCGTTTGGGTTTCGCCGCCCGGCACCAGGGTGCGGATGCTGCACACGCTGCCCGTAAGTCCCTTGGGCGGCCTGCCGTCGGGGGCGTCGTGCATGTAGAAGTTCTGCTCAAAGCGCGGGGCTTCCCGGGCTAATGTGCCGCTGGTCGTCACATAAACGGCATGCCCGTTGGTGGTGATCCGCTGGCCGTCCATGCTGATATCCCAGGGCTGCAGGGGGGCGTGACCCTTCTCAAAGCCCAGCAGGCAGGGGCGCACCTGCAGGGTGCAGGCGGTGGCGGTGCGGTTTTCAATGGTGTACAAAACGGCCACGGCGTTTTGCTCCCGGGCGATGGCGACTTCGCGCGTCACACGAACGCCGCGGACATCATAAACCCACCGGGGCGTGTCGTCCACCGTCAGGGAGGACAGGTGCCGGTAGCCATTCTCGGCACGGCGGCCGTCGGCAAACTTCTGGGTGGACAAAAAGGTTTTCTGCTTGCCGCAGGTGAGGCTCTCGCTGAGGCGGGCCACCAGGTTCACCCGGTCGTTGGGGGCGGTGCGGGCAGCCACCAGCAGCCCGTGATCGCCCCGGGACATGGAAAAAGCCGCGGACAGTGCGGTGTAGCCGCCCAGCCCGTTGGCGAAAAGATAGCAGTTTTCCTGGGCGCGGGCCAGGGTGGACATATCCTGCCGCCCGTAAACAAAACGCATGGGGATCCCTCCCGTTAAGTTTTCCTTAGGGGTATTATATCACGGAAAAGCGGCGCGAAACAATATCCCGGAAGGGCTATGCCGGAATTGTATGAAATGTGTTCTTCTATTGCGTTTGGTCACGAATAATATTATAATGGGTGGGAATATTGTTCGGATGGAGGGACTTTGTAATGGAAATGGAAATCATCCGCCAGGCGGATCCGGAGATCGCTGAGGCGATCGAAGCAGAGCTGGAACGCCAGCGCAGCCATATTGAACTGATTGCTTCGGAGAACTTTGTGTCTCCTGCGGTGATGGCAGCCATGGGTACCTGCCTGACCAATAAATATGCCGAGGGTTATCCCTCCAAGCGCTATTACGGCGGCTGCGAGTGCGTGGACGTGGTGGAAAACCTGGCCCGCGACCGTGCCTGCCAGCTCTTTGGCGCCGAGCATGCCAATGTGCAGCCCCATTCCGGTGCCCAGGCCAACATGGCCGTGTACTTCGCCATGCTGGAGCCCGGCGATACCGTGATGGGCATGAACCTCTCCCACGGCGGCCACCTGACCCACGGCAGCCCCGTGAACATGAGTGGCAAGTACTTCAACTTTGTGCCCTATGGCGTGGATCCCGAAACCGAGACCATCAACTACGCTACCGTGCGTGAGATCGCCCTGGAGTGCAAGCCCAAGCTGATCGTGGCCGGTGCTTCTGCCTATCCCCGCGTGATCGACTTCGCCAAGCTGCGCGAGATCGCTGACGAAGTGGGCGCGCTGCTGATGGTGGACATGGCCCATATCGCCGGTCTGGTGGCTGCAGGCGAGCATCCCAACCCCGTGCCCTATGCCGATTTCGTGACCACCACCACCCACAAGACCCTGCGCGGCCCCCGCGGCGGCATGATCCTGTGCAAGGAGCAGTACGCCAAGGCCATTGACAAGGCCATCTTCCCCGGCACCCAGGGCGGCCCCCTGGAGCACATCATCGCTGCCAAGGCTGTGTGCTTCGGCGAGGCACTGAAGCCCGAGTTCAAGGAGTATCAGCATCAGATCGTGTTGAACGCCAAGGCTCTGGAGAAGGCTTTCCGCAAGGAGGGCATCCGCATGGTGTCCGACGGCACGGACAACCATCTGTTGCTGCTGGACTTCACCGGCACCGAAATGACCGGCAAGCTGCTGGAAGGTCTGCTGGAGGAAGCCAACATCACCGTGAACAAGAACACCGTGCCCAATGAGACCCGCTCTCCCTTCGTGACCAGCGGTGTGCGCGTGGGCACCCCTGCCATCACCTCCCGCGGCCTGAAGGAAGCCGACATGGAAAAGGTCGCCGCCTGGATCGCCCGCGTGGTGAAGGAAGGCGAGGCCGCCGTGCCTGCGGTGAAGGCCGAGGTCGAGGCGTTCATGAAGAACTTCCCCCTGTATGCGTAAATCAAAGAAGTGGCCTTCGGGCCACTTTTTTTGTGTGCGGTGTTTTCTGTTTGTTTACAAATTCATCATATGATAAACACATTTGATGGATAAAATGAGTACTGAAATCAAACGACGGGGAGGGTGTCCCATGCGTTCATTTATTGTGTTTTTACTGAGTTTGTGCCTGCTGCTGGGCGGCGCATCGGCAGAAACAGAGCAGACGGTGATTCAGCTGGGCGAGAGCATCCTGGTGAATGGCCAGGCCATCAGCGAGAATGCGGCGGCCCAGGTGTATCTGGCGTATCAGACGGAGATCCACGGCGATGTGCCGGAGGAACTGCAAGGCCTTGAAAACCGGGTGGTGACCATCACCGAGGGCGGCGTGTACCGCCTTTCCGGCACGGGCGAGGATGTGCAGATTGCCGTGCGCGCCGGGGAAGAGGACAACGTGCGGCTGATCCTGGACGGGGTGGATATCACTTGCCGCACATCCTCGGCCATTGCGGTGTACAGTGCCCGTGACCCCAAAGCCGCAGGGGAGTACGCTGTGACCATCGAGCTGGCCGGGGGCAGCGAGAACCGCATCACCGGCAGCCACACGGTCAGCGTTGAGGAAACGGATACCAAGCTGGACGGCGCCATTTGCTCGCTGGTGTCCCTGGGCATCGAGGGCGAGGGCAGCCTGACGGTGGATGCGGACAACGAGGGCATCGAAGTCAAGTTCGGCCACATGACCATCAACGGCGGCGTGATGGACATTCAGTCCGGCGATGATCCGCTGAACGTGTCGGAAGACGGCGTGGGCGTTTTGACCATGAACGGCGGCTATGTGTTTTCGGCGGTGAAGAATGCTGCAGGTGGCGAGGGCGACGGCATTGACTCCAACGGCTGGATCGTCTTCAACGGCGGCACGGCCATCAACCTGGCCCATCCCTCCAGCCAGGACGGCGGCATCGACTCGGACATGGGCTCCACCATCAACGGCGGTGTGATCGTGGGCGCAGGCAACATGTATGACCCCATCGAGGCGGACTCTGCCCAGCTGTTCATGATGCTGGAGTTTGCTGAATCCACCGATGATCTGCTGGTGGTGACCGACCAGGCTGGCAAGCCGGTGTTTGCCTATGATTTCCCCCATGATTACATGTACATCGCCTTCTCCACGCCTGATTTGAAGGAAGGCGAGATCTACCGCGTTTACCTGGGCGGCGAGATCGAGGGCGAGCAGCGCAATGGCCTGTACAGCAGCATCACCGCCTACACGCCCGGGCGACAGATGGTGCACGGCGAGGGCAATGCGGAGCAGCGCGGCATGATGCCTGCCCCGGACGGCATGGGCCAGCAGGGCGGTTTTGATCCGATGCAGGGCCAGCGGGGCGGCGCACCCGGCATGCCCGGGGCAATGGGCGACATGAACGCCTGGATGGACGCAGCCAATGCCCTGGCAGACCTCGACCTGAACGAGATTTTGAAGGACGCTGACCTCAACGAGGTGCTGAAGGATGTAGACCTGAACGACTTGCTTACCGGCGTGTCCATTACGGCACTGCTGACGGAGGAGCAGATCAAGGAATACTTCGGCGATGTGGATGCAGCGGCACTGGATATGGCCCTGCAGATGAACCGCGGCTTCGGCGGTTTCGGCGGCGGCGGTATGCGCGGCATGGCGTCCTCGGCAGATGTGGCTACGGCGGATTTCCGCCTGACCCGGGAGAGTACGGGCTTCACCAATGTATCGACCGCAGAAAAGAACTGAAACTATCACCCGTAATGGGCGGCGCGGAAGACTGGCATCCTGCAAAGGGTGCCACTTTTTTGCATTTTTGGTTCTTTTTTCTTGCAACACATTCCACGAAAAAGAAAAAGAATCTTCGGCGAAAAATTTCTGGATTTCTGCTGGTACTTTTCTGACAAATGTGATATAATAACAGAACGAAAGGGCTTTTTGCACCGTGGAATAGCAAAAGCCTCAATCAACTGGACCTGCAATCGAATCATACGGACCGATACGGCTGATGGGGACGCAGCAAGTCGTGCCCTGTCAGGCGGGTTCATTGCAGTATGCAAAAAGAAGTACAGCGACAGGCGTTGCCTGCTGCTTCGTTTTGAGTTTTATGTTTATGGAATGTGAGGCTGAAAGGAGGCTTCCTGTGAATCAGAGAAACATGAATGCGAACGCTCCGAGCAAGCTGCGCATCGTCTCATTGGGCGGCGTGGACGAAATCGGTAAGAATATGACCGTCTTCGAATATGAAGACGATATTGTGGTGATCGACTGCGGCAGCATCTTCCCCAAGGAGGATCTGCTGGGCATTGACCTGGTGATCCCGGACGTGAGCTACCTGGTGGAGAAAAAGCGCAACGTGCGCGGTTATCTCTTCACCCACGGCCACGAGGATCACATCGGTGCCACGCCCTATATCCTGCGCCAGGTGCCCGCGCCCCTGTACGGCACCAAGCTGACCCTGGCCCTGGTGGACATCAAGCTGAAGGAGCACCGCATCGGCAATATCCCCATGCGCGTGGTGCAGCCCCGGGATGAGATCCAGCTGGGCAAGTTTACCGCCAAGTTCATCCATGTGAGCCACTCCATCGCCGGGGCCTGTGCCATTGCGCTGACCTGCCCTGCCGGTACCGTGGTGATCACCGGCGACTTCAAGGTGGACTACACCCCCATCGACGGTCATGTCACCGACCTGGCCACCTTTGCCGAGCTGGGCGAGAAGGGTGTGCTGGCCATGCTGTGCGAATCCACCAACGTGGAACGCCCCGGCCACACCATGAGCGAAATGAAGATCGGCACCACCTTCGAGAAGATGTTCCGCGATGCCGAGGGCCGCGTGATCGTGGCCATGTTCGCCAGCAACATCCACCGTATGCAGATGGTGATCGACAACGCCCTGCGCTACGGCCGCCGGGTGTGCTTCATCGGCCGCAGCATGGTGAACGTGAGCCGCGTGGCCATGCAGATTGGCGAACTGCACATCCCCGAGGAGTGCATCATCGACCAGGACGACCTGGACCAGTATCCGGATGAAGAGGTGCTGGTGATGACCACCGGCTCCCAGGGCGAGCCCATGGCCGGCCTGACCCGTATGGCGTATTCCGAGCACCGCAAGCTGCAAATCCGCCAGAGCGACATGGTCATTATCTCCGCCACCCCCATCCCTGGCAACGAGAAGTTTATTTCCCGCGTGATCAACCAGCTTTACCGCTGCGGTGCCCAGGTGGTGTATGAGGCCATGGCCGAGGTGCACGTTTCCGGCCATGCCCGCCAGGAAGAACTCAAACTGATCCACGCGCTGGTGAAGCCCCGCTACTTCATTCCTGTTCACGGCGAGTACCGCATGCTGTGGCAGCATGCCGAGCTGGCCGAAAGCATGGGCATGAACCGGCAGAACATCGTGATCCCCGAGATCGGTCAGGTGATCGAAATGACCCAGGACACCCTGGCCCTGGGCGAGCAGATCCCCACCGGCGGCGTGCTGGTGGACGGCTTGGGCATCGGCGACGTGGGCAATGTGGTGCTGCGCGACCGCAAGCACCTCAGCCAGGACGGTTTGATCATCGTCTGCATGGCCATCGACCGTGACGAGTCCAAGCTGATCTCCGGCCCGGATATCATCAGCCGCGGCTTCATCTATGTCCGCGAGAATGAAGATATCATCGAAAACACCCGTGATGTGGTGCGCCAGATCCTGGTGGAAAGCGACCTTTCCGGCGAGAACTGGCCCAACCTGAAAAACCGCATCAAGGACGAGCTGCACCGCTACATTTACGAAAAGATCAAGCGCAATCCGATGATCCTGCCGATCATCCTGGATATTTGATGCTGAAAACATAACAAGCAGGAGGCATCCCTGTGGGTTGCCTCCTCTTGAATGTTTTGGCCGATTGCAAGAAAAACCATCCAACCTTCGTTATACATCATGAAAGGCAGGTACACCCTATGGAATACTCCGCTGCCCACCGCTTGGCCAATGAGATCCGCCAGAGCGAGGAATACACCACCTACCACCGCCTGAAGGAGGACGTCATGGCCGACGAGACCCAGGCGGCCCTCATCCGCGAATACAAAAAGCTGCAGGTGCAGCTGCAGATGGCCGCCATGTCCGGCCAGCAGCCCGACAGCGAGGACATGCAGCGGTTCTCCGGCATTTCCGCCCTTCTCTTCGGCAAGCCCGAAATCAGCCAGTACCTGCTGGCCGAAATGCGCCTCCAGCAAGCCCTGGCCGATATCTTCAAGATCATCACCGACGCCGCCGACCTGGACATGCAGTTGCCGGTCTAAGGGAATTTCATCCCCTTAGAGATCCCCTGAGCAGAGGACTCTGCCCTCTGCTCTCCCGCCAAAGGGGACTTTGTCCCCTTTGGGAACCCCAACCAAAGGGCCGTTCGGCCCTCTGGACTCCCATTCGGGGATGCCCGGGGTACGCACATAAGCGGGGGTCACGCCGCAGGGTCTTCGACCCGTTTCATTCGGTCACGCCACGACGCGGAGGGTGTTCTGCTGCTTGCCCCGAATGCAGGGGCGATCTGTGATTGCCCGCTGCCCACACTCTCAATTCCGCATTCCGCATTCCGAATTGCTCCTTTTGCTTGGAGGTTTCCTATGAAGAAAAAGCGCAACTACACCTACCGCACCATGCGCGATGAGCGGCAGTACGGCCTGTACTGGTACTCTGCGCTGTGGAATATCCTGCGCCCCGTGCTGGTGGGGCTGGGTGCGGTGATCGTGGTGATCGGCCTTTTGTATTCCGGCTGGAATGCCATTTACGATGGCTATCTGGCTCCGGCGGATATTGAGGACCGCACGGAGATCGCCTTCGAGGTGGAGAGCGGCCAGAGCCTGACCCGGGTCGCCAACAATCTGGAGGCTGCCGGGCTGATCCGCAACCGCACGGTGTTCAAGTATTACTGCGACTTTGCTGGCATGGGCCAGAAGATCCAGTCCGGCAACTATCTGCTCACTCCGGCCATGACCATGCAGGAGATCGCCGACCAGCTCACCCGGGGCGATGGCAATCCGCTGGTGCGCAATATCACCATGATCCCCGGCTGGACGCTGGAGGAATTTGCCTCCAAGCTGGTGGAGGACAAGGTGCTGACGGACAGCGCGGAGTTCCTGGAATTGTGCCGCACAGGCGACAAGTTCACCGACTACTATTATGTGGCGGACGCCAGGACCACGCCCAATGCCGGTCAGCGCAAGTATATGCTGGAGGGCTATCTGTCCCCGAATACCTACGAAATTTACACCAATGCGTCGGCGGAGGATATCATCCGCAAGCTGCTCAGCCAGACGGAGCGGGCCTTCCCGGCGGATTACCAGGACTACGCTGCCGAAAAGGGCTTCACCATGGATGAGATCCTGACCCTGGCCTCCATGATCGAGAAGGAAGCCAAGAGCAGCGACTTTGCCAAGGTGTCTGCGGTGTTCCATAACCGACTCAAGCAGGGCATGAAATTGCAGAGCGACGTGACCATCCATTATGTGACCGGCGTGCGCAAAATGTCCCTGGATAACGATGACCTGGGCATGCACAGCCTCTACAACACCTATGAGAATGCCGGCTTGCCCCTGGGTCCCATCTGCGCGCCCTCGGTGGATGCCATCAACGCCGCGCTGTATCCGGATGAAAGCTATGTGGCGGAGAACTATCTCTACTTCTGCGCCAAGGACCCGGCCAGCGGCGAACTGTACTTCTCCCGCACCCTGCAGGAGCACGAGCAGGCTGTGGCCATTTATGCCCCCCTGTGGAAAGAATACGACCAGTCGAGAGGAATCGAATGATGAAGAAGATGCCTGAGCTGCTCTGCCCTGCCGGAAGCATGGAGAGCCTGCGCGCTGCCCTGCATTTCGGTGCGGATGCGGTGTACGGCGGCATGAAACGCTTTGGCCTGCGCGCCTTTGCCGGTAACTTCACGGAGGAAGAGCTGGCAGAGGCCGTGCGCCTGGTGCATGCAAAGGGCAAGAAGTTCTACCTGACCATGAATGTGTTTCCCTTCGATGATCAGCTGGCGGATTTTGTTGAAACCGCGAAGATCGCCCGGGATATCGGGGTGGATGCGGCCATCGTCAGCGACATCGGGGCCATCGTTACCCTGCGGGAGCAGGTGCCCGACCTGCCCCTGCACGTCAGCACCCAGGCCAGCACGGTGAACGCGGCGGCGGTGAAGCACTACCAGGCACTGGGGTGCGAGCGCGTTATTCTGGCCCGGGAGGTCAACCTGGAGCGCATGAAGGCCATGCGTGCCCAGCTGGACGAGGGCATGGAGCTGGAAGCCTTTGTGCATGGCGCGGCCTGCGTGGCTTATTCCGGCCGGTGCCTGCTCAGCGCGGTGCTGGCTGGCCGCAGCGGCAACCAGGGGGCCTGCGCCCAGCCCTGCCGTTGGCAGTATGCTGTGATGGAGCAAAAACGCCCCGGGGAATATCTGCCGGTGTGCGAGGATACCAACGGCACCTACATTTTCTCGGCCAAGGACTTGAACCTGATGCCCCTTTTGCCGGAGCTGGCCGATGCCGGCATCAGCAGCCTGAAGATCGAAGGCCGCATGAAGACCGAATACTACGTGGCGGTGGTCACCGGCGCGTATCGCCGGGGACTGGATCTGCTGGCCCAGGGAGAGGATGCGTTCCGCGCCGCCTTGCCGGAATTGCTGCAAGAGCTCAGCTGCGCCAGCCACCGGGAAAGCGACACCGGCTTTGCCCTGGACAAGCCGCAGGAACCCGGCGGTGCAGAGGGCTTCCACCAGGAACGGGAGTTTATCGCCCGGGTGAAGGCTCCTTCTGCTGCCGGTGAGCCTGCCCAGCTGATGCTGAAGAACCGCTTCTATGCCGGTGACACTCTGGAAGTGATGACCGCCCATGGCGTGAAGACTGTGACGGCGGTGCCGTTCCTGCGGGAAAAGACCGGCGAGACGCTGGACACCCTGGGTGTAGCTGGAGAGATGATCCGCATGACGCTGCCCATCGCGGTGGAAGAAGGCGACTTGATTCGCGGCCAGGTGAGAAATCACCGCAAGTAATTCTTGCCAGGCTACCTATTATATGTTATAATTTTTCAGTTACCGGTTTACACATATGACAGGTTTTTACAAGGAGGCAAGACCATGGCAGGCTATGTTTCGGACGCGGTGATCCGCCGCTTGCCGGGGTATTATCGTCATTTGCGCGAATTGGAAGCCGCTGGCGTTACGCAGATCTCCTCCCAGGAGCTGGGCAAACGCATGCAGCTGACCCCTTCGCAGATCAGGCAGGACATCAACTGCTTCGGCGGTTTCGGCCGCCAAGGCTATGGGTATAAAGTAAGCGAGCTGAAGGAGCACATCGGTGAAATCCTGGGCCTGGACCGCCAGCATAAGGTGATCATTCTGGGCGCGGGCAGCATCGGCAGTGCGGTGGCCCGCTATCCCACCTTCTCCCGTGAGGGCTTTGAAACCATCGCCATGTTCGACGTGGCGGCGGACAAGGTGGGCAGCCAGGTGAACGAGATTCCCGTTCTGCCCATGGGCGGCCTGGAGGGTTTCCTGACGGCCAACCATGTGGATATCGCTGTGCTGGCCCTACCTGCGGCTTACGCCCAGGACGCCCTCAACCGCCTCTACCAGGGCGGTGTGCGCGCCGTGTGGAACTTTGCCCCCACCGACCTGAACCACCCTGAGGATATGATCGTGGTGAACGTACATCTCAGCGACAGCCTTCAGATTCTTTCCTACAAGATCGCCCACCGCGACAATGACTGACCAGGAGGACAAGCATGACGCAGACGGAAGGCACGCGTAAGCGGCGAACGCAGACGCATACCTATGACGACAGCGGCGAAGTCGTTGCTGCCAGCACCGCTGCGCCCCGCCGTACCGCCAGCCGCGCTGCGGCCCACCGGCAGCCCATGGGCCGCTCGGAGGAACTGAAAGAAAAGCAGCGCGCCTTCCAGCAGGCCTACCGGCAGCCGGAGCAATATGAACGGCGATTCAAGCAGCCGGTGGATACCAGCGACGTTTACGACGACTTTGACGTATACGACAGGGATGCCCGGAAGGTGTATTCCAGCATGGATCATCGCCGGCGCAGGGATCCCCACCGGGGATTGTGGGTGGCGGTCACGTTCCTGTGCCTGTTGTGCATCGGTGCCATCGGCATGTTCCTGGCCCCCCAGCTGCTGGGCATCCAGTATGCGGCTATGCCCAACTGCGCTTTTGTCAACGGCAGCGTGATCACCCTGGATCAGCAGCGGTACGACAATTACAAAACCTACCGCAACTACATGAGCGGCGATACCATCTATCCCGGCGTGTTTGTGGACGGGGTGGATGTGGGCGGCATGACCGTGACCGAGGCCTCCCACGCCATCAGCCAGGTGGGTGCATCCGGCGGCGGTGAGTTTGCCATCACGGTGAATGTGGGCAACAAGAGCTGGAGCATTGATTCCGGCGTCGTGCCCATGACCCGCAACATTGACGAGGTGCTGGGCCAGGCCTATGCCCTGGGCCGCAGCAACACCACGGGCATCCGCGGCACCAAAGTGACGCCCTTCCAGGAACGCCTCAATGCGGCACTGGGCCTGCGCACTGCACCGGTGAGCCTGCAAACGCAGCTGACCTACGATAAATCCACCGTGCGGCAATTGGTGGACAGCATCACCCAGTTTGTCAACCGGGATGCAGTGAATGCCTCGGTGGCCACGTTCGACTTCAACACCCGCAGCTTTACCTTCAACAGCGATTCGCCCGGCAGCTACATCGACGGCGATGCGCTGTACAGCCAGGTGACCAGCATGCTGGACGGCGGCCAGAATTACGCCACCATTGTGGTGGAGCCTCAGATTCTGCTGGCCTCCGTCACCAAGGCGGAGCTGATGAACTCCTTCCGGCGCATTTCCAGCTACACCACGGAAACCACCTCCAACAGCAACCGCAACACCAATGTGCAGCTGTCGGCGGCGGCCATCAACGGCACCACCGTGCTGCCGGGGGAGACCTTCTCCTTCAACCGCGCCACGGGCCAGCGCACGGCCGAAAAGGGCTATCTGCCTGCGGCGGCCATTGCCGGCGGCCAGAGCGTGGATGAGATCGGCGGCGGCGTGTGCCAGACCAGCTCCACGCTGTTCAATGCCGTGGCCCGCGCCAACCTGGAGATCGTCGACCGCAGCCCCCATGCCTGGCCCTCCAACTATGTGGACAAGGGCATGGACGCCACGGTCAACTGGCCCAACCTGGACTTCAAGTTCAAGAACAACAGCGAGTGGCCTATCTTCATCGTGTCCTATTACGAGAAGCGCAAGGTCACCGTGGAGATCTACGGCATGTCCCTGGGCGATGGGGTGACCATCGACCTGGAGAGCGAAGTGACCCGCACCATCAACCCGCCCAGCGAGATCAAGTACGTGCAGAACCCCGAGCTGATGCCCGGTGAGCAGAAGACCACCATCAGTGCCCGAAAGGGCTACGAGGTGGATACCTACAAGGTATGGTATCAGAACGGCGAGCCTGTGAAGCGCGAATTATTATTTGATTCCACCTACAAGATGTATCAGGAAACGGTGGAGTGGAACTGATGCCATAACAAAAACCCGGCTGCATGATATTGCAGCCGGGATTTGATTTGCACTTGATCAATCCGTGGCCTGGGCCAGCTCCTTGGGCTGGATGCGCACCAGCAGGGTGGATTCCTCTGCATCCCACTGGGCCTGGGCCTGGAAGACCTTCTCCAGGAAGGCGGTGCTCACGCAGGGCTCGCCTTCGATCAGGGCGGCGTCGGCACTGGTCAGGGGGAGATCCGCGCCGTCCACCAGGCAGGCGAACACGCCGTTGACGTGCATCAGCGATACTTCGTAGCCGGAGGCATTCAGGGTGATCACATCGCCCTCGGTGGTCAGGGTCCAGTCCTCAATGGCGGCGGCCAGGTCGGACAGGCACAGCTGGATGCTGCCGTCGGCCATCTGGTACAGCCGGGGATTGCTGGCCACGGTCACGCCGTCCTCCTGGCGCAGGCAGGCCAGGGGAGCATTGTCGTCGTTGTAGACGATGCTGGCCTGCCACAGCCACGTCCACTGGGCGGCCTCGGCGGTTTCAGCAGGGGCTTCAGCAGTGGGAGCAGCCTCGGTTGCCGGTTCGGCAGGCGGCGCAATGGTGGACTGGGGGTCAGCCGTGGGCTCGGCGATGGGTTCGGGCGTGGCGGTGACCTCCGGGGTGGGGGTGGGACGGTTGGGGTTCTCGCGCACGTCCGGGTTTTCGTACAGGTGGGTCTGGGTGGCGTCACCGGCAATGCCGTCGGCCAGCAGGCCGTTGGCCTCCTGGAAGGCGATCACGGCCTTGCGGGTCTGGTTGCCGAAGGCACCGTCCGCACTGCCTTCCGGCAGGTAGCCCAGCTCGATCAGCCGCTGCTGCAGCCGCTTCACCTGGTCGCCCCGGTCGCCGCTCTTCACGTTGCGATAGCCGGTGTTGGGGGTGATGGTGGGATCGGGAATCTCGGTGGGGGCGGGCGCAGGGGTCTCCGCCGGGGGCATGGTCACGGACAGATCCACACCGGGGGTTTCCACGGGCGCGGCGGTTTCAACAATGGCCGTGGCAGGCGCGGCGGTGGGCACGGCGGTGATTTCCGGCGTGGGCGCGGCCTGCATGGTGGTGGCGAAGGTCAAAGACATATAAAGCATCAGGCTTTTCAAAAAGTCCATGGTGGCGTCTCCTTCCGTATGAGTACCCTTTATTATACTTCATTCCCGGCGGAAACACAATCAAAAACCGCTGGAATTTGCAAGTATGACGGAAGGGTTGCTTTTTTTGGTGTTTGAGGTATAATGAATTGTATTGATTTGTATTTTTTTCAGGGAGAAAACGATCATGCAGGTGGAAAGCATCCTGGCATTGTATCAGCTGGACAGTGCCGTTACCCTGGCGCGTCCCTACGGCGACGGGCATATCAACGATACCTACCGCGTGGAAACGGAAAGCGGCAGGCGGTACATCCTGCAGCGGCTGAGCCCTGCGGCGTTCAGCGAGCCGGAAAAGGTGATGCAGAATGTGTCCCGGGTGACGGCATTCCTGCGCGAGGCCATCCGGCGGCGCGGCGGCGATCCGGAAAGGGAAACGCTGCGGATCATCCCCATGGCTGACGGCAAGGAATACCTGATGGCAGACGACGGCTGCTGGCGGATGTACGGGTTCATCGGCGACACGAAAACCTACCAGCAGGCGGAGAACGAAGCCGTGTTCCGCGAGGCCGGTCGGGCCTTTGGCCGGTTCATGCGCGATCTGGCGGATTATCCGGCGGATACCCTGCACGAAACCATCCCGCGCTTCCACGATACCGAAAACCGTCTGGCGGCCTTCAAGGCTGCGGTGGAAGAAAACCGTGCCGGTCGTGCCGGGCAGGTGCAGGCGGAGATCGCCTTTGTGCTGGAGCGCGGCTGCCGGGCAGGGGAACTGCTGAAAGCCAGTCTGCCCCTGCGGGTGACCCACAACGACACTAAGCTGAACAACGTGCTGATGAACGCCGCCGACAGCAAGGCCCTGTGCGTGGTGGACCTGGACACGGTGATGCCCGGCTTGTGCGCCTACGACTTTGGCGATGCCATCCGCTTCGGGGCCAACACGGCTGCCGAGGATGAGCAGGACCTTACCAAGGTGAATTTCAGCCTGCCCATGTTCAAGGCCTATGCCGAGGGCTATCTGGGCGAGGCAGGCAGCATGCTGACGGCGGCGGAGATCGCGTCCCTGCCCCTGGGTGCCTGGATGATGACCTATGAGTGCGGCATGCGCTTCCTGACGGACTTCCTGAACGGCGATACCTATTTCCACATTGCCTATCGCCAGCACAACCTGGTGCGGGCACGAAATCAATTCACCCTGCTGGCCGACATGGAGCGGCAGGCAGACGGCATGCACGGCATCGTGCGTGAATACATCAAGGAGTGAACAGTATGCAGAACAAAGAACCGATTCTTTTGATCATGGCAGCAGGCATGGGCAGCCGTTACGGCGGCCTGAAGCAGATGGATCCCGTGGGCCCCAGCGGCGAGGTGATCCTGGATTACAGCATTTTCGACGCCCGGCGCGCCGGCTTCAAGCGGGTGATCTTCCTGATCAAGCATGAGATCGAGGAGGACTTCAAGCGTCTGGTGGGCAGCCATATCGAAAAGTATATGGAAGTGCACTATGCCTTCCAGCAGGTGGACAAGATTCCTGCGCCCTTCACCGTGCCCGAAGGCCGCGTGAAGCCCTGGGGCACCGGCCATGCGGTTCTGTGCTGCAAGGAGTTTATCGACGCGCCCTTCGCGGTGATCAACGCCGACGACTACTACGGCGTGGGTGCCTTCCAGACCGCCTACGATACCCTGATCAAGCTGCAGGACGACGACAAGCAGCGTTTTGTGATGGTGGGCTATCAGCTGCATAACACCCTGACCGACAACGGCCATGTGGCCCGCGGCGTGTGCGAGGTGGACGAAAACAGCTACCTGCAATCCGTAACGGAGCGCACCCACATCGTCAAGAGCAGCGACGGTGCCCTGTACACCGAGGACGGCAAGATCTATTACCTCTTGCCGGAGAATGCTCTGGTCAGCATGAACATGTGGGGCTTCACCCCCAGCTTTGTGCAGTCCCTGGAAGACGGCTTCCCGGCCTTCCTGGAAAAGGCGATTGCCGAGAATCCCCTCAAGGGCGAGTACTTCCTGCCCAGCGTGGTCAGCGGCCTGCTGGACAAGGATGCTGCCACCGTGCAGGTGCTGCCCAGCCACGACCGCTGGTATGGCGTGACCTACCAGGAGGACAAGCCTGTGGTGATGGCCGCCCTGCGCAAGATGGGCGACGACGGGCTGTATCCCACGCCCCTGTGGCCCTGACAACTCCTGACATATCCAGGCGAAATTCCCCGCAAAGGTTGACTTTGCCGGTGGAATATGCTATCATACGAGGGCTGCGAAATGCAGCCTATGCGCCCGTAGCTCAGTTGGATAGAGTGACAGACTCCGACTCTGTAGGTCGCAAGTTCAAATCTTGTCGGGCGTACACGCGAAACCCCTTGATCCGTAAAGGATTGAGGGGTTTCATTTGTTATATAAACATTCTCTTTTTTGTTCAGAGTAGACCCATTCTGAGAAAAATGTGGGTTATTATGTGGGTTTTGGGCCGGGGTGGAGGGGTTTCAAAACCAACATTATCAAGGGGTTTGCGGTTCTGCTTCCTGTGGGGTATCTTGTGGGATGTCAGAAAAAACTTGCACAAAAACTTCGTTTAATACGTTCCGGGCATTGATGACCTTTTCGGGCTGACCGTGAACGTATATATTTCCAGTTGTTTGTATATCTGAATGACCTAACAAAAGCTGCATATCTTTCAGATTAAGCTTATCTGTTCCCAACGTGGCAAGCGTATGCCGCAGGGGGTGCGCCGTGATGTGAAAACCTAAGTCGAGCTTTTTGCGTATGCGCTCCCATGTCCGTTGATAACATTGATCGGTGATTGGTTTCTCTGTTCCACCAATAACAAAGCCCTGCTTGTCCGGGCATTGTTCCAGAACGTGCATAAGAGGGTCTACGATGCCTATTGCACGTTCTGCGGCTGCTGATTTCAGAGTAGTTAGCTGGGGTTGATTGCTCCTGTGCTGTACATTCATACCCTGGCGCACATACAAGAGACGGTTATCAAGGTCGATGTTATCCCAATGTAAGCCCAGAAACTCACCTTTGCGCATACCTGTAAACAACGGTAAAGCAATGTGTAAACGGTCTGAGAGCGTTAGACGGTTAAGGCGGCTTAGTAGTATGCGGGTCTGCTCCAATGACAGGCATAGCCGTCTGTTTTCAGTACCGCCAATGATGAGTGAAGAAGATTTTGCAGGGTTGCGCGGTATGATTTCTTGCTCATAGGCGAATTGCAGTACACCGCTAATCAAAAGGTGCATCTTTTGAATATGAGACTTTGATAAACCATCGTCCAATGCTTTTTCGTTATAGAACTCTTGTAAGTGGTCTGTAATGATCTCGTCTAAGTGCATATCACCAAAAACAGGGAATAGATGATTGTTGTATATTCCTCTATTGGTTAATGCTCCTTTTCCGTTTTCGCCACCTTTTAGCCTCGGTGTGTGGTAGAGCCTTTCCCAGTTGTCGGCGTACTCTCTGAAAAATGGAGCGGTTGACTTCTTATTTCTTGTGTGGCGCAAGACGGCATTCTCTACGGCTTCGGCATATGTTGCGCCGCTTGTGCGGTATACTATGCCGTCTATTGTGTAAGTTATGTCTTTTCTTCCCATGCTTGTCTCCTCTGGCGTGCATGGGGTTACAATAGTGCTTTCTTGCTTGCAGTTGTCAAGGTACATAAGATTGCCTGTGGTTATTATACCACGTTTCTGCTCTGAAGCAATATGTTGCAATAGTACCTTGCTCTGTTCTGTACGTGCGCCGTACCGCTGTACCAATGCGCTGTACTTGGCTTGTAGTTCTTTCTTTTGATCTGGTGTCAATGGTACATCATCCATTGCAAGCTCCATGGAGCGCAAACGGCGAGCATATTCTTCTGATTGGCCGTGCAGTATATCATCAAGAAAACTGGTGATTTTGTCATTCATCGGCGTTTCTCCTTGTGATGATCCACTTATCGTCCGAGAGGTTGTAGAGGGCTTTCTCTGCCTTTGTTGGGCGGCGGTAGACGGCGTTAGCGTCTGAGAGTAACTTGTTGTGTACGCTGTCCCAGAGCTTATTTACTTTCTTTTCGCTCTCCCATCTTATT
>JAGBBA010000034.1 GCA_017938695.1 Clostridia bacterium | reverse complement strand
TGTGCGAACATTGCCGCATGGTGTTCTATGCTCCACGGGCAGACTCGCGGTTCTGTTCTGCTGAGTGTAGGAACAAAGCGAGCAAGAAGTCCTGATGCATCAGGCCCGCAAGAGATCCAGCAGACCGAGCGTGAGGTCTGTTACCTTCTCCAGAAACCATCCAGCGATGTGCGGAGCAAAGGCGAAGAAGATACCAAGCCCCACAGTCTGGAAGATCAGGCCACTGGGAGCATTGGCGATCCACCCTACAACAGAGCCGATGAGGAATACCGTTGCAAGCAGGTTGGTTACGATGGAGGTCAATCCAACAATGATGGATGAAATCAGCTGAAATACCAGCAATATCGCAATGAGGGGCAAAGCCACAATCTGAAGGGGCAGCTTGAACAGTTTCTTCATAAGTACCTCCATCTGATTCTTGGGGAGACAGGCACGGGCGTGTGGCTCGTGCCTGTTTGCTATGTGGCACAATTCCTCAGTCATAGATCAGCTCGTTGAACAGCATTTCTTCGATCCGGTTGTGGATGCTGTTCATGCGGCGTACCCATTCCATCTGGTCAGCGGCTTTCAACGCCTCGGTAACACCTTCGGCAGCTTTCATCTGCGGGATCAGCAGATCCAGGCGTTCCTGGCAGGCATCGTCAATGCTGTACAGATGCTTCATGAGCTTACCGGACAGCAGGAGCTGATTGAACAGGAGGGAACGATGCTCCCGGAGGTATCGCAGGCGTATTCTGCCATACTTGCCAAGCGGGCGCATGTCTTCGGCAGGGATACCGATGTTGGGCAGGTAGTAGTCTCCACAGCGGCGATAGGTCAGTTTCATGGGGTGTCCTCGCTCTCTGCTGCAATGAAAAAAGCAGCTATGTACTTGAAGGTTTCCCTTCAAGCCATAACTGCTTGAATTAGTTGTATTTCCCACGACTCATGACGAGGAGGGGTAAACCTTCCTCTACATAATAACGCGTTTTCATGCAGGGTGGGTTTTCTGTTGGGGTCACGGCGCAGGGTCTTCGACCCGTTTCCTTCAGTCACGCCGCGACGCGGGGGAGGAAACGTTCCGCTTTGATAGGCTTTTTCGGCATTTGACAAATGGAATGCTTCTTCTCTATAATGCTGTCAGGAGGTGATATGCGATGCTGATCCTGTATGCGTTATTGTTGCTGATGCTGCTGTTTGTTGTGGTGCCGTTCCTTCGGTGGGTGTTTACTCGCGTGGAGGGCATGCTCTCCATCAAACGTTTGTGTAAGCAAAACAAATTTATTCTGCATCAGCGGAGCAAACTGTGGTTTTGGGGAATGCGAAATTCTGCGCAGTGTGATTGCGCGATCGAAACACCTGATGCGGTCTATGTGATTAAGCTCTTTGGTGTGGCGCAACGGCATGCAACGCTTGTTCTGCTGGATGAAGCGAAATACCTTGGCTGCCGCATGTTTGCTATGCTGCTTCATGTAAGGTTCTCTTTTGATGCCACGCCGGTGCCTTTTCCTGCGTATGATTTTCACACGCTGTATCAGCAATCTTCAAGGAAGAAGGAATGCCGCAAGGTGCTGCTTGTCCATCCAAAGCCGCTGAATATTGTGCTGCGGAACCGCGAACAGCAGGATCGCCCCTTCCGCAATGGCGATTGCTTTTGCGGTATGGAGATCATGACGCTCCGTGACCTGCTGGAGCTGCTGGCAGTGCCAACGCAGGGCGCGTAATACGAAACGGTGACCGGTCTGCGCCAATTTTGTTCCTTTGGCCTGGATTTATCCCTGAATAGAGGTTTTCTTTCCGTGCAAAATGTGGTATGATTAGATTTGGTGCAAACCAAATAACCATCGAAAAATAGGAGTCAAAATGATTACAGTCAGCAACGTTTCCCTGACCTTCGGCGGTCAGAAGCTTTTTGCAGGCGCAGACCTGAAATTCATGCCCGGCAACTGCTATGGCATCATCGGTGCCAATGGTGCGGGCAAGTCCACCTTCCTGCGGATTCTGTCCGGCGAACTGGAGCCCACCACCGGCTCCGTGACCTATCCTGCCGACCAGCGCATGTCCACCCTGAAGCAGGATCAGTTCAAGTATGACGCCTATCCCGTGCTGGACACCGTCATCATGGGCAACCAGCGGCTGTATGATATCATGAAGGAAAAGGACGCGCTGTATGCCAAGCCCGACTTCTCTGAGGAGGACGGCGAGAAGGCTGCCGAACTGGAAGGCGAGTTCGCCGAAATGGACGGCTGGAACGCCGAATCCGATGCGGCTACCCTGCTCACCGGTCTGGGCATCGGCGCGGATATGCACTACTCCCTCATGGGCGACCTGAAGGGCGGCGAAAAGGTGAAGGTGCTGCTGGCCCAGGCTCTGTTCGGCAACCCCGACATCCTGCTGCTGGACGAGCCCACCAACAACCTGGACAACCGCTCCGTAGCCTGGCTGGAGGACTTTCTGATGGACTTCCCCGGCACGCTGATCGTGGTGTCCCATGACCGCTGGTTCCTGAACAACATCTGCACCCACATCGTGGATATCGACTTCAACCAGGTGAAGATGTACGTGGGTAACTACGACTTCTGGTACGAGTCCTCCAAGCTGATGCAGTCCATCATGAAGGATCAGAAGAAGCGCCGCGACGACAAGATCAAGGAACTGCAGAACTTCATCCAGCGTTTCTCCGCCAACAAGTCCAAGGCCAAGCAGGCCACCAGCCGCCGCAAGCTGCTGGATCAGCTGACCATCGAGCAGATGCCTGCGTCCTCCCGCCGCTACCCCTGGGTGAACTTCTCTCCCGACCGCGAGGCCGGCAAGGACATCCTCACCGTGTCCAACATCAATTACAGCCAGGATGGCGTGCAGCTGCTGAAGGACGTGTCCTTCCTGGTGACCAAGGGGCAAAAGATCGCCCTGGTGGGCCCCAACGAGCAGGCTCAGACTGCCCTGTTCCGCATCCTGGCCGAGGAGCTGGAGCCCGATTCCGGCTCTGCCAAGTGGGGCGTGACCATCTCCACCAGCTACTTCCCCAAGGATAACGGCCCCTACTTCGACGGCTGCGACAAGAACATGCTGGACTGGTTTGCCCAGTACTGCCCCAGCAGCATGCTGGAAAGCGACATGCGCGACCTGCTGGGCCGTATGCTGTTCCGCGGCGATGATGTGTACAAGCAGGTCAACGTGCTCTCCGGCGGCGAAAAGGTGCGCTGCATGCTCTCCCGCATGATGCTCTCCGGCGCGAACTTCATCATGCTGGATCAGCCCACCAACCACCTGGATCTGGAATCCATCACCGCCGTCAACAACGCGCTGATCAACTTCCCCGGCAACGTGATCTTCACCAGCCAGGACCATCAGTTCGTTACCACCATTGCCGATCGTATCATCGAGATCAAGGAAGACGGCACCATTGCCGACTACCTGTGCAACTACGAAGAATATCTGGAGAAGATCAAGTAATCCTTCTCCACGCAAAAAGAGCGGGGATTCAACTGAATCCTCGCTCTTTTGTTATACCCTTTAGTCGCCGATGATCACGTCATCCGCATGCAGCGTCAGGCCGTGGCCCTGGGCTGTGGCCTTCTCGCCCTGCACCTGCAGGGTGATGGCGGTGAGGCCCTTTTCCAGGCAGGGGGAGGTGGTGTAGCCGTCGTCGCTGTACAGGGTGATGGACACATCCTTGTCCACCCAGCCCAGCAGCTTCAGGTCGCTTTCGTCGATGCCCTCCACGTACTCCGCAGGCTTGGCCAGGGGGATCACATGCCCGCGGCGGATGAACAGCGGCATCTCCGTCGTATCCAGCTCGATCCAGTAGTGGCCGGCCTCCATGGGGGTCAGGTCGTAGTCCTCGGCGGAGCGGAAGCGCACCATCAGCATATCCTCAGGCAGGTACACATGGCGGCCCCGGGCGTTCTGTTCGTATACGGGGGCGATCATGCAGTCCGCGCCCAGCATCACCTGATCCTCCACCCGGCGGGCGGTGTCATCATCAGGATAATCGAAGGCCAGGGGGCGGAAGAGCATATCGTCCTGCAGGGCAGCCTTCATGAATTCGCTGTACAGGTAGGGCAGCAGGGCGTAGCGTACGGTGATGATGTTGCGCATGTCTGCCCAGTTGGAGAAGCGGAAGGCCTCCTGGTCGCGGGTGCCCTGGGCGGCGTGGTTGCGCATCAGCGGGGTGAACACGCCCAGCTGCAGCCAGCGCAGCAGCAGATCCTCGGTGGTATTGCAGCCAAAGCCGCCCAGGTCGGCACCGGTGTACAGGAAGCCGCACATGTTCAGGCTGGGCATCATCTGCAAGTTCATTTTCAGGTGGGCCCACCAGGCGTTGTTATCGCCCTGCCACACTCCGCCGTAGCGGTGCGCGCCGATGAAGCTGGCGCGGCTGAACATCAGGAAGCGCTTGCTTGCGTCATACCGGCGGAAACCCTCGGCGGCGGCCTGGGTCATGCAGGCACCGTACAGGTTGTGCACCTTGTCGTGCCGGACGGCCTTGCCCTCCACCTGGTGGTAGAAGCGCTTGTAGTCCTCCGGGTTGTTGGACAGGTTGGCAAAGGCGTCCTTCAGGGCGAAGGCACTGCGGATATCCAGGTTTTCGTGGCGCAGCTCGTCGGCCACCTGGAAGGCATCCGCCAGGCTTTCCTCGGAGTAGAACAGGGCAGGCTCGTTCATGTCGTTCCAGAAGCCCTCCACGCCCTGATCCAGAAGCTTGCGATATTCATCGCCAAACCACTGGCGCACGTCCTCCCGCAGGAAATCCGGGAAGTAGCTGCGGCCGGGCCACACCGCGCCCACAAAGGGCTTGCCGTCGGCCTTCTTGACGAAGTAACCCTTCTCGAGGCCTTCTTCGCAGGTGTCGTAGCCGTCCTGCTGTTTCACGCCTGCGTCGATGATGGGGATCAGGCGGATGTGCTCCTGGCGCATATCATCGTTGAAGCCCCGCAGGTCGGGGAACTTCTTCTTGTCCCAGGTGAAGTCCTTGTAGTCCTCCATGTAGTCGATGTCCATGCACACGCCGTCCAGGGGGATGTGGCGGTCACGGTGGCCCTTGACGATCTCGCGCACCTCTTCATCGGTGGAGTAGCCCCAGCGGGACTGGATGTAGCCGAAGGCCCACTTGGGCGGCAGATAGCTGCGGCCGATCAGCCCGCGGAACTCCTTGCAGATGGCGGTGAGGCTGTCCGCCTCGATGATGTAAACGCTCAGGTTGCCGTTTTCGGAGGTGATGCGCACACTGTCCTGCTGGGTGTAGCCCAGGTCGAAGGTCACGGCACCGGGGTCGTCAAAATACACGCCGAAAAGCTTATCCTTGCCGGAGAACAGCAGCAGGTTGTGGGAGGCATAGATGCCAGCCTTGTTTTCGGTATGGCTGAAATCGTCGCTGTTCCAGGCGCGGAACAGATGGCCGCGCTTGTTGATGCCGCGCACGTTCTCGCCCAGGCCGAAGATCATGTCATCCCGGTCAAGGGTGAGGGAAAAGCTGACCTGGCCTTCCTTTGCTTCCACCTGGAAGAAAGGAACGGGGGTATTTTCGCATGCAAGGGTGCGCACCACGGCACCGGTGGGGATGGGCGAACCGAAATCATAACGGCGGATCATAGGCGTTCCTCCTGTAACAGCTCTGTCGAGGGCTTCATCTGGATTGTCTCCGTGGAAAGCATTCGCCATGCAAGGCGGATTTCCTTTCGGAAACGTTACCAGTGCAAAAATTTTTAGGGAGGAAGCCGTTTTCGACTTCCTCCCATGTTGATTCATCTTATTCGTACATACCGTTGCGGGCCATGTAGGCGTAGATCATCTCGCCGTGCTCCTGCTCTTCCTTCTGCAGGTGGTTCAGCACATCCCGGGCCTGGGGCGAGCGGAACTCGAAGATGCTCACATCGTACACGCTGCTCACATGCTTCTCCGTGCCCAGGGCATCCTGGCACAGAAAGGCGTCCGCTTGCTTTTCGGGGCTCGGCTGCATACCGTAGGCAGGCTGAGCACCGGCATTTTGCTGGTTCTGCTGCTGGCCCGATTGCTGGTTCATCTGGGGCATGGTGCCATTCAGCATCTGGGTCACGGTCTGTTCGTGTTGCTGCTCATGCTGCTGGATCTGGGTAAAGAGCTGCTTCAGCTGGGGATCCATGGCCTGCTGGGCATACTTACCGTATTTCTCCACGCACAGCTTCTCTTGTGACTTCAGGTCCTCCAGGAGCGACGCTTCTTTCTGCGTCCACATCATATTCATCACCTCGCTGGCAGTATGTCCCAGCGGGCGGGGAATTATGCTTCCTGTGTTTCGTTCACCACATTGTTGGCCCAGAAGTCGCTCTTGAGCATCAGTGCGCCGATAATGACCTTGATGATATCAATAAACTGAATGCAGAAGTACACCCCCACAATGGGCATCTGGGTGAAGTGGCACAATGCATAGGCCAGGGCCACGGGCACCACCCAGGTGTACACGCAGTCGAACAGGAAGGTGATCATGGTTTTGCCGCCGGAGCGGATGGTGAAGTACACCACATGCACAAAGGCGTGGATGGGCAGGGACGCACCGGCGATGATCAGCATCTGCCGGGTGATTTCCCGCACGCTGTCCTCGATGTTGTACATCAGGGGGATCAGCCCGGAGCAAAGCATCAGCAGCGTGCCCATGATGATGTGCATCACCACCGTGAGGAAGATCAGCTTGCGGTCCACGTCCCGGGCTTCTTCCTTCAGGCCTGCGCCCAGCTTTTGTCCCACCATGATGGCCACCGCGCTGCCCATGGCGAACATCACCACGCAGAACAGGTTCCAGGCTGTGCCGGTGATGTTGATGGCCGCCACCGCGCTCAGGCCGCGGCTGGAGTAACTCTGGTTGATAAAGGTCATGCCCAGGGACCAGAGCACCTCGTTGATCATCAGGGGAGAACCGGTGATGGCGATCTTCTTCAGCAGGCTGCCGTCGATGTGCAGGCTCTTGTAGGCACCGTTCAGGAAGTGGTACTTCTCCGGATGCCGGTGGCTATGAGCGAGCACATACACCATTTCCACATAGCGGGAGATCACCGTAGCCAGGGCCGCACCGGCCACGCCCATGCGGGGGAAGCCGAAGTGGCCGAAGATCAGCACATAGTTCAGCACCAGGTTCAGCAGAATGGCGATCACGCTGGCGATCATGGGGGCCACGGTTTCGCCGGTCTCGCGCAGGCTGCTGACATAGCACTGCACCACCATGAAGGGCGCAAAGCCCCACAGCATGATGTGCAGGTATTTCATGCCTTCCTGCAAGGCCAGCTCGGTGGAGCCGCCGTCGCTTTCACCCTGCAAAAACAGGCCGATAAAGGTTTCGCCGCAGGTCACCAGCAGCAGCGTGCCCGCCACCGTCAGCACTACGCCAAAGATGACCTTGAAGCGGAATGTGTCCCGCATGCCCTTCATGTCGCCCTTGCCGAAGAACTGCGCGCCAAAGATGGACGCGCCGCTCAAGCCGCCGAACAGGCTCAGGTTGAACACCATAAAGATCTGGTTCACCACCGCCACCGCGCTGATGGACTCGGTGCCCAGGCCGCCCACCATCACATTGTCCAGCAGGTTGACGAAGCTGGTGATGGCCTGCTGGATCACCAGCGGGATCACCAGGGCCAGCACGGCCTTGTAAAACGACTTGTCGCCGATATAGCGTTTCAGCATAACCAAGCATCCTCCTTGTACATAACGCTTCCTATTGTACATCAGAGGATGGTAAAGTCAAGCCATTGGCTTAGTTTTTCTGCGCAACAGCGTTTTTTAACAGCTTATGCAGCCGGGCCGCCGCAGTGGAGAAGATGCCGGTCCGGCACTCAAGGATCACCAGGGTAATCAAAATCAGCGAGAACAGCTCCGTTGCGGTGGGGAGATGCCAGGAGTATTCCACCCTGCGCAGCGCAGCACCCAGCAGTACCATCGCGGCAACTGCCACCACCCATTGCTTTTCCACCTTGGTTTTCCGTTTCGTGTTCATGTTTCCCTATCCTTTCTTCCCTCTTGGGATGATCAAAGCTTACCACATGCTGCACTTTGATGCCATACGAAACCTCCCAATTGTCATTTCCGGCGCACAAAAACAGCTCCTGCCCGTTTGAGCAGGAGCTGATGATGATATTGGTTAGCCGATGGTCAGTTCCACCACGCAGCAGGCGGGCAGCTTGACCTTGCCGTTTTCGATGCCGGTGAAGGCTTCCACAGCCAGGGGGCTGTTGTCAAAGTCGTTGTACTGGTTGGCCTCGCCCTGGAGGATGCGGCCCTTGGCACCCTGCAGGCACACGCCTTCCACGTCCACCACAGCTTCCTTGTCCATGGCCAGGTTGGCCAGGGTCAGGGTGATCTTGCCGTCCTTCTGGGAGGCAGAGGCGATCACCTGGGGCACGGTGAACTTGTCTTCGCCCACTTCGTCAGCTTCCACGAAGCAGTCCACCTGCTGGGCATCCTGGTGAGCCTTGTACAGGTCGAACACGTGGTAGGTGGGGGTGAGCACCATCTTGTCGCCCTCGGTGAGGATCACGGACTGCAGCACGTTCACGGTCTGGGCCAGGTTGGCCATGCACACGCGGTCGCAGTGCGCCATGAACACATTCAGGGTGATGGCGGCCACCATGGCGTCGCGCATGGTGTTCTGCTGGTAGAGGAAGCCGGGGTTGGTGCCGGGCTCCACGTCGAACCAGTTGCCCCACTCGTCCACGATCAGGCCCACCTTCTTCTCGGGGTCATAGCGGTCCATGATCTGGCTGTGGCGGGTCACCAGCTCCTCCATCTTGGTGGAGTGCTTCAGGGTGCGGTAGTATTCCTCAGTGCTGAAGCCGGTGGCGGCGCGCTTGTCTTCCCACTTGTCGCCGCAAACGGTGTAGTAGTGCAGGGTCAGCGCGTCCATGTAGTGACGGGCGTTCTTCATCAGCACTTCGGTCCAGTTATAGTCGTCGCTGTTGGGGCCGCAGGCGATGCGGAACAGCTTGTTCTTGCCGTAGTTGCGGCAGTAGGTCTGGAACTTGCGGTACTCGTCGGCATAATACTCGGGGCGCATGTTGCCGCCGCAGCCCCAGCTCTCGTTGCCAACGCCCCAGAACTTCACGCCCCAGGGATCCTTGCGGCCGTTGGCCCAGCGCTTCTTGACCACGGTGGAATCGCCCTCGGAATTCAGGTACTCTACCCACTCGGCCATTTCACGAACGGTGCCGCTGCCCACGTTGGCATTGATGTAGGGCTCGCAGCCGATCTGGGCGCACAGCTCCAGGAACTCGTGGGTGCCGAAGGAGTTATCCTCCACCACGCCGCCCCAGTTGGTGTTCACCATGCGCTTGCGGCCTTCCTGGGGGCCGATGCCGTCTTCCCAGTGATACTCATCGGCAAAGCAGCCGCCGGGCCAGCGCAGCACAGGCACTTGAATGTTCTTCAGGGCCTCCACCACATCGGTGCGCATGCCGTTCACATTGGGGATAGGGCTATCCTTGCCCACAAACAGGCCCTGATAGATGCAGCGGCCCAGATGCTCAGAAAAATGACCGAAAATGTTTTTGTTGATCGTACCCGCGCTGCGGGCAGGGTTCAGCGTGACTTTCATCTTCGTTCTCCTTATTTACGCCATCTGGCGGATATTGGTTTCTTGGGGGTATTATAGCATGCTCTTCCCCAGAAAGAAAGACGAAAAATTTTGTTCTGTATTGTTTCTCACGAAAAATAATGCTATAATTTTCGTATCAACAATAACGTTCAAGGAGGTTTCCTTGCTATGATCGCTCAATATCCTCCCATGGGCTGGAACAGCTGGGACTGCTACGGTGCCGCTGTGACCGAAGACATCGTGAAGCAGAATGCCGACTATATGGCCAAGCACCTCAAGGACTATGGCTGGGAATACGTGGTGGTGGATATCCAGTGGTATCAGCCCACTGCCTCTACCCATGAATACGAGCCCTTCGCCCCCCTGTGCATGGACGAATACGGCCGTCTGATCCCTGCGGAGAACCGCTTCCCCTCTGCGGCAGGCGGCGCGGGCTTCAAGCCTCTGGCGGATTATGTGCATAGCCTGGGGTTGAAGTTCGGCATCCACATCATGCGCGGCATGCCCCGCATGGCTGCCCACCAGAAGCTGCCCATTCTCAACTGCGACAAGAACTGCGGTCAGGTGGCCAACCCCAATTCCATCTGCGCCTGGAACCCGGATATGTATGGCCTGAAGTGCCATATGCCCGAAGCCCAGGCCTACTACGACAGCATCTTCCAGCTGTATGCCCAGTGGGGCGTGGACTTCGTGAAGTGCGATGACATCGCCCGCGAATATCCCCACTGCCAGAAGGAGATCGAGGTGATCTCCACCGCCTGCCGCAACTGCGGCCGGGACATCGTTCTGTCCCTGTCTCCCGGCGCGGCCCCTGTGGAGCAGGCCGAGCACCTCAAAACCTGGGCCAACATGTGGCGCATCACCGACGACTTCTGGGATCGGTGGGATCTGCTCAAGGCCATGTTCGAGCGTGCCGAGAAGTGGTGCATCCACGCTGGCCCCGGCCACTGGCCCGATGCCGACATGCTGCCCCTGGGTGCCCTGCGCCAGTGCGAGGATCCCAACGAGTGGACTCACTTCACCCAGGAGGAGCAGCGTACCATGATGACCCTGTGGTGCATGATGCGCTCCCCCCTGATGATCGGCGCGGAAATGGTCAAGAACGACGAATTCACCCTGGGCCTGCTGACCAACGGCCCCCTGCTGGAGATCGAAAAGACCACCTGGTGCGCCCATCCCCTGTACACCACCGACGAGGCTTCTGCCTGGGTGGCACCCCGCAAGGACGGCAAGGGTGTGTACGTGGCCCTGTTCAACCTCTCCGACAAAAAGCGCAAGCTGACCCTGGACGCGGCTGAGGCTGGCCTGACTGGCATCAAGTCCGCCACGGAATTGTGGAGCGGCAAAAAGAGCAAGAAGCTCGCTGCTTCCCTGAACGCCCACGACGCTGCCGTGTGGTTCGTTCAGGAGGCGTAAAACCCATCAAAAAGCACCCCTGGGAGATAGCTGAAACCGGCTATCTCCCTTCATTTTCTTCGCTTTTTCCAAACCTTTCCTAAAAGGTCAGTAAGTTTCCCGTTTAGGTCGTTGCATATGCAACGATGTTGTGCTATACTTCACAACCAATCCAAAACACTTCGACATTTTGCGGAGGTTTTTTGTATGCAGCAAATCAAATGGCTGTGGTCGGTGATGGACAAGCCGTTCCACAAGAAACACATCCTGGCCCTGGTGATCAGCGCGGTCACGTCGGTCATGCTGCTGATCAACCCCAGCCTGACTGCCCGGCTGGTGGACGAGGTCATTGTGGCCCAGAACCCTGCGCCCCTGATCCCCATCCTGATGACGATGCTGGCCTTCAAGGTGTTGCGTGAGAGCATGCGCTACTTCATGGTGATCACCCTGGAAAAAACCAGCCAGAACACCATTTTCAACCTGCGCAACCGCCTGTTCACCAAGCTGCAGTATCAGGACATGCGCTTTTTCGACACCCACCGCACCGGCGATTTGATGACCCGTATGTCCGCCGATGCCGACTGGTGCCGTCATTTCCTTTCCTATATTGATTACGCTGCTGTGGACAGTGTGGTGATGTTCCTGTCCACGTCCATCTATTTCTTCTTCGTCAACTGGAAGCTGGCCCTGGCCCTGGTGTGCGTCACGCCGCTGTTGATGATCATCACCAAGGTGTATTCCAAGCGGGTGCGCCAGCTGTTCATCAACATGCGCGACAAGCTGAGCGAAATGAACACCGCCGCCCAGGAAAACATTGCCGGCAACCGCGTGGTGAAGGCTTTTGCCCGGGAGGAATACGAGAAGGAGAACTTCGATCAGCGTTCCTCCGCCTTCCGCGACAGCCACCTGAAGATCAATAAGCTGTGGCTGAGCTTCTACCCCTTCATTGAAATCCTGGCCAACGCCATGACGCTAATCACCGTGTTCATGGGCGGCCTGTTCATGATCCAGGGCGAGCTCACCGCAGGCGAACTGACCATCTTCACCAGCCTCAGCTGGGCCGTGGCCAACCCCATGCGCATGCTGGGCAACCTGCTCAACGACTTCCAGCGTTTCTCCACCTGCGCCAACAAGATCATGGAGATGGACATGGGCCGTCCCTCCATTGCCGACAGCGAGTGCGCCGTGAGCCACGACAAGCTCCAGGGCAAGGTGGAATTCCGCAACGTGACCTTCGCCTACGACGGGCAGAACGTGCTCAAGGACATCTCCTTCACCGCCCAGCCCGGCGAGACCATTGCCATCATGGGCCCCACCGGCTCCGGCAAGACCACCATCATCCAGCTGCTGGCCCGCTTCTACGATGTAAAGCAGGGCGAGATCCTGGTGGACGACTGCAATGTGCGCAAGTGGAAGCTGCAGGAGCTGCGCGGCGGCATCGGCACTGCCATCCAGGACGTGTTCCTCTTCTCCGATACGGCTGAGGGCAACGTGGCCTTCGGCAATCAGGAGCTGACCTTTGAGGAAGTCCGCGATTTTGCCAACCGCGCCGCTGCCGACGACTTTATCACCAAGCTGCCCGAGGGCTATGATACCATCATCGGCGAGCGCGGCGTGGGCCTCTCCGGCGGCCAGCGTCAGCGTATCGCCCTGGCCCGCGCCCTGGCCATGCGCCCCGGCATCCTCATCATGGACGACACCACCTCCGCCGTGGACATGGAAACCGAGCAGTACATCCAGCAGCAGCTGAAGACCCTGCCCTACGACTGCACCAAGCTCATCATCGCCCAGCGTATTTCCTCTGTGAAGGACGCCGACCAGATCCTGGTGCTGGGCAAGGATGGTTCCATTGCCGAGCGCGGCACCCACAGCGAATTGCTGAAGAACCGCGGCTACTACTATGAAACCTACTGCCTCCAGAACGGCATCGAGTACGAAGGGGGGAATGACTGATGGCTCGCAATAAGTTCGACGTTGACGAGAGCTTGGAATCCCCGTTTGACTTAGGTCACCTTAAGCGCGCCTTCAAGTATATCGGCAAGCACAAGGTCAAGATGCTCCTGGCCCTGCTGCTCTCTGCCTGCGCCTCCGTGGCCGGCCTGTTCGTGCCCAAGATCACCCAGTGGGTCATGGACGAAGCCGTGCCCAACAAGGATATCGGCATGCTGGGCCAGATGGCCGTGCTGTTCCTGGGCATCATCTGCCTGAGCATCGTGTTCACCGTCATCCGTTCCCGCATCATGGCCCACGTGAGCCAGGAGATCATCTACGATATCCGCAAGGATCTCTTCGCCCACCTGCAGAAGCTGCCCTTCTCCTACTACGACAGCCGCCCTGCCGGAAAGATCCTGGTGCGCGTCATCAACTACGTCAACTCCGTGTCGGACATCCTGTCCAACGGCATCATCAACTCCATTCTGGAGATCATCAACCTGATCTTCATCGTGGTGTTCATGTATACCACCAACGCCACCCTGGCCACCATCGTCATCGCTGGTCTGCCCCTGTTTGTGGCGTTCATCTGGTACCTGAAGCCCCGCCAGCGCAAGGCCTGGCAGAACCAGAGCAACAAGAACTCCAACTACAACGCCTACCTGGCCGAGTCCATCGACGGCGTACGCGTCAGCCAGCTGTTCGCCCGCCAGGACGTGAACCGTTCCATCATGGAGCGTCTGGCCATCGCCTGCCGCACTGCCTGGATGAAGGCTGTGTACATCTCCAACAGCGTGTGGTTTACCTCCGAGCTGATCACCCAGACTGTGTTCACGGTCATGTACATCGCCGGTGTGTACTGGCTGGGCGGTGCCATCGTGTCCTTCGGCGTGATCCTGGCCATGGGCCAGTATGTCAGCCGCTTCTGGCAGCCCATCACCAACCTGGCGAACATCTACAACTCCTTCGTCAACAACCTGGCCTACCTGGAGCGCATCTTTGAAACCATGGACGAGCCCGTGGTGGTGGATGACAAGGAAGGCGCTGAAACCCTGCCCGACATCACCGGCAAGGTGGATTTCAACAACGTCACCTTCGGCTACGAAGAGGGCATCCATGTGCTGGAGAACATGGATCTGCATGTGAAGGCCGGCGAGAGCATCGCCCTGGTGGGCCCCACCGGTGCAGGCAAGAGCACCATCGTGAACCTGCTCTGCCGCTTCTATAACCTGAACAGCGGCTCCATCACCCTGGAGGGTGCCGACGGCAAGACCTACGACATCACCGACGTGACCCTGAACAGCCTGCGCAACCAGCTGGGTATCATGCTGCAGGACAGCTTCATTTTCTCCGGCACCATCATGGATAACATCCGCTACGGCCGCCTGAACGCCACCGAGGACGAGATCCGTACCGCCGCCCAGATGGTCCGCGCCGATGACTTCATCAGCGAAATGCCCCAGGGCTACCAGACAGCCGTCAACGAGCGCGGCAACCGCCTCTCCCAGGGCCAGAAGCAGCTGGTGTCCTTTGCCCGTACCCTGCTCAGCGATCCCCGCATCCTGATCCTGGACGAGGCCACCTCCTCCATCGACACCAAAACGGAGAAGCTCCTGCAGGAGGGCATCCAGGTTCTGCTGAAGAACCGCACCTCCTTCATCATTGCCCACCGCCTCTCCACCATCAAGAACTGCGACCGCATCCTCTACATCTCCAACAAGGGCATCCTGGAGGCCGGCAGCCACGACGAGCTGATGGCCAAGCACGGTGCCTACTACGACCTCTACACCGCCCAAGCCCGCGACCAGGGCCTGGACGCCTAAGGGGGCTTTGCCCCCTTAGAAATCCCCTGCCAGAGGGGCGTTGCCCCTCTGGACACCCCACTTAAGGGCTCTGCCCTTAAGAATCCCGCGAAGGGCCGTTCGGCCCTTTCGAAACCCATCCTGCGAGACGCGTTATTATGTAGAGGAAGGTTTACCCCTCCTCGTCATGAGTCGCGGGAAATACAAGAAATTCAAGCAGTTATGGCTTGAAGGGAAACCTTCAAGTACATAGCTGCTTTTTCTATTGCAGCAGA
>JAGBBA010000033.1 GCA_017938695.1 Clostridia bacterium | reverse complement strand
ATGTTGCTGCGGCCCACCACCACGGCCTCCTTACCTGAGAGGTTCACGCCCGTGCGGCGGATCATCTCCAGGGCACCCTTGGGGGTGCAGGCCACCACGCCGTTCAGGCCGTTTAGCAGCTTACCGGCGTTCTGCACATGGAAGCCGTCCACGTCCTTTTCCGGCACGATCACTGCCAGGGCGGCAGCTTCGTCCAGGTGCTTGGGCAGGGGCAGCTGCACCAGAATGCCATGGATAGCCGGATCTTCGTTCAGGGCGCGGATCTGATCCTCCAGCTCCTGCTGGGTGGTTTCCTCCGGCATGCGGATGGTGACGGAGTGCATGCCCGTCTGCTCGCAGCCGATACCCTTGTTGCGCACGTAGATCTGGCTGGCAGGGTCCTCGCCCACCAGGATCACCGCCAGGCCGGGGGTAACACCTTTTTCCTTCAAAGCGGCCACCTTCTGCGCAATTTCTGCGCGCAGGGCGTCCGACATGACCTTACCATCAAGCAGCTGTGCAGCCATCATTGAATCCTCCTTACAATTCTTTGCGATAAGCCGCATACCGTCCCACCGCGTCAAAACCTAACGCAGCCAGGATAGGCAGGGCCTGTTCTTCCTCTTCAAAATAGGTCATATAGGGGCAGCCCGCCGCCTTGGCATCGCGCAGGCAGGCCGCCATCAGATCGCGGTAGATTTCCGGCCGGAACACATCGTTTTCAAACTCAATGGCGAATATCTCCGGCCAGCCGTCGTCCAGCATGCAGCACAGCACACTCGTTGCTCGGCTCTCCTGCCAGTACAGGTAGATGCGCCAGCGGCCGGCATCCGTCAGCATGCGGTCGGCATTCCAGTACATGTCCGGTTCATCATGCACCCGGCGGAATTCGGCTTCGTCCTGCGTTTGCATCAGCCGGACATGCTCCGGCACACAGCAGGGTTCATACCGGTCAAACATCAGCGTATGATTGACGCTGCTGTCCATCAAAGCGAACCCGGCCTTTTCCAGCGCAGCAGCCGCCTGCGCATTGGCCCCGTCCAGGCCGATGTCCAGCGTAAAGCCCGGGCAGGCCTGCGCCACATGGGCCGCAAACGTCTGTGCCGCTTCCTCCGCATGGCTTTCCACCAGAAAGCTCACGGTTTGGGCATAGTGTTCCTCCGGGATCGCATACCACTGGATCCAGCCGCACACTTTCCCTTCATGGCGGAACAGCAGGATCTCTTCATCCTCCAGGCCGCGCCGGGCCCGCTGGATGAAATCCTCCCGGGTCTTGATGCCGTCCCGGTAGCTGGGGTAGCTGGCATGCTCAGGCGTGGTAGCCAGGTCGTATGCCCACCCGGCCCACTGGTCAAATTCAGCTTCTGTTAATCGTGCAAGCATAGGCTCTCCCGGTACTTCTTCGCGCCGATCAGGGCCACGCCCACCGCGTTGTCGCCGCTGTATTCAGGCTTGCCGAAGCATACGCGGAAGGTCTTGTCCTTCTTGCGGATGCGCTCCGTCACCAGCTGGCGGAACAGGGCCGAGCTGGCCACGCCGCCGGCGATCAGCACCTGGCGGATGCCCGTATCTCGGCTGCCAGCCAGGATCATGCGGCTCACGGTGCGGGCCAGCAGGTCATAGACCTCCCGGGCGATGTTCTCACGGGGCATTTCGCCCTGCTTGATCCACCGCTGCACCTGGGTCTCCGCACCGGAGAAATGGCAGTGCAGGTCACCATCTGCCAGGTTGGCCGGGAGCTTCGCTTCACTCACGCCTGCCACCGCCAGCTTTTCCAGGTGCGGCCCCGCCGGGAAAGGCAGCCCCAGGGCCACGCCCACGCGATCCACCAATTGCCCGGCATGCAGATCCAGCGTGCCGCCCAGCAGCGTCAGCGCATCGCCCTTCAGGCCGAGCAGCTCCGTGGTGCCGCCGGACAGATGCACCGCCAGCAGGTCGCCATCCTCCACACCGCTATCCACCATGGCCGCAGCCACATGGCCACGCTGATGGGTGGACGCAAAGCAAGGGACGCCAAGCATCGCGGCCAAGCCGCGCGCCTGCGCATCCCCTACCTGAAACACCGGCATATAGGATTCTTCTTCGTCCCTGGGCTGGCGAGAGGCGCACACGGCCACGATCTCGCAGCCCTGCACATGCTCCTTCAGCTCCTCCAGCCTTTCGGGCAGCTGGCGAACGTGGATAAACACGCCCTCGCTTTGCCGAAGGCCGCGCTCGCCCGCCTTCACCGGCAGCAGCTTGCGGCAGCTTGCCAGCACCTGGCCGTCCACCGTGACCGCAGCCACCGAGGTGGTGTAGCAGCTGGTGTCCAGCCCGATGACTACTTGCCTCATGCCTGTGCCGCCTCTTTCCGGCGCAGGATGGTGCCCAGCACGCCGTTGATGAACCGGCCGCTGGCAGGCTCGGAATATCGGCCAGCCAATTCCACGGCCTCATTGATGGCCACGCTGCCAGGAACATCCTCTTCGTGCAGGATCTCCCAGGTCGCCAGGCGCAGGATGGTCAGGTCCACCTTGGGCATGCGCTCCACGGTCCAGTCCTTGGCCGCCGCCTGGATCTGCTCATCCAGCTCGTCCAGGTTGTTCACCACGCCGTCAAGCACGCGGGTGATATACTCCCGGTCAGCCTTGCCGGGCTCGTTGTCCCGCACGGATTCCACGCCGGGCACACCCTGCTCGCGCAGCTCGTCGTAAACCATCTGCAGCGTTTCCTCGCCGCCCTGGCCGCCAGCCAGCTTTTCATAAATCATCTGCATAACCGCAGCTCGCGCAGTTACTCGCGCCATCGTACATACACTCCTATTTTCTCTTGAATCTTCCCCCAGAGGCGCTGCCTCTGGACTCCGGCAGGGGCGCTGCCCCTGCGCCCTGCTCAAGGGTCTTCGACCCTTAAGAATCCCCCTTTTTTCGCACCGTTGCTTGGCTGCAGAAATGCAGCGCAGTTCAAGCCGGATCAGGCTTCGGGGGTGATTGTTTTTTCGTCGTTGGCTTCGGCGGATTCTTCCGCTTCTTCCGCTTCTTCCTCTTCGGCGAAGTCTTCCGCGCCGTCAAGGGCTTCCAGCTCGGCGATGGAATCCTCGTCCGCCACAAAATCGGCAGCTTCTTCCTCGGCTTCGACGTCTTCGACCTCGTAGTCGGATTCATCCTCCGCCGCAGTTTCGTCTGCGCTGATTTCCTCTGCTTCTTCCACAGATGCCACTTCTTCGGCTGCTTCCTTGGATTCTTCCGCTTCCAGGGTCAGGCCGGAAAGAGTCTCCAGCTCGGCAGCATCTTCAGCAGGTTCTTTTGCCGCGGGAGTTTCCTCAGCCACAGCTTCCTCTTCCTGGGCGTCAGCGGTTTCTTCCACAGGGGCTTCCTGCTCGTTGGCAGCTTCTTCGGCGTCAGCAGCTTCTTCCACCGGCGGCATGGGCACGATGGCAGGCTGCTCTTCCTCGCCGAAAAGCCGCTGGTGCAGGCATTTTTCTTCCTTCACCTCGGCGATTTCCTCTGCCACAGGGGCAACGTGCTCTTCGGGCACAGGGGCATCATTCCGGGGCAGGGTCACGTTTTCCAGCATATCCGGCACCGCATAAACAGAGGCATTGCCCTTGGCGGCAGTGGTATCCACCTGCACTTTGACCTCGTGCACATCCACACCGGAGCAAGCCGTTACATACTGCTTGATCTGCTTTTGCAGCGCATTCACCGCCAGGGGGATGTTCACGCCGTTGGCCAGGCCCACGCGCATGCCGATCACCAGGCCGTCGCGGGTGTTTTCCAGCGTGGTGCTGCTCACATGCAGCTCGTCATGCTTCTCCACGCACTTCTGCACCAGGTTGTCAATGGCCTTGATGGAAATGCTCAATTCGCCCACATCGGTGGACTGCACCACAAAGTCCTTGCGCTTGCCGCGGCGGAAAGCCAGGCGCAGGCACAGGATGCCCATCAGCAGCACAACGATACCGCCGCCCACCATCAAAATGATGTGCGAGGCCGACTTGACCGCAGAGATTTCCGCCAGGCGCGCAAAAATGCGTGCATTCGTCAGAAAATCGACCAGCGGAATCAGGGAAAGTGCCGCCAGCAAAAGTCCGGCAACAGCCGCAATAATCCGGTCAACAATGCGAAGCTTCATGACAACAGAGCCTCCTTTACGATCACCGTATAAACACGTTCACCGGCAAGGCAAACAACAGCCCTGCCGGTGGAACGATCACGCTTCGGTCTTTTCCTGGGCGTCCTCAGCCGCAGGGGCCTCAGCGGAAGCCTCAGCCTTGGGAGCCTCGCCAGCCTCCAGCACGCCCTGCTGGGCACCAGCCGTCAGCGCGCTGTTTTCCTTTTCGAAGCTCACGCCCTGCACATGCACGTCCACACGCACCACATGCAGGCCGGTCATGGATTCGATGGCGCGGCGCACATTCTCCTGCGCGTCCTGGCCCGCCTTCTGGATCGGCGTGCCATACTCCACGATCACATACAGGTCAACGCTGGCCTCTTCCGTGCCGATCTCGACCTTCACGCCCTTGGTGATGTTGCTGTTCTTCTTGCTGAGGATGCTGCCACTCACATTGCACATGCTGGCAATACCCTCCACCTCGCTGGCGGCAACGCCCGCGATGGATGCAACCACCTCATTGGCATAGATAATGTTGCTGGTCTGTTCCGTATCCATATCCACCGTCAAGGGGAGATTATCCTTCTTGCTTGCCATAATATAGCACCTCCTCAGGTTTCCATAACAGTATAACAGATTTTCCGCACTTTGACAAGCCCAGTCGGGGCTCTGCCCCGACACCCCGCCCAAGGGGCGTTGCCCCTTGGGGATCCCCACCAAAGGGTCTTCGACCCTCTGGACTCCCTTTCTGGGTATTGGAGCAGGGTGGTATCCTTGCCGGGGTCCCGCCGCACAAAGGGTGCGCCGGGACGCAAAGCCTGCAACGCTCGTGTGCGCAGGAACTTGACTATCCCGTCGGCCTCCGCAGGAGGTCGCCGCCTCCACCTTGTCGGGGTGGAAAGCAGCGTATGCGCGACGCGAGGACTCTGTGAGCTTGCTCACAGATCCGAGCCAAAGCTCAACCAAGCAAAAACGCAGCTCTCCCCGCGTCGCGGTGCGCCCTCTGCGCACCGTGACCCCTGCTTAGATGCGTACCAAACGCCATCCCCGAACGGGATTCTTAAGGGATGAAATCCCTTAAGCGGGTTGTCAGGGCAGAGCCCTGACCGGGAGTCCAGAGGGCAGAGCCCTCTGGCGTCACTCTTCGTCCTTCACGATGGCGATATGCAGCTCATCCAGCTGCTTCTGTTCCACAGTGCCAGGTGCACCCATCATCAGGTCCTGGGCGTTTTTGTTCATGGGGAAGACGATGACCTCGCGGATGGACTCTTCACCAGCCAGGAGCATCACCATGCGGTCAACACCGGGGGCGATGCCGGCATGGGGCGGAGCACCATAGCAGAAGGCGTTGTACATGGCCGGGAACTTGGCCTTCACGTCTTCCTCGCCCAGGCGCACCATCTGGAAGGCCTTGATCATGATCTCGGGATCGTGGTTACGCACGGCACCGGAGGAGAGCTCCACGCCGTTGCACACCAGGTCGTACTGGAAGGCGGTAATGGACAGCGGATCTACCTCGCCTGCAGCGGCCTTGTTCAGGATCTCCAGGCCGCCGTTGGGCATGGAGAAGGGGTTGTGGCAGAACTCCAGCTCGCCGGATTCCTCGCCGATCTCGTACATGGGGAAGTCCACGATCCAGCAGAACTCGTAGCGTTCGCGGTCGATGTGCTGGGGAGCCAGCTCGGCCACCATCTTGCGCAGGGTACCGGCGGTCTTCTGGGCAACCAGCTTCTTGCCAGCGGTCAGGCCCACGAAGGTGTTGGGCTTCAGGTTCAGGGCGGAGATGATCTCGTCCGCCTTGTCCTGCAGGAACTTGGCGATACCGCCGGCAATTTGACCCTTCTCGTCCACCTTGAACCAGAAGGCCTTGTTGCCGGTGACCACTTCCACGTCGGCACACAGCTTGTCGATCTGCTTGCGGGTGGCGGTCATGTCGGACACGACCACGGCCTTCACCACATTGCCCTCGAAGGGGCCGAAGCCGCAGGAGCCGATGAGCTCGGTGACGTCGGTCAGGGTCAGGTCGATGCGCAGGTCGGGCTTGTCGGAGCCATACACTTCCATGGACTCGTTGAAGGGAATGCGCTTGAAGGGCGCAGAGGAAGCAATGTTATACTTGCCATACTTGGCGAAGATGGGGGGCAGCACGTCCTCCAGCACGGCGAACACGTCGTCCTGGGAGGCGAAGGCCATTTCCATGTCCAGCTGATAGAACTCGCCGGGGCTGCGGTCGCCGCGGGCGTCCTCGTCGCGGAAGCAAGGGGCGATCTGGAAATACTTGTCGAAGCCGGAGGTCATCAGCAGCTGCTTGAACTGCTGGGGAGCCTGGGGCAGCGCATAGAACATGCCGGGGTGCTTACGGGCAGGCACCAGGTAGTCACGGGCACCCTCGGGAGAAGAGGCAGTCAGGATGGGGGTGGTGATCTCCAGGAAGCCGTGCTCGTTCATGGCGTTGCGCAGGGCGGACACCACATTGCAGCGCATGATGATGTTCTTCTTCACCTCGGGGTTGCGCAGGTCCAGATAGCGGTACTTCAGGCGCAGGCTCTCGTCAGCGTCCTTGGAGCGGTTGATCTGGAAGGGCAGCTCGTTGTAGCGGCAGCGGCCCAGCACCTCGATCTTCTCGGGCACCACTTCGATGTCGCCGGTCTCCATTTTGGGATTCTTGGAGTCGCGCTCGCGCACCACGCCGGTGACGGCGATGGTAGATTCCTTGTTCAGCTCCTTGATCACGGCCATCATTTCTTCGGTTTCCACCACAATCTGCGTGGTGCCGTAGAAATCGCGCAGCACCACGAAGGCCAGGTTGCCGGACACTTCGCGGACGTTTTCCATCCAGCCGCAGAGCTTCACGGTCTTGCCGCAGTCAGCCATGCGCAGTTCGTTACAGGTATGGGTACGATTCTGCATACTTGTCAACCTCTTTCTGAATTATTCGGGTCATCTGCACAGAAAAGCCCCATGCAGAAAGCTTATCTGCATGGGGCGAAAAAGCATTTTCGCGGTGCCACCCTGCTTCGCGGCGAAGTGCCGCCTTGTTATCCCCTGTAACGCGAGGACGCGCCTGATTCTCACCAGGGGGCTCCGAGGTGTCTCCGCGCGGATCCCGACGGGAATTTTCAGCAACCATTCCCTCTCTGTGGACGGCCTCCGCACGCTCTTCTCATCACAGCCTTACCACTGATTTTATCAGGATTTTGCAGGGTTGTCAATGGTTTACCAGCTGTATTTCATTGCCGTTTCCACGCAGTTCTGGTGATCAGCGTCCACCTTGTCGGTTTCGTGGGTCTTGCTGCCGGTGAAATGCACACAGAAGTGCCCGTCAAAGCCGTTAGAAATGGTGCTGGTGCCGTGGGGCATGCCGTTCATGGAGGCAGCGTAAACCTTGCCGTCATATTTCACCAGGATGGGGCGACGCTTCCAGCTGTAACTGCCGCCGTAGATTTCCTTGAACGTAGCCGCATCGGCTTTGCTGGCAGGCTCGGTATCCATGTGGTTGGAGCCGCTCCACCGCACGGCGTTGAAGGTTTTGCCGGTGTAGCAGTCCTTGATGGTCACCGTTGCGCCCCGGGGAATGGTGCCTGTATTACTGAACCATTTCAGGGACTGGGGCTTCAGCGCATCCGCATCGGCCGCAGGTTCGCCGAACAGAGTGCGGATGGTCACCTTGCCCGCAATGCCGTCGCGGCTCAGGCCGTACTTCCGCTGAAAGTCCCGCACAGCCGCCGTGGTGCCCTTGCCGTAGATGCCGTCGATCTTGCCGGAGTACAAGCCCTTTGCCTTCAGGGCCTGCTGCAGTTTTTTTACGTCGCTGCCGCGGTCGCCAGGGCGGGAGGTGCCGGGCGCATCGCCCAAGTCTCCCACGGTGGTGTTGTTTTCTTCTTTGGTGGCCGTATTATTAGTAGAAGATTCTTTCTCCTCCACCTTGCCGCTGACCTTCACGTATTTCTTCATCACATAGCCGGTATACTTGCCATAGCTGACCCTGTACCAGTCCCCCGTGCTGCTGAGGACCTCCAGCCGGTCGCCCTTGTCCAGGGTATGCAGGACCTTGCTGTTTTTGCTGGCGGATTTACGCAGCACCAGGGACTTGGTGTTCACCGTTCCCTCCGCCGCCAGAGCAGTCGAAGCCATCAGCATCAGGAACATGGCCAGGCATACCGCCGCCAGACGGCGCAGATGCTTTGTCTGTTGCATTTGCAATCAGCTCCTTTCCAGCTTAATGTATTACAATTCCATGTCGATTTCAAGAAATTTGCCGTCATATTTACAACAATGTAAGATGTGTAACAGATCATGGAAAAAAAGCTGCGCAAAGTGTTGACAAACAGGCGTGTTGCGTGTATAATGACATCTGGTTTTGAAGAAACCTGTGCCGTAGACAGCCGGTATCCGCAAGGATGTAAAGGAGTCCGCTCCGCCTGCCGAGGTGTAAAGGATAGTTGATCTTTTGTCAAGCTCTCCCTTGCGCCTGCGCAAGGGTTTTCTTTTACTCCCAAACCATTGAGGAGGTGCAAGAAGAAATGAGCAAGAATCGTGAGTTGAAAGTTCAGGTCGTGGCTGACATTGTTGAGAAGATCAAGAATTGCCAGTCCATGGTGATCTGCTCCTACAACGGTCTGACCGTGGAACAGGTGACCAACCTGCGTAAGCTGTGCCGTGAGCAGGATGTTCAGTACTGCGTGCTGAAGAACCGCCTGGTGCTGCGCGCCCTGCAGGAGCTGAACATCCCCGGCCTGGAGAATCTGCTGGAGGGCCCCAACGCCTTCGTGTTCTCCACCAAGGACGTGACCAACGCTCCCAAGGTCGTGAACGACTTCATCGAGAAGAACAAGCTGCAGTCCCTGGAGATCAAGGGTGGCCTGATGGGCACCGAGGTCATGGACGTTGCCGCTGTGAAGGCTCTGGCCGCCCTGCCCAGCCGCGAAGAGCTGCTGGCCACCCTGGTTGGCTGCCTGGTCTCCCCCGTGTCTTCTCTGGTTGCCGTGCTGGACGAAATCGCCGAGCAGAAGGCTGCCTAATCCCACTGGCCGCATAATGGCCGCATAACAACAAACATTTACTTTACAATTTGGAGGGAAAATAAAATGACTCATCAGGAAATTTTGGACGCTATCAAGTCCATGACTCTGCTGGAGATCAAGGAACTGGTCGACGCCATGAAGGAAGAGTTCGGCGTGACCGGTGCTATCGCTGTTGCCGGTGGTGCTGCCCCCGCTGCTGCCGCTGCTGCTGAGGAAGAGAAGACCGAGTTCGACGTCATCCTGAAGGATGCCGGCTCCGAGAAGATCAAGGTCATCAAGGTTGTGCGCGAAGTCGTTGCCGGCCTGGGCCTGAAGGAAGCCAAGGAAATCGTGGAGTCCGCTCCCAAGACCATTAAGGAAGGCGCTTCCAAGGAAGAAGCCGAGAAGATCGCCGAGCAGTTCAAGGCTGTGGGTGCCACCGTCGAAATCAAGTAATTTCGTACAGTGTCTTCAAGAGAGTCCGAAAGGGCTCTCTTTTTTTGTTTGATTTCCTGCTTTACCATATCCATCAAGTAATTTACAATGGTTACGGAACCTTCCCCCACCCTCCGGCATCATATAAGTGTAAGTCGATTTACACACCATGGAGGAGCTTATGACACACGAGGAATTTGCCCGGCACATCGTGGAGATGCAGGCATCGCTCTACCGCGTATCCTGTGCGATCCTGCCCCAACTGTGCGACCGGGAGGACGCTGTGCAGTCCTGCATTGAAAAAGCGTGGCGCAAGCAGGCCACCCTTAAGGATGAAAGCCGCCTGCAGGCCTGGGTGACGCGCATTCTGGTCAACGAATGTTACGCCATCATCCGCAGCCGCAAGCGCGAAACGCCCGTGGAGACCATCCCCGACGCCCCTGCCCCGCCCGGTTCAGACCCGAACCTGTATCGGTTCTTTACCGGTCTGCCGGACAAGCTCCGTTTGCCTATGGTGCTGTTCTACCTGGAGGGCTATGAGATTCAGGAGATCGCCAGCATGCTGCGTATACCCAGCGGCACCGTCAAATCCCGCCTGGCCCGTGGCCGGGATGCGATGCGCCGCAGCCAAGTATTTGAGGAGGTGCAGGACCTGTGACGCTGAAAGAGAAAAACTTGCAGCAAGCCGTATACGGCGACGTGCCGGAAAGCTTCCAGCATCGTGTGCAGTACGCCCTGCGCCATACGCAGGAGGAGGAACGACCCGTGAAACGCTTTACCCTACGCACTGCATTGATCACCCTGCTGCTGGTCGCCATCGTTGGCGCAGCAGTGGCTGCCGTTGCTTCGATCACCGCCGACCGCTTCGGCGAATTCTACGGCGAAAAGTACAAGGACGCCCTGCTTCAGGGCGACATCGACACCACGCTCCGCACGCGCCAGGTGGGCGATGTGATCTACGCGCTGGACGACGTGATCGTCACCGGCATTACCCTGGACAATGAAGAGGACAACCGCGGCGAAGACCCCATGTCCATCAGCGACGAGATGTGCTCCCGTATCTATGCCACCGGCACCATGCGCGCCGCCGAGGGCACCAACGTGGTGCTGATCCCCGAGGATTACCTGACCACCGACCCCTGGAATTTCGATCCCTACTATGGCGGACACGACAACATCCCTGCTGATGCTGTGTCCGTGAAGGACAAGGCCGCCCAGACCGACGCAACCATCCTGTGCACCCGTGCCACCGCCAACGGCCTGGTGGGTACGGGCGGCGAGCTGGTCAACGCCGACATTGGCTATTCCGGCATCCTGCAGGAGGACGGCACGATGGTCTTCACTATGGAGATCGACCTGCATGAGCCCATCCCGCGCCAGGACGAGTACACCCTGAGCGTGTACATCGCCAACCACCAGGTCACCCCCGAAGGCGAGCACCTGATGGACACCCGCGTCAGCGAGGACTGGGTATTCACCATTGCGCCCAGCAAGGCGGAAGCCAATTGAGCACGATACATCCAGGAGGAATGAAATATGAAACGCAATGTCTTATCCGTGCTGCTTCTGGCGTTAGCACTCGTTCTTGTTTTCACTTCCGTATCCTTTGCAGAAGCACCCAGCACGGCCGATTTCTTCGGTGAACGTTTTGGTGAAGACTGGCGTACTGCCGCCCGTTCCGGTGTCACCGATACCAGCCGCCCTTCCCAGCAGGTAGGCGACCTGATCTACACCATGGGCGATGTGATCATTACCGGCATCACCGGCAAGAACGAAAACGGCCTTATTTTGAGCGATGACAAGTGCGCCTATGTCCTGGCTACCATGTCCATCGCCCCTGCCGAGGATATGAATATCCGCCTTGTTCCCAACGCTGGTTATGCCCAAACTGATTTGTGGTCGAAGGATGACATGGACAGCCTGCCGTTCAGTGAAATTCCTGCCAATACAACTTCTGTGCAGGAAATTGCCGCTTCCACCGATGCCAAGGTGTTGAACGTCTGGGCATCCATCAACGGCTTACTCGACCGCAGCGGCAAAACGCTGCCTGGCAGCACCGGCATCATCCACTGGTTGCAATCCGACGGCTCCGTACTGATTTCTTTGGAATTTATGTTGGATGAACCCATTGCTCTCCAGGAAACCTACGACCTGAGCATCCACATCGCCAACTGGGAAACCACTCCCGATGGCAAAACGCTTTGGGAGGGTCATCCCAAAGCGGACTGGGTGTTTACCATTGCGCCCAGCAAGGCGGAATAACCGTATCGACCCGGCGGCTGTCCCTTTCCCGGGGCAGCCGCCCTTTATTTATGCGTGCGTCACCGTCAGCCAGCTGCTGCATGTGGTGCCGGAAAACGATACTATTTTGACCAATGCGGAATAATCGTTCGGATGTCACTTGCAATAAATCATTCCGTAGGCTATAATAAAATGGTATGTTCGTTTTCCCAACCGCAATGATAAAGGAGCTTGATCCATATGCCTACGGATATCGAGATCGCCCAGGCGGCGTCCCCCCGCAAGATCGAGGAGATAGCCCGCACTGCTAACATTCCCGAGGATGCCCTGGTGCCCTATGGCCGCTACATCGCCAAGGTGGACCCCATGCAGGTTCCCCAGCGCGAAAAGAAGGCCAAGCTGATCCTGGTCACCGCCATCAACCCCACCCCTGCCGGTGAGGGCAAGACCACCGTGTCCGTGGGTCTGGCCGACGGCATGACCAAGATCGGCAAGAAGGCCATGCTGGCCCTGCGCGAGCCCTCTCTGGGCCCGGTGTTCGGCATGAAGGGCGGTGCCACCGGCGGCGGCTATGCCCAGGTGCTGCCCATGGAGAACATCAACCTGCACTTCACTGGCGACCTGCATGCCATCACCGCTGCCAACAATCTGCTGGCTGCCATGGTGGATAACCACATCCAGCAGGGCAACAAGCTGGGCATTGATCCCCGTACCGTCACCTGGCGTCGCTGCCTGGACGTGAACGACCGTCAGCTGCGCTCCATCGTGAGCGGCATCGGCGGCAAGGCCAACGGCATGCCCCGCGAGGACGGCTTCGACATCACCGCCGCCAGCGAGGTCATGGCTGTGTTCTGCCTGGCCCAGGATCTGCAGGATCTGAAGGCCCGCCTGGCCCGCCTGCAGGTGGCCCGCACCTTTGCCGGTACCCCCGTCACTGCTGGCGACATCCACGCCGAAGGTGCCATGACCGCCCTTTTGCGCGACGCCATCCAGCCCAACCTGGTGCAGACCATCGACGGAACCCCCTGCCTGATGCACGGCGGCCCCTTCGCCAACATCGCCCACGGCTGCAACTCCGTTATCGCCACCAAAACTGCCATGAACCTGGCTGATTATGTGGTCACCGAGGCCGGCTTCGGCGGCGACCTGGGCGCCGAGAAGTTCCTGGACATCAAGTGCCGCCAGAGCGACATCTGGCCCGATGCCATCATCGTCGTGGCCACCGTCCGCGCCCTGAAGCATCACGGCGGCTGCCCCAAGGATCAGCTCTCCGTGGAAGGCGTGGAGTACCTCAAGAAGGGCCTCACCAACCTGATGGCCCACATCGACCATGTGAAGAACGTGTGGAAGCGTCCGGTCATCGTGGCCATGAACCGCTTCATCACCGATACCGATGCCGAGATGGCCGCCCTGCGTGCCGCCTGCGAGCAGGCCGGTGCGCCTGTTGAGCTGTGCGACGGCTGGGCCCGCGGCGGTGCCGGCGTGACCGAGCTGGCTCAGCTGGTCTGCGACACCGTGGACGCCCAGACCGATTCCACCCCCTCCTACACCTACGAAGACGACCTGAAGCTGGCTGACAAGATCACCGCCGTGGCCCAGCGCATCTATGGTGCCAAGGACGTGGCCTTTGCCGGCAGCGTGCTCAAGCAGCTGGCGAAGCTGGAAGAAGAAGGCTGGGGCAAGTGCCCTGTCTGCATCGCCAAGACCCAGTACTCCTTCTCCGATGACCCCAAGGCCCTGGGCGCGCCCAAGGACTTCACCCTGCACATCCGCTCTGTCCGCCTCTCCGCAGGCGCAGGCTTCGTGGTGGCCTTCGCTGGCGACATCATCGCCATGCCCGGCCTGCCCCGCGTCCCCGCCGCCGAGGGCATCGACGTCAACCCCGAAGGCAAGATCGTCGGTCTGTTCTGACCAAAGGGGCGTTGCCCCTCTGGACTCCCCACGAAGGGCTTTCAGCCCTTTCGAAACCCATCCTGCGATGTTGCAGGGTGGGTTTTTTGCATGGGTCACGGCGCGAATACGGTCGCGCCGCGACGCAAGATTCAAACTAAGGCTCCCTCTCCGAGGGAGCTGTCGCCGCCTGGCGACTGAGGGAGTGGTTCTGCCCGCCCACCACAGCGCAGTTCTATAAAATTTGGGGGAGAATCGCATTCCCCCAGCCCACATTCTCAATTCCGAATTCCGCATTCCGAATTCCGAATTAAAAATACCCCTTCCATCTATGTCCATTTTCTTTTTCTGCCTCGTCTAATAAGTGAAAGGAGGTTGACCTATGCAACCTGACCTGACGCCTGACAGGCAAGCCGTTTTGGAGCGGCTGATGACGCAGTACGGCACCACGCTGTTGAGAATGTGCAGCATCCATCTTCACGATATTTCTCTGGCTGAGGATGCCGTGCAGGATACCTTTCTCAAAGCGTACAAGCGGCTTGATGATCTCCGCGATGACAGCAGCGAGCGCGCATGGCTGATGAGTATCGCCATCAACACCTGCCGCGACTACCTGCGCACCGCATGGTTCCGCCATACCGACCGCCGCGTTTCCCTGGAGCTTTTGCCCGAACCGTCCTGTGAGAGCATCTGGCCGGATGCAACAGTCATCACCGAAGTGATGAGCCTGCCGCAAAAACTGCGCGAGGCGGTGCTCCTGCGCTATTACCAGGGCATGAAGCTCAAGGAAGTGGCGGAGGCATTGCACATTTCGCCCTCCACCGTCAAGCAGCGGCTGGACCGCGCCAATACTATCCTGCGCAGCAGGCTCGAAAGGTGGTATTTCAATGAGGACTGAACGCAACGAGTTCCAGCAGCTTGTGGATCATCAGCTTGCCAATGTCCAGTGGGATCACCGCATGACGGGTGCTGTTTTACGCAAGCTGCATCAGCAGGAGCCAGTCCGCCGCACCCCTGCCCTGCGCATTGCGCTGGCCTGCGCCGGGGTGGTGCTGTGCCTTGCACTGGTGGCCCTGTCCATCCTGAACAATCCCCCCGCCCCTGATACGGTGGTCGCCACCCAGCCCGTACATACCACGCTGGTGCCCGTCCAGGTGCCCGACACCCGGGCCGAGGCTGTTTTCCAGGCCCGGCAGGCTGTGATGGAAAAGTACGGGCTGACCCTGCGTACCCTGGGTGTTTTCCTGGATGACTGCCAATTGACCGATACCGGCTGGGTGGTCACCTTTGAAACCAGCGGGCAGATCAACCACCATCTGGCTGGCGTGTACACCGTGGAAAAGCAGAACGGTTCCATCACCGCCGCTTGGAGCCACGACGATGTGGACCCTGTGCTTTGGGCTGGCGGCACGCTGAACCGTGTGGCCTGGGGACAGGAGCAACTGCTATACGCCCTGGGTGAAGGCTCCAGTGAGGCATTTGCCATCAACCAGGAGATCAACGCCATCGACGGCTTCACCATCAATTACGACTACATTGAGGGCACCGAGCTCTGGGGCGATCCCCTCGCAAACGCCGATCCCCAGGAGGGCGATATCCCCGTGGAGGAAGCCATCGCCGCCGCTCGCGAGGCCATCCGCCAGCAGTTCGGCCTTGACCCTGACCAGGTGTACAACACCGAGGGCGAGCCCATCCTGACGGCCGCCTATGCGCAGATGCGCCAGTCGGCAAGCGGCATCCGCGTGTGGCTTTTCACCCCGGCCATGGATCTCCCCGACGACGAATACTACGTCGCCATTTGCATCAACGCCCGGACCGGCGAACTGGAACGCCTGGAATACACCACCCTGGGCAACGGTTAATCCTTCGGGAAGCAGCAACTGCGCTGCTTCCCGATTTTTCATCTTGTAAATAGTGCCGCCTCCACCCTTGCGGCAGCGGGCGCATAATGATATAATGATGTGTAACGCTCATTGACACCAAGGAGGTCCGTGACCGATGCTCAAACGCATGCTGGCACTTTTCTTTGCGCTTTGCCTGATGCTCCCCCTGCTGCCTGCCGTGGCTGAAGAGGAAGCTGAAGAGACCCTCACCCAGGAGGAGCTGGACGCTCTGCTTTCCCTAGACGAAGTGGATGAAAACGAGGTCCCTGCCGTGGTGGTGGGCAACGTTTATCAGGAGATGACCCGGGAAGACTTTGATACCAAGTCCCCGGCTCTTTACCGCTGCTGCATTCTGGCCCAGTCCAGCATTTTCAAGAACAAGGATCTCAACGGCCCCAAGGTGGCTTATAACAATAATGCTGTTTCTGCCGATGTGCTCTACGTCGGCAGCTACTGGGCCATTGTGCGCCACGGCGACGACATCGGCTATGTCAAGCGCGACCGCATTTACGAGGTCAAGGCTATTGATCCCGTGAACACTGCCCCCTACGGCGTGCAGAAGTCCACCTACATCGCCACCACCGCCGATGTGTGCGAGGTGCGCAAATCCATGAGCGATTCCGACGACAGCTGGGTGGTACTCAATCCCGGCACCAGGCTGAGCATCTGGAAGATCCAGGACGGCTGGGCCATCGTGCCTTACTGGCGCAGCTACGGCTACATCAACCTGAATGACCTCACCGACATGATCCCCGTCTCCCCCACGGATACCCCCATCAACGAGGAGACCCCCATCGCTGCTTACACCTCCTTCTACACCATGGATGCTGCCGCCATCAACCAGGGCCGCATCATCAATATTGCCGTGGCCTGCAACCGCCTGACCCGTGTGATGCAGCCCGGCGAGGAGCTGAACTTCAACAAGCATGTGGGCCCCTACAAGGCCTCCATCGGCTACCAGAAGGCCTGGGTGCTCATCGACGGCGAATCCGTGCCCGGCTACGGCGGCGGCACCTGCCAGGTGTCCTCCACGCTGTATAACGCGCTGCTGCAATTGCCCAAGGTGGAGATCCTCCAGCGGCGTCCCCACGGCCCGGCTGGTGCCAAATACCTGCCCCATGGCGTGGATGCTGCCGTGGGCTCCGACAGCCTCAACCTGCGCTTCCGCAACAATTACGATTTCCCCATCCGCGTGGAGGGCCACACCTCCGACGACGGCGCGCTGCTGATGCTGGTCTACAAGGTGGAACAGTGAAGCTCTACCATCGTTTAAAGGAAGCCCGGTTCCTTTCCCGGCCCAACCGGTTCATCGCCCTGTGCGAGGTGGACGGCCAGTCTGCCGTGTGCCATGTGAAGAACACCGGCCGCTGCAAGGAGCTGCTGCTCCCCGGTGCCAGCGTATGGCTGGAAACCAGCGACAACCCCGCCCGCAAAACCCTTTACGACCTGGTGGCGGTGGAAAGCCGCGGCTACACCGTCAATATGGACAGCCAGGCCCCTAACCTGGTCTTTGGCGAATGGGCCCGCAGCGGCGGCTATCTGCCCGGTCTGACTGATTTGAAGGCCGAAACCACCTATGGGGCCTCCCGGTTCGACTTTGCCTACACCATCCACGGCCAGCCCGGCTTTGTGGAGGTTAAGGGCGTGACCCTCTTCGACGACGAGGGCATGGCCTACTTTCCCGATGCCCCCACCGAGCGCGGCGTGAAGCACATCCACGAGCTCATCGCCGCCAAAGAAGCCGGGTATGATACCGGCATCTGCTTCGTTCTTCAGCGTGAGAACGTCGTCGGCCTCAAACCCAACGATGCCACCCACCCGGCCTTCGGCGATGCCCTGCGCGCCGCCCATGCTGCCGGGGTGCGCATCACCGCCGCGGTGTGCCGTGTCACGCCGGACGAATGTACCATCACCCACACCGTACCTGTTATGCTGTAAGGAGGGATAGCCATGAAGAAGCTCGCCGTGCTTTTGTGCGTGCTGCTGCTTTGGTGTCCCTTCGCCCAGGGCGAGACGCTCTCCAGCCAGACGGTGATCCCCCCGGCCTACCCCGTGCCGGATTATGTGACCTGGCTGCTGGACATTGCCGCCGGTGAGGTGGGCTACCAGGAAGGCGATCACGGTTACAGCAAATACGGCGAGTGGGCTGGCGATCCCCTGGCCCAGTGGTGCGCCGAGTACCTGTGCTGGTGCGTGGATCAGGTGGATCAGCTCTACGGCACCCAGCTATTGCGCCAGGTGTATCCCATGTACTCCGGCAGCAACACGGGCAAAAACTGGTTCGTGCAGCAGGGCCGCTACCTGGTGCGCTGGGGCAACCTGGAAAACTGGGGCTACCAGTGGCTGAAGGGCGAGGATCACTTCCTGTCCACCGGCGACTACATCCCCCAGCCCGGGGACTGGGTTTTCTTCACCTGGGACGACGGCTTCGATACCGACCACGTGGCTATGGTGGAATACTGCACCCGTGACCAAGCCGGAAATGTGACTATCCACGTGCTGGAGGGCAACGCCCCCTCCGCCGTGCAGCGCAACACCTACGACCTGACCTACACCCGCATCCTGGGTTACGGCACCGTGCACGACGTGATGGACATCACCATGCGCAGCGGCAACACCGGCGTGAAGGTGAAGCAGCTGCAGGACAAGCTGTGCTACCTGGGCTACCTTGACCCATCCAGGGCCGACGGCGTTTACGGCAGCGGCACCGTCGAGGCCGTGCTGCAATTCCAGCGCGACCATGGTCTGAAGGATCACGGCATTGCCAACATTGCCACCCAGCAGCACCTGGACGCTGCCGTGGATGAAGCCATCGACAACGACCCGGCTACCTGGACAGTCATCGACGAAGACTAACGCCACCCTGCAAGGAGGCACTTATTGATGGATCCGATTTATGTATTTGGCCACCGCAATCCGGATACGGATTCCGTGGTATCTTCCATGGCCTACGCCGCGCTGAACAACGCCCTGGGCAAAAGCGAATACGTGGCTGCCCGGCTGGGCCACCTGAACGACGAAACGGCCTTTCTCCTGGCCCGGTTTGATTTTCAGCCGCCCATGTATCTGACCAGCGTGCGCACCCAGGTACGGGATATCGAGTTTGACCGTCCCCCTACGCTGTCCTCCGGCGTTGCCGTCAGCCGCGCCTGGGAGGTGCTGCGGGACAACGTGGGTCTGTCCGCTGTGCCTGTCACCGACGCCAAGGGCGGCCTGTTCGGCATGGTCACCGCCGGCGGCATTGCTGAAAAGGACATGGAGTCCATCCAGCACCCCGTCATCGACGATGTGCCCGTGTTCAACCTGCTCTCCGCCCTGGAAGGCCTGATCATCAACGACGAAAGCAACGTGTTCGACACCATTTCCGGCGAGGTGACCATCGCCCTGCCCAGCAGTGACGGCACTGTGCTGGGCATCCACGAAGGCAGCGTGGTCATCTGCGGCCATCAGGAAAGCGTGGTGGAGCAGGCCCTGGCCAGCAAGGCCAGCTGCATCATCCTTTGCCAGACCGATCTGGCGGAGAAATACCGCGGCCTGTCCTCCTCCACCTGCATCATCGCCACCCCCTGCGACGCCTACCGCGCCGCCCGCATGATCTACCAGGCCATTCCCGTGGGCCGCATCGCCCAGATCAAGAACATCGTCCACTTCCACATGGATGACTATATCGACGATGTGCGCGACGCCGTGCTGCAAAGCCGCTACCGCTCCTACCCCGTGCTGGACGAGAACCAGAAGGTCGTGGGCACCCTGAGCCGCTATCATCTGATCCGCCCCCGCCGCAAGCGCGTGGTGCTGATGGACCACAACGAGCGCGCCCAGTCCGTCCAGGGCCTGGAGCAGGCGGAGATCCTGGCCATCATCGACCATCACCGCCTGGCGGATGTGCAGACGGGCAACCCCGTCTTTATGCGCAACGAGCCCGTGGGCTCCACCACCACCATCGTGGCCACCATGTATCAGGAGCGCGGCCTGATGCCCCCTGAGAACCTGGCCGGTCTGATGGCCGCCGCTATCCTGTCCGACACGGTGATGTTCAAGTCCCCCACCTGCACCAGCCACGACCGCCGCATTGCCGAGCGTCTGGCCCGCATTGCAGGCATCGACCTGGAAGAGCTGGGCAAGGAGATCTTCTCCCTGGGCACCAGTGCCTCCAAGTCCGTGGAGGAGCTGCTGGCCACCGATTTCAAGGAGTTCCACATCGCCGGGCATAACCTGGGCATCGGCCAGATCACCTGCCTGGATACCGACAGCGTGCTCAGCCGCCTGCCCGAGCTGATGCCTGCCATGGAGAAGCTCAAGCAGGACAAGGAATACGACATGTATCTGCTCATGCTTACCGATGTGCTGCGCGAAGGCACCGAGCTGATCTTCCTTGGCGACGATGACGTGATCCGCATGGCCTTCAACGTCACCGATATGCACGATAACCATGTGTTCCTGCCCGGGGTGGTCAGCCGCAAAAAGCAGATCGTCCCCGCCCTGTCCCTGCTCTGGGGCTGATATTTCCCGAAAGCGAGGTGCGCCTGATGCGTTCCATCCTCCGCCGCGTGCTGTGCGCGGTTCTATGCCTGTGCCTGTTGGCCCCGTCCCTGGCCGTTGCCGAGCAGGACGCCGCCGGGCTGAAGTTTGACCTGCAATTCCAGATGGACCCTGCCGCCTTCCCCCTGGAGCAGCAGAAGGTCGCTTCCGGCCTGGCTGATCTGATGAACATCCTTACCCTGCAGGGCACACTGGATCAGTCCTTTACCGGCTGCTTCGACCTGAATGCCTCTTTCATGCTGGCCGGCGAGGAAACCACCCGGACCCCCTTCCGGCTTTACGGCACCGAATCTCACTGGGCCGTCAAAAGCAGCCTTCTGGGCGACGAAATGCTGATGGTGAACATGGTCGCCCTGCTGGAATTTGCCATCAAGGCCTACTTCCATCTGAACGTTCCGTTGCAGCGTGCAGCCCTGCTGGTTTCCCCCTATGTACACACCAGCGCCTTTGAGAATCTCATCAGCGCCTGGAGCACCGTGATGCTGGCCAAGGAAGGCAAGCGCACCATCCCCCGCAAGGACGTTCTGGCCCTGGCTGCCCAGCTCACCGAGATCGCCGAAAACGAGCGTTCCTTCCAATACTGGGTCAAGGCCCTGGCCATCGAGTCCGGCTACGACGAGGATATCCTGGACGTAGCCATGTCCCTGGAGGAATGGGCCGACAGCTTCGTGGGCAAAAAGGGTATCGTGATCACCACCAAGGGCTCCACCGAAACCTGGCAGACCGGCGATACCACCCTGTTCACCCGCACCGTGGAAGACAGCGTGACCGCCTGGAGCGTCACCCTGCCCGTAACCCCCAACGGCTACCTGGCCTCCGCCTACTACAACGGCCAGCCCAACGGCGAGCACGTGCTGCGCATTTCCATCATGGATGAATATGAAGATCACATGCTGGACGCCACGGTGAAGGCCAACAACATCCCCGACCTGACCTGCGAAGTGCCCATCGCCTCCCCCTTCTCCCTGGAGGTGGAAATGACCGGCGAAGCCCTGGCCGAGGATGTGCATGTGCTGTTCCAGGGCGAAGGCGAAAACGGCTACTTCTCCCTGAGCATGATGAACCCGAAAACCATGCAGCCCCAGCTGACCATGTCCGGTACGCTGAACACCTACATCCCCGATGCGGTTCCCAGCTACGAAACCCAGGAGCTGCTGGAAGGTGTGAACGTGCTTTCCATCAACGATACCACCCTGACCGAGCTGCTGAGCAACATTGGCAAGCCCATGGTGGAGGGCATGTTCCCCCTGCTGGTGCACATGCCTGCCTCCAGCATTCAGACCCTGCTGGATCTGCTCACCGACAGCGGCATCCTGGGTCTGTTGGCCTCCGGCGGTGCCACCAGCTACGGCGAGGAAGACTTCGGCGAAGAATACTATGATGAAGAGTATGACGGCGAAGAATACTGGGATGAAGAAGAATACTACGAGGAATATGATCCCGATGCCTTCACCGGTATCGAAGAATGACCATCCGCCGCTGCGCAGCTACGTGCAGCGGCTTTTTTCTTGTTCACAAAATGTTCAGCAGTGAACCATTGACACCCATTTTTGAATCCGATATACTAATTTAGTTGGCAGTTTTTTCTGCCATGCTTCCCCGTTTTCAAGCATACGCTTTATGCCAGAAAGGATGATTCCGCAGTATGCTCAAAACCCTGATGAAACAGATCAAGGAATACAAGACTGTTTCGGTCCTCACGCCCACCTTCGCCGCCCTAGAGGTGCTGATGGAGGTGCTGATCCCCTTCACCACCGCCTCCCTGATCGACAAGGGCATCCAGGCGGGCAACATGGGCGAGATCTTCAAGTACGGCCTGTTCATGATCGTGCTGGCGTTCCTCAGCCTGTTCTTCGGCGTGGCTGCCGCCAAAACGGCTGCCAAGGCCTCTGCAGGCTTTGCCTATAACCTGCGCGACGCCATGTACGAAACCGTGCAGACCTTCTCCTTCTCCAACATCGACAAGTTCTCCACCGCGGGCCTTATCACCCGCATGACCACGGACGTGAGCAACATCCAGAACGCCTTCCAGATGATCCTGCGCATCGCCGTTCGCGCACCCCTGACCATGATCTGCTCCATGGTGATGTGCTTTGTGATCAACCGCCGCCTGAGCCTTATTTTCCTGATCGCCCTGGTGGTGCTGGCCGTGGTGCTGTTCTCCATCATCCGCGTGGTGTCGAAGCTCTTCCAGCAGGTGTTCAAGAAGTACGACGCGCTGAACGCCTCTGTGCAGGAGAACGTCTCCGCCATCCGCGTAGTGAAGGCCTTCGTCCGCGAAGAGCACGAGATCAGCAAGTTTTCCAAGGCTGCCGAGGCCGTGTATAAGCTCTTCGTCAAGGCGGAGAGCATCATCGCCCTCAACGGCCCCTTCATGTCGCTGATCGTTTACAGCTGCATCATCGCCCTGAGCTGGTTCGGCGCGCGGTTCATCGTGGCCGGCAGCCTGACCACCGGCGAATTGACCTCTCTGTTCAGCTACGTGATGAGCACCCTTATGTCCCTGATGATGCTCTCCATGATCTTCGTGATGCTCACCATGTCCACCGCCTCCGGCAAGCGTATCTGCGAGGTGCTGAACGAGAAGCCTGACATCACCAACCCTGCCAAGCCCGTGATGCAGGTCAAGGACGGCTCCATCGACTTCAACCATGCTTATTTCTCCTACCACAAGGGCTCCGGCGAGGATGCCCTGAAGGACATTGACCTGCACATCAAGTCCGGCGAGACCATCGGCATCATCGGCGGCACGGGCTGCGGCAAATCCTCCCTGGTGAACCTGATCAGCCGCCTGTACGATGTAAAGTCCGGCTCGGTGGAAGTGGGCGGCCTGGACGTGCGCAACTACGATATCGAAACCCTGCGCAACGAGGTGGCCGTGGTGCTGCAGAAGAACGTGCTTTTCTCCGGCACCATCATGGATAACCTGCGCTGGGGCAAGGAGGACGCCACTGAGGAAGAATGCCGCGAGGTGTGCCGCCAGGCCTGCGCTGATGAATTTATCGAACGCATGCCCGACAAGTACAACACCTGGATCGAGCAGGGCGGCACCAATGTGTCCGGCGGCCAGAAGCAACGTTTGTGCATCGCCCGCGCCCTGCTGAAAAAGCCCAAGGTGCTCATCCTGGACGACTCCACCTCCGCCGTGGATACCGCCACCGATGCCAAGATCCGCAAGGCCTTCGCCCAGAAGATCCCCGGCACTACCAAGATCATCATCGCCCAGCGCGTGGCCTCGGTGGAAAACGCCGACCGCATCATCGTCATGGAGGATGGCCGCATCGACGCCTTCGACACCCATGAGAACCTGCTGGCTACCAACGACATCTACCGCGAGATCTACGAAACCCAAACCCAGGGCAGCGGCGACTTTGACGAGCCTGCCCCCGATGCGGAAGGAGGCGACGCCAAATGATGAAAGGACCCGGTCGCGGCCGCGGCCCCATGATGCCCAAAGGCTCCTTCAAGGGCCAGGGCAAGGTGCTTGCCCGCCTGCTGAAGATGGTCATGGCCAAATATAAGTGGCATTTCCTGGCCGTTACGGTGCTGATCATCGTGTCGGTGCTGTCCTCCCTGCAGAGCACCCTGTTCACCCGCACCCTGATCGACGATTACATCCTGCCCATGCTGGCCGACAAGGAGGCTGGCCTCACCCCCGACTTTGCGCCCCTGGCTGCCGCCATTGGCCGACTGGCCATCTTCCTGGTGCTGGCCATCACCAGCTCCTACGGCTACAACCGCATCATGGTCAATGTCAGCCAGGGCAGCATGCTGCACATCCGCCAGGAGCTTTTCTCCAACATGGAAAAGCTGCCCATCAGCTATTTTGACACTCACGCCCACGGCGATATCATGTCCGTGTACACCAACGACGTGGACACCCTGCGCCAGCTGATCGGCGGCACCCTGCCGCAGATCATCAACTCCGCCATCACCATCGTATCCACCTTTGTCAGCATGGTCACCATGTCCTTCCCGCTGACGCTGCTGTCCCTGGTGATGATCGCCGTGATGATGGCCACCGCAGGCAAGTTCTCCGGCAAGGCTGGCACCTACTTCGTAGCCCAGCAGAAGAACCTGGGCGCAGTGAACGGCTACATTGAAGAAATGATGGAAGGCCAGAAGGTGGTCAAGGTCTTCTGCCACGAGGACAAGGCCATTGAGAAGTTCCGCGCCCTCAACGAGGAGCTGCGCGCCTCCGCCGAAAACGCCAACAGCTACGCCAACCGCCTGGGCCCCATCAACAACAACCTGGGCCACATCAGCTATGTGCTCATCGCGGTGTGCGGCGCGGCCATGGCTCTGGGCGGCTTTGCCAGCATGACCCTGGGCCGCCTGGTATCCTTCCTTACCCTGAACAAAAACTTCACCCAGCCCGTCACCCAGGTGGCGCAGCTGCTCAACTCCATCGTTATGGCCATGGCCGGTGCCAACCGCGTCTTCAACATGATGGACGAAAAGCCCGAGGCTGATGAAGGCTACGTGGAGCTGGTCAACGCCGTTGAGAATCCCGACGGCACCCTGTCCGAAACCAGCGAGCGCACCCACCTGTGGGCCTGGAAGCACCCCCACAAGGACGGCACCATCACCTACACCAAGCTGGAGGGCGGCGTGACCTTCGATGATGTGGACTTCGGCTACACCGAGGAAAAGACCGTGCTCCACAACATCATCATGTACGCCATGCCCGGCCAGAAGATCGCCTTTGTGGGCGGCACCGGCGCAGGTAAAACCACCATCACCAACCTGATCAACCGCTTCTACGACATTCAGGACGGCAAGATCCGCTACGACGATATCAACATCAACAAGATCAAGAAGGACGACCTGCGCCGCTCCCTGGGCATGGTTTTGCAGGACACCCACCTGTTCACCGGCACCGTGCTTGACAACATCCGCTACGGCCGCCTGGACGCCACCGACGAGGAGTGCATCGCCGCCGCCAAACTGGCCAATGCCGATGCCTTCATCCGTCGCCTGGAAGATGGCTACAACACCATGCTCACCGGCGACGGTGCGAACCTTTCCCAGGGCCAGCGGCAGCTGCTGGCCATCGCCCGCGCCGCCGTGGCTGATCCCCCCGCCCTGATCCTGGACGAGGCCACGTCCTCCATCGACACCCGCACCGAGACCCTGGTGCAGCAGGGCATGGACGCCCTCATGAAGGGCCGCACCACCTTCGTCATCGCCCACCGCCTCTCCACCGTCCGCAATTCCGACTGCATCATGGTTCTGGAGCAGGGCCGCATCATCGAGCGCGGCACCCACGACCAGCTCATCGACCTCCAAGGCAAGTACTACCAGCTCTACACCGGCAACGCCATTACGGCTTAAGGGAACCCGCCCAAGGGGCGTTGCCCCTTGGGGAACCCCACCAAAGGGCCATTCGGTCCTCTGGACTCCCCTTCGGGATGGGTGCGGCTGGGTGGGGTAACTGCTGGGGTCACGGCGCGAATACGGTCGCGCCGCGACGCAGAGCATGCAGCGTTTTGTGCACTGGAAAAGTCCGCAGCTTGAGATTCAGGCTGCGGACTTTTGATGTGCAAGGCGGTTTGGGTAATACCGACTGTGTGCTATTTTTAGCGAATTTCGTCGAAAATATTGCGAATGCGAATTTGATAAACATATTGGATTGCTTGGTTTTTATAAAACCGACCAGAGTCTGTTATTACAAATGATTTAGATTTTCTAACAAAATATGCGTAGGTATTGTTAAAGGCCCTCTGCTGTGCAGAAGGCCTTTGCGTTTGGGTTAATCCATAAACATTTCGGTAGAGAGGTATCGTTCGCCCGAGTCAGGCATCAGGGCGACGATCACTTTGCCTGCATTTTTGGGGCGTTGGGCCAAGAGTTTCGCTGCATGCAGTGCCGCACCGGAGGTAATGCCCACCAGGATGCCCTCGCGGGCCATGGCACGGCCAGCAGCAAAGGCGTCCTCCGCTTCCACGGGGATGATCTCATCCGCCACACTGCGGTCGAAATTGTCCGGCACAAAGTTCGCGCCGATGCCCTGCAGCTTGTGGGGGCCTGCCTGGCCGCCGCTCAGCAGGGGCGAGGCAGCAGGCTCCACACCCACAATGCGGATAGCCGTGTTCTGCTCCTTCAGGTACTTGCCGGTACCGCTCAGGGTACCGCCGGTGCCAACGCCTGCCACAAAGATATCCACCTTGCCGTCGGTATCCTGCCAGATTTCTGGGCCGGTGGTGGCATAGTGGGCAGCAGGGTTAGCCGGGTTGTCAAACTGGCCGGGGATAAAACTGTTGGGCGTTTGCGCCGCCAGTTCTTCTGCCTTGGCAATGGAACCGGCCATGCCCTGATCGCCGGGGGTCAGCACCACCTCTGCGCCGTAGGCCTTCAGCATGTTGCGCCGCTCCACGCTCATGGTGTCCGGCATGGTAAGGATCACCCGGTAGCCCCGGGCCACGCCCACCGCCGCCAGGCCGATGCCCGTGTTGCCGCTGGTGGGTTCAATAATGGTCGCACCGGGGCCGATCAGGCCGCGCTGCTCCGCATCGTTCAGCATGGCGCGGGCGACACGATCCTTCGCGCTCCCCGCCGGGTTAAAGCATTCCAGTTTGGCCAGGATGGTGGCGTTCAGCCCGTTGGCCTGCTGGTAGCCCTTCAGCTCCAGCAGGGGCGTTCCGCCGATCATCTCCGATATACTGCGATAAACCTTCATGGAGCTCACCTCCATTATTTCAGCTTGCTCACGCGCTCCATGGCCTGCTTGGTCTTTTCCAGGGTATTGAAGGCCGTCAAGCGGAAGTAGCCTTCGCCGCTGGGGCCAAAGCCGGAGCCAGGGGTACCCACGATGTGGCACTTATCCAGCAGCAGGTCAAAGAACTCCCAGCTGGTCATGCCTTCGGGCACCTTCAGCCAGATGTAGGGGGCGTCCTGGCCGCCGAACACAGTAAAGCCCTGGGCCGCCAGGCTCTCGCGGATGATCCGTGCATTCTCCATATAAGAAGCAATCACTTCCTTGATTTGCTTCTGGCCTTCCTCGGTATACACAGCGGCAGCCGCGCGCTGCACGGGGTAGCTCACGCCGTTGAACTTGGTGGCCATGCGACGCTTCCACATGGCGTTCAGGCTCACCTTGCCGCCCTTGGCGTCCAGGCCGCACACCTCATGGGGGATCACCGTATAGCCGCAGCGGGTACCAGTGAAGCCGGCGGTTTTGCTGAAGGAATTGCACTCGATTGCCACTTCCCTCGCGCCCTCCACCTCGTAGATGCTCAGGGGGATATCCGGTGTGGAGATAAAGGCGCGGTACGCCGCGTCATAGATGATGATCGCGCCGTTCTCCTTGGCCCAGTCCACAAACTTCTTCAGCTGGGGCTTGGTCAGCACCGTGCCGGTGGGGTTATTGGGATAGCACAGGTAGATCACGTCCACCGGCTGATCCGGCAGGGCGGGCACGAAGTCGTTTTCCGCATTGCAGGGCAGGTACACCAGGCGGTCCCAGCGGTCGTTCACATAGTCGCCAGCGCGGCCAGCCATGGCATTGCTGTCCACATACACGGGATACACGGGATCAGTCACGGCGATGACGGCATCCTCGCTGAACAGCTCCTGGATGTTGCCCACGTCGCACTTGGCGCCGTCGGACACGAACACCTCGTCATAGGCGATCTCCACACCCCGGGAGGCATAGTCGCCCTCGCGGATGGCGTTCACCAAGAAGTCATAGCCGAAGTCCGGGCCGTAGCCGCGGAAGGTTTCCTGCACGCCCATTTCGTCCACGGCCTTGTGCATGGCTTCGATCACGGCAGGCACCAGGGGCTTGGTCACGTCGCCAATGCCCAGGCGGATGATATCCGCCTCCGGGTGCTCCTGCTGATATACCTTCACCCGGCGGGCGATCTCCGCAAAGAGGTAGGAACCGGGCAGCTTCTGAAAATGGTCATTGATATGGAACATGCTTTTGTCCTCCTGTCAATCCTCAGGCCAGATGCCGTCAAACACGAATTCGGCAGGTCCTTCCTTGTATACGTGGTTATCCTCCGGCGACCATTCCACCTGCAATACGCCGCCGTTGAGCTTTACTTCTGCATTTCTGTCCGCCTTGCCGGTGAGCACCGAGGCCACCAGTGCCGCGCATGCGCCCGTGCCGCAGGCCATGGTCTCCCCGGCGCCGCGTTCCCACACCCGCATCCGCAAGTGATGCCGGTCCTTCACCGTTACAAACTCCACATTCGTGCGGTTGGGGAACAGCCGGTGGTTCTCGATCAGCGAGCCCACCGTGGGCAAATCCACATCGTCCGGGTCGTTGACGAAGATCACGCAATGGGGGTTGCCCATGGACACGCAGTGGATGCTATACGGCAGGCCGCCCACATCCAGCCGGTGGCCCAACACGATCTCACCGGGCAGATCCACCGGTACCATCCGGGGGTTCAGCTCCGGCGAGCCCATGTCCACCCGGACGGAGTGCACCTTCCCGCCCCGGGTGCGCAGCTGCAGGTGCTTCAGCCCTGCGCCGGTCATCAGGCTGATCTCGGTTTTGTCCGTCAGCCCGCGCTCGTACACATATTTGGCAATGCAGCGGGTGGCGTTGCCGCACATTTCGCTTTCGCTGCCGTCGCTGTTGAAGATCCGCATGCCGAAGTCCGCCACATCGCTGGGCTCGATCAGCACCAGACCATCCGCACCCACGCCGAAGTGGGGGCGGCTCATGCGCACAGCCAGCGCAGCCGGGTCGCGCACGGTTTCCTCAAAGCAATTCACATAAATGTAGTCATTGCCGATGCCCTGCATCTTCGTAAAGCGCATAACCTCGCTCCTTACAAAATCGAATATTGTTCATTATAGTCAATTTTGTCCGCCGGGGCAACAAAAATACAATTAAAAAACCGCGCCTTCTTGCCAAAGCGCGGCTGAGAAAATCAGAGAATTTGTTCCAGGATGATCAGCACCACCAGATGCGCCGGATAAATGGCATAGCCCAGCCAGGCAGGCAGCCTGATATCCCTGGGGAAGCGGACGAGCATCAGCGGCAGGGCCAGGATGGCCAGCCCCTGCAAGCGCAGCCAGGGCGAGATCAGCCCCGATAGCGTCGCCGGATACCACCCCGTCAGCGGCAGGCCGAAGACCTCCTTCACCATGCTGGAAGTGCCGCCCCAGAACAGGCAGAAGGCGATCATCACCGCCGCAATGCCGCTGCGGCTGTCACGCACGGCATAGAGCAGGAACACCAGCAGCACGCCCCGCCAGCCGTAGTCGCAGCCCAGCAGCGTCGCCGCCACCAGAGCCAGCACCGGTGCCCAGATGTGACTGAACCACTTTTTCTCCTTCATGCCCCACAAGCCGCACAGGGCGATGGTCAGCGTCAGAAAGATGTTGGGCTCGTCCCAGGTGTGGTTCAGGCCCCACATGTACAGCGGCTGGGACACCGCGCCCACCAGCAGCATCCGCAAAATATACTTGGGAAAGCTGCGGGTGTAGTGGCTCCCCACCACCAGGCACCAGCAGTACAGCGGAAAGGCAATGCGCCCCAGCATGCGCATCTCCGGCACATTGGGCAGCAACATCTTGCCCGCATGATCGCAGAACATGAAGATCAGCGCGAGAATCTTCAGCCAGCCAGTGGCCGTATTCCCGGCAATGGACTTTCTCACCGTCATGGTTTTGCCTCCTGTATCAGCATGGTATCCAGTATAGCACGGCTGGCGAATTCGTGCAAACGCTGCTTTTGGCAGGAGTTTCCCTTCCGGCGGCGAATCTTTCTTATCTATTCCGAACCAGGAAGGATGATGACCATGGATCACTTGGCAGACGAGCGCGACTTTCAGCTGCTGGAAAACGACCGCTACACCTTTTCGGTGCTGAGCCGCGTGCTGCGGGGCCCCTGCAGCTGCATCCTCACCGACCATGCGCGGTTCATCCTCTGCCACACGGTTTCGCCCTACCCGGTATGGATCTGGACGCCCGACGGCATCACCCCTGCCGAAATGGAGCAGGCCTGGCAGCTTGCCGAACAAACGGTCCCCCTGGCCGAGGGCTATCGCTACAATTTGAAATGCGAGCTGGCGGAGTATTTCATTGCCCGGGCGCAGCAGGAGGGCATCGCTGCCGGCATCGCCACCAACATGTTTGCCTACGATTGTCCGGCAGTCATTCCTCCATCCACGCCCACCGACGGCAGCCTCCACCTATGCACCCCCGAGGACACCGACGAGGCCGCCCGGATGATCTTCGAGTTTCACGGGGATATCGGTGCCGATCAGCAACCCATGGAATCCTGTTTGCAGAAGGCCCAGCAATACATCGCCCAGAATGCGTTTTTCTTCTGGAAAAACGCTTCCGGCGACACCGTGGCCTGCTGCTCCTATAACATCAATGATGACCTTGGCTGCGTGAGCAGCGTCTACACCAAACCAGCCCACCGCCGCAAGCATTACGCACAGCACCTGGTCTACCAGGTGACGCAGCAGCTTGCCGACCAGGGCCTGACTCCCATGCTGTACACCGATGCCGACTACGCCGCCTCCAATGCCTGCTATGAGAAGATCGGCTACAAGCTCCGAGGCAAGCTCTGCACCATCGCTGCCCGGTAAATCCATATGCAGTAAACCCCTTCCACACAGCATTCAGCCATGCGGAAGGGGTTGTGCTTATTTCATTCTGTGCCACACCACCACGCCCTGGCCCGGCTGCAGTTCGTCTGCTACCTCCGGGTTCAGCTCGCGGATTTCTTTAACCGGCACCCGATACCTTTTGGCAATGTCCCACAGGGTTTCGCCGGGCTGGGTGAAATACAGCACGATGCTCCCCTCCGGCGCACCGGTGGCCACAGGGAGCGCATCCGTCACCAGCCGCGCCGTTTCTTCCCGGACGCCGCTGATGTCCAGGTGCATGATGTACCGCATTTCCACCCGGTCGCTGGTAATGGCACTGGCCTCCACATCGCCGCAGGTCAGGGTGAGGTGATCCTGCTCCCCTGCCTGGGCAGCAAAGGTAAGCCGGAAGGGTTCCTCCTGCTGCACATGCACCGGTTCATCTGAGTCGTCGGTCATGTACAGCAAGGTGATTTCCAGCATGCCCTCGGCGGTGAGCCTGCCGCCCGTCTGCTCCCAGCCGGTAAGCACCGGCGATGCAAAGGCGCACAGCACACTGCGCACCGGCGGCGTACCTTCCGGCAGCATCAGCATGGTCTTGCCGCTTTCTGCTGCCTGAGCCATGCTGTCCGCCACCCGGCAATGCACCTCCCGGGCTGTCAGGCGCAAGTCTTCCCCGGCGGTGGTATAGGCATCATCCAGGAGCGTCATGTGCTCCATGCGGTCTGCCCAGCCCTGCAGCGTCAGCAGTACCTCCGCCCGCAGGGTACGCTCATTCTCGCCGGTCTCCTGGCTGGCCACCGCTACGTCACGCACAACGGCCCTGCCCCGGAGCATCTCGCCGTCCTCGCCCTTCAGCTCCACCGCCTGTTCAAAGGGCAGGGTGTGCCGGGTGACCACCACCGGCTTGCCTGGCAGATCCGACGCATGCACCGCCTCCAGCTGCACATGGCCCCTCACGCCAGCCTTGCCCATACCGCCGTTCACCTCCGTGACCTGCGGATAGGCCGTGGCATACAGCGTCTCCCGGATGGCCAGCCCCTGGGGCAAGGCAAACTCCTCCCGGAGCAAGGTTTCTCCCTCGCCTGATGCCACCGTGCGCTTCACAGTCATTTCCCGGGCCTGGCTTTCAATGTCCTTTACGCCGGTGATGCCCGACACCGCCTCCACCGGCTGATTCGCCATCGCCGTACCATACAGTGCTACCACGGCTTTCATGTTCAGCCTGCCGCCGGAGGCCATAGCATCCACATGCTCCACCCGGGCATCCACTTGGCACACATGCCGCGCCTGGGCCCCCGGTAATTCCATCATATAGCTGAAGTCTGCCGAGGCCTCCATGGCGTTCACCCGGGTATGATCCCCCTGGGTGTACAGCGCATGGAACATCACCTTGCCCATCACAGACACGCGATCCTGCATGGCCTCCACCCGGTCCACCACGGCCATGCCGCCTGCATGCAGCACCCGTGCTTCCTCCCGCAGTCCGCCGGGCAGGGTAATCTCCCCCTCCACCACGGTCTGTCCGCGGCCCTGGCCCACAGGCTGCTCCAACTGTATGTTCTCCTTGATCAATCGCATATCCATGATGCGTGCGCCTCCTTCCGTCTGTGGGAGTGTATGATGCCTTTTCGCATTGTATTCTTATTGTTTCCTCACCAAATTCTCATCTCTCAGGTGCTTTTCACATTCTTCCAGCTGTGCTATAATAGTATCAGCCTGCTATGCAGGCGATGAAAGGAATGGATTCACCAGCCATGAGCAAAAAGAACAAGAACCGAAACAAAAAGAAGAACAAGGGCTTTAAGGCCGGTCTGATCGCAGGCGGCATTCTCACCCTGCTCTACTCCAGCATTTTCCCGCTGTTCCGTATCAGCGATTTTCTCCTGTGCGGCGGCTTTGCGATTCTCTTCGGCAAGGTGATCAGCATCATGGCCTCGGGCCTGGACCTGACCACCCACAACAAGCAGGACGCCAAGAAGCGGCCCAGCGAGGTGGAGGAACTCCCCCTCTCCGGCGATGAAAACGCCGACGCCGTAATTGCCAAGGGCCAGGAGATGCTTCACCAGATCCGCGCTGAGAACGACGCTATTACCGACGAGGTTCTTTCCAGCCAGATGGACGAAATGGAGCGGCTGTGCATCCAGATTTTCAAAACCGTGGCGGAAAAACCGCAAAAGGCCAGCCAGATCCGCAAGTTTATGAACTACTATCTGCCCACCACCCTGAAAATGCTGGCCAGCTACCGCACCATGGATCAGCGCGGCGTGTCCGTTTCCGATATGACCGAGGCCCGCTCCACCCTGATCCGCGGCATGGGCATGGTGCTCACCGCCTGCCAGAAGCAGCTGGATAACCTCTACAAGGAAACCATGCTGGATGTGACCACCGATATCGACGTGCTGGAGCAGATGCTCAAGCGCGACGGCTTCTCCGATGGCGAACTGGGTGCCGCCGGCGCCAAGGCCCCCACCGCCACCTCCGCCCAGATGCACAAGGGCACCCCGGTGATCAATGCCCCCGTTGCCAACAATGACGACAACTTTGTTTCCTTTTACAGCAACCGCACTCAGCAGAAATAATCCATAGATAAATAACCGACAGGAGGATATACCCATGAGCGAAACCAATCAGACCCCCATGCTGTCCCTGACCCCCGAAGCACCCGAAGTCACCGCCCCCGAGGCTCCCGTGGCCGAGTCCATCCAGGAGCAGCCTGCCCCCGCCCCCGTGGCCAAGGCTCCCCGCCTGGATGACAGCCAACTCACCCCTGCCGAGCGTCAGGCCATCGAGGATTTCCTGGGCAAGCTGGACGTGACCAACCCCGACCATGTGCTGCTCTTCGGTGCCGACGCGCAGAAGAAGATCGCTGATTTCTCCGACACCGCCCTGGAGGCCGTCAAGACCCAGGACACCGGCGAAGTGGGCGACATGCTGGTGGATCTGGTTTCCGAGCTCAAGGGCTTTGAAAAGGACACCGAGGAACCCAAGGGCCTAATGAAGCTCTTCACCTCTGCCGAGGATCGTGTGGAACGCCTCAAGGCCCGCTATGGCAAGGTGAGCGTGAACGTGGAGAACATCGCCTCCTCCCTGGAGAATCACCAGGCCCAGTTGCTGAAGGACGTGGCCATGTTCGACCGTCTGTACGACCAGAACACCGACTATTTCCGCCAACTGACGCTGTACATCATCGCCGGTGACGAAAAGCTGGCCCGCGTCCGCGAGGGCGAACTGGCCGAGCTGATGGCCGCCGCCGAGAAGTCCGGCGACGCCATGGACGCCCAGAAGGCCAACGACCTGGCCGCCCAGTGCGACCGCTTCGAGAAGAAGCTCCACGACCTGAAGCTGACCCGTCAGGTGTCCATGCAGATGGCACCTCAGATTCGCCTGCTGCAGAACAACAACAGCCTGCTGGTGGAGCGCATCCAGTCCACCCTTTCCAACACCCTGCCCCTGTGGAAGAGCCAGATGGTCCTGGCCCTGGGCCTGCACCACACCCAGGAAGCCCTCAAGGCCCAGACCGCCGTTACCGACATGACCAACGAGCTGCTGCGCAAGAACGCCGAGACCCTCAAAATGGGCACCGTTGAAACCGCCCGCGAGGCCGAGCGCGGCATCATCGACATCCAGACCCTCATCGACACCAACCAGAGCCTGATCGACACCATCAACGAGGTCATGGACATCCAGAAGAACGGCCGCGCCCAGCGCATCGAAGCCGAAAAGACCCTCTACCAGATGGAAGCCGACCTCAAAAAGAAGCTCCTTCAGACCAATCTGTAACCAGGGGCTTTGCCCCTGGACCCCACTCAAGGGGCGTTGCCCCTTGAGAATCCCCACGAAGGGTCTTCGACCCTTTCGAAACCCATGCGGGGATGGCGTTGCTTGGTGATCTCCGAGCAGGGGTCACGTCGCGCGACAGGCGCGACGCGAGATAAGCTGCTTGGCGTGCGCGTGCCACACACTCAATTCCGCATTCCGAATTCCTAATTCCGCATTCACTTGGAGGCTTTCGCCATAATGAAAGATTCCCTTTCCACTTTTCTCTGCATTCTGCTGACCATCGCTCTGGTGGTCGGTGCGGTATGCATCGGTGCTGTGCGCGGCTGGCACGGCGAGCAGGTGGCTGCCCTGGAAGCTGTTTCCGTCGGCAGCGATCTCAGCGAGCCGCTGCGCATCCGCGCCATGGATGCCGCTAACCTGGCCGTGGTGGCGACCCGTCACCTGCCCCCGAAAGACCCCGACGTGGTCACCCTGCAGCAGTCTTATTTCAAGATCTGCAAAACCAATTCTTCCGCCATTGAACGTGCCCAGGCTGATGCGCAGATTTCCATCGCCGCAGAAAGCCTGGCCAAACGGCTGCCGGAGCTGGCTTCTGTGCAGGCCAGCCAGCGGGATCAGGCGTACATCGTCGCTCTGACCCGTGCCCTCAGCCAGACCACCACCTTTGCCGATGACTACACTGCCGCCCTGGAAGATTACAACAAGCGGCTGAGCACCTCCCTCACCGGCAAGCTGGCCATGCTGCTGGGCGTGGAGCCCATTCCGCTCACCACAGGAGGTAATTGATATGAAGAAAATCATTTGCCTGCTGCTGGCTATGCTGCTTCTGTGCTCTGCCGCCCTGGCCCAGCCCCGTTACCCTGCCAAGCAGGGCGAGGTCACCGATGCCGCTGCTGTGCTCAGCCAGTCCACCGTGAAGGACCTTGTTACCTTCGCTGACCGGGTAGACGACGACACCCCCGTCGATTTCTATGTGGCTACGGTCGATTTCCTGGACGGTGAATCCCTGGCGGATTATGCCGCTGCTCTGCGGGATCAGTGGAACCTCCACGACAACGACCTGCTGCTGCTCATCGCCGTGGGCGAGGACAAGTTCGGTACCTTCGGCGGCGAGGATATCAACCGCAAAATCTCCACCCAGGTACAGGATAAGCTGCTGAACTCCTATTTTGCCCCAGCCTTCCTGGAGCAGCGTTACGACGAGGCTATCTGCCAGTACATCCCGGCCCTGACCGAGGAGATCAACAAGGCCTATGACGAGAGCATCAGCCTGAACGGCCTGTTTGGCCAGACTGCCCCCAGCCAGTCCATGGAAGAATGGGCCGAGGAATGGAGCAAACGCTGGGCCGATGCCAACGTGAAAACACGCACCAATGTTGAAGTGAAAACCGGCCTGGAACGCGTTACCCATGAGGATAAGGACACCGGCTTCTCCCTGGGCAAGGTGATCCTCACCGTGTTCCTGCTGATGGTCATCTTCGGCAAGAAGGACCGCCGCGGCGGCTGTGGATGCGGCTGCGCCCCCTTCTCCCGGATTCTGGCCGCCCTGGGCCTGTGGAAGCTTTGGGATAACAACTAACCCTTTCGCCCGGCATTAGGTTGCCGGGCCGCTTTGCGTTTTGCAGGGTTCCATGTTTTTCATTCGTTTGTATTCAGGAGGGAGCATCATGCGCACCATTGGCCTGACAGGTTCCATAGCCTGCGGTAAGAGCAACGTATCCGCCACGCTGAAGGAGCTGGGTGCCGTGATCATCGACGGCGACCTGCTTTCCCGGGAGCTTACTGCCCCCGGCGGCCTGGCCCTGCCTGCCATCCGCGAGGCCTTTGGCGATGCTGTATTCCTCCCCGATGGTATGCTGAATCGCCGCGCCCTGGGCAGCGTGGTCTTTGGCCATGACAAAGCCCGTGCCCGGCTGGACGCCATCATGCACCCCCTGGTGATCTTTTTGACCCGGCAACGTATGGCGGAAGCCCGAAAGGCCGGTGCCGCCCTGTGCGTGCTGGACATGCCCCTTTTGTACGAAACCGGCATGGAAAAGCTGTGCGATGCGGTGTGGTGCGTGTGGCTCCCCCGGGAGATCCAGCTGGAACGCCTGATGGCCCGTGACGGCTTCACCCGTGACGAGGCCGAGGCCCGGCTGCGCAGCCAGCTTTCTGCCGACGAAAAGGCCGCCCGGGCCGATGTGGTGATTGACACCAGTGGCTCCATCGAATACACTAAGTCTATGATCCCTGCACTTTATGCCAAGGAGATCGCACAGGCCTGACAAAGGAGGCCCCTATGGATACACAAACGCCCCTCAGCCCCCGGCGCACCCCCCGCCGCGCTGACCGATACAAGCAGGACACCGGCATCGCTCCCTCTCCGGAGCTGATGGAGCGCACCGCGCCGCCCGTGCAGCGCAGTGCCGCCCCTGCCCCGGCTCCCCTGATGGACGCCGCGCCGCCCCCGGTGATGGAACGCCCCAAAGCACCGGCGCGCCGGGTTCGCAAGCCCTCCCACCGCATGCCGCTGTGGCTCACCGCCTCCATCATCGGCTGCCTGGTGCTGATCCTTGCCCTAGTGGCCGCCCAGAACCTGATGCAGGCCTACATCGTGCAGCAGCAGACCGCGCGCCAGCAGGCCTACGAGCGCATTGTGGATGCCCACCCCATTTATTACAAGGACCTGATCGAGCACTACGCCGCCGAAAACAATCTTCAGCCTGCCTTTGTGGCAGCCATCATCCTCAACGAAAGCTCCTTCCGCACCGATGCGGAGTCCAGCGTGGGGGCCCGGGGCCTGATGCAGCTCATGCCCGACACCGCCGAGTGGATCGCTGGCAAGCTGGATGTGGATTACTTCCATTTTGATTTCATGTACGACGCCGAGCAGAACATCCGCTACGGCACATGGTATCTGAGCTACCTGTCCCGGCTGTTCCGGGGCGATCCCGTGGCGGTAGCCAGTGCCTATCACGCCGGGCAGACCACCGTGACCTCCTGGCTCAGCGACAAGACCATGTCCCCCGACGGCCGCACCCTTCAGTTGGAAAACATGAAGGACGGCCCCACCAAAACCTATGCAGGGAGAGTGACCCAAGCTTATGCGATCTACGATGCGCTTTTTTATCAGGAAGCTGCTGCCCCTGACGCTGACCCTTCTTCTGATCCTGCCTGACATCGCCCGTGCCACCAACATGGGCGACAGCCTGGTCATCGGCATCCAGTCCACCAAGACCACCCTCATTGAGCCCCTGGACCCTGTGGAACGGGACATGATGAGCATCTACGACCTGGTGTACGAGAGCCTTATCGTCATTGACGACGACTATCTCCCCCAGCCCGGTCTGGCCGAAAGCTGGGAGGAATCCGGCAACGGCAAGACCTGGACCTTCCACCTGCGCGAGAACATCTTCTTTTCCGACGGCACGCCCATGACCGCCCACGACGTGGTGGCCACCGCCCAGTATATCCTGGACCGCGCCAATGAAGAAGACTCCCAGACCCCCGGTTATTACTTCAACCTGAAATACTTCGTCAGCAAGATCAGTGCCTCCGGCGACCATACCGTGGTGGTAAAGACCGCTTCCGGCCGCAATTACTACGGCCTGCTCTATGCCATGACCTTCCCCGTGCTGCCCAAGGATCGTGTGTCCTCGCCCAATCCGCCCGGCACCGGTGCCTACATGATCTCCACCTTCGAGCCTGCCAACTACATCTGGCTGCAGCAGAACCCCCACTGGTGGCAGACCAAGCCCCAGGTGCAGGAAATGATGGTCATCATGCACGATTCCCCCTCCGCCGTGATCGAAAGCTACGAATATGCCCGGGTGGATACCGTGTTCACCCGTTCCATTGCGGCTGCCCAGCATAAAAACGGCTCCACCTCCCTGGCCCTGGACTACCGCACCAACCAGCTGGAAACCGTGCTGATCAACCACAAATCCTTCCCTCTGGATTCCCTGGCCGTGCGCCAGGCTATCCGCTATCTCATCGACCCGGACAAGATCGCCAAGCAGGTGTACATGGGCATGGTGGAGCGCACCGACACCCCCATGATCCCCGGCACCTGGATGTACAACGACACCCTGAGCGATTATTTCAAAACGGATATCGAGGCCGCCCGTGCCCTGCTTGAGGCCGACGGCTGGGCCGACACCAACGACGATACCATCCTGGACAAGACCGGCTCCGACGGGAAGCAGAAGAACCTGCACCTGCGCATTTATGTTTATGAAGAGCCGGACAACAACGTCCGTGTGGAGACCGCCAACCTCATCGCCGACATGCTGGGCCAGGTGGGCATCTCCACCAAGATCGAGATCATGACCTTCACCGACATCCAGAAGAAGCTCAAGGCCGCCTCCTTCGACCTGGCCATCGCCTCCTTCGCCATGGATGTCTGCCCCGATCCCGGCTACCTTCTCATGACCGGCAACACCGGCAACTACGGCCTGTACAAATCCAACGACATGACCAGCCTCTGCAAAGACCTGCGCACCCAGCTCACCCAGGACGGCTTCAAGCAGTCCCTGTGGAACATTCAGGCCCGTTTTGCCGAGGACGTGCCCTTCATCTGCCTCTTCTACCGCTCCGGCTCCGTCCTCACCCGGCAGATGTACACCACCGCCCGCGACGTGCGCGAGCTTGAACTCCTCCGCGGTATCGAAACCTTCCACCCCTAAGGGGTCATGGCTCCGCCCTGACAACCCGCCAGAGGCTCTGCCTCTGAACTCCGCTTAAGGGCTTTGCCCTTAAGAATCCCACGAAGGGTCTTCGACCCTTTCGAAACCCTTTCGGGGATGCCCAGCGTTCGCGCATAAGCTGGGGACGCGTTGAGCGGCAGCCCTCACTTCATTCCGAATTCCGCATTCCGAATTCCGCATTCCGAATCCCCCCGCAAGGAGGCCTGCCCATGTCCGAATCCAGCCCTCTTCTGCTATTGCTTGTGTTGGGCAGTGGCCTTCTGCACGTCCTCAAGCCTGAATGGGTTTGGGAGCTTACCCAGCAATGGAAAACGCAGAATGCCAGGCAGCCCTCGCCGGAGTACCTCTCCGCCACCCGTGTGCGCGGCTGGATGATTCTTATTCTGGGCCTGCTGCTGATCGGCGTGCTCATTTCCATCTCGCTGAAATAGTGCCCGGAAAGGAGTCCGTGCTTTGATCTACATCGGCTGCATTATTGTCCTTGCCGTTGGGCTGTTGATGACCCTTGCGCCATCCTTCTGGTGGGAGATCACTGAAAGCTGGAAGTCCAACGCCACCGAGCCTTCCGACAGTTATCTCCGCCTCACCCGGATCGAAGGCATTGTGTTTTCGCTGGTAAGCATCGTCTGCTTTATCGGCATGCTTTTCCTTGGTTGATCCCCAGCCCACACTTAATTCATCATTCCTAATTCATAATTCCTAATTAATTCACGAGGTGATCGCAATGGAATGGGTTGAAATCACTGTACACACCACCACGCTGGGCGCGGACATGGTGTCCGAAGCCCTGATCCAGCACGGCTCCACCGGCACCATGGTGGAGGACCGCGCCGATATCCCCGACCCCACCAAGCCCAACGGCATCTGGGAGATCATCGACCCCAACCTGATCAACACCCTGCCCGAGGATGTGCAGGTGCACGCCTGGTTCGAGCCCGACGCTGCCTTTGCCGAGCGAATGCAGGCCCTGCGCATGCACCTGGACGAGCTGAAGCGCACCGTGCCCGAGTTCGACTTCGGCACCCTGGCCATCGACACCCTGAACGTGAAGGACGAGGACTGGTCCGAGGTGTGGAAGCAGTTCTACAAGCCCTTCCGTGCTGGCAAGTCCCTGGTGGTCAAGCCCACCTGGGAGCCCTATGACAAGCAGGAGGGCGACCGCATCATCGAGATCGACCCCGGCATGGCCTTTGGCAGCGGCACCCACGAAACCACCGGCATGTGCCTGGAGCTGCTGGAAGAGGTCGTTCAGGGCGGCGAGCACGTGATCGACGTGGGCACCGGCAGCGGTATTCTGGCCATTGGCGCAGCCATGCTGGGTGCCAAGGACGTGCTGGCCATCGACATCGACCCCATGGCCGTGAAGGTTGCCCGTGAAAACGTGGAGCACAACGGCCTGCAGGATACCATCACCACCCTGGAGGGCAACCTGCTGGAAAAGGTGGACGCCCAGTGCGAGCTGTGCGTGGCCAACATCATTGCTGATGTCATCTGCATGTTCGCCGCTCCCCTCAACGACCACATCGTCCCCGGCGGCCTGTTCATCTGCTCCGGCATCATCAAGGAGCGCGAGCAGGACGTGCACGATGCCCTCATCGCAGCTGGTTACACCATCCTCAAGGTTTGCCACAAGGGTGAATGGGTGGCCATGCTGGCCCGGAGGCACGCCTGATGCACCGTTTTTATGCTGATGAATCCGGCATCGCCGACGGCCTTGTCCGTCTGAATGCCGAGGATGCCCACCATGCTCAGCGCGTGCTGCGCATGAAGGTGGGCGAAACCGCGCAGATCTTCTGCGACGAACACCGCTATACCGCCCAGATCACCGATATGGAGGGCGGCGTGACCCTGCGCATCCTGGAGGAACTCCCCTCCACCGAGGCCGCGCTGCGCATCACCCTGTACCAGGGGCTGCCCAAAGCCGACAAGATGGAGCTGATCACCCAAAAGGCCGTGGAGCTGGGCGCAGACCGTGTAGTGCCCGTAGCCATGAGCCGCTGCGTGGTGCAGCTTTCCGGCAAGGATGCCACCAAAAAGCAAGAACGCTGGCAGAAGATCGCCCGTGAAGCCTGCAAGCAGTCCGGCCGCTGCAAGATGATGCCCGTGGACGAGCCCATTTCCTTCAAGCAGTTCCTGGCCCGCCTGCCCGGCCATGCCGCTGCCATCGTCCCCTGGGAGGACGCGCAGGGCTTCTCTCTCCGCGCCTTCCACCAGGCTCACCCTGATGTGCGCGACCTGGCCATCGTCATCGGCCCCGAGGGCGGCATGTCCCCCGAGGAGATCGACCAGATGAAGGCCGCCGGCTGCCAGCCCGTCACCCTGGGCCCGCGCATCCTTCGCACCGAAACCGCCGGCCTGAGTGCCATCAGCGCGCTGCTGTGCCTGTATGGTGACATGGAATAAAGTACAACCATCTAAAACGCAACAATACTGCCCTCCTCCAAAAGAGGGGTGGCCGAAGGTTTCCAAAGGGCGACCGGAAAGCCCTTTGGTCGCCGCCGCAGCGGCGAAACCCCTGCACCTCAACATATGGAGTTGACCCCTTTGAACACAGTTGCCTTTCACACCTTGGGCTGCAAGGTGAACCAATACGACACCCAGGCCATGCTGGAGCTCTTCCGCGCCGCAGGCTACACCGTCGTCCCCTTCCACGAGGCCGCCGACGTGTATGTGCTCAACACCTGCACCGTCACCGGCACCGGCGACAAGAAGTCCATGCAGATCACCCGCCGCCTGCGCCGCGAGCATCCGGACAGCCACATCATTCTGTGCGGCTGTCTGGCCCAGCGCAAAGGTGAAGCTCTGCTGGAAACCGGCGCACGGCTGATCCTTGGCACCCAGCGGCGCGGCGAGGTCGTCACCCTGCTGGAAAAGGCCGTCCGTGATGACATCAAGCTTTGCGCCGTGGATGCCCTCACCACCGCCACGCCCTTCGAGAACCTGACCATCACCGACCAGGAGGAGCACACCCGCGCCACGCTGAAAATTCAGGAGGGCTGCAACAACCACTGCACCTACTGCATCATTCCCAGCGTGCGCGGCCCCATCCGCTCCCGTCCCCTGGCGGATATCGCCGCCGAGGCCGCCCGGCTGGCCCAGGCTGGTTTCCGGGAGCTGGTGCTTACCGGCATCCATCTGTCCAGCTACGGCAAAGACCTGGCCGACGGCTCCACCCTGCTGGACGCCATCCAGGCCGTGCAGGATACCGAGGGCATTCTGCGCATCCGCCTGGGCAGCCTGGAGCCCACCATCGCCACGGCGGAGTTCTCCGCCCGTCTGGCGCAGATGGACAAAGTCTGCCCCCAGTTCCACCTGGCGTTGCAATCCGGCAGCGATACGGTGCTGGCCCGCATGGCCCGCCGCTACAACACGCGCATGTACCTGGACGCGGTGAATAACCTCCGCGCCGCTTTCCCCCATGCGGCTTTCACCACCGATGTGCTCACCGGCTTCCCCGGCGAAACTGAGGAGGAATACCAGCAGACCCGCCGCTTTATCGAAACCGTGGGCTATGCGAAGATCCACGTCTTCCCCTACTCCCAGCGCGAGGGCACCAAAGCTGCCGTAATGCCGAACCAGCTGCCCAACGCCCTGAAGGATCAGCGCGCCCGTGAGCTGATCGCCCTGGGCGACACCACCGCCCATGCCTATCAGGAAAGCTGGCTGGGCCTCACCGCCCCCGTGCTGCTGGAAGAGCAGAACGCCGAGGGCAACTGGCTGGGCTACACCCCGGAGTACATCCAGGTCACGTTGCCGGACTGCCCTGCCTGCCATAGCGGCGCGGTGGTCACGGCCAGGCTCGCCGCCATCGACGGTGAGGGCATGAAGGGAGAATTAGTATGAAGCGCAAAGCATGGATCATTGTCATCTGCATTGAATTAGTGATCGTGATTGCTGCTGGTATCATCCTCTGGCAGATCAACCAGGAGAAGCCCCTTTTTGAGAAGAAGCCCGCTATGTATATGGAGCCTGCCGAAGCACAGCCCTTGTACCCTGCCTCCTTCAACCAGACCTACAACTTCCGTATGGATGACGGGCTGAAAAGCGTCGTGATGGAGATATGGGAGCTGAAAGACGGTCAATGGACCGATCTTGGCGGCGGCCGTATCGGTGCTTCCCTCCGCGAGGGGCAGTTTTCCCTTTCCTTCAACGATCTGCCCAAGGGCATAACCTATTCCGTCGACGGTGCCAGCTACACCTATACCGTCAACAAGGATTTCGCTGTTGATTTTGCCCCAGCAGCTGATAACGGGCTGTATACCACCATGCTCACCCAGCTGCAGGAAATCACCTACGAAACACCCATCCCGGTGGCTATGCAAATCTACACTGCCAACCAAAGCCCGCAGTTCATCGGTACGCATTTCTTCTACCAGCCCGAAAAGCTGGCCAGCGAAGGCCACGACCATGTCTATGCCGTTACGCTTACTTTTTCACAGACAACCATGGAATAAGAAAGGAGCACCCACCATGAACAACTGTCTTTTCTGCAAGATCATCGCCGGTGACATCCCCTCCACCAAGGTTTACGAGGACGAGAAGGTCTACGCCTTCCGCGACATCAATCCCCAGGCACCCACCCATGTGCTGGTGATCCCCAAGCGGCACGTCACCGGCATGTCCGGCATTGACGAGGCTGACGATGCCACCCTGGCTGCCTGCCTGCGCGCCTGCAAGAAGGTCGCCGAGCTGGAAGGCCTGACGGAGAACGGCTTCCGCGTGGTGTCCAACTGCGGCGATCACGCCTGCCAGAGCGTCCATCACCTGCATTTCCATGTGCTGGGTGGCCGCCAATTGACCGAAAACATGGCCTGATCGCTCAAAAATCCGTTTTTCATGAAAAAATTCTTGAGAAAATCTTGTTTTCCCATTGACTCGAAACTTGAAAGACGATATAATAGTTATACGGTTCGCCATCCGTCCGTCTTAGCCGGCTGATGTCAAGGCGAGATGAGCGAGAGGAGGGATAACAGTGTCCGAGGTACGAGTCCGCGAGAATGAATCTCTGGAGAGTGCGCTCAAGCGTTTTAAGCGGCAATGTGCCCGCGCAGGCGTCATTCAGGAGGTCCGCAAGCGTGAGCATTACGAAAAGCCCAGCGTAAAGCGTAAGAAGAAGGCTGAAGCCGCACGCAAGCGCAAGTACTAATTTTCGTACAAATTCCCTTTCCCACTATGGGAAAGGGTTTTTTGTTTGCCCGTTTCGTCCTTCAACGCGGTTGTTTTTCTTGATTGTATCCATTAAATTTCCTGGGAATCTCTTGCGATTTTTCGCCCGATTTGTTATACTATTCGCATCATCCATTCAAAAAGAAGAGGGATCCATGAAATATTGCTTTCAATTATTGCCTCACGCCAACATACGTTATCAGGAATCGTTGAACCTGCTGGGTGCAGCGGAGCTTTCCTGCATCCTCAACGCCCTGCATATTGATGCCGAAGTGCGTCTGGAACAAATCGGCGGCGCGCCTTTTCTATGCTTTGACGCCCCCGAACTGACCCCTGCCCAGCTGCTGGCCTGCTCCCGGTACAGCGCGCTTTGCTTCATGTGCCAGGAGGAAAACGGCCTTCTGCGACCCATCGACCGCCCCGACACCGATTATTTCCCCCGCGACCTGGCCGAAGTGCTCAAGTACAAGGGCAAGACCAGCGCGGTGTTCACCCACATGATGATCAACCTGGCCCTGACGGCCAGCAAATCTTTCGGTGCAGAAAAGCCCGTCACCGTGCTGGACCCCCTCTGCGGCCGCGGCACAACCCTGTTCGTGGCCCTGCAATGCGGCATGAACAGCGTGGGCATCGACATGGACCGCAAGGATCTGAAGGAAGCCGCTGATTATTTCAGCCGCTACCTGCAGTTCCACCGCCTGAAGCACAAGCTGGAGCAGGGCGCGCGCACCGTGAAGGGCCAGAACATCCCCGACGCCATTTACACCACTGCCAACAGCAAGCAGGCTTTCCAGGCTGGCGACACCCGCAGCCTGCGCATGCTCCTGGGCGATACCGGCTGCACCGGTGCTCTGCTGAAAAAGACCCCGGCGGATATCCTCGTGGCCGACCTCCCCTACGGCGTGCAGCACGCCCCCCAGGAGGGCCGCCGCCCTGAGAATTTCCCCGGCATGCTGCGGCGCGTGCTTCCCTCCTGGAAGGATGCTCTCCGCCCCGGCGCAGGCGTAGCCATCAGCTTCAACAGCCTGACGCTCCCCCGCACAACCCTGATCGAGCTGATGGAGGCCGCCGGTTTCCAGGTGCTGAAGGAAGCCCCCTACAACGACTTTGAACACTTTGTAGAGCAAGCCGTCACCCGCGATGTGGTGGTGGCCCGCAAGGCATAAATGACCCCATCTTTGCATACGATATCTTATCTTTCTTTTCTGTACGCATTGCTATTAGGAGGCACTACCATTGACAACGCAAGAACTTTCTGCCAAAACAGTGGTCGAGCTGCGTAAGCTCGCCAAAGAAAACGGCGTGACCCTGGGCGCAGGCGTATCCAAGAGCGACATCGTCGCCAAGCTGGCCGCCGCCCTTTGTGATGCTCAGCCCGCTGCTGAGCCTGTCCCCGCGCCCGCCCCTGCCGAGCCGGAGCAGCCTGCCGAGGCCAAGCCCGCTGAGCCTGCTCCGGCGCAAACGCAGTATAAGGCCGCCTGGCACAACACCAACGCCGCGCCCCGCTACAACAGCAAGCCTGCTTATCAGGCTCCCAGCTATCCCCAGCGGCCCGCTTGGCAGAGCCCCCAGAACCGCCCTGCCATGGATACCCAGCGGCCCGCGCCCGTGCGCAACAACTACACGCCCCGTTTTGGCCCCGGTGCTGCCGCTGCCTCCAATGAACAGCGCGAGGACGACTACCGCCCCTACCGGCCCGAGCCTGCCCGCTCCGGCTTCGGCCCCGGTGCGCAGGAACGCCGTCCTGCCTACAACAACGGCTACAATCATTATCACAACGAAACGCCCCGTACCGAGCCCGCGCAGAACAATTTCGATCAGCAGCCCGCCTACAACAACAATTATGGCGGCTACAACAACTACAACAACCGCGGCTATTCGCCCCGGCCTGCCTACAACCAGCCCCGTGAGCAGAATTTCTACAACCAGGAGCCCGGCGCAGCCAATCCTGCTGTGAACGAGCTGCTGGCCGCCGGCGAGTGCGGCGACGGCAGCGGCGTGCTGGAGCTGCATCCCGACGGTTACGGCTTCCTGCGTTCTGATTATTTCCTGCCCTCCAGCAAGGATATTTACGTGTCTATGGCGCAGATCCGCCGCTTCGGCCTGCGTACCGGCGATAAGGTGGTGGGCAAGACCCGCCCCCAGCGCGACGGCGACAAGTACACCGCCATGCTCTACATCACCGAGGTCAACGGCCTGCCTGCTGACGAACTGCAGACCCGTCCCTCCTTCGACGAGCTGACCCCCATCTACCCCACCCGCCGCATCGACCTGGAATCCCACACCGAAAAGCCCCTGGACGACATGCGCCTCATCGACCTGATCGCTCCCCTGGGCTTTGGTCAGCGCGGATTGCTGCTCTGTCCTCCGGACACCGGCAAAACCACGCTGCTTCAGAACTTTGCCAACGTGATCAACGCCAACCATCCTGATGCTCACGTGATGGTGCTGCTCATTGATGAGAACCCCGAGGACGTGACTCTCTTCCGCGAGCATGTGGAATGCCAGGTACTGGCTTCCACCTTTGATCAGCCGCCGGAGAACCATCTCCGTCTGGCCGAAATGGTGCTGGAGCGTGCCCAGCGATTGGTGGAGCAGGGCCAGGACGTGATCCTGATCGTGGATAGCCTCACCCGGCTGGCCAAGGTGTACACCACCGCCGCAGCCCAGCAGGGCCGCAGCATGCCGGGCATGGTGAACCCCACCAGCCTTTTCCGTGCCAAGAAGCTCTTCGGCGCGGCCCGCTGCGTGAAGGAAGGCGGCAGCCTCACCGTGATCGGTGCCATGAACATCGAAACCGGCAAGGTGGATGACAGCGTTGTGGAAGAATTCAAGGGCACTGCCAACATGGAGCTGGTGCTGGACGCTTCCCTTGCCCACGCCGGTGTGAAGCCCCCCATCAACCTGCAGCTTTCCGGCACCAAGCGCGCCGAAGCCCTGCTGAACGACGCCCAGCTGGAAGGCCTGCAGCTTCTCCGCAGCACCCTGGGCACCACCCGTTCCATCACCGCGATCCCCCAAATTCTATCCCTCATCACCAAGACCGACTCCAACGAGGCCTTCCTCGTCAAATTCAAGGACTGGGTCGCCCTCATGGAAAAAAGCCGCTAACCAGGGGCATTCGCCCCTGGACCCCACCAAAGGGCTCTGCCCTTTGGAAACCCGGTCAGGGCTCTGCCCTGACAACCCGCTTAAGGGTCTTCGACCCTTAAGAATCCCATTCGGGGATGGCGTTTCGTACGCACATAAGCAGGGGTCTCGGCGCGAATACAGTCGCGCCGAGACGTGGGAAAAGGTGCATAACCTCTCTTGTGCAAAGGGTAGGGGCAGCATGTGTCACACTTAATTCCGAATTCCGCATTCCGAATTCCGAATTATTAAAAAAATCTCTTGCATTCGGTCGACATCTATGCTACAATAGTCCATGCGGTTAATGCCGATCATTGCATACGCGAAAGAGGTGAAACAGCAATGAAGGAAAAGATTCATCCCCAGTACGGCAAGTGCATCGTTCGCTGCGTATGCGGTGAGACGTTTGAAACCGGTTCTACCAAGAAGGAAATGAAGGTGGATATCTGCTCTAAGTGCCACCCCTTCTACACCGGCAAGCAGAAGCTGGTCGATACCGGCGGCCGTGTTGATCGCTTCAAGAAGCGTTTCGGCCTGGAGTAATGAAAGACTACAGCGTGTCATTGGGCACGCTGTTTTCTTATGCCAATTTACATCCCCCGGCAGGGATTCCCCCGCCCCGCGTTGAATATTGAATTTGGTTTGATATGCTCAAACCCCACTGATGGATAAGCCGCGCCCCTGGCGCAGAAATGAGGTACCCTTATGGCTAACAAAGCTCCTGCCTGTCCCAGCGTGGATATCGGCGGCCAGGCCGTTATGGAAGGCGTGATGATGAAATCCCCCGATGCCATCGCCATCGCCGTTCGCCGCCCGGATGACTCCATCGTCGTTCAGCGCAAGGAATACATTCCCCTGTCCAAGAAGCACAAGTGGATGGGCTGGCCCATCATCCGCGGCATTGTGAATTTCTGCACCATGTTGTCCATGGGCATGAACACCCTGCAGACTTCCACCGAAATGCTGGGCGTGATGGACGAGGAACCCACCAAGTTCGAAAAGTGGCTCGCTGCCAAGCTGGGCAAGGGCGTTGATAAGGTCGTTATGGGCGTCGCCATCGTGCTGGCGGTGATCCTCTCCGTGGGCCTGTTCTTCGTCATTCCCGAGGCGGTGGCCAGCGGTCTGCGCTCCCTGGGGCTGGGCCGCATTGCGGTCAATCTGCTCTCCGGCCTGGTGCGCATCTGCATCCTCATCGGCTACATGATCTTCTGCTCCTTCGTGCCGGATGTTCGCCGCACCTTCCAGTATCACGGTGCCGAGCACAAGACCGTCTATTGCCACGAGGCGGATAAGCCCCTCACCCCCGAAAACGCCGCACCCTTCACCACCCTGCACCCCCGCTGCGGCACAGCTTTCCTGTTGATTGTGTTTACTCTGAGTATCATTCTGTTCACCCTGGTGGGCTACAACGGCGACCAGTATATCCTGCGCCTTCTGTCCCGCCTGGCCCTGCTGCCCATCGTGGCCGGTGTGAGCTACGAGGTGCTCAAGGGCCTGGCCCACAGCGACAACAAGCTGACCAACGCCCTGCGCTGGCCCGGCCTGCAGCTGCAGCGGCTCACCACCAAGCAGCCCGATGAAAAGATGCTGGAGATCGCCATCGTTGCCATGAACGTGGCTCTCCACGGCCTGCCGGAAAACGCCCCCACCACCGAGGAGGGCTACACCCTGCTGCACTCCTACAAGGAGTCCGAGAAGGGCTATGTTTTCCCGGCTGAGGATGCTGCCCAGTGACCCCGCAGGCATTGATCCGCCAGACCACCGCGCTGTTCCTCGAGGCCGGCATCCCCGACCCCGCGTGGGACAGCGCGCTTCTGCTTGCCCACCTCACCGGCAAGCCTGCGCTGAACCTGCGTCTGGACATGGATACCCAGCTGGATGACGACCTGCTGGCACAGTATATCGCCCTGCGCGACCAGCGGCTGCAGCGCGTGCCGCTGCAATATCTCACCCATGAGCAAAGCTTTATGGGGCACACTTTCTATGTGGATGAGCGCGTGCTGATCCCCCGGCCGGAAACGGAGCTGCTCACCGAGCTGGCTATCGCCGAGCTGCGCCGCATGGCTGCACCCACAGCCCTGGACATGTGCTGCGGCAGCGGCTGCATCAGCATCAGTATAGCGTTGGCTGTGCCCGGTGCCCAGGTGCACGCAGCCGATCTTTCCCCCGACGCCCTGGCCGTTACCCGCCGCAATGCGGATGCCCTCGGGGCCAACATCACCCTGCACCAGGGCGACCTGTTCGCCTCGGTGGAAGGTTTGCGTTTCGACCTGATCATCAGCAATCCGCCCTACATCCCCACCCAGGACTGCCGCACCCTGCAAACAGAAGTCATGCAGGAGCCCGGCATGGCCCTGGACGGCGGCGCGGACGGCTACGACTTCTACCGGCGCATCGCCCTGGAATCCCCGGCCCACCTGAACCCCGGCGGCGTGGTGCTGCTGGAGGTGGGCTTCGACCAGGCCAATCATGTGGCTGAACTGATGCAGCAAGCCGGATTCCGCCAAACCGAGATTCACCAAGACCTGCAAGGCATACCCCGCATGGTGGTCGCCCACCTGTAACGGAGGCGCTATGTTCGAGAAATTCCAATGGATCCAAAACCGCTTTGAGGAGCTTTCCGTGGCCATCGGCCAGCCGGAGATCATCGCGGATCAGGCCAAATACCAGCAGCTGCTGAAGGAGCGTTCCGCCCTGGAGCCCTCCGTGGCCGCCTGGGATGCTTATCAGGCCTGCCTGCACCAGCTGGACGAAGCCCGGGAGATGCTTTCCGACCCCGACCTGTGCGACGTGGCCCAGGCCGAGGTGGAGGAGCTCACCGCCCGCAAAACCGCCATGGAGCAGGAGCTGCGCATTCTCCTTCTGCCCCGCGACCCGGACGACGACAAGAACGTGGTCGTCGAAATTCGCAGCGGCACCGGCGGCGACGAAGCCTGCCTCTTCGCTGCCGATATGATGCGCATGTACACCCGTTATGCCGAGCGGCACGGCTTCCGCGTGGAGCCCCTTTCCGCCAGCACCACCGAGCTGGGCGGCATCAAGGAGGCCGTCTTCTCCCTCACCGGCCAGGGGGCCTTCGCCCACATGAAATACGAAAGCGGCGTGCACCAGGTCAAGCGCATCCCCGTCACCGAAAGCAATGGCCGTATTCAGACCTCTACCTGCACCGTGGCCGTGCTGCCCGAGGCAGAAGAAGTGGAGCTGACCCTGCTGCCCAAGGATCTGCGCATCGACGTCTACCGCGCCAGCGGCCACGGCGGCCAGTGCGTTAATACCACCGACTCCGCCGTGCGCATCACCCACCTGCCCACGGGCATCGTGGCCACCTGCCAGGACGAAAAGAGCCAGATTAAAAACCGCGACAAGGCCATGAAAGTGCTTCGTTCCCGGGTGCTGGAGAAGCTCCGCACCGAGCAGGACGAGGCCTACGCTGCCAACCGCCGCAGCCAGGTGGGCACCGGCGAGCGGGCGGAGAAGATCCGCACCTACCACTTTTTGCAGGGGCGCGTCACCGACCATCGCCTGGGCCTGACCCTCTACCGCACCGCCGAGATCATGGACGGCGACCTGGATGAATTTATCGAGGCCCTGCGCATGGAAGAACAGGCGCAGAAGCTGCAAGCCCTAAGCTGAACGAAAGAAGGAACTGCCATGAAAACGCAGGTGCTTCCTGCAACCAACGAGGCACTGTCCCTGGCGGCCGAATTGCTGTCCGGCGGCCAACTGGTAGCCTTCCCCACCGAAACCGTCTACGGCCTGGGTGCCAACGCCCTGGACAAGGATGCTGTGCTGTCCATTTTTGCCGCCAAGGATCGCCCGGCGGATAATCCGCTGATCGTTCACGTGTGGAACCGCGATCAGCTGGCGAATATCTGCGAGGTTCCCCCCCTGGCCGAAAGGCTGATGGACGCCTTCTGGCCCGGCCCGCTGACGCTGTTGATGCCCCGCAAAGCCGCCATTCCCGAGCAGGTCACCGCCGGACTTCGCACCGTGGCGGTGCGCATGCCCTCCCACCCCGTGGCACTGGACATGCTCCGTGCCTGCAACCTGCCCATCGCCGCCCCCAGCGCCAACCGCAGCGGTAAGCCCAGTCCCACTACCGCCCAGCATGTGCTGACGGACATGGACGGTCGCATCCCCCTGATCATCGACGGCGGCTCCAGCGACGTGGGCCTGGAGTCCACGGTGCTGGATATCAACCAGCCGGTGCCCTGCATCCTGCGCCCCGGTGGCGTGACCCAGGCCATGCTGGAAGCCGTCATCGGCCCGGTCACCGTGGCTGGCAGCGTGCTGCGCCCCTTGCAGGCTGGCGAAAAAGCCCTTTCCCCCGGCATGATGTACAAGCACTACTCCCCCGACGGCCAGGTTTCCCTGGTGGAGGGCGACGAAACCGACGTGCTTGCCGCCCTGCGCGAGCTGCACCGTCAGGCCGCCGCCAATGGCCACCGCGCCTGCGTGATGTGCTTCACCGAGCACGTGGCCGCCCTGGCCGACTGCCAGCCCCACGACCTGGGCAGCAAGGATCACCCCGAGGAAGTGGCCCATCGCCTGTTTGAGACCCTGCGCCGCCTGGACGACGAGCACATGGACGCCATTTTCAGCGAGGTCGTACCGCCGGAGGGCGTGGGCCTGGCCGTGATGAACCGCCTGGGCCGCGCCGCGGCTTTCCGCACCATTCAAGCCAAAGATGTCATCAAAAACGCCTGACCCACCGGTCAGGCGTTTCGCTTATTCTTCTGTGATGGTTCCGTCGTCCAGCGTTACATATTCGTTGAGGATGTACGCGCGGTAGCCGCCCACGTCGATCTCCGACCACTTTTCATCCTGGCTGAACACCATGATGGGCGTGCCAGCAATGAAGTCCGTCAGAATGCGGCTGCCGTTTTTGCCGTTTTGCCGGATGTTCACCGTGTTGCGGCTCTTCAGCTTGCCGCGGAAGCTCACCCACCCGGGCTGAGGTTCCGCCTCGCTCTCGTCAATGCCACCCACCGGATAGTAGGTCAGCGCGGTGTTGATGATGTACCCCACCATGCCGTCGCACAGCACCTTGGTGAACTTCTTGCCCTTCTCCATCACCAGCACGATGCGGTTGGTGGTCACCTTCTTGATCACATTGCCCTTGGTGCTGGCCTTGTCCCGCAGGCTGGCCTTGCCGGATTTGTGGGCCTTGATCACCGCCAGCATCTCGTCTGCCTCGGCGGAGGTGTCCCAGCGCAGATCAGCGGTGGGCACGGTGAGCTTCTCCTTGTTGTACACGATCACCGATACCGCCGTGCCCAGGGTGTCCAGGGTGACGCTCTGTTCCTCGCCGTTTTCATCCACCCAGCGAATGCCGGAGCGAACAATGGTGGCCTTTTTCTCGCTGCTGCCGCCTTCACTGTCGCTGTAACCGCCGCGCTCCAATGCGTCGATCAGCACCTTGGCATGGGACTCGCCGAAATTTTCCGTCAGCACAATGTGCCAGGTTGCCGGATTGGCGTAGCATACCTCCGGCACAGCATATTTTTCGCCATTGCTGGCCTTGACCGTCACCGTGGCCCGGGCCAGATTGGCCGAATCAATATAGGCATACAGCACGTTTCCGTTGCTGTAATACATGATCTCTTCCTTGCCTTCCAGCCCCAGGGAAGCTACCTTGACGTAAGTCCCGCCCGGGAGCGAACCTCGCGGCTCAAAGCGATATTGGCCCACGGGCAGATCCGTGCCGGAAGCCACCGTTTCTTCATAGTAGCAATCGTACAAGGTGGTGTTTCCCGCCGTTTTGTATCCGCAGCGGATATTCCACTCAAACTCCGTCAATGCCAGGGCCGAGCTGGCCATCATCACGCAGATCAAAGTCAATAGAAAGCCGATATATTTCTTCATGTTATGTTTCTCCTTTATGAACTTACATGTCAATTTTATGAAATATTTGATACTTTGTCAACCAAATTCCACTTTCGTTACAAGTGCGCCATCACCACAAAAAAAGCCAGGAAAATTCCTGATTTCGCTTGACTTTTCTGCCGAAATAGCGTATGATTATGGATGGCATCAATAACTCCGCTAGCCCCGGTAGCTATTGAACACAGCGAAAACATGCGACCATCATGGATTCGCGCCCACCTTCAACCACCTTTTGAGGAGGAAATACCTTTGAAGACGTTTATGCCGAAAGCTGCCGACATTACCCGCAAGTGGTATGTTGTCGATGCTGAGGGTCAGGTCTTTGGCCGTGTTGCCAGCCAGGTTGCCAACATCCTGCGCGGCAAGAACAAGCCGATCTACACCCCCAATGTGGACACTGGTGACTATGTCATCATCATCAACGCTGACAAGCTGGTTCTCACCGGCAAGAAGCTGGATCAGAAGATCTATTACCATCATACCGGCTATGTTGGCGGCATGAAGGAAACCAAGTACCGCAAGCTGATGGCCGAAAAGCCCGAGTTTGCTATCCGTAAGGCCGTTGTGGGCATGCTGCCCAAGGGCCCCCTGGGCCGTCAGATGGCCAAGAAGCTCAAGGTTTACGCTGGTCCCGAGCATGAGCATGCCGCCCAGAACCCTGAGAAGTACGACCTGATCTAACTTGCGGAAAGGAGTAAAAACAAATGGCGAAGGTAGAATACAACGCTGTTGGCCGCCGCAAGAAGGCCGTTGCCCGCGTCCGTCTGGTGGCTGGCGATGGCAAGGTGACCATCAATAAGCGTGATATCGACAATTACTTCGGTCTGGAAACCCTGAAGATGACCGTCCGTCAGCCCCTGACCCTGACCAACACCACCAACTTCGACGTGGTTGTGAACGTCTGCGGCGGCGGCCTGACCGGTCAGGCCGGTGCTATCCGTCACGGCATCAGCCGTGCCCTGTGCAAGGCCGATCCCGAGCTGCGCGCTGTCCTGAAGAAGGCTGGCTTCCTCACCCGCGATCCTCGTATGAAGGAGCGCAAGAAGTACGGCCTGAAGGCTGCCCGTCGTGCGCCTCAGTTCTCCAAGCGCTAATCTTTCAAGCATTCCAGTGCTGCTCTCGGCACTGGAATGCTTTTATTTTCAAGGGTTTGCGGCGTTGAGAAGATTTGGAAAGTGCCTGTTCTGAAAACGGTAGGCAGCAAGTAGGAAGCAAGTAGGAAGCACAATTTGCGAGCATAAAGCCGGAAACGGATTCCTGTGAAAGGAGTTCATTTCCGGCTTTTTCTGTTATGCAACTGTCTTCCTCCCTCTCGTCAGATCATGTTGATGGCATCCACCAGGGCTTTGATGTCAGGGTGCGTATACACGCGCTCAGTGAGCGACATGGCACCCTTGTGACCTACGATCTTCTTGATCATCATCTGGTCAACGTGTGCCTCAGCCAGCAGCGAGATACAGGTGTGCCTCGTGTCGTGGGGCTGGTGTTCAAAGCCTAACTGTTCCATCAAAGAAATGAATAGCTGTCGTAGTAGTTCCGGTAGTCGAAGTGCTTCTGATCCGGCGTGTGCAGGAGATACTCGCAGGTAGAGCCTTCATACCACGCGCGATAGAACGGCAGTACCTTGTCTGCGATCGGCACCTTGCGGATACCGTTCTCGGTTTTGCTGGCGATGACATCGAAGTACTGCTCGTCCAGATGTACGTGTTCCTTCTTCAGATCCAGGAATTCGGAGATGCGGCAGCTGTTGTAGATCAGCATCAGGATGATCTGGTAGTAAGGATCCTCTGCCAGCTCCCAAAGACGTTTGATTTCATCCTTGGCGAAAGGCGTACGATCCCGCTTATTAGGATTCTGATCCTTGTAGCGGCTGATGTCCACAAACTCCGAATAGTCCTTGCTGACGATATCGTGCATACGTGCGTAGTCGTAGAGCTGATTGAACAGGCTCTTCAGCTTCTTCAGCGTGGGATAGTTCTTGCCGCAGGTGTCAACGACGTGCTGCAGATCGGCCAACCAGATATCCTTGAAGGCTTTCGTGTACAAGGTACCGCACACCTTGAAGGAGGCTTCATAGCCGTGTACGTTGGATTCGGATATGGTTTGGAACTTTTCCTTTGACCAACGCTCGTAGAGCTCCTGAAAGGTGATTTTGGCAGCTTTCACATCGAAGGGATTCTGATTGAATTCCGCCAGCATCTGTAGACCTTCTTTGCGCGTTGCAGCATAGCCGATCGTGATGTATTCCTGCACCGTCTTGTCCTTGGCCTCGTCATACCTCCATCCAGCTGTCTTTCGTACCATGTAGGGGCGTCGCCGGTTTCCCGACATTTTCTTGACGGTTCCGTAACCATTGGGTAGTTTCACGTGAGTTCCTTTCCTTCTGCCCAGGCGTATATCTGAAAAGGCCAAAGCCTTAATCAGCGTTGTCATCCGGTGGACAAATCTCCTCCGGGGGACGATTCATGAGTGTTGCTCCACGATAGAGAGGGCCTTCTCTACGCACCCAATCATCCATGACCTTGCCTGGATGATAAACATAGGGCATGAGACTGACCTGATTGCGGTAGCTTGTTAGCATACTGACAATATCACGATTGTGCTCACCGGTATCATCGGTAGCATCAAACACAATGGACGTAGACCATTCGCCATCGAACTGGGGGTGCTTTGATATGATTTTGAAGCGCAGTTCTTCCTTCTTACTCAGGTCGTGAATGAAGTAAAGCACATCCTCCAGACTTTTTACTTCGACCAACCTATCATTGAAACCAAGCAGGTATTTACTGCTGACACCCAAGATGTCGGCGATGATGTCGAGCTGTGCAATGGATACTTCAACTTCACCTGTTTCATATTTCTGGACAGAACGGAGTGTTTTGTTCAGATGTTTTGCAAGTGCTGTCTGGCTCATCCCTTTTGCCTTGCGGGCGTCACGGATTCTGCTGCCGATCAGCATGGAATTAACACGCTGATACAGTTCCCGGATCATGGTGGCATATGGATCATCATCAATGATATCGGCTATTGCTTTCTTCCGAAGATAGTCGCGCAGGATGTGGTAAGTAGTAAGCTCAGTACAGCGAGATGTTCGATCAGATGGAGCAGGCAGGAACGATCTCCACTCGCGGTCTGAAAGCTGACGCCACCCACTTCTGTGAAATGGTGCTGGACGTCAACTCCGCGTACTTTTTCAACCATGGCGGCTATGAATTGGCAAAGAAATTCTATGCGGATGCTTACCAGGCTGCAGTGGAAATCATCGGTGGTGAGCAGTACATCCTGTCAGCCGTCATGCACGCCGACGAGCGCAACCGTGCCATGTCTGACGCACTCGGTCAGGATGTGTACCACTATCACATGCACATCGTATATGTGCCGGTAGTGGAAAAGCAGATCCTCTGGTCGAAGCGCTGCAAGGATCCGGTGCTGCGTGGAACAGTCAAGGAGACAATCATGCAGGTCAGCCGCAGCAAAAAGTGGGCTTCGCAACCCTCTCTGGATGAGAATGGTCAGCCGCTATTATCGAAGAATGGCAAGCCGATCCTGCGGCCCTCCTACAGCGTTCTGCAGGATCAATTCTATGACCGCATGCGCGCTGCGGGTTATGATGACATCGAGCGCGGTCAGCGCGGCAGCACCGAGGAGCACCTGACGGTTACGCAGTTCAAGGTGCAGCAGGAGCAGCAGCGGCTGGCAGAAATCCAGGACGCGCAGGTTACCGTCTCAACTGAGCTCGCGCAGCTGGATGCTGACAAAGCACAGGCGGAGAAGAACATCCGCAAAGCAGAGGCCAGGCTGGAACGCCTGGCTCCGCAAGTAAAGCAGGTTGAAGACCTCTTCAGACGGTATCCCGATGACCCAGATAAAGTATTACCAGAGGCCGGTGTGCTGGAAACAGCCCGCTCCTATCGTGAAAAGAAGGCAATGCCGCTGGTTAAGAAGCTGGTCAAGATACTGCACAGCTTGTTTCGGAAGAACATAGATCTGGAAGAACGGAACGAGATGCTGCAACGATCCAAGGAACGTGAAATCGGCATCTGGAAGACTCGTGCAGAGCGTGCAATAGAGGCAGCCAGGCAGTTCCGAAGTAAGGACGAACACTATGACCATATATCGCTGGTCCTGGGGCAGGATGAAATAGACAAGCTGCTAGCGCAGCCAATCCCTGAAAAAAAACACACAATCCAACGACAGAAAGGAGCAAAAGTGTCTTTGCATAACTTCTAAAAAGGAGCGGTACGATGAACAACACTGAAATGCAGTTCATGGAAATTCCGTATCAGAAGGTTGGCGACTGCTATGTGAATGATTTGCAAGGGCGGCAGTCTGTTATTCCTTAACTCTCTTACAGCTGGAACGTTCTACAATACGATGCGGAACAATGATTTTCGTTGCCATCAGGTTTGGATTATCCGCATGATTGAGAATCTGATTGGCTGCCTCAAAGCCCAGTTGGAAAGAATTCACGTCCACGCTGGTCAACTGGGGATTGTTTAGTTGCGCAATGAGGGAATTGTTGAAGGAGATGATGGAAATGTCCTCAGGGATCCGCAGCCCAAGCGCAGAGCAGGTACGCTCAAGGCCTACAGCCAGCATATCATCGCTGACCACCAGGGCAGTGGGACGGTCAGGGCTGCTGAGCAATTCCCTGAGTGCGTCTGCCTTGTCGAAATTCGGACTTTCCATCTCGATGTAGTAATCCGGACGCAACGGCAGGTTGTGTTGAAGCAGCGCCAGCTGATAGCCGGAGAGGCGCTCAGCAGAGAAAACAAAGGAGCGTTCGCTGCCTAGATAGCCAATGTGGCGATGACCCAGCTGATAAAGATATTCTGTGGCTTCTTTGCCCGCCAGAAGATTATCATTGTCAATGCAGATGGTTTGCCCAGAGCCTTGCTCTTCCTTGCCAACAAGCACATACAGAAGGCCCTGCTCACACAGGTAGTCCACCACGGGGTCGTCCTTGCGGCTATAGAGCAGGATGAAACCGTCGTTCTGCCGGCTTTGACTCATTGCCTGCAGCGCCTGAAGCATCTCTGCCGTATCCTTGCCGGTAATCACCGAACAGGCCACCTGGCGCTGGTTGCACACCTGGCTGATTCCACGGATTACCTGGAGATAAAAAGAATTCTCGTAGGCTTCCTTTGGAGAGGGCGGGAGCAGCACACTGACCATACGCAGCCGCTGATCCGTCTGCTGGGCAGAGGCGCTGGGTTCATAGCCCAGCTTGCTCATGGCGTTGCGGACCCGCTCGCGGGTTTCGGAGCTGATGGATGGGTGATCGTTGCACACACGGGATACGCTGGAGGGGGAAACACCCGCAAGAGCGGCAACATCCTTGATTGTAACAGCCATGCTTTCTCTCCTTGAATCATCATTTCTGCACGCGTTTCATTGATACCATTGTATTCGCTTGCCTGGTTTTTGTCAAATCAAATTTGGAAACAACTCAAATTCAACACTTTCAAACGATTTCGAATCGGGAAATTTTGTTAGCTTTGTATAAAAAACAAAAACATTTTTGAATCCTATTGCAACTTTGTGCAAATTGTGGTACAAATATTGCAGAAAGTTTCTGAAATCAGATATGCGATATCCCATGATACGCATGGAAGGGAGCATCCCTATGACGAAAAAGCTTGCTGGTATCCTGCTGCCGATCACCAGCCTGCCATCTGAATACGGTGTGGGTTGCTTTTCCCAGAGTGCATACGACTTTGTGGATCAGCTCAAGGCAGCAGGCCAGTCCCTGTGGCAGATCCTTCCGATTCATCCCACCAGTTATGGCGATTCACCTTATCAGTCCTTCTCGACCTTTGCCGGCAACCCCTACTTTATCAGCCTGGAAGCGCTGGTGGAGGAAGGTGTGCTCACCCAGGAGGAGTGCGAGGCCGCAGACTGGGGCTCCGATCCTACCCGGGTGGATTACGAGAAGCTCTACCATAACCGCTACCCGTTGCTGCGCAAAGCCTATGAGCGGAGCAATGTATATCAGGATGAAGCGTACCAGCAGTTCATCGCTGAAAACGGGTGGTGGCTGAACGACTATGCGTTGTTCATGGCGCTGAAGAATTTCTTTGGCGGCAAGACCTGGAGCGAGTGGCCGGAGGACATCCGCCTGCGCTGGGCAAACGCGCTGGACTACTATCGCAGGGAATTATACTTTGATGTCGAATTCCAACTGTACATGCAGTTCAAGTTCTTCCAGCAGTATAAGAAGCTCAGGGCTTATGCCAACAAGCAGGGCATCCGCATCGTGGGCGATATCCCGATCTATGTGTCGATGGACAGCGCCGATACATGGGCCAATCCGCAGCTTTTCCAGCTGGACGAGGAGAATAAGCCGATTGCTGTTGCGGGCTGCCCGCCGGATGGCTTCTCTGCCACCGGTCAGCTCTGGGGCAATCCCCTCTACCGTTGGGATTATCACAAGTCTACCGGCTATCAGTGGTGGTGCACCCGCCTGTGGTACAGCTTCCAGCTCTACGACGTGACCCGCATTGACCACTTCCGCGGCTTTGACGCCTATTACGCCATCCCTTACGGCGAGGATACCGCCATGAACGGCTGGTGGGAAAAGGGTCCCGGGATGGACCTGTTCCGTACGGTCCGGGAAAAGCTGGGAGATGCGGAAGTGATCGCCGAGGATCTGGGCTACATGACCGATTCCGTCCGCGAAATGGTGAAGGAAAGCGGCTTCCCGAACATGAAGGTGCTCGAGTTTGCCTTCGACGCCCGGGATACTGGCTCTGCCAGCGATTATCTGCCCCATAATTATGGGGAGAACTGCGTTGCCTACACCGGCACCCACGACAATGAGACCCTGGTCAGCTGGCTGGACGCCATCACCCGGGCCGAAATGAAGCTGGTGCGCGACTATCTGAGCGATCATCACACCCCCAAGCGGCTGCTGAACAAATCCCTCATTGCTCTGGTGATGCGCAGCGCTGCAAAATACTGCATCATTCCCATGCAGGATTATCTGGGGCTTGATGATTCCGCCCGCATGAATCATCCCTCCACGCTTGGTGGCAACTGGCAGTGGCGATTGACTCCCGGCCAGTTGGATGAGAAGATGCTGGCAGAAATCACCGCAACCTGCATCCGCTACGGCCGCGCCGCACTGACCAAGCCTGCGGATGAACCCGCTCCCCTGCCCGAAGCGGCAGAATAACCCCGGTGCAAAGCGCTGAGGCGCTTTACATAGAATAAATCGAAAAGGAGTACCCCACCATGAAGAAGATCGTTTCTCTGGTCCTGTCTCTGGCGCTGGTTCTGTCCTGCCTGAGCTTCGCCGCTGCAGAGTCCACCGGCTCTGTGTACTACCTCAACTTCAAGCCCGAACAGGCTCAGCAGTGGGAAGAGCTGGCT
>JAGBBA010000032.1 GCA_017938695.1 Clostridia bacterium | reverse complement strand
TGCCTTGCTCCCATTTGGAAACAGCCTGTCGGCTCACATCCAGAAGTTCTGCCAGTTCTTCCTGCGATAGATGGTGTTCTTTTCTGATTTGCTTTAGATTTTCTGAAAAACTCATATGAGCACCTCCTTTGGTGCCTTTACTTTAGCGCAAAAAATCACAAATCACTACCAACCTGTTTTTGCGTTTGCGCAACTTAAAGTTGCCAATCGCATTACAACTCAATTTTCAATGGTTGTCTCCACAAATTCAAGTTTGCCGCTTTCATTCTATCACAACACTGCAAGAAACCGCAAGCCGTTCATGGCTTGCGGTTTCGCTTTTTACATGATGTCATAGGGAGAATAAAGGCATCCTTACTTCTGCTGCTCCTTGAGCCGGACGCATTCGGCGAAATCGTGGTAGAAGTAGTCCTTCATGCCTTCGGGGCGGCCTACCTCGTTGAAGAAGCAGGCAGGGATCTCGCCCTGCTTGCGGTTCTTGGCGATGCACAGCGTGCAGCCCTGATCGTGGTTCGACGGGTGGCAGGGGCAGGCGGTATCCTTGCAGGTGCAAAGCTTGCGGGCATCCATGGTATCACTCCTTGTTATTCTTTGGCGGTCATGCAGGCCAGGGGTTCGCGCTTGCCGTCGCCGAAGTGCCACAGATGCGGCTCGGCCACGGCCAGCTCGGCATGGCAGACGGCAATGCCCAGGTCCAGCTGGTGCAGTTGGGGGGCATCCAGGGTGAAATGGCCGTCGGTGTAGGCCATTTCCCAGGGCTGCAGGTTCAGGGCGGAGGGGGCCATCTGCACGGCAGCGGCGGCGCGGCGCAGCTCCTCGGGCCACTGGCGGATATCCCCCTTGCAGATGCGATCCAGGGACTTGCGCTTGCGGGCGTCGGGGGCGGCCTTTTCCGGCACGCCAATGGCGATGATGGACAGCACAGTTTCATCCGCCTGGAGGGGAAGCTCCAGCTGCTTGCGCTTGTAGGTGCCGGCTACCCAGCAGGTGCCCAAACCCATGGCCGTGGCCTCCAGGCAGAAGGCCTCGCCCAAAATACCGGCATGGATGCGGCTGTGGGGCTGGGCAATGGAGGCCGCCAGCACCGCAATGGTGGTGCAGCCGGTGATCTTGCCGTAGTTCAGCACGATGCCGGTGAAGATGTTCTCCGGCACGGTGTGCAGAAATAGCCGCACGCCGGGCAGCGCGTACCGCTGGGCGGCGTAGCTCAGGGCGGCCCAATCCGCTGTGGAGGGCGCGCCGGAAAAGCTGCGGCAGGAATAACGGTTGGGGATGGCCTCAAACAGGCGGCTGCGCTGGGCAGGGGTGAAAAGCTTTTCCAGGGTGGTCATGCTTGGCCTCCTTGTACAGTCAGGCGGGACAGCACCTGCCCCACGTTTTCATGGATGATCAGCGTGGCCAGGCCGTCCATGGGCGTGGCGTCGCGGTTGATGAGCACCAGGTGCTTGCCCTTGAAGTAGCGGATCAGCCCGGCGGCAGGGTACACGGTGAGGCTGGTGCCAGCCACGATCAGCGTGTCCGCCAGGCGCAGGTGGTGGATGGACTGGGCCAGGGTATCTTCGTCCAGGCCTTCTTCGTAGAGCACCACGTCCGGCTTGATGCGGCCGCCGCAGGAGCACAGGGGGATGCCCTCGCTGTCCCGGATGTGCTCGGGGCCGTAGAACTTGCCGCAGGCCTGGCAGTAGTTCCGCCAGATGCTGCCGTGCAGCTCCAGCACGTTGCGGCTGCCTGCTTTCTGGTGCAAGCCGTCGATGTTCTGGGTGATGACGGCGGTGAGCTTTCCGGCCGCTTCCAATTCGGCCAGCTTGAGATGGGCGGCATTGGGCTGGGCGGAAAGGGGCAGCATTTTGTCCCGGTAGAAGCGGAAGAACTCCTCGCTCTGGCGGTAGAAAAAGCTGTGGGAAAGGATCGTTTCCGGCGGGTAGGCGTAGTGCTGGTTGTACAGCCCGTCCACGCTGCGGAAGTCGGGGATGCCCGACTCCGTGCTCACCCCTGCGCCGCCGAAAAACACGATGCGCTGGCTTTCGTCAATGATGCGCTGAAGCTCCATGGCGGTACCTCATCAAAGCTTATACAGGTCGGAGAACTTCTTGACCAGGTAGTTCACATAGTAGTTGGGGTCGAAAGCCGCGCCCATGGCGTTTTCCAGCAGCTGGGCGGGCTTGAGCAGCTTGCCGTGGCGGTGGATCTTCTCGCCCAGCCAGGCGGTGATGGGGGTCAGATCGCCCTTTTCGGCGGCAGCCCACACGTCCACATCCTTCTCCATGGCGGAAAGCATCTGCACGCCGTAGGCGCTGCCCAGGGCGTAGCTGGGGAAATAGCCGATCATGCCGCCGGACCAGTGGGTATCCTGCAGGATGCCCTGACGGTCGTTGGGCACATCTACGCCCAGGTAATCCTTGTACATCTTGTTCCACAGGGCGGGCAGCTCGCCGACCTTCACCTCGCCTGCGATCATCAGCTTTTCCAGCTCGTAGCGGATCATGATATGATGAGCGTAGGTCAGCTCGTCCGCCTCAATGCGGATGAGGGAGGGGTGCGCCTCGTTCACGGCGGCATAGAGCATGTCTGCGGTCACACCGTCCATCTGCTGGGGGAAGATCTCCTGCATCACAGGCAGCAGCGCACGGCAGAAGGGCAGGCTGCGGCCAATGAGATTCTCGTAGAAGCGGCTCTGGCTTTCGTGGATGCCCATGGTGGCGCCGCTGGCTAGGCAGGTGAACTGGATATCATCGGCGGTGCCCAGCTCGTACAGGGCGTGGCCGCCCTCGTGAATGACGCTGAACAGGCTGGAGGCCAGATCGTTTTCCTTGTAATTGGTGGTGATGCGGATATCCCACTTGTTGAAGCCGTCGGTGAAGGGATGCTCGGTTTCGGCAATGTTGCAGCAATCGCGATCCATGCCCATCATGGCCATGACCTTGTCGGAGAAGGTGCGCTGCAGATGCACGGGGAAGAACTGGTGCAGGAAATCCGTGCGGGGGGCAGGCTTTTTGCTCACGTCCAGGATCACAGGGGTCAGCTTCTCCCGCAGCAGAGCAAAGAAGGGATCCAGCGTGGCCATGGATACGCCCTTCTCATAGTCGTTCAGCAGCACGTCGTAGGCAGGCTTCTTGTCGTCCTTGTAGGATGCGAAGCGGCGGTTGAAGTCGATGATCTTCTCCAGGTAGGGGGCGAACATGGGGTAGTCGCTCTTCTCCTTGGCATCGTGCCACACGGCGTCGGCGTCGCTGACCAGGGTTTGGTAGGCCACGTATTCATCCATGGGGATGCGGGTCATGTCGTCCAGGTCTTCCTTGAGCAGCTCGGCCCGGCGGGCGATTTTGGCATCCACCTGATCGCGGCTGTCCAGGATGGTTTGCAGCACCTCACGGGTTTCGTCGTTCACCATCATCTGATAGGTGATGCCGGAGAGCACGCCCAGGGTCTTGCCGCGGCCCAGGGCAGCGCGCTTGGGGGCGGCGGTGGCACCGTCCAGGGTCAAAACGCCCATGGCATGGTGATAGGCATGCTGGGTGGCTTCCAGCTCATTGAGTTTGGCAATAGCAGTTTCCAGATTCATACGATCACCTCAAAAAACAGGGACGGCCCACGCCGCCCCTGAGTAGTTCGATACAGCACATATGCCACACTGCGGCTTACACATGCACCGCCAAGCAACAGGATAAAAAAGGGTTTCGAAAGGGCCGAAGGGCCCTTCGCAGGATTCTTAAGGGCAGCGCCCTTAAGCGGGTTGTCAGGGCAGCGCCCTGACCAGGCTGCGGAGGCACTTTCTGCTTACCGCAGCTCCTGGGGCAGACGCTTGCGCCACCAGCCGATGCGGTAGGCGAGCACGGTGAGCACCATGCCCACCACCCAGGAAATGAGCAGCGAGCCAAAGATGGCGTCGGGGTGGCCGTTGGGCCAGGCTTCGGACTTGGTGAGGGCGGCCATCAGGTAGGCCAGGGGCATGCGCAGGATTACGGTGGTGATGATGCTGATCCACATGGGGATCACCGTATCGCCGGCGGCGCGCATCACGCCCTGAAGCACCTGGGTCACCGAGAAGCAGATGTAGCCGAAGGCCAGCCAGCGCAGGCCGCGGATGCCCAGCTCGATCACCTCGGGGGTGGTGGAGAACATGTTGATCAGCTGATGGCCGAAGAGCAGGATGCCCAGCACCAGCACGGTGGAAACGCTCAGGGCCAGCTTGAGCATCTCGGTGGTGCCGCTCTTGATGCGATCCTTCTTCATGGCACCGATGTTCTGGCCGATAAAGGTGGTGGCGGCGGTGCCGAAGGTGAAGTTGGGCATCATGGCAAAGCCGTCCACGCGCATGATGGCCACGTTGGCGGCGATCATGGCGGTGCCCAGGGAGTTGGTCAGGCCCTGCACCACGATGGTGGCCAGGGAGAAGATCGCCTGGGTGATGCCAGCAGGCAGGCCAAGACCGGCCAGCTTGCCAGCCAGCTTGCCGTCGGGCTTGAGGGTCTGGCGGTTCACGTCAACGGTTTCCTTCATGCGGCACAGACGGATCAGGCACAGCACGCCGGAAATGCCCTGGGCAATAATGGTGGCCCAGGCCACGCCGGCCACGCCCATGCCGAACTTGGCAACGAACAGGATATCTAGCGCGATGTTCAGCAGGCAGGCGATGATCAGATACAAAAGGGGATTGGTGCTGTCGCCCATGCCGCGGAGCACGCCGGAAAGAATGTTGTACATGCCGCCGCCCAGAATGCCGATGAAGATGATCTGCAGGTAAATCACCGCGCCCTCAGCCACGTCAGCGGGGGGAGTGACCAGGCTGATGAGGAAGGGCGATGCAAAGTAACCGATCACCGTCATCAGCAGGCCGCTGGCGAACACCAGGAAGATGGTGGTGCCCACCACTTTGCTCAGGTTGGTGCGATCTTTGGCACCGAAGAACTGGGCGGTAAGGATGCTGGCACCGGTGGAAATACCCATAAACAAAACCAGCAGCAGGTTCAGGATGGGGCCTGCAGTGCCCACGGCAGCCAGGGCCACGTCGCCAATATACTGGCCGACGACAATGGAGTCCACCGTGTTGTACATCTGCTGGGCCAGGTTGCCGATCAGCAGGGGGATGGAGAATTTCAGGATACAGGACATGGGATTGCCCACGGTCATATCCTGGGCACCGAAGAACCGCTTGATGCGATCCGTCAGGCCGGAGGGCTTCGTCATACTCATAAGTGATTTCCCTTCGTACTTTTTTGATCTTACATATTGTAGCAGTTTCTTGGGCAATGCGCAAGGGATAATGCAGGTAATGCGCAAGAGATAAAGCATCATTAACAACAGGTGAGAAGCACTTGACCTTGACAAAATGGCCGCCAGACGGTAAGATAATGACATATGGTTCCCTGAGGGCCGCATCAAATGGAAAAGAGGCAATTCATATGAAATATGTACTTGGTATTGACCTGGGTACTTCCGGCACCAAAACGGTTTTGTTCCAGCAGGACGGCGTGGGCGTGTGCTCCGCTACTGTTGAATACCCCATGAGCCAGCCCCAGAATGGCTGGGCTGAGCAGGACCCCAAAGACTGGTGGAACGCTGCGGTTTCCACCGTGAAGACCGTTCTCACCAAGAGCGGCGTGGACCCCAAGGACGTTGTTTCTCTGGGCATTTCCGGCCAGATGCACGGCCTGGTCATGCTGGACGAGAACGGCGAAGTGCTGCGTCCCTCCATCATCTGGTGCGACCAGCGTACCCAGGTGGAGTGCGACGAGATCACCGAGAAGGTGGGCTACGACAACCTGATCCGCATCACCGCCAACCCCGCCCTGACCGGCTTCACCCTCAGCAAGATCATGTGGGTGCGCAAGCATCAGCCTGAGATCTATGCCAAGTGCCGTCACATCCTGCTGCCCAAGGACTATGTGCGCTACATGCTCACCGGCGACTACGCTACCGAAGTCAGCGACGCCAGCGGCATGCAGCTGCTGGACGTGCCCAACCGCTGCTGGAGCGACGAGCTGCTGCAGATCCTGGACATCGACAAGTCCCTGCTGGCCAAGGTTTACGAGAGCTGTGAGGTGACCGGCCATGTGTCTGAGCAGGCTGCTGCCCTCACCGGTCTGACCCCCGACACCCTGGTGGTGGGCGGTGCTGGCGACAATGCTGCCGCTGCTGTGGGCACCGGCGTGGTGGAAGACGGCAAGGCCTTCACCACCATCGGCACCTCCGGCGTGATCTTCGCCCATACCGACAAGCTGTCCATCGACCCCAAGGGCCGTGTGCACACCTTCTGCTGCGCTGTGCCCGGTGCATGGCACGTGATGGGCGTGACCCAGGCTGCCGGCCTGAGCCTTAAGTGGTTCCGCGACAACTTCTGCGCCGCTGAAAAGGAAACTGCCGCCGCCATGGGCGTGGATACCTACGAGCTGACCAACCAGGAAGCTGCCCAGAGCCCCATCGGTGCCAACAAGCTGATCTACGCTCCCTACCTGATGGGCGAGCGTACCCCCCACCTGGACGCCGACTGCCGCGGCATCTTCTTCGGCCTGAGCGCCATGCACCAGCGTCGCGACCTGCTCCGCGCTGTGATGGAAGGCGTGACCTACTCCCTGAAGGACTGCCTGGGCGTTTTGAACGGCATGGGCGTTGATCCTGCCCAGATGCTGGCCTGCGGCGGTGGTGGCAAGAGCCCCCTGTGGCGTCAGATGCTGGCGGACGTGTTCAACTGCCCCGTGGCCACCACTGTGAACACCGAAGGCCCCGCCCTGGGCGTGGCCATCCTGGCCGGTGTGGGCGCAGGCCTGTATCCCTCCGTGCAGGAAGCCTGCCGCGCCATGATCCACGTGAACGCTCCCCAGAACCCCATTGAGGAGAACGTGCCCAAGTACGCCAAGGTGTACGAGGTGTTCCAGAAAATCTATCCCGCCAACAAGGAAGTCTTCAAGGAGCTGGGCAAGATCTGATTTAATTCGGAATTCGGAATGCGTAATTCGGAATTGAAAATGTGAATCTATCAGGGACGCTGTGTGCAATGCATGCAGCGTCCTTTTTGCACGAGGAAAAATAAAGATGCTATAATGCAAATTATATATTGCATTTTGCAAAACAATGTGGTATGATGCTATCGTCGGAAAACAATGAGGAGGATAGCATGATGAAAAAGAAGATGGTTGATGAGCGCATCCACAAGGCGTCCAATGCGCTGCTGGCAAAGTTTTATTGGGTTATGCTGGCGTTGCAGGCGGTGGTGCTTGCGGTGAAATTGTGCCTGGAGCCGGAGGTTGTTTATTGGGTGCTGGACGGTATCATCCTGCTGGCTGGTCTGGGTGTGATGGCGGTGATGCGCAGCATCAAGGGTTTGTGGGGCAAGAAGGACGAAGCCCTGAAGGAAATGGACGACAGTGTGCTTAGCACTTCCTTCGGCACCATGCTGTGGGTGACGCTGATCGGCTCGGAGATCATGATCTTCGGTGATGCGGAGAACGCCCTGTGGTATGGTGCGACCATCCTGCCGCTGCTGATCTGCTGCGCGATTTATACCGTGCTGGTGGTGAAGCGCGGACTGATCCTGTGGGGCGGCAAGCAGAACGAGGGCGACACCAAGAAACGGCTGCGCAAGTCCACTGCCCTGGGCGCGTTGGTCTATGGTGCCATCATGGCCGCTTCGGATTGCTTCCGGTATGGTGAGTTCCGGGTGGAGGGCCTGATCAAGCTGGTGCTGATGGCGGCCATGTGGGGGCTGCTGTTCTATGGCCTGATGGTGCTGGTGATCAACCGTGGTGAGAAGGCTGCCAACAAGACCCTGGAGGAGGTGGAAGCCAATGGCGAAGAATAAGCGTATGAAGATCGCCCGCATTGAGTGCGATCTGAGCCAGGAGCAGCTGGCGGAACGGTTGGGTGTGACCAGGCAGACCATCGGCCTGATCGAGTCAGGCAGCTACAACCCGTCGCTGAAATTATGTGTCGCCATCTGCAAGGAACTGGGCAAGACGCTGGATCAGCTGTTCTGGCCGGAAGAGTAAAGAGAACCAACGCTTGCGTTGGCCGAAGTGCAAGCGGTGATGATCGCAACAAAAAAAGAGGCATGCGCCTCTTTTTTTGTTGTGATTAGTCATCCACGCGGAAGGCGTAGATGGTGGTGGTGTCGTACTTTTCGCCGGGACGCAGCACCGTGGTGCCGGGGAACTGGGGATTGTTGGGATCGTCGGGGCAGTGCTGGGTCTCCAGGCAGAAGCCGGAGTACTGGCCGTAGGTCACGCCGCCCTTGCCGCCTTCCAGGTTGGTGGTGCAGGCGGTGTAGAGCTGGATCGCGGGCTGGTCGGTGATGACCTCCATGATGCGGCCGGAATCCTCATGCTCCACGCAGGCGCACATGGCCATGGCGTGGCCCTTGCGCAGCACGAAGTTGTGGTCGTAGCCGCCGGCGGGCTGCATCTGGGGGCAGGTGTCGATGGCGTCCAGGCCGTCGCCCAGGAGCATGCCGTCGCGCAGATCCAGGGGAGTGTAGGCCACGGGCATGTAGGCACCGGTGGGGATCAGGCCCTCGTCCACGGGGGTGATCACATCAGCGTCGATGAACACCACATGGTCACGGACGGTGCCGTGGTCGTGACCAGCCAGGTTGAAATAGGTGTGGTTGGTCAGGTTGCACAGGGTGGCCTTATCGGTGGTGGCCTCGTAGCGGATGATCAGGTTGTTGTCGTCATCCCAGGTGTAGGTGACGGTCACATCCAGGTTGCCGGGGTAGTTTTCCTCGCCGTCGGGGCTCACGCGGTGGAAAGCCACGCTGTCCTGATGCTTGCCCTCGATGGCCTTGCCTTCCCACAGGTAGGAGGCGAAGCCCACGTTGCCGCCGTGCAGGTGGTTGATGCCATGGTCGTTCAGGGCCAGCTGGTAGTCCACGCCGTCCAGGGTGAACTTGCCCTTGCCAATGCGGTTGCCGTAGCGGCCCACGGTGTCGCCCATGGAGCCGTGGCTGCCCAGGTACTTTTCCAGATTGTCAAAGCCCAGGGCCACGTCCGCCAGGTTGCCCTCGCGGTCGGGCACGATGATGGAAGTTAAAATGGCACCCCACTCGATCACGGTGATGGATGCGCCGGATTTGTTCGTCAGTGTGTATTGGTTGACCTGCTGGCCATCCTTGGTCTGCCCAAAGGGCTTGATGATAATAGCCATGGGAAGCCCCTCCTTCGTTTTATCCTCTGTTCACATTGTACAACATTACCGGAACTTGTCAAGTGCCTTCGTGCGCGCGGAGCATCAAAACTGACGGACGGGGCGTTTCCTGCGCTGCTGACGGGCCTGCTGGCACTGCAAGATAGTGCTGCACGGCCTCCTGCATCTGCCACAGGGTGAAGGATGAGTGGCTCAGGCAGCCGCAGAGGAGCACCCGGGGCTCAGGCCAGTCGGCGCACAGGAGCAGCGTGTGGTAGCCGCCGTGCAGGGCCAGGTCGTCCCGGCTGAGGACGTGCTGCCCCGGCAGTGGGTGCATCAGCCCCAGGTCGAGAATAGCATGGCTGTGGGCGTCGCCTGCCAGCAGCATGGCCCGCACCGGCCCCTTGGGCAGCCGGGATGCCTGGATATGCAGTCTGCTCCGGCCGCGGATGCCCTCCAGTCGGGCAAAGCCGGTACCGTGTCCCTCTGCCGGACGAAGGATGATGTACATCCGGTTGAACGATGCGCCCATCGCTGGTCACCTCCCCGGGAAAAGGTATGCACAAACGCTTGCGGAAAGACCGTTTTCAAGGTACAATAGATGGGATTTGTTGCAAAGGAGGAAGCCGGGATGGACAAGCGGGAAACCCTGAAGCACTACTTTGGCCACGACGGCTTCCGCGAGGGGCAGGAGGCCATGGTGGACGCCCTTTTGCAGGGCCGCGACTGCCTGGGCATCATGCCCACGGGGGCAGGCAAATCCATGTGTTACCAGATCCCGGCCCTGATGAAAAACGGCGTGGCCCTGGTGATCTCGCCGCTGATCTCCCTGATGAAAGACCAGGTGGCCGCCCTGAAAAGCGCGGGCGTGCCTGCGGCGTACCTGAACAGCTCCCTCACGCCCCGGCAGATGGATCTGGCCACCGAGCGGGCGCGCATGGGCATGTACCGCATCATCTATGTGGCACCGGAGCGGCTGGAAACGCTGTCCTTCCGCCAGTTTGCCCAGCACACGCCCATCTCGCTGATCGCGGTGGACGAGGCCCACTGCGTATCCCAGTGGGGGCAGGATTTCCGCCCCAATTATTTGAAAATCGCTGATTTTGTGGATTCCCTGCCTGTTCGTCCGGTGGTGGGTGCTTTCACCGCCACGGCCACCGCCCGGGTGCGGGATGATATCATCCGCCTGCTGCGGCTGCAGGCTCCGGTGATGAGTGCCACCGGCTTCGACCGGCCCAACCTGTATTTTGAGGTGGTGCGGCCCAAGTCGAAATACCCGGCGTTGTCGGCGATCCTGCGCAGCAAACGGGAGCAGTGCGGCATTGTGTACTGCGCCACCCGCAAGGCGGTGGAGGAAGTCTGCGACAAGCTGACGGCGGAAGGCTTTACCGCCGGACGCTACCACGCAGGCCTGAGCGACGAGGAACGCCGCCAGTCCCAGGAGGATTTCCAGTACGACCGGGTGCAGGTGATGGTGGCCACCAACGCCTTTGGCATGGGCATCGACAAGTCCAACGTGAATTATGTGATCCACTACAACATGCCGCGCTCCATGGAGGCCTACTACCAGGAGGCAGGCCGCGCGGGCCGCGACGGCACCGATGCAGAGTGCATCCTGCTGTACAACGGCTCGGATATTTACACTGCCAAGTGGATGATCGAGCACGGCGAAAGCAACCCGGAGCTGACCAGCGACGAGCAGGAGGCCGTGCGCAGGCAGGACATGCGCCGCCTGGAAACCATGATCGAATACTCTACCGGCAACCATTGCCTGCGCAAGTATATCCTGAAATACTTCGGCCAGGCCGCGCCGGAAAAGTGCGACGGATGCAGCCACTGTGTGGGCGCGCAGTATGACTATGTGGAGGAGCTGAAGCGGCCTTCGCGCAAGCGCAGGCTGACCGCTGGCAGCGTATTTGTGCAGCCGCCCAGGGAAGAAGCACCGGAGCTTCCGGCAGCCGACGCCGACAATCTCTTCGAGCAGCTGCGCCTGTGCCGCCTCAAGCTGGCCCAGGGTCTGCGCGTGCCGCCCTATATCATCTGTGACGACAAAACCCTGGCCGACATGGCCCGGCGCATGCCCCGGAACCTGGACGAAATGCTGGCCGTGCATGGCATGGGCACCGCCAAGGTGGGCAAGTGGGGCGGCGCATTCCTGAAGGTGATCGCCGCCTATGAAGCGGCCCATCCCCAGCGCAGCACGGCGGCAGTGCGCAGCACCGCCAAGCGTCCTGGCATCCGCGCCTGGACGAAGCAGGAGGAGCAGGAACTCCGCGAGGGTTACCTCAGCGGCATTACCGTGGCGGAGCTCAGCGAGCAGCACGGACGCTCCACCGGGGCGATCCTGGCACGGCTGAGCAAATTGGGGCTGATCGTCGATGGAGAATGGCCTGAATAAATACAATTTGCAGAAAAAGTTTTACAAAAGTATTTCTTTTTGATTTCTGTTGTGATATAATGGGGCTGAAATCAATTCAGGAGGCAGTCCTATGCGGTGTCAGTATTGCAATTGCACAGAGAGTAAGGTCATTGATTCCCGTCCCACCGAAGAAGGCAGCAGCATCCGCAGAAGACGCGAATGCATCGGCTGCGGCCGCCGCTTCACCACCTATGAAAAGATCGAGCTTTCGCCCCTGATGGTCATCAAGCGCGATGGCCGCCGCGAAGCTTTCGACAGCCAGAAGATCAAGAACGGCATCATCCACGCCAGCAACCAGCTGCCTGTGTCCATCCAGCAGATCGACGACATCACCACCCGGGTGGAGCAGGCTGCCTACGCCAGCATGGAAAGTGAGATCCCGTCCCAGAAGATCGGCGACATGGTCATGGCCGAGCTCAAGGCCCTGAATGACGTGGCTTACGTCCGCTTTGCCGCTGTATACCGCAAATTTACCGACCTGGGCACCTTCATGGACGAGCTGCAAAAGCTGGTCAACGAAAACAAAGGCATGAAATAATGAAACCCCGGCTGCAAAACCAATGCAGCCGGGATTTTTGTATCTGAAGGAAAAAGTTGCTTTTCCCACATCCCCACAGTAACTCGCCCCGTCTGCCATCCCCGAATGGGTTTCGAAAGGGCTGAAAGCCCTTCGCGGGGTGCAGGAGCAGAGCCCCTGCTGGGGTTTCCAAAGGGGCAAAGCCCCTTTGGCGTCACTCGTCCGGAGTTTCCACGGCACCGAGGCGGCGTTGGATGGAACGGGTGCGGGTGAAGGCGGTGTCGATGGACTCGGTGGCCTGGACAAGGCGCTGCCGGGTCTTTTCCAGGGTTTCGGCAAACTTGTCGAAGTCGTTCTTTACCGCGCCCAGCAGCGTCCACACTTCGCTGGAACGCTTTTCGATGGCCAGGGTGCGGAAGCCCATTTGCAGGGCGTTGAGCAGCGCGGAGAAGGTGGAAGGCCCGGCTACCACGATGCGGTGCTCCCGCTGGAGGGACTCGCACAGGTCGGGGGTCTGAACGACCTCGGCATAGAGGCCCTCGATGGGCAGGAACATGATGGCGAAATCCGTGGTGTAGGGCGGGGCGATGTACTTGCCGGCGATGCGCTTGGCCTCCTGCTTCATGCGCTGGATCAGGGCCTTGCGGGCAATGTCTGCGGCGGCAGCGTCGCCGGACTGGCTGGCCTCCATCAGGCGCAGGTAGTCCTCCTGGGGGAATTTGCTGTCGATGGGCAGGTAGAGCACATCGGACTCCTTGCCGGGGAGACGCACTGCGAATTCCACCCGCTCCTGGGAGCCGGGGACAACGGCCACGTTTTCGTCATACTGGCTGGGGGAAAGCATGGCACTGAGCAGGCTGCCCAGCTGCATTTCGCCCCAGATGCCGCGGGTCTTCACATTGGTGAGGACCTTTTTCAAATCACCTACGCCCACGGCCAGGGACTGCATCTCGCCCAGGCTTTTGTACACCTGCTCCAGCCGCTGGCTCACCTGGGCAAAGCTGTCGTTGAGCCGCTTGTCGATGGATTCGGTCAGCTTTTCATCCACGGTGCGGCGCATATCGGCCAGCTGGCGGTCGTTGGCCTGGCGGAGGCTCTCCATCCGGGCGTCCAGCTGGGACAGGCTGGCGGTGACCGATGCGGCCATCTGGCCTGCGCGTTCCTCCTGGTTGCGGGTGGAGAGCAGCACCTGCCGCTGCATGCTTTCCAGCAGGCCGGACTGGCTTTGCCCCAGCTGGGTGAGGGTGTTCAGCAGGGCGGAGTTGCCGTCGGCCAGGGCGGAGGCGTGCTCGTCGCGCTGGTGATCCAGCTCGTCGAAAAGCTCGTAGGCCATGTTCTGCAAGTACTGGGCCTGCTGATGCTGGTGCTGCTCCTGGGCGCGCAGGGTGCGGCCCTGGCGCACCAGCAGGACGATCAGCAGGATCACTGCGATGAAAAGCAGGGCAATGGCGGAAAGGATCAGGATGTTATCCATGTTGGCTCCTTTGCAAAAAAGCACGCGGCGAGGCGTGCTTGAGGGTATCAGATTTCTCTGCGGCCTTCCAGGGCCTTGGACAGGGTGACCTCGTCGGCGTACTCCAAATCGCTGCCGACGGGCACGCCGTGGGCGATGCGTGTGCAGCGGACGCCCAGGGGCTTCAGCAGCCGGGCGATGTAGGTGGCGGTGGCCTCACCCTCGATATCCGGGTTGGTGGCGAGGATGACCTCGGTCACTTCGCCCTGGGCGAGCCGGGCCACCAGCTCCTTGATGCGGATGTCATCGGGGCCCACGCCGTCCATGGGGGACAGGGTGCCGTGCAGCACATGGTACACGCCGTGATAGTCGTGCATGCGCTCCATGGCGGCCACGTCGCGGGGATCGCGCACCACGCAGATCTGCCCGTTGTGACGCTCGGGGTTGCGGCACACGTCGCACTGCTCGGCGGCGGCGTAGTTGCCGCAGACCTCGCAGTAGCGGATGGCCTTGCGCCCCTGCCAGATGGCTGTGGCCAGGGCGTGCACGTCCTCCAGGGGCATGCTGACGATGTGGTAGGCCAAACGCTGAGCCGTCTTTTGCCCGATGCCGGGTAGGTGGGACAGCTCAGCCACCATCCGGGCAATGGGCTCGATCTGGTTGACCATGCTTAGAACATGCCGCCCATGCCGGGAGCCATGCGGTTCATGGTCGTCTCGCGGGCCTCTTCACCCTTGCGCAGGGCCTCGTTGACCGCAGCCATGATCAGATCCTGGAGCATCTCGATATCGTCGGGATCAACGACCTGGGGGTCGATGGTGATCTCGGTAATCTCGCGCTTGCCGGTGACCTTCACGTTCACCATGCCGCCGCCGCTGGCCGCTTCGTATTCAGCGGCGTCCAGCTTTTCCTGGGCTTCCTGCATCTGCTGCTGCATTTTCTGGGCCTGCCGCATCAGCTGCTGCATATTTGCGCCGCCGCCGAAGCCGCCAAAGTTCTGTCTTGCCATGGGTTATTCCTCCTCATAGGTTGCAGCAGTGCTGCAATTGATTTCAAGATCGCCGGAAACGCTGGTGACGCGGGCTTCTGCAGCACCAGGCTGAATGGAAACGCCCCGGGTGAGCAGCCTGCCGCTGACAGAACGCAGGGCGGCGTCCACCTTGTCCATGGGGGCAAAGATGCGCAGTCCGCCGGATACCGTGAGGCCGTCCAGCCGGTCGAAGGGGCGGGACAAAGCAACGTTCATCTGGCCGGAAACGGTGTTCAGCTTCACCTGGTCAAAGCCGCAGGCGCGGGCGGTGACATCGCCGGACACGGTGCGCAGGCTGAGTTTTTCGCCCTGGAGCCCCTCGGCCTTCACGTCGCCGGACACGGTGTGCAGGGCGGTGGTGATGCTCTGCATATCCGAGGCGACCAGGTCGCCGGAGAGGGTATCCAGCACCAGGTCGGTGCCAGTAAGGCCGCGGGCGTTGAGGGGGGCGGAAATGGTGCTGGCGTCCACCGCGCCCTTCCAGGAGCGGGGCAGGCGGATCATGATCTGCATCCAGCGTTCTGCGCCCAGGCTTCTGAGATTGATGCCATAGGAAGGCTGCTCCACGGTGAGGCGGTTATCCTCGCACACCATGCGCAGGTCCTTCACATCGTTATCCGCGCCAGAAACGTACACCTGGATCTGCTCCACGTCCTCGACCATAATGTCCAGGCTGGCCCAGCTCAGGCGCACCGCGAGGGTGCTCACGAGGATCGCGGGGAAAGCTTCGTTGCGGTTCATTTGCACACCTCCTGACAGGATAGAACCATGATACCACGATTCGCTTGGGGATGCAATATACTCCGTATCACGCGGGCTTAGCCATCGGAGACCAAAGCCCATATCGCGGAACGGGTGTCGAGAGGGCCGAAGGCCCTTCGCGGGGTTCCCCAAGGGGCAGAGCCCCTTGGGCGGGTTGTCAGGGCAGAGCCCTGACCTCGGTGACCACGTCGTCCAGGATGGCCATGACGTAGGGGGAGCCGCGGTCGGTCTTGCCCTGGAGCATGATCTCGTCCTTGGCAAGGCGGGTGGCGGGAGATTGGGCCTGGGCGATGAGCAGCTCGCAGGGGGCCTCGCCAGCCAGGTAGAGGGCGGCGATGTAACGGCCGTTGGAGCCGTTCTTGTTGAAATAGAAGGACTTCACGCCCTTGCCGTTACGGTTCTGGCGTTCGAAATCCATGGCCGGGATGCGCTTGCCGTAGCCGCGCTCGGAGAAGAGGATCATCTGATCCTTCTCGCCCAGCTGGCCTGCCCAGATGACTTCGTCGCCCTTGTCAATCTGCATGGCCTTGACGCCGGCGGAGATACGGCCCTGGGTGGGCACGGTGTCCAGGGCGAAGCGGATGCACATGCCGCTGCGGCTGATGAACAGTAGGTCGTCCCTGGTGGCGGCAGGCATCACGCACAGCAGCCCGTCGCCAGCGTTGATCTTGGTGGCGGCAAACTTCTTGGAGCGCACGTCGTAATCCTTGGCGGCGGTGCGCTTGATCATGCCCTGCTTGGTGATGAACAGGAAATCAGGCTGCTTGGCCAGTTCGCTGGCAGGCATGCAGGTGATGAGCAGCGGCACCTCGCCGTCCTCCAGGCCAACCAGCACGCCGGACAGCAGCTGGCCGCGGTCCTTGGGCTTGCACTCGGCCAGGGCACCCACGCTGAGGGGGTAGCAGTTGCCGTGGTTGGTGAAGAAGTACAGCGTTTCATCCGTCTTGGTGGTGAAGAGGTACTGCGCGGCCTCCTTGGCGTCTTCCTCGTAGGAGGGCAGGGGATTCTTCTTGTAGAAGGCAGGATACATGCGCTTCAGGTAACCGCCGTGGGTGAAGGCCACGATGGCCTCCTCGGGTACGGGGGTCTCGTCCAGGGGCTCGGCCGGGCTGGATTCGCTGCTCTCGATGGAGGTGCGGCGTTCGTCGGCATACTCGTCGGCGATTTCCTGCAGCTCCTTGCGGATCACGTTCAGCAGCTTCTTCTCGCTGCCCAGGATGCCTTCCAGCTTGTCGATCAGCTTCAGCAGGTCGGCGTATTCCTTGCGCAGGGCCTCGATCTCCAGGTTGGTCAGGCGTTGCAGGCGCATGTCCAGGATGGCCTGGGCCTGGATCTCGGTGAGGTCGAAGCGTTCCATCAGCTTCTGCTTGGCTTCCTTGGGGGTCTTGCTGCCGCGGATCAGGGCGATGACCTCGTCCAGGTTGTCCACGGCGATCATCAGGCCCTGCAAAATATGGGCGCGGGCTTTGGCCTGCTTGAGTTCATACTCCGTGCGGCGGGTGACCACGTTCTTCTGGTGGCGGATGAAGTGGCCGATCATGGACTTGAGGCCCATCTGCACGGGCTTGCCCTCGGCAATGGCCACCATGTTCACGCCGAAGGTGACCTGCAGATCAGAGTACTTGAAGAGGTAGGCCAGCACCTTTTCGGCGTTGGAGTCGCGCTTCAGCTCGATCACGGCGCGCAGGCCGGTGCGGTCACTCTCGTCGCGGATGTCGTAGATGCAGCCCAGGGCGGCCTTCTTTTCCTCGGAGAGCTTGAGGATCTTTTCCAGCATGGCCGACTTGTTGACCTGATAGGGCACCTCGGTGATGACGATCAGCTTGCGGCCAGCGGAACCATCCTCAATGTGCACCCGGGCACGGAGGCTCAGCTTGGAGCGGCCGGTTTCGTAGCCCTTGCGGATCTCCTCGTTCTTCACCAGCACGCCGCCGGTGGGGAAGTCGGGGCCGGGGATGATGGCCATCAATTCGTCCAGGGTGATATCAGGGTTCTCGATCTGGGCGATGACGGCGCGGACACTCTCGGCCAGGTTGTGGGGCGGAATGTTGGTGGCCAGGCCTACGGCTATGCCGCTGGCACCGTTCACCAGCAGGTTGGGGAAGCGGGCCGGGAGCATGTCCGGCTCCTTCAAGGTATCGTCGAAGTTGAGGCGGAAGGGCACGGTGTCCTTCTCGATGTCACGGAGCATCAGCATGGCCAGGGGAGCTATACGGGCCTCGGTGTAACGCATAGCGGCGGCACTGTCGCCGTCGATGGAGCCGAAGTTGCCGTGGCCGTCCACCATGGGGCCGCGCATGGAGAAATCCTGGGCCATGCGCACCAGGGCGTCGTACACGGAGCTGTCGCCGTGGGGGTGATATTTACCCAGGCAATCGCCCACGATACGGGCGCACTTGCGGTGAGGCTTGTCGGGGGTGGTGCCCAGCTCCATCATGGTGTAGAGCACGCGCCGCTGCACGGGTTTCAGGCCGTCCTCCACGCGGGGGATGGCGCGCTCCATGATAACATGCTCCGCATAGGGGATCATGGAGTTGTGCATCACGTCTTCCACGGTGGTTTGCAGGATGCGGGAGGGGTCATCCTTGGGGATAGGGCGAACGTCGCTGGTTTTCTTCGCCATGGGTTAGTTCCTCCCTTCTGCGCCCTCGGGCAACTCGAAATTATCAGGCTTGTTGAAGTCGGCATGCTCGGTGATGTAGTCCCGGCGGGGCTCCACCTTGTCGCCCATGAGCACGGTGATGCGGTGATCGGCCAGGGCGGCATCCTCGATGGTGACCTGGATCAGCTTGCGCTGGCTGGGGTCCATGGTGGTTTCCCACAGCTGCTCGGGGTTCATTTCGCCAAGGCCCTTGTACCGCTGCAGGGTGTAACCCTTGCCCACGGCCTTGGTGGCAGCGGCCAGCTCCTTGTCGTCGTAAGCGTAAATGATCTTGGAGCCCTTCTGCACCTTGTAAAGCGGCGGCATGCCGATGTACACATGCCCGGCGGTGATCAGCTCCTTCATGTAGCGGAAGAAGAAGGTCAGCAAAATGGCGCGGATGTGGGCACCGTCCTGGTCAGCATCGGAGAGGATGATGACCTTGTGGTACTTCAGGTTCTGCAGGGTGAAGCCCTCGTCGATGGAGGTGCCCAGGGCGGTAATCATGGAGCGGAATTCCTCGTTGGAGAGCACCTGATCCAGGCGTTTCTTCTCGGCGTTGAGGGGCTTGCCGCGCAGGGGCAGGATGGCCTGGAAGCGGCGGTCGCGGCCCTGCTTGGCCGAGCCGCCAGCGGAGTCGCCCTCCACGATGAACAGCTCGTTATCCTCGGCTTTGCGTCCGGTGCAGCTGGCCAGCTTGCCCACCAGGGGCGCGGCCTCCAGCTGGTTAGCCTTGCGGGCGTTGTCGCGGGTCTTGCGGGCAGCCTCGCGCACCTGAGCGGCCTTCACGGCCTTCTGCACGATCTGGGTGGCGGTGTCCTGATTCTTGAGGTTCTCCAGCCAGTCCGTCAGCTGCTGAGCGATGATGGCTTCCACGGCAGGGCGCACTTCGCTGTTGCCCAGGCGGCCCTTGGTCTGGCCCTCGAACTGGGGATTCTTGACCATGGTGATCAGAACGCAGGTGAGGCCCTCGCGGAAGTCCTCGCCGGAGAGGTTGTTGTCCTTCTCCTTCAGCGCGCCGATCTTGCGGGCGTAGTCGTTCATGGCCTTGGTAAAGGCGGCCTTGAAGCCGGTTTCGTGGCTGCCGCCTTCGCCGGTGGGAATATTGTTGACGTAGGAGAACATGCTCTCCGTATACCCGTCGGTGTACTGGATGGCCACGCGGCAGATGGTAGTGTCACGCTGGCCTTCCATGTAGATGGGTTCGTCGTGGAGGGTGGTCTTTTCGCTGTTGAGGTACTTGACGTAGTCGATGATGCCGCCCTCGTAGTGGAAGACCTTCTGGCGCAGGGAGGCGTCCTTGATGCGCTCGTCGGTGAAGGTGATCTTCAGGCCGCGGTTCAGGTAGGCCAGCTCCTGCAGGCGGCGGGCCACCTGGTCGCCGTTGAACTTCACATCTTCAAAGATGGTATCATCCGGAAGGAAGCGGATTAGGGAGCCCTTTTTGCGGGTGTTGCCCACCTGCTGCAAGGGGGCCTCGGGCACGCCGGCGGTGATCTTGCCGGTCACAGGGTCAGTTTCGGAAATGAAGCGCATGCGATGATGGGCCCAATCGCGGTACACGTCGATCTGCACCCACTTCGAGAGGGCATTCACCACAGCGGCACCCACGCCGTGCAGACCGCCGGAGTAGGCGTAATTCTCGTTGTTGAACTTGCCGCCAGCGTGGAGCTTGGTATAGATGACCTCCACGCCGCTGATGCCCAGGGTGGGGTGAATGTCCACGGGCAGGCCGCGGCCATTGTCGAACACGGAGGCGGAGCCGTCGGTGTGGAGGGTCACATCCACCTGGTCAGCAAAGCCGTTGGAGGCCTCGTCGATGGCATTATCAACGATCTCCCACAGAAGATGGTGCAGGCCGCGGCTGGAAGTGGTGCCGATGTACATGCCCGGGCGCATACGGACGGCGTCGAGGCCCTCCAGCACCTGAATATTGCCTGCATTGTAGGTCTGCGTCATGGTTGCAACTCCTTATTTCAAGCCAATTTGGCGATAAACGTCCACTAAATATTGTACCACAAAACTGGCAGAAACACAAGGCGAACACCGCTTGACAGCGGTTCAAAAAAGTGGTGAACCACTTTTTTGAGTTTGCGCTCCGTCACTGTGGGCTAAAGCCCACGGCCGTTCCTCCGCGTAAGGAATGTTTCCGGCAGAGCCGGAAACGCCCCGCCCCGTCGGCAAAGCCGCCGGATACGAATAAAGTCGGAGGGTTTGCGAACCCTCCGACACCTCCCGAGATAGTATGATGTATAGGGAGCGATATTAGGTCAAACTTAATTTTTCGCGGATCTTTGCCACCACCTCGCGCAGGCGTAGCCCGTCGCAGGGGATGGTCACATGGGCATAGCGTTCATACAGCGGTGTACGCTCGTTGTACAAATCGCGCAGGGTCTGCCCGGGCTTCATAGAAACGCCCCGGGCATGCAGGTCGCCCAGGCGTTCTTCCACCTGCTCATACTCCAGATGAAGATACACCACCGTGCCGATGTTGCGCAGGTGCTCCATGGCCTCGGTGCCGTACACCACGCTGCCGCCGGTGGCGATGATGCAGTTATCCACGTCAATGGCGGCATTGACCTCGTTCTCAATGGCGCGGAAGCCCTCGTCGCCCACCTGCTCGATGATCTGGTGCAGGCGCATGTTCCTGCTGCGCTGGATCAGCAGGTCGGAATCAATAAAGTCCATGCCCAGGGCTTTGGCCAGCACCACGCCAACGGTGGACTTGCCGCAGCCAGGCATGCCGATCAAGATGATGTTCATGAAACCTCCGGAAAAGGAAAATTATGAATTATGAATTAGGAATTATGAATTGAGTTGCTGCCCTGCGTCGCGGCGCATCTGTTATGCGCCGTGACCCCTGCAAAGGGAAAAACCCACCCGGGTATCCCCGAATGGGTTTCGAAAGGGTCGAAGACCCTTCGTGGGAGAGTCCAGAG
>JAGBBA010000031.1 GCA_017938695.1 Clostridia bacterium | reverse complement strand
TGGACGAAAACGCCAAAAATGAAAATCAGCCAGAACCTAATGGTTCGGCTGACTTCCATTTGGTACACCATCAGGGACTCGAACCCTGGACACCCTGATTAAGAGTCAGGTGCTCTACCAACTGAGCTAATGGTGCATATCAACCTCGCGGTCAACGATAGATATTATACTCCTATTCGAAAAATAGTCAAGAGCTTTTTCAAAAAAATACAAAAATATTTTTATCATCATTTCCTGCCACATAAAAAACTCCCCGGCTATAAAGCCAGGGAGTCCTTTTGCCTGATAGGATTACTCCTGCACAGGAGCACCAACGGGGCAGGTGTCAGCGCAAGCGCCGCACTCGATGCAAGCATCGGCGTTGATTTCGTACTTGCCGTCGCCTTCAGCGATAGCGTTCACGGGGCACTCAGCCTCGCAAGCACCGCAGCTGATGCAATCCGCAGTAATCTTGTATGCCATGATGGATTCACCTCCTTGCAGTGAAACACAATATATCATGTGTTTATACCGGTATCATACCACGCTCATGCCATAATTGCAAGAGGAAATATTGAAAATCCGGCGTAAATATGCACCAAATCAGTTAGTATCCGCTTACTTGGATTCTTCCTGAGCCGCCTTCAGTGCAGCTTCTACAGCCTGCTTCCAGGGGCTGACGGCAGGCTTGGCGGCTGCAGGCTCTGCGGGTTTCTCCTGCTTGGGTTCCGGGGCGGGCTGCTGCTTGGGCTGCTCCCCTTCCGGCTTGTCCTTGCGGTTGGGATTTTCGCGCTGCACGGGCTTGCCCAGCTGCTTGTCCTTGCCGTCCTCCTTATGGGAGCGTTCCTTGCGCGGACGATCATGGTTGCGCCGCTCACGGACAGGCTGTTTTTCCTCGGCAGACTGGTTTTCGGCAGTATTGACGGCCTCTTCGGTGACGATGACAGCATCCTCAGCCGCAAGCTCGTCCTGCTCCGCAGGAATTTCTTCCACCTTGGCAGGGGCTTCCTGCTTGGGCTGCTGGGCGGGGCCGCCGATGCGCTGCACTTCATCCATGGGGTAATCTTTCAGCTCGCTGCTGTCACCCTTCTGGATACGCACGCGCACCGTTTCCTTAATGATATTCAGATCCCACACCACACCGTTGCCGTCGGGAGTGATAACTTCCTTGCCAACCTTGGGCATACGCTTGCGGGTCTGCTCGTAGTTGTCCTGCTCGTACTTGAGGCAGCACATCAATCGACCGCACACGCCGCTGATCTTGGTGGGATTCAGCGACAGGTTCTGTTCCTTGGCCATCTTGATGGACACGGGCTGGAAGTCGCCCAGGAAGGCACCGCAGCACACAGGCCGGCCGCAGGGGCCCAGGCCGCCCAGCATCTTGGCTTCGTCGCGGACGCCGATCTGCCGCAGCTCGATGCGGGTCTTAAACACAGCCGCCAGGTCCTTCACCAGGCTGCGGAAGTCCACGCGGCCATTGGCGGTGAAATAGAACAGGATCTTGCTGTTGTCAAAGGTATATTCCACGCTGACCAGCTTCATGTCCAGCTTATGCTCGCTGATCTTCTTCTGGCAGATAGCGTAGGCTTCCTTCTCATTGGCCTTGTTTTCCTGGGCGTGCTGCACGTCCTGTGCGGTGGCAATGCGCACCACCTGCTTGAGGGGCGCGGCCAGCTGCTCGTCGTTCATTTCACGGACAGGGGTCACGACCTCGCCGAACTCAATGCCGCGGGCCGTTTCAACCACAACAAAATCACCCGGCGTGGGCCAGAAGGGGCCGGGATCGAAAAAATAAAGCTTTCCGGCGTTCTGAAAGCGAACGCCAATCACATTGACCATCGGTTCTTTTCCTCCATCAGGCGAAGCAGCAGCTTTTCCACTACTGCCTGCCAAGTTACCTGGTTCCCACGGAGCTGCCGCGCCTCGCGCACAGCATCCATAAGCTGCACAAAGGCAGCAGTATCGCCGTCAGCTGCCATCCGCTGCCACGGCGGCGGATAGCCCTGCACGGCAGAGCGATCTCTCTGGCCAAGGCGCACCAGCATCAGCGTGTGGATCATATCTTCGATATCATCCAGCAGAGCATCGCTCTGGTCGCGCTTGTCCTTCCATTTGTTGGACACCTGCAAGATCTGACTTCTGCCCTCCAGGGCAAAGAAGTCGTGCATCACTTCATCCCTGCGCTGCCAATAGGCTTCATCAGCCGCTACGCTGAGGGCTCTGCCAATGGAGCCACCGCTGACATGCAGTGCCTCCTGGGCGCGGATGTCATTGACCTGCTGCCTCTTCAGCGCAGCCATCACCACATCATCCGGCCAGGGATGCAGCTTCAGTGCGCGGCAGCGGCTGATGATGGTAGGCAGAAGCAGCCCCGGCGCTTCGGTGATCAGCAGGAACACCGTGCCCTCCACAGGTTCTTCCAAGGTTTTCAGCAGGCAGTTTTGAGCGGCGGGTGTCATTTTCTCCGCCTGTTCAATGCGGATGATGCGCCGTCCGCCCACATAAGTATGCTCGCCTGCCTTGCGGATCACCTCGCGGATGGTTTCCACCTGGATAGATTTCTCCGGCCGCACCACCGTCACGTCAGGATGATTGCCTTCCCTCACCTGGATGCACCCCGGGCACACGCCGCAGGGCTTGTCCGCGCCGGTGCACAGCAAATACTGGCCCATGGCCTGGGCCAGTGAACGCTTGCCGACGCCCTCCATGCCGCTGATGAGATACGCATGGACGAACGTCCCCTCGCGCAGGGTTTTCATCAATCCATCATAAACAGCACCCTGCCGCGCAAAATCCTGCAAGGCGGGTGCTGCATGGCGTTCCGGCTCTGCCAAAGGAAACTCTCCTTACAGCTTGATAAACTGATCCACGCTCAGCACAAACACCGTTGCGCCGCCGACCTGCACCTCGATGGGATAGGGCGAATACACGCCGTTCACACCGGACATGGAGGTAGGTGCCGTAGCGATCTGCTTGCGGGACTTGCACACCTTTTCGATCACAGCCATGGCTGCATCGAACTTATCGTCGTCAACACCCACCAGCAGGGTGGTGTTACCAGCACGCAGGAAGCCGCCGGTGGTGGCCAGCTTGGTCACGCCGAAGCCCTCGTTCATCAGTTTGCTGACCAGACGGGACGAATCTTCATCCTGGACGATGGCGATAATCAGCTTCATGTCATTTCCTCCTTACTATACGGAAAAGGTTACACCTCTCCTTCCTACAGTATACAACATCGTGTGTAAAAATGCAAGAGCGGGGCACATATTGCATCCGCACCATAAAGTTTTGCTTTACAATTTCATTCTGTTCCCTTATCATGAACGGGTAAAGGAGTGACACCATTGAACTTTTCACATATGACTTTCCTCGCCACTGCCGCCTTTGGCCTGGAGGGCATCGTGGCTGCCGAACTCAAGCGTCTTGGCATGAAGGACGTGGAGGCCGAGATCGGCGGCGCGCGCTTTATCGGCTCCATGGCGGATGCCTTTCTGTGCAACCTTCGCCTGCGCAGCGCCGACCGTGTGCTGATCATCCTAGCCGAAAGGGACTGCCGCAGCTTTGAGGAATTGTTCCAGCTGGTCAAGACCATCCCCTGGGAAGAGCTGATGCCTGCGGATGCCAAGATCAACGTATCCGGCAAATGCGCGCGCAGCCAGCTGATGAGCGTCCGCGACTGCCAGTCCATCACCAAGAAGGCCATTATCGAGCGCATGCGCCAGCGCACCCGCCGGGATGTGTTCCCGGAAACCGGCGCGGTTTACCCCATTGATGTGAGCCTGCACAGCGATATCGCCCGCATCACCCTGGACACCTCCGGTGAGGCCCTCAACCGCCGCGGCTACCGCACCTGGAACGGCGAGGCTCCCCTGCGTGAGACCCTCGCCGCAGCCCTGGTGGAGCTTTCCCCCTGGCGGCCCGGTATGCGCCTGCACGACCCCTGCTGCGGCACCGGTACGCTGCTGATCGAGGCCGCCTTCCGTCAATCCCACCGTGCACCAGGTATGAAGCGACTTTTCGCCTGCGAGCATTTCTCCTTTTTCTCCAAGGAGGAAGCTGCGTCCATCCGCAGCCAGGTCTGGAACGACTTCAAGCCCGACCGCCTTGGCGGCATCAGCGGCTCCGATATCGACCCCAATGCCCTTGACCTGGCCGCACGCCATGTGAAGCAGGCAGGCCTGGAAGGCAAGATCGACCTGACCTGCCAGGACCTGCGCACCCTTCAACTGCCCGACGAGCAAGGCGTTTTCCTCTGCAATCCCCCTTATGGCGAGCGTCTTTCCGACAGGAAGTCCTGCGAGAAGCTCTACCGCGAAATGCGGCTGCTGAAGGAGCGTCACCCCGGCTGGAGCTTGTGCGCCATTTCCTCTGACCCGGCGTTTGAACGCGCCTATGGCAAGCGCGCCGACAAGAAACGCCGCCTGTATAACGGTCGGCTGGAATGCGAGTTCCTCATTTATCTGTAAGCGAAAAGACCGGAGAGCATTGCTCCCCGGTCTTTTATGTGTCGATACGAATCAGTTCAACCAGGTTCTTGTTGCGATACACCAGGTCGTTCCGCTGGGTGAAACCTTGCTTTTCCCAGAAGGCGTTGCCCTGCTCGTTCCTGCTGAACACCACCAGTGCAACCTTGCTGATGCCCTCCTCCATCAGCGTAGCCAGCGCGACCTGCACCAGTGCGGCGGCAATACCCTTCCGCCTCTGTGAAGGGTGCACCGCCGTGTGGTAGATATAGCCGCGTTTTCCGTCGTGCCCAGCCATGATGCAGCCAACCACCTGATCATCCTCCAACGCCACAAAGCAGGTGGACGGATTGCGTTTCAGAAAGCGACCAATGCCCTCCCGGGAATCATCTACATCATTCAGCCCCATACCGGCGCAGGAAAGCCAAAGCTGATGCACCGCATCGTAATCCTGGATTGTCATTGTTCTGATCATCACAGCAAGTCCTCCGGCAAAATCATTTCGTCTTGCATGGGTACAAAGCCATACCGCGTGTAAAGCGGCCGTCCTGCCTGCGTCGCCTCAAGGGCAATATGGCTGATGCCCCGTGCCTTGCAACCTTCCACAAGGCGGCGAAGTGTTTCCCGGGCAATGCCCTGTCTGCGGTACGCCGGTGCGGTGTACATGTTCATGATATATGCCTTCCAGCCGGACGGATTGTGATAGGTCGGCATCACCTGATAATAGCTCACGCCGCCGGTAGCCACCACCTGGTCCTGATCCATCACCAGCCAGGCTTCATGTGTGCCCTTTGGCAGCGCATGCTGATAATATGCCCGGGACGCTTCTTCCACCTGACCCATATCCGCATCGTCATCCAGCAGATTAGCGGCGCGCAGCACCATCACACGCGTGGCGACCAGCTCTTCCAGGTCATTCAGTTCAGCTTTTTTCCATTGCAGATTCATCGCTCATTCTCCTTGTTCCACCGGGAACCACATGCTCTCATTCAGCATCACGCCGCTGTCTGCCTGGATCTTGGTCAGTATGCGCATTCTGTCCACCCCTTCAGCTACCACAGGCCGGAAGTCGTTGGCCACGGGCTGGCCGCTGGTCAAAACAGGAATTAGTTCTACTCCGCAGCCCATGTACGCGTCTTCATCGAAGCGCAGACGCAGTTGTGCCAGGGTCGCGTCGAAGGTCGTCATATCATGGGTGCCGCCGAACATCAGGTTACCCAGGCTGTACAGCACCACTGCGCCATCCATGGTGTCGATGCCCTGCACCACATGCGGGTGGGTGCCGATCACCACATTGGCCCCAGCATCGATGGCCTCCCGGGCCATCTTTTCCTGCAGATCGTTGTGGGTGGCACTGTACTCCTTGCCCCAGTGGCAGCTGTACAGGATCACCTCGCAACCCACGCTTTTCAGTGCTGCAATATCCCGGTCAATCACGCTTTTGTCGCTTTTATACGTGGTTTCCCTGCATCCCCCAAAGCCGATGCGGTGCCCCTTGATATCCCACACATAGGTATAGCCGTGGCCGCTGTATGCGATACCAGCTTGCGCCAAAGCAGCCCGGGTGGATTCCATCCCCCGATCGCCGTAGTCGATATAATGGTTGTTGGCAATGTTCACCTTCTCAATGGAGGCCAGCTTCAGCACGTCTGTATAGCTCGTCAGGCCGCGGAATCGCCACTGTTTGGACTTATCTTCGCCTGCGGCGTCATCTTTCAGCACACATTCCAGATTGACCAGTGTCATGTCATCTGCTGCAAAAATGGCGTTCAGTCCGCTGAAGGGATATGTCATACCTTCCCGAGCCAGATAGGCTGGCAGGGATTCATCCAGCTCCCACCAACTTTCGCGGGTGCCCAGCACCGTATCACCTCCCAGGGTGATGATAACCTCTGTTTCGCCGCTCAGTTCCGGCAGAGGTTCTACCGCAGGCAAATCGCTGCGCTGTTCACGTAAGCCAGCCCCGGCCAGTGCCGCATCCGTCATGCGCTGCTCCGGGTCGTCCAGGATGATCAAGCGCGTGTGATAAGGCAAGTGCGTATAGAGCCAGTAGGCATTCACCCCTTCCGCATTCACCTGGCTGGGCAGCCGGATGCACCCATGGGAGGCCTTCTGTCCCAGCTGCGGCGTTTGATCAGCAAAGTCATGCCTGCTGCCCTGCACCTTGTGGCCCAGCTGGTGCAGCAGATTGCCGCCGTCGTAGCGGATGGGATAGTCGTAATGGTACCCTTCGCTGGCGAATTCGCTCATGTGTTCCAGGGTCAGATAGGAGCCTGCAGGCGTTTCGCGGAAGAGCTTGTTCTGTGCCACAAGGCCCGTAGAAATGCTCAGCGTAGTAAGCTTCTTTCCCCTGTGATAGATGGTCAGCGTCTGGGCCTGCTTGTCCAGCAGCAAGCCGTATTCGCTGTTGGGCTGCACCATCATCAGCCTCTCCTGGGGCACATAGCCCTCAACAAAGGAGCCGTCTTCGTGCTGCCACGCGCTGATCTTCACCCAGCCATCGCCGCGGATGTCCAGCACGTTCACCGCCTGGGACTGCCCGTGCAATGTGCCAAGTACGCGCCCACTCTTGGAGGGCTCGTCATACACGTTCTGATGCGATGTAGCTTTCAGGTCGATCACTGCTGAGGGCTGCATCATCAGCCGCCAGATTTCTTCATCGGTGTCATCTATTTCCGGCATGAACTTGCCTGTTTCCGCCAGAGGCAGCACCGGCGCACTGCCTGCCTTGACCGTAATGCCCATATCGTAATGATAGGCTGGGTTGTCCGCAGCATAGAATCGCAGCACATACGCGCCTGGCTCAAGGCCGTTTGCATTCCAGCGATGCTTAAATACATCATACCCGCTTGCCTCATACTGCCTGATTTTTACGGGATGCACCAGATCATCCGCCAGGTAAACCTCCATCACATAGCTGCCCGGGCGCACCATGTCCAGCTCTACGAACCAGTCGTCATCCGCCTGGTAAACTGTATTGCTGCTGGGTAGTGCCAGCGTCATTGCCTGATGGCACCGAACGAACGTGATCGGTGCCTCCGCCTCATACACATTGCCGTCAATGCCTGACACTTCTGCAGCCAAAGTGTACACGCCATCGCTGATGCGCTCCTGGTTCTCACCAAGGCCGTCCCAGATGATCGTATTCTCTCCAGCAGCGACCTTCATCAGCCATGTTCGGTACACATTATACTGGTCGTAGATACGCAAAAGGAGGTCCCCCTCCACGGGCGAATGAACCGCTATGCTGTTATCGCCATACCCTTTGGTTTCCATGGGGATCAGACTCAGCTCTCCCTCTGACACAGCCGTCAGGGGCAGCAGCAAAACAAACAGCAGCAGGATCAAACGCTTCATGAAGAGGGACCTCCTTTGGTAGATCAATCCACCTCCGGCTTTTCAACCTTCTGGTTGAACTTATCCAGGGCCAGGGTTGCAATGGCACCCAGCACCACAAACAGCAGGTGGATCAGGCAGCTGCCGATGCCAGCGGTAAAGGCAGCCACCGGAATAGTAAACAGGGTCGCGGCGATCACAATGCCGATGATGCCGTGGAAGGTGACGTTATAACGGTTGTTCAGCAGCCAGTCGATGGCCTTGGTCAGCAGCACCAGGGTCAGCACGGCACCCACGCCAATGGGCAGCAGCACGCCGAAATCCAGGTTGCCGATGGCACCGGTGATGTGCTCATACAGCGTGAAGGTTTCGCCAGCCGCATTCTGGGCAGTCAGGGGCAGCATCAGCACAGAGGCACTCATGCCGGGGGCGATCATGCTCAGCACCAGGGAGAAGCCGCCGTACATATTCCAGAAGAAGTTGGGCGCGATGGTCACCTGCATCACACGGCAAACCACCAGCACCGCCAGAGCAACGGCAAATACAACCGCCAGAGAGATCCAGGACTTTGCATTGCGGCCCTTTTCGCCTGCCTCGCGGAAGAGAGAAGGCATAATGCCGATGGTCATACCCACAAACAGGGCCAGCGCCTGGGTCTCATAACGCACCAGCACTTCTGCCAGCACCTTGGCGATGCCGATATAACCCACCACAACGCCCACCAGGATCGGCCACAGCTGGGCCAGGGTGTTCTTCCATTCCTTCATGGGATGGGCCAGCAGGCGCATCAGGGGCTTATACACGCCAAAGAGCACCGCCAGCACGCCGCCGGAAACGCCGGGCAGCACCGCACCCGCGCCGATCAGCGCACCCTGAATGATTTTTACAAGCCAACTCATGTTGAAATCCTCCTGTTCCAATAAGATACCAGTATCTATGATACATGCCAAATTCCCATGCGTCAACAAGGAATTCGTCATTTTGGCACAGGTGGATTTTTTCTCTGGCTTTGCGCTTGACAAAACCACATCAGCTTGCTATAATAACATTCGCACGTTTACGGCACGCGGTCGTGGCGGAATCGGCATACGCGCACGTTTGAGGGGCGTGTCCAGCAATGGGTACGGGTTCAAGTCCCGTCGACCGCACTGACTCCTGTGGTTCATCCACGGGAGTTTTTCTTTTCCCCTTCCCTTTATTCAGACGAATGAAGAACCCCGAAGGTTTACCCAAACATGTGCTTTATGGCAAAAATACAAACAAAAAACATTGGTTTTCCCCTTGACAGTGCCGCTGAAGTGATGTATGCTTGATGCAATTCAAGATCAAACCTGCGACGGAGAGTAGTACCTCCTTCACAGCACGGCAAAGGGAGTCGCCGATAGTGGGACGGCGGCGCGTGCGGCTGGAGCGAATGGACTTCGGAGGGTTCTTCCGAATAACAGTAGGTAGAAACGGGCACCGCACCCGTTACCAGCGCGGCGCATATCATGTGTATGTGTAATGAGCGCGTCATCAAGACGAAGCTGAGTGGCACCGCGGGAATACCGCCTCAGTCAATGGACTGGGGCGTTTTTTTATTCCATGGTTATCCTAAGACGAGCTGAGACGAGAAGAGAAAGGACGGTATCCCCATGAAAAAGTTTGTATCCATCCTCCTGACCCTGGCCATGATCCTCTCCCTGACCTCCTGTGCCCTGGCCGACGACATGATCAACATCGGCATCATCCAGTTTGCCGAGCACGGCTCCCTGGACAACTGCCGTCAGGGCTTTATCGAAGGCCTGGCTGAAGAAGGCTTTGTGGAAGGCGTGAACGTTACCTTTGATGTACAGAATGCTCAGACCGATATGGCCATTGCCGCCCAGATCGCCTCTGTGCTGGTGGAAAAGAGCGACATGATCTGCGCCATCGCCACCCCTGCCGCCATGGCCGCCTTCAACTATGCCCAGGATGAAGAGATTCCCGTGATCTACACCGCCATCACCGACCCCGTTGGCGCTTCCCTGGCCAATGCCGACGGCACCAACCCCGGTCAGATCACCGGCACCTCGGATATCCTGGCTGTGGAAGCCCAGCTGAAGCTGATCCGCGCCACCATGCCCGAAGCCAAGAAGATCGGCATCCTGCATGTGACCAGCGAAACCAACAACACCATGCCCCTGAACATGTACAAGGAACTGGCCCCCACCTACGGCTTCGAAATCGTGGACAAGGGCATTTCCACCGGCGCTGATATCCCCCTGGCCCTGGATTCCCTGCTCCCCCAGGTGGACTGCATCACCAACCTGACCGACAACACCGTGGTGTCCTACCTGGCCGTGGTGCTGGAAATGGCCGGTGAAGCCGGCAAGCCCGTCTTCGGCAGCGAAATCGAGCAGGTCAAGCTGGGCTGCGTGGCCTCTGAAGGCATTGAATACCTGGAGCTTGGCCGCCAGACCGGCCGCATGGCCGCCCGCGTGCTGAAGGGTGAAGCCAAGGCCGCCGACATCCCCTTCGAAACCATCACCAATTCCGCCCTGTACATCAACAAGGACGCCATGGCTGCCTTCGGTCTGGATCTGCCTGCCGAGCTGGCTGACCGCGCCATTGATGTGAACGCCCAGTAAATTTCTCACCACATTAGAAAGCAGGTTGATCCCATGATCCTTGGCATACTGGAACAGGGCCTGATCTACGGCATTCTTGCCCTGGGCCTTCTGATCACCTATCGCATCCTTGATTTCCCCGACCTGACGGTGGACAGCTCCTTCCCCCTGGGCGCAGCTGTTTCCGCTGTGCTGACGCTGAACGGCATGCATCCAGCCCTGACCCTGCTGTGCGGCATGGCCGCCGGTGCGGTGGCTGGCCTGATCACCGGCCTGATCCACGTCAAGTGCAAGGTGCGCGATCTTCTTTCCGGCATCATCACCATGACGGCTCTGTATTCCGTCAACCTGCGCATTGCAGGCAAGGCCAACCTGCCCATTTTCGGCGGCGACACCCTGTTCCGCAATGCCTTCACCAAGTCCCTGCCGGACTGGATCGGCGACTACTCCACGCTGATCCTCATCCTGGTGATCACCCTGTCAGCCAAGCTTCTGCTGGATCTGTACTTGAAGACCAAGGCAGGCTTCCTGCTCCGTGCCGCTGGCGATAACGCCTCTGTGGTTACCACCCTGGCCAAGGATCAGGGCAGCGTCAAGATCGTCGGCCTGATGATCGCCAACGCCCTGGTAGCCCTGGCCGGTGCCGTTATGTGCCAGCAGCAGCGTTTCTTCGATATCTCCATGGGCACCGGTACCATGGTCATCGGCCTTGCCAGCGTGATCATCGGCACCAACCTGTTCAAGAACATGTCCTTCATGAAGAGCACCACCATGGCCATCATCGGCTCCATTCTGTACAAGGCCTGCGTGTCCATCGCCATTTCCCTGGGCCTGGAAGCCACAGACATGAAGCTGATCACCGCCGTGCTGTTCCTGCTGATCCTGGTGGCCGGTCAGGCCAAGAGAAAGAAGGTGCGCATCCATGCTTGAGTTTCAGTCCATCAGCAAGGTCTATAACCCGGGCACGGTGCATGAAACCTTGCTTTTCCAGGATTTCAGCCTGAAGATCGAGGACAACTCCTTCGTCACCGTGGTGGGCTCCAACGGCTCCGGCAAAACCAGCATGCTGAACATCCTTTGCGGCACCATTCCCGTGGAAAGCGGCAAAATCCTCATCGGCGGCCAGGACATCACCAAGATGAAGGAGTTCAAGCGCTATCGCCGCATGGGCCGCGTGTATCAGGACCCTGCCAAGGGCACCTGCCCCACCATGACCATCCTGGAGAACCTCTCCATGGCCGACAACAAGGGCAAAGCCTACGGCCTGACCCGCGGCACCAACAAGGCCCGCATCCAGGAATACAAGGACATGCTGGCTCCCCTGGGCCTTGGCCTGGAGGACAAGCTGGGCATCCCCGTGGGCAACCTTTCCGGCGGCCAGCGGCAGACCCTGGCCCTGCTCATGGCCACCATGACGCCCATTGACTTCCTCATCCTGGACGAGCACACCGCCGCCCTGGACCCCAAGACCGCCGAGATCGTGATGGAGCTGACCAACAAGATCGTCCGCGAAAAGAAGCTCACCACGCTGATGGTGACCCACAACCTCCGCCATGCGGTGGAGTACGGCGACCGGCTTTTGATGATGCATCAGGGGCAGATCGTGCTGGACAAGGACGGCGAGGAGAAGAAGAACACCAAGGTGGATGACCTGCTTTCCATCTTCAACTCCATTTCCATTGAATGCGGCAACTAAATCTGCAAAATATAAGGGCGGACACATTTTCACTTGTGTCCGCCCTATTTCTATGGTAAGATTAAGGATGGGTTTTATGCCCAATACATCCAAAGAGGTCATCCATATGATCGAAAAATGGCCCATTACCATCCCCCAGCTGTCGGGCAAAAAGAAGCGCAACGTTTATGTTTATCTGCCCGATGCTGTGAAGGAAAATCCCGATGTACGTTTCCCCGTGCTGTATATGTTTGACGGGCACAACGTGTTTTTCAACGAGGATGCCACCTACGGCAAATGCTGGGGCATGAAGGAATACATGGAAGAAACCGAGATCCCCATGATGATCGTTGCGGTGGAATGCAACCACGGCAAAAACTACGCCCGGCTGAAAGAGTACGCCCCCTTCACCTTTGTGGATGAACGCTTTGGCCGCATCACCGGCAAGGGCAAGACCTACATGGACTGGCTGGTGAATACCCTCAAGCCCATGATCGACGAAACCTACCCCACCATTCCCGACCGGGAGGCGACCTTCATCGCCGGCAGCTCCATGGGCGGCCTGATGAGCCTCTACGCTGCTGTGGAATATAACGACGTTTTCTCCCGGGCAGCATGCCTTTCTCCCTCGGTGTGGTTTGCCAACAAGCGTCTGGTGCAGATGATCCGCACCGCTGATATGGCTCCCGGCACGGTGATCTACATGGACTACGGTTCCCGGGAAATGGCCAACCATGAGGGCATGCGCCAGAAGTACACCAACATCGTCAAGGCCCTGATGGAAACCAACGTGCACCTCACCAGCCGCATCGTGCCCAACGGCGACCACTGCGAAGCCTGCTGGGAGGAGCAGATCCCCTATTTCATGAACACCCTGCTGTATCAGCGGGATTAACGGAGGATACACATGCAGACCTATTACACCAAATGGTACAGCCCCTCCCTGGGCAGGGATATGGAGATCAAGGTCTGGGGGCATTCCGGCCGCCCGGTGCTGTTCATCCCCTGCCAGGACGGACGCTTTTTCGATTTTGAGAACTACAAGATGACCGATGTCTGGGCCCCCTGGATCGAAAGCGGCCAGTGCATGGTCTTCGCCATCGACACCATGGACAAGGAGACCTACTCCGCCACCCATGAGGCCTACTGGCGCATCCGCCGCCACGAGCAGTGGATGGCCTACATCCGCAACGAGGTGGTGCCCTTCATCCAGTCCATGACCAACGATCGCAACGGCTGGACCGGCACGCCGGGCATCATCACCTTCGGCTGCAGCCTGGGTGCCACCCATGCCGCCAACCTGTACTTCCGCTACCCCGATGTATTCGACGGCCTGCTGGCCCTGTCCGGCATCTACGATTCCGCCTACGGCTTCCCCGGCTACATGGACGAGGAAGTGTACCGCAACAGCCCCGTGCACTACCTGGGCGGCATGGCCAGCGACCATCCCTACATCCGCCAGTACAACGACCACAAGGCCGTGATCGTGGTGGGCCAGGGTGCCTGGGAAATGCCCGACACCACCTTCCACCTCAAGCGCATTTGTGAAAACAAGGGCATTGGCGTGTGGTTCGACATCTGGGGCTACGACGTAGCCCACGACTGGGACTGGTGGTACCGCCAGGCGGAATACCACATCCCTCACATTCTGTAAAAAGGAAGAAACATCATGAAGAATTTTGTGTTCATCTCCCCCAACTTCCCCACCAACTACTGGCAGTTCTGCAAGCACCTGAAGGATAACGGCCTGCGTGTGCTGGGCGTGGGCGACCAGCCCTACGACACCCTGCTGCCCGAATTGAAGCAGAACCTGCATGAATACTACAAGGTTTCCTCCATGGAGAACTACGACGAAGTCTACCGCGCCGTGGCGTTCTTCATCAGCAAGTACGGCCGCATCGACTGGCTGGAAAGCAACAACGAATACTGGCTGGAGCGCGACGCCATGCTGCGCACTGACTTCCATATCACCTCCGGCTTCCAGGTGGAGGACATGGAGCGCATCAAGTACAAGTCCAAGATGAAGCCCTACTACCAGGCCGTGGGCATCCCCACCGCCCGGTATCACATCGTGGATGACTTCGATGGCTGCAAGAAGTTCATCGACCAGGTCAACTGGCCCGTCATCGTCAAGCCCGACAACGGCGTGGGTGCCTCCAGCACCTTCAAGCTGAAGAATGACGACGAGCTGCGCGCCTTCCTGTCCGAGAAGGATCCCCATGTGAGCTACATCATGGAGGAGTTCATCACCGCTGAGGTGAACAGCTACGACGCCATCATCGACAGCAAGGGCGAGCCCATCTTCGAAACCGGCAACGTGACCCCAAACTCCATCATGGATGTGGTGAACACCGGCGATAACTCCATCTACTACATCGTGAACGAGCTGCCCGAGGACACCCGCAAGGCTGGCCGCGCCACGGTGAAGTCCTTTGGCGTGAAGAACCGCTTTGTGCACTTCGAGTTCTTCCGCCTGACCGCCGATCATCCCCACATGGGCAAGAAGGGCGACGTGGTGGCCCTGGAGGTCAACATGCGCCCCTGCGGCGGCTTCTCCCCGGACATGATGAACTTCGCCAACTCCACCGACGTGTATAAGATCTACGCTGATATGATCGCCTACGATTCCACCCTCAAGCCCTGCGGCGAAAAGAACTTCTGCGCCTTTGCCGGCCGCCGCGACGGCAAGAACTTCAAGCTTTCCCGCGAGGAGCTGCTGGCCAAGTACCGCAGCCAGATGCGCATGGTGAGCCGCATCCCCGACGCGCTCTCCGGTGCCATGGGCAACCAGATGTTCGTTGCCAACTTCCCCACCAAGGAAGCGATGGACGAGTTCTACAAGGATGCCTGCGAAACGTGGTAAACGCTTCGCTTTCAACAAAGTGGCGATAGGCACTTTGTTGAGCATTGCACTTCGTCACTGTTGGCTAAAGCCCACGGCCGTTCCTCCGCGTAAGGAAAGTTTTTCGCAAGCGGAAAACGCCCCGCCGGGAACCCCGGCGGATACGATTGCAGTCAGAGGTGCTGCGGCGCCTCCGACACCTCCTGAGTTTTGCCAACAGAATAACCGCCCGGAACCAAGCACGGTTCCGGGCGGTTGTTTTATATTCTGACGATTTTGATGAACGCTGCCAGCTTGTCCTTGTCCACCTTGCACACCTGCCGGTCGTAGGTGTACAGGCCGTTGATCTCGTCCTCCACATCGCTAAGCTGGGTGTACACCACGCCACACAAGCCCTGTGGAATAGCCGGGATGACCATCTCCTGGTACATCTGCATGATCTTTTCCGTCAGGGCATCTTCCGAATCGGTCTTGCCATAGCCGTACTTGGCATCCGGCTGGAACAGATGCCCTGCAATGGGCCGTGTATAACCGCCGCATTCGCTAAGCAGCATGGGTCGCTTGCCAGGCGTCATCTTCTTGTTGCGGAAGTACACGTGCACGCTGTCCACATCCGTTTCACCGGGTATGAACCAGCCGGAAGCCGCATCGTAGAAGCGCGTGGGATCAGCAGCTTTCAGCAGATCGTACAGCCGCTCCGTGTCAAACTGGCCCCAGCCCTCGTTAAAGATGGTGTATCCGATCACACAAGGGTGATTGTACAGATGCTTCTGCGTATCCAGCGCGTGCTGCTCGAAAATTCGCTTGCGCTTGTCCCCCGCCGGCAGCAGCGGACGCGTCAGCCAGCCGATGGTGGGCAGGGCGGTATCCAGCAAGAAGCTGTATGGGCCGCTGTTCACCATGTCCTGCAAAACCAGCATGCCCAGGCGGTCACAGGCATAGTAGAAGGTTTCCGGCTCCACCTTGATATGCTTGCGCAGCATGTTGAAGCCCAGCTCCTTCATGCGTAGCACATCGTCAGCAAAACCGCTGGGGTTCTCCGGCAGAAAGATGCCATCCTGGAAGTACCCCTGGTCCAGCACGCCGTGCAGAAACACGGGCTCGCCGTTCAGCAGAATGCGGTTGCCCTTGATCTCCACCGTGCGCAGGGCAAAGTAGCTCTCCACCACATCCTGCCCGGCAGTGATGCGCAGCGTGTACAGATATGGATCCTCCACCGTCCACCAATGGGGCGCAGGGATCTCGATGCGCACCGGCCTGCCTGATACCGCCGTGATCCGCGTCACATCCGACACCTCAATGGTAACCATGCTGCTGGCCGATGCCACCTCCAGTGTGACACCTGTCAAATCAGGCGTAATCTTGACGGACTCAATGCACTTGGGCGGCACAGCCTCCATCCACACCGTCTGCCAGATGCCGCTGACCGGCGTGTACCACATGCCGCCGCGCTTTTTGCACTGCTTGCCATAGGGATAGTCGTGATCCAGCGCATCCAGCACCGCCACTACAAGCTCATTCTCTCCGGGTTTCATCAGATCAGTCACATCCGCCCAGAAGGGCAGATAGCCGCCCTCATGATGGGCCACAGGTCGCCCGTTCAGGAACACGTCGGCAATCTGATCCACCGCGCCAAAGTGCAGCCGCAGGCGATAGCTCTCCGGCACAAAACCTTCCGGGAGCCTAAAGGTCTTTACATAGGTTAGCATGTCCTTCACCTGACCCTGATAGCCGGAAAGCTTGCTCTGGGGCGGAAAAGGCACCTGCACCTTCTGTTCGTCCAGCATCCATTCGCCATTCAGACAGAAAAAGCTCGCCCGCTTCAATTGCGGACGGGGGTATTCGTTCATCCAGGACATAACCTCACATCCTTTTCCCTATCATACCACGTTTGCCGCTTGACACGCAAGCCTCCCCGTCCTTATACTGGTAGCATTAGGAGGATGAACCATGAAGAATACCGTTGGCATTCTGGCCCATGTGGATGCAGGCAAAACCACCTTTTCCGAGCGCGTGCTGTATCTTTCCCGCGCCATCCGCAGCCTGGGCCGTGTGGATCATCAGGATGCCTTTCTTGATACCCATCCCCTGGAAAAGCAGCGCGGCATCACCATTTTTTCCGGACAAGCATGCTTCCAGCTGGGCGACGATACCGTCTACTGGCTGGATACCCCGGGCCACGTGGACTTCTCCACCGAGATGGAGCGCGCCGTATCTGTCATGGACTACGCCATTCTGGTGGTTTCCTGCGCCGAGGGCGTACAGAGCCATACTGAAACCGTGTGGCGGTTGCTGGAAAGCTACCATGTTCCGGTTTTCCTCTTTTTGAACAAGATCGACCGCACCGGTGCCGACCCGGATGCCGTCATCGCCCAGATGCACAAGCGGCTGTCGGCTGATGTCCTCGACCTGCGCAGCTATCAGATGACCGGCGAAATGGATGAACCCTTGCAGGAAGCTGTTGCCACCCAGGATGAAGCCCTGCTGGACGCATTGTTCTCCACCGGCTACGATCCTGATATGTGGCATGCATCGCTTCTCCAGCAGATCAAGGAGCGCAAGTGCTTCCCTGTGATGGCCGGTTCCGCGCTGGAAGGTATTGGCGTGGAGGCGTTTCTCAGCCACTTCACCGCACTGACCGCCACCAACTATGCCGATCGCATCAGCGAACCCCTGACGGCCCAGTGCTACCAGGTGCGCCACGATGCCCAGGGCGTGCGGCTCTGCTTTATCAAGCTGCTCTCAGGCTCGCTTCGGGTGAAGGACGAGCTGCCCCTGCCCGGCGGTCCTGTCAAGGTCAATGAACTGCGCATCTACCATGGTGAGAAGTACCATGCCACCGACTTGGCTGCCGCTGGCGATATCGTGGCCATTCCCGGGTTGGAGGGCCTCAAACCTGGCGACCGCATCGGCATGGACGGTGCCAACATCTTCCGCACGGTGCCCATGATGGCCTCCGATGTGCTGTGGGACGAGAAGGCCGTCCCTGCCTACCGCATGATGCAGGCGTTGCGCATTCTCGAGGACGAAGACCCGTCCCTGGCTGTTGCCGAAACCGCTGGCCGCATTTCCGTACATGTGATGGGTAAAATTCAGCTGGAGGTGCTGCGCCAGCTGCTTCAGGAGCGATACGGCTATGCTGTTTCCTTCGGCCCCTGCCGCGTTTTGTATCAGGAAACGGTGGCCGCCCCTGCCATCGGCTGGGGGCACTACGAACCCCTGCGCCACTATGCCGAGGTGATGCTCCGCATTGTGCCTACGGCCCCCGGCAGCGGCGTCACCTTCCGCAGCCTGTGCCATGTGGATGACCTGGCCCTGAACTGGCAGCGGCTGATCGCCGGGCATGTGTCCGAAAAGCAGCACAAGGGCGTGCTGACCGGTGCGCCCCTGACCGACGTGTGCATCGAGCTGCTGGCCGGCCGCGCGCATCTCAAGCACACCGAGGGCGGCGACTTCCGCCAGGCCGTGTACAGGGGCATCCGCAATGCGCTGATGCACGCCCGGTCCGTGCTGCTGGAGCCCATCTGCGGTTTTGCCATTGCTGCGCCCAGCGAGCAATACGGCGCGCTGGCCGGTGCGCTGAACCGCATGCAGGCCCAGGTGGAGCCGCCGGAATACGACGGCGATACGGTGATGCTGCGCGGCGAAGCGGTTTTCTCCGTGTTTTCTGCCTGGCAGGAGGATTTCATGGCTGCCACCCGCGGCCGTGGCTCCCTGCAAGTGTGGATGAGCCGCTACGCCCCCTGCCGCAACACCGACGAAGTCGTCGCCGCCGCCAATTATAATCCCCTGGCCGATGACTCGCCGGATTCCGTCTTCTGTGCCAAGGGGGCAGGTTTCGTTGTCCCCTGGGATCAGGTGCCCAACTATGCCCACACCTCCTGGGAGGAATAAGCAAAAGACCATGCAACATAGCATGGTCTTTCTCTTTTACTTCGCATGTTCATCCAGCCAGTGCGCCACGCCGTCCTCGTCGTTGGTGCCGATCACCGCTGTGGCGGCTGCTTTCAGCTCCGGCACGGCATTGCCCACGGCGTAGCACTCGTCCGCAATGGCAAACATGTCCAGATCATTCACATGGTCACCAAAGGCCACGATACGCTCGCACCCCAGCAGCTTTGCCAGCTGCCTGGCTGCATTGGCCTTGGTTGCCGCCTTGGGCATGATCTCCAGCCACTGCGCATCAGAATAGATATCCTTTGAATACACGCAGCGGTATTTCTCCCGGAACAGCTCGTGCAGCGGCTCCAGCTTGCTCACATCTTCGATACAGGTGAAGTAGAATGTATCCCCGGCCAGGAGTTCTCCATCTGCGTGGACAGGCGTATCCCGCAGGTCACCCTTGCGTGTATCCATGAAGGCCCTGCCTGCCGGATGCATCTTCTCCCGGATGTAGCTCATGCGCTCCTTGCCGTCCGCCACACTGTACACGATGGACTGAACGCCAGCTTCCATCAATGCAGTATGGATTTCCTGCGCTTCCTCTTTCGTGAAGAAATTGGCGTGCAGCACCTTGCCCGTGGCGTTATCCAGAATGAACGCGCCGTTGTACACGATCACCGGGAAAGCCGCGTCCATGCCCTGGGTCGCTTTGCTGGCTGTATGGATCGAACGTGCCGTAGCGTAGGTGAACCTCATGCCCTGCTGCACCAGGCGGTTAATGGTTTCGTTGGTATACGCTGATGTGTGCTGGTCGCTCCGCAAAAGCGTACCGTCCAGGTCAGAGAGATACAGCGTGGGTACCACTTGCCGCGCCACACTGCGCAGATGCTCTGCAATATCCGGATTCCAGGAAATCATTTCATGCAGTTTGTCACACGGGAATTCCGGGCACACGCCGCAGAACTGCACACCATGCGCCCTTGCACAGGCATGCACGCGGCAGCGACCGCTCTGCGACCACTCGGGCACGTAGCCGTCTGCTTCAATACAGCCCGGACACTGGCCCTGCTGATGCTTCGCGCAGCCCGTGCAGCACTCGCCGCAGGCTGTGATATGTTCCAGGTTCATCAGGCTGCCTCCTCACCCGTTTTGATCCGCCACGGTCACGAAATATGTACCGGCGATCATAATCAGCAGTGCTGCCCAGAAGCTATAAGAGGGAACTTCCAGGAAGATCACCAGCGACAGGGCCACACCGATAAACGGTGCCACAGCATAGTACGCACTGGTTTTGGCCGCACCCAGTTCACGCTGGGCGTAGATGTAAAACACGATGGACAAGCCATAGGCAATGAATCCCAACCCCAGTGCCATCAGGATGCTCCACACATCCGGCAGGCTTTCGCCGATCACCAACGTAATCACCAGCGACCCAAGGCCGGAGAAGATGCCCTTGATCACCACGATCTGCACAGGGCTCTTCGACGACAGCATACGCGTGCAGTTGTTTTCAAAGCCCCAGCAGATGCAGGCGATCAGCACAAAGGCCGACCCAGCCGAGAAGGACAGGCTGCTCATGTCCTGAGCAGAAAGAATGATGCTGGACAGCGTAACAAGCCCGATGCCCAGCCACAGCTTCTTCGAAATGGCCTCTTTGAACACCAATAGGGCGATCAGCGTGGTTGCCACGATCTCAAAATTATTCAAAAGCGACGCATTGGCAGCCGATGTTTTGCTGATGCCGATCATCAGCGCAATGGGGGCTGCAATATCAAGAACCACCATGCTGATGGTATACGGCAATTCCTTCCGGGTTAGTTTCTGTTCTTTGGCAGCAAGCCCCCGGCTGCTTTCAATAGCCTGCATCAGGGCCATACCCAGGCCTGCCCCCAGATACAGGAAGGCCGCCATCATCGTGGGCGACACCCGGTGCAGCAGCAGCTTGGAGAACGGTGAATTCAGCGCATAGAACGCCGCCGCCAGAATGGCGAACAGCACACCGCGCTTTTGCTTTTTGTTCACATCAAATGCCTCGTTTCATAAAGCAGTCAAAGCATTGTACCATACCTTACGTCCTCTTTCAACAAAAAACATCACCCGGCTTGCAAATCAGCCAGGTGATGAGTTGGTGGAGATGAGGGGAGTCGAACCCCTGTCCGAAAGCTCTTGAACGGGACCTTCTCCGAGCGCAGTCAGCGATTTAACATTCCCTCAGCCGCCCGCCCACTGACAGGCTGACGACCTTGGTAGCTTCATGTTACGGGTGTACGGCAAAGCTTAGGCACACTCGTTCCCTGCGTTAATGACGCTGGTAACCGGGCACGCAGGCAACCCGGGCCAACGTCACGGCATTAAGCCGCGAAAGCGAAATCGCTATTGTCAGTTACTTTTTTTCCCGGTTTTATCGTGGTCTGGGTCCACGGCTCGCTTATCCCGCCCTCGACACCCCCGTCGAAACCGGATCATCCCCGCATGGGGATTCGTGAAAACCAGGGGTTTTCACGAGGTTTTGCAAATTCGGCCAACCAGAGGTCGTCCGAATTTGTAAGGAATGTTTTCGGCTTTGCCGAAAACTCCCCGCCCGACCAGCAGAGCCGGTCGATACGATTTCAGTCCTGCGGACGGCTTTTGGTGCGTCACCTTGCTTGAGGCTTCCCCTTGAGGAGAAGCTGTCAGCGTTTACGCTGACTGATAAGGTGGACGCTCTTGCCTCGCACAGTTGCATTCCTTACGTTCTACTGACTTTTCGCTTTCATTTACTTGTTGTGCTCACGCAGCACACGGCGGATCTCACGATCGCTGTCGCGCTTGGCAGCACTGTCACGCTTGTCGTGCAGCTGCTTGCCTTTGCACAGGCCCAGCTGCACCTTCATGCGGCCATCCTTCAGGTAGATCTCCAGGGGCACCAGGGTATAGCCCTGGCGGGCCACCAGGCCATCCAGCTTGCGAATCTCGCTCTTGTGGAGCAAAAGCTTCTTGGGCCGCATGGGATCGCGGTTGAAGATGTTGCCCTGCTCATAGGGGCTGATGTGCATGCCTTCCACCCACACCTCGCCCTTGCGGATGATCGCCCAGCTTTCCTTCAGGTTCACACGGCCCTGACGGATGCTCTTGACCTCTGTGCCGAACAGCGCAATGCCGCATTCGTAGCGTTCCTCCACAAAGTAATCGTGGAAAGCCTTGCGGTTCTGCGCCACAGACTTGATACCCTTTTGGTGCGGCACCGCCAACGCCTCCTTCACGATTGTACTTTAGGTGGATTCTTAGTATAGCATAGCTTTCGCGGCATTGCAATCCTGATTTTTTCTGATATAATGGACGAATCAAGGGAGGTTTTGCCGATGAATGATCTTCACCAGATGGCCTATGATGCCCGCTCTGCTGCCTGGACGCTGGCTGCGTCCGACCTGACTGCCCGCAACGCCGCGCTGCTTGCCATGGCCGACGAACTCGAAAGCCGCAAGGAGGCAATCTTTGCAGCTAACCGTGCCGATCTTGCCAAGGCTGAGCAGGATCAGCTGGCCGCGCCCCTGCTGGGACGGCTGAAGTTTGCCGAGGAAAAGCTGGCCGCCGTCACTGCCGGTCTGCGCGCCCTGGCGGATCTCCCTGACCCCATCGGTCAAACGACCCTGAGCCGCGAGCTCACCGAAGGGCTGAACCTGTACCGCATTACCTGCCCCATCGGCGTCATCGGCGTGATTTTTGAGAGCCGCCCCGATGCCCTGGTGCAGATCGCTTCCCTGGCCCTGAAGAGCGGCAACGCTGTGCTGCTCAAGGGCGGCCGTGAAGCCATGAAGACCAACAAGGAGCTGTGCGAGGCTCTCCGAGCCGCCGCTAAAAAGACCGGCATGCCCGCTGATTTCGCCCAGCTGCTGGAAAGCCGCGAGGACGTGGCTGCCATGCTCAAGGAGGATACCCTGATCGACCTGATCATCCCCCGCGGCAGCAATGAGTTCGTGCGCTACATTATGGACAACAGCCGCATCCCCGTGCTGGGCCATGCCGACGGCGTGTGCCATGTATATGTGGACAAGGCCGCCGACCTGGATATGGCCGTCAGCATCGCCGTGGACAGCAAGACGCAAAACGTGGCCGTGTGCAACGCCATGGAAACCCTGCTGGTGCACGAAGCTGTCGCCTCAGACTACCTGCCTAAACTGCTGCCCGCCATGCAGGCCAAGAACGTGAAGCTCATCGGCGATGAAACCGTGCAGAGCATCATTCCCTGCGAACCTGCCACCGAGGACGACTGGCATGCCGAATACCTGGACTACACCCTGTCCATCAAGGTTGTGCCTGGCCTGGATGCCGCCATCGACCATGTGAACCGCTACGGCAGCCACCATACCGATTGCATCGTTACCGCAGACACTGCTGCTGCCCAGGCATTCCTGACCCGTGTGGACAGCGCAGGGGTGTACCATAATGTTTCCACCCGTTTTGCCGACGGCTTCGTCTACGGCTTCGGCGCAGAGGTGGGCATCGCCACCGGCAAGATCCACGCCCGTGGCCCCATGGGTCTGGAGGGCCTGACCACCTACAAGTACAAGCTGCTGGGTTCCGGCCAGCTGATGGCCGAAATGAAGAACGGCACGCGCCAGTATACCCACAAGCTGCTGAACGAGGATTGTCCGCTGTGATGACCAAATGCGCCTTCTTTGATTTTGACGACACCCTCTGCCGGGGCGATTCCGTTGTGCCCTTCCTGCTTTACGCCATCCGCAAGGGTGCCGCCCCCTGGACGCAGCTTTTCCGCTCAGCCAAGGGATACCTATTGCAGCTGGGACACCCGGAGAAGATCAGCGGTGCCAAGGAATCTACCTTTTCCTTCATCAAGGGTAAAACCCAGGAGGAAATAGATGAACTTGCGCGAGGCTTTTTCCGGGAGATCATCACACCCAGGCTGTTTGAGCAGGGCGTCGCTGAGTTGTGGCGGCTGAAGGCCGAAGGGTATACCATTGTGGTGGTGTCTGCCTCGGTTGACCTATACATGCACCTACTGCCGGAGTTCCTGCCGGTGGATGCCGTGCTGGCCACCCCCTGCCTGAAGGAGAATGACTGCTACACCGGTCGCATCGCCGCCAACTGCAAGGGCGAAGAAAAGCCCCGCCGCATCGCCGCCTGGCTCCAGGAAAACGGCATCGAGCTTGATGCAGCCGCATCCCGGGCCTATGGCGACTCCCCTTCTGATGCGCCCATGCTGCGTATGGTCGCCTTGCCCATGCTGGTGGATCCCCACAAAAAGCTGGTTGCCGCACTGCCCGATGCTCCCCATGTCCATTGGAGGTAAACGCACTTGATCGTACACAAGCTTACGCCCGAGCTGGTTGATAAGCTCCGGCCTGTATCCGATGCCTCCCTGGTGGGCGAAGAGGTCATGCTGCGCATTGGCCGCGCTGGGTTCACCCTGGGCTATGTGCCCCTGCCCCGGGCCGAGTGGCGCAGCTTCCCTGCCGAGCCCATGGCCGACCCGAACCTGCTGCTTCGCTTGCCCCAGGCTGCCATGTTCGCTGCCTTTGAGGATGACGGCAGCTTCGTGGGTCAGGCCGCCGTGATGGCCGACGCTGTCACCCAGTGGGCACGGATCATCGACATTCGTGTGGATGCCGCCCACCGCCGCACCGGCGTGGCCAGTCTGCTGCTGGAATCCTGCCAGGGCTTTGCCGAAAAGCAGGGCATGCGCGGCCTGACCATCCACGTGACCGATACCAACCCGGCTGCCTGCCAGTTCTGCGAGCACCGTGGCTTTGCCCTTCAGGGCATGGACCGCCTTGCCCTTGCCTATACCGATGCCGAGCGCGACAAGCCCCTGGCCCGCCGCGCCTGCCAGCTATTCTTTTACCGAACGAACCAGAAAGGTTGATTCTCCGCTATGATGCGTTTGCAAAAATATCTCGCCCTGAGCGGCGTAGCCTCCCGCCGCGCCTCCGAAAAGCTGATCGCCGAAGGCCATGTGGCCGTTAACGGCCTTGTGGTGACCGAAATGGGCGTTCAGGTGGATGAAACCGCCGACAAGATCACTGTGGACGGTGCTCTGATCCACATGGAGGAAGAGAAGCACTACCTGGCCTATTACAAGCCCGTGGGCGAAGTGACCACTGTGTCCGACCCCGAGGGCCGCGCCACGGTGATGGACAAGTTCCGCGACTATCCTGTCCGCCTGTACCCTGTCGGCCGCCTGGACTTTGACAGCGAGGGCCTGCTGCTGCTCACCAACGACGGCGACATGATGAACAGCCTGCTTCACCCCAGCCATGAGGTGGACAAGACCTACCTGGCCAAGGTGAGCAACCGTGTGGAGGAAGAGTCCCTCCGCCGCCTGCGCGCCGGTGTGCAGCTGGACGGACGGCTGACCTCCCCTGCCCATGTCCGCGTGGTGCGGTACGAAGCCTTTGACACCGTGCTGCTGGTGACCATCCACGAGGGCCGTTACCGTCAGGTACGCCGCATGTTTGAGGCCGTGGGCCACCAGGTGGTGCAGCTCAAGCGCGTGGGCTTCGGCCCCATCCAGCTGGGCGACCTGCCCCGGGGCCAGTGGCGGCAACTGACCCCCAATGAGATCCGCAAGCTGAAGGAGCTGTAACCATGTCCTACGAGCTACGTTCCGCCCGGTATCTGGCAGCGGATGCCCTGCGCCAGGTGATCCGGCCCGGCGACACCGTGATCGACGCCACCCTGGGCAACGGCCACGACACCTGCATGCTGGCCGAGCTGGTGGGCCCCGGCGGACATATCATCGGCTTTGATATCCAGCCGGATGCCGTTCAACGCACCGCCGCCGCTCTGACCGAAAAGGGCCTGATCGACCGCTGTACCCTGTATGCTGAAGGGCATCAGCATGTGGCCGAGCGCGTCACTACGCCCGTCCGCGCAGCAGTGTTCAACCTGGGCTGGCTGCCTGGGGGCGACAAGTCCATCACCACCCTTTGGGAAACCACCCATACCGCTATTTCCGCCTGCCTGGCCCTGCTGGAAAAGGGCGGCATCTGCACCGTGTGCGCCTATCCCGGCCATGCCGAGGGCGACAAGGAACGCTACGCCCTGGCGGATTGGCTTGCTACCTTGCGTCCCCAGGAGTACAACGTGCTGCATAACCGTTTCCTGAATGCAGGCCCCGGCAGGCCGGAGTGCTTTATCATCCAGAAGCAGTGAGGTGACACGATGACCATCCGCAAAGCAACGCCTGCCGATAGCATGACCCTTGCCCAGCTGGCCAGCCAGATGTGGGAGCATGATCCCGCCGAGCTGGAGCCGGAGTTTGTAGATCTGACCCAGGCCAGCGAAGCCGCATGTTTCCTTGCCTATGACAGCGAAAGTCCCATCGGCTTCGCCCAATGCCAGCTCCGCCACGACTATGTGGAGGGCTGCGAAACCAGCCCCGTGGGCTTCCTTGAAGGCGTTTATGTGCAGTCTGAGCATCATCACAAGGGCGTTGCCCGGCAGCTGGTTGCCGCCTGCGAAGCATGGGCGCGCAGCGTCGGCTGCACCGAGTTCGCCAGCGACTGCGAGATCGACAACACCGACAGCTTGGCCTTTCACCTGGCCATCGGCTTTGAAGAAGTCAACCGCACCATCTGGTTTCACAAAACGCTGTAAGGAGTGACTCCAATGCACACACCCGAACAGGTGATTTTCACCAACATGTGCATGGTCTATGACGGCCAGGGCAACGTTCTTGTCCAGGAGCGCGTCGACCCCAAGTGGCCCGGTATCGTCTTTCCCGGCGGCCATGTGGAACCCGGCGAAACCTTTGCCCAGGCCGTGATCCGCGAGGTGCAGGAAGAAACCGGCCTGACCATCCGTCAACCCCGGCTATGCGGCGTCAAGCATTGGCATAAGCGCGGCGTGCGCCATATGGTGCTGCTGTACAAAACCGGCGAATACGAGGGCGAGCTCCACTCCTCCGAGGAAGGCCGCGTATGGTGGATGCCGCTTTCCGACCTGCCCGCGGCTCCCCTGGCCGACAATTTCGAAAACATGCTCCAAGTTTTCCTGAACGACAATCTGAGCGAGCATACCTTCCGCCTTGACGGCGACCAGTGGTTTGATATTCTGACATAACAAAAAGCAGCTTGATCGCTCAAGCTGCTTTTTTGTGCCAATCATGCTCAAAAAATGGGTGTCGAGAGGGCCGAACGGCCCTTCGTGGGGATTCCCAAGGGGCAAGGCCCCTTGGGCGGGGTGCAGGGGCAGCGCCCCTGCCGGGATTGTTAAGGGCAGAGCCCTTAACCCCGGGTGGCGAAACCAACTTTCTTCTGCACCTTGCGCAGGGTCTTGTTGGCGAGGTAGTTGGCGGTCTTAGCGTTCTCGTCCAGGATGCCCTGCAAGTAGCCCTTGTCGGCAATGAGCTTCTTGTACTCGGTCTGGAGGGGCTCAAGGGCAGCAATGACGCAATCGGCCGTGCGGGTCTTCAGGGTGCCGTAGCCCTGGCCAGCCAGCTCGGCCACCAGGCTGTCGATGCTGCCAGCGCCCAAGGCACTCATGATGGACAGCAGGTTGCTCACGCCGGGCTTATTCTCAGGATCGAAGCGGATCTCGCCATCGCTGTCGGTCACGGCACGCTTGATCTTGCGGCGGATGGTGTCGGGGTCGTCCAGCAGGGCCACAAAGGTGTCCTCGGGATCGGACTTGGACATCTTGCGGGTGGGCTCCTGCAGGCTCATGATCTTGCTGCCTACCTTGGCGATGTAGGGCTCGGGAATGGTGAACACGTCGCCGTACACGCCGTTGAAGCGCTGGGCCACGTCGCGGCACAGCTCCAGGTGCTGTTTCTGGTCAACGCCCACGGGCACCATGTTGGTTTGGAACAGAAGAATGTCGGCGGCCATCAGCACGGGATAGGTGAACAGGCCGGCGTTGATGTTATCGGCATGCTTGGCGGCCTTGTCCTTGTACTGGGTCATGCGGTTCAGTTCACCCATGTAGGTGAAGCAGTTCAGGATCCATGCCAGCTCGGCGTGGCCGGTAACATGGCTCTGGCAGTAGATCAGGCTCTTCTTGGGATCCAGGCCGCTGGCGATGTAAATGGCGGCCAGCTCCATGCAGCGGCGGCGCAGGTCAGCAGGATTCTGGCGCACGGTGATAGCGTGCATATCCACGATGCAGTAAATGCAGTCGTAGTCGTCCTGCAGAACGGAGAAGTTCTTCAGCGCGCCGATGTAGTTGCCCAGCGTCAGCGTGCCGGAGGGCTGGATGCCGGAGAAAATAATGGGTTTCTTTTCGGGCTTGACGATCTCGGACATGGGGAAAACCTCCTTATCATTGGCGGTCAGCTAAGGGGACGCCCACACGCCTGAAAATAGAAAAACGCAGTCATCCGTCCATGGGGACAGATGACTGCGGTGCCACCCCTGTTGCATGCAAAGCATGCCTCTCGATCCTTTTCACGGAGGAATCCGTCGCGGGATACTGGGGCTATCCTGTTCCCCCGCGCCCTCGGAGCTCCACGTCTGCGCTGCCTGCTGCCGGGCTCTCACCTGCCCCGGCTCTCTGAAAGCGGCCTTTCACAGCACCCTGCTCGTCGTCGGTTTTATTTATTATAGCTTATTTTGCCTTGCTTGACAAGTTTTATTTTGCAAGGCGGAAATACACGGCGTAGTTCTCATAGCCCACCTCATAAAGAGGAATGAACTTGATGGCCTTGTCCTCGGTGGTGGTGAGGAATTCGCAGGTCCAGGAGCCCCACTCGCGCTCGTTGGCGCGCTGCAGGCAGGTGTGGGGCGCAGCCGGGTCTGCATGGAGCGTGGTTTCCGCATCCACAAGGCCCGCCAGCACAATGGGGCCATAGAGGAACGCCACGCGGCTGGGATCACCGTCCAGGGGCTCACTCCACAGGCCCTGCTTGTAGGTCACGCAGATGTGTTCTCCCTTGGTCCAGGTTTTCTCATGCACGGCAAAGCCGCGCTCGTCACCGGCCCAGAAGGGCTTGCGCACATGCAGGGTGAACTGCACCTCGCCCTCGCATTCCACCTCGAAGTACACTTTCAGCTCCTGGGGATTATGCAGCACCTTGGAGGTGACTTCGCCAATGGATTGCCGGGCAGAGGAATCACTGGACAGGTGGAAGGAACCCGTCTGCCGGTCGATGCGCTGATGCAGGATGACTTCCTTGCCGTCGATGACAAACTTGGCGTCGCTGTCGAAGAACTGGCAGACGTAGATATCCTTGCCGTCCTGGTAGTACATGTAGCGGTTCAGGGCCGCATTGGCCTGCACCAGGGTACCGTGGCAGCAATAGAAGTTGGTGGTCTCCGTGCCCCAGCCCTTGTGATCGCCGCCGTGCATGGGCATGAAGTAAGCGATCAGGCCGGTTTCCGGGTGTCCGGGCACATAGCCGTTGGTGCCGCGGTGGCGGTAATAGCCCTGGGCCATAATGCCGTTGTACAGGTTGCGCTCGATGTAGTCGGCATATTTTGCGTCCTTCGTCCAGCGGAAAAGGAAGTCAGCCAGACGCATCATGTTGTACACGGTGCAGTGCTCCTGTGCCTTGCGGCCCAAACGGCTGTGGCTGCCGTGCTTTGGCGACCAGATCTCGCCACAGGTCTGTCCGCCGGTGGCATAGGCACCGCGCTCTTCCACAGCGCACTGCCAGTAGAATTCGACGATCTGGCGATACCGTTCCTTGCCCGTCACTTCATAGGCACGGGCGCAGCCGATCACCTCCGGCACAGTGGTGTTGGCGTGCATGTTGCTCAGGGGATCGCGTCCTGCCAGCAGCTCCTCAAACAGCCGGGGACGGTCGTATTTGTCCAGTAACTTGGCATAGCGGTCGCTGCCGGTCAGGGCCAGCATTTCCGCCCAGATCTCCAGCATGCCGCCGGTTTCAAAATCCAGGATGTCATCCATCTTTTCCCGGTCAAAGGCATCCGTCCAGCGTTCGAACCAGCCGCCCCACTGGTCAGCCACTTCCAGTGCCTGCTGGCTGCCGGTGAGTTTAGCCATGTCCACCAGACCCATCAGCGTTTTGTGCACGGTGTAGTGCGGTGCCCACACTTCCTTGCCCCGGGCGATCCAGTGTAGGTACTTTTCCGGGATGGACCCTGCCCAGCCGTTGCCATGCTCCTTCTGGCACCGGGCCAGATCGGCCACCATGGCATCCGCCCGGCCCTTGATCTCCGGATCACCGGTGGCGTGCCAAATCATGGCCGCCGCGCTGAGCCAGTGCCCGGGGAAATGTCCGCGCAGCGCGCAGGTGGGTGATTCCCAGCCGCCGTGGATGCTCACATCCAGCTCGGCATTGCCCCACAGACCGGCCTCGGTCATGTAGTTACGCATCAGGTTTTCACGGGTCAGCCTCAACAGATAGGAACGGTTGTCGTATTCGCGGCGGCGCATTTCGCCGTCCAGCATTTGAACCTGTTTGCCATTCAATTCGATCATGAAAGGGGCCTCCATCCATCAGAGATGTTGTTGCTGTATCTATTCGCGCCGCACAGATTGCACTCCTTCTGTTTTTTCTTCAGAATGCGGCAATTATTTTATCAGATGTATTGACATCGGCCCCATGCTGTGGTTTAATGTATATCGTTTTGAGGTTTAGTTTTAGTAAACTCGCAACTTCGATTCACGGTTTAGAATCACTAAACCAAATTTCCTTGCCTGAAGGAGGTTTTGCAGATGGATATCGGCGAGAAGCTTCGTCAACTGCGATTGCAGCGCGGCCTGACCCAGGAAGAGGTGGCGGACCGGTGCGAATTAAGCAAAGGCTTCATTTCCCAGGTAGAGCGAAACCTGGCTTCCCCGTCCATCGCCACGCTGACGGACATGCTGGAATGCCTGGGCAGTTCCCTGCCAGCCTTCTTCAACGAAAAGCAAAACGAAAAGATCGTCTTCGCCCCCCAGGACATGTTCGAAAAGGTGGATGAGGACGAACTGCGCGGCTCCATCACCTGGCTGGTACCCGATGCCCAGAAGAACGACATGGAGCCCATCCTGGTGGACATGGCCGAAGGCGGCCAGACGTACCCCCTGCCCCCCAGCGAGGGCGAAGAGTTCGGCTACGTGCTCTCCGGCAGCATTTTCCTGGTAATGGGTGAAAAAAAGATCCGGGTCAAAACCGGCTGCAGTTTCTGCATCCACCCCAAGATGAACCACTACCTGATGAATGCAGGCAAGTCTCCCGCCAAGGTGCTCTGGATCTCCACGCCCCCCAGCTTTTGATATAGATAGATGAAGGGAGATTACCCTCATGTGGGAAAATGAACATCTGATCGATCTGAAAAAGATCTGCAAGGAATACGACGGCGTTAAGGTGCTCAAGGATATCGACCTGTACATCCGCAAGAAGGAATTTGTGACCCTGCTGGGCCCCTCCGGCTGCGGCAAGACCACCACGCTGCGCATCATCGGCGGCTTCGAGACCCCCACCAGCGGCGAATTGCTGTTCGAGGGCAAGGAGATCTCCCACATTCCGCCCTACAAGCGTCGCGTGAACACCGTGTTCCAGAAGTACGCGCTGTTCCCCCACCTGAATGTATTTGACAATATCGCCTTCGGCCTGAAGCTGAAGAAGCTGCCCAAGTCCGAGATCGCCCGCAAGGTAGATGCCATGCTGGATCTGGTGAACCTGCAGGGCTACGGCAAGCGTCATGTGGATGCCCTGTCCGGCGGCCAGCAGCAGCGCGTGGCCATCGCCCGCAGCCTGGTCAACGAGCCTGAGGTGCTCCTGCTGGACGAACCCCTGGGTGCCCTTGACCTCAAGCTGCGCAAGGAAATGCAGCTGGAGCTGAAGGACATGCAGCAGCGTCTGGGCATCACCTTCCTCTACGTGACCCACGACCAGGAGGAAGCCCTGACCATGAGCGATACCATCGTGGTCATGCGGGACGGCAACATCCTTCAAATTGGCGACCCCAAGCGCATCTACGACGAGCCTGCTAATGCCTTCGTGGCTGATTTCATTGGCGAGAGCAACATCCTCAAGGGCACCATGGTGCGCGACGAGTTGGTGGAATTCGCCGGCAGCCGCTTCCCCTGCGTGGACTTCGGCTTTGGCGAGAACGCACCCGTGGACGTGGTCATCCGCCCCGAGGACATCATGCTGGTGGGCGAAGATGTGGGCCAGATTGTCGGCACCATCAAGAGCGTGCTGTTCAAGGGCGTGCACTATGAAATGATGATCGACACCGGTGCTTACACCTTCAAGGTGCACTCCACCAGCATGCAGCCCCAGGGCAGCCGGGTGGGCCTGAACATCGTTCCCTTCAATATGCACATCATGAAGCCCATGGAGGTGTAACGCCATGCGCTATGATATGAGCCTCCCCTGGTGGGCATGGGCACTGATGGGCGCAGGCCTGATCGCCTTCATTGCGATGATCGCCGCCTCCATCCGCCGCAACAACGGCGTGAAGCGTTCCCTCTTCGCCGCCCCCTATACCCTGTGGATGATCCTGTTCACCGTGGTTCCGGTGATCCTTATCGCCTACTATGCTTTCACCGACGCCAGCGGTGCTTTCACCCTGGATAACTTCCGCCACTTCTGGGACAGCAACTACACCAAGAACCAGCTGTATGCCTCCCTGGGCCCGGAAGCCGCAGCCTTCATTACCCGCGGAACGGTCAACGTGGATACCCTGGTTTACTCCCTGTGGATGGCTTTCCTGTGCACGGTGATCAGCCTGCTGCTGGGCTATCCGGCTGCGCTGTTCATGGCTGACCGGCAGATGAAGCTGGGCCCCAGCCTGGTGGTACTGTTCATCATCCCCATGTGGATGAACTTCCTCCTGCGCACCATTGCATGGATGAGCCTGCTGGAAGATCAGGGCCTGATCAACCAGTTCCTGCGCTGGCTGGGCTTTGACGGCGTGAAGCTGATGTACAACTCCGGCGCGGTGCTGCTGGGCATGGTGTACAACTTCCTGCCTTTCATGGTGTTCCCCATCTACACCGTGCTGAGCAAGCAGGATCCCAAGCTGGGTGAAGCTGCCCAGGACCTCGGCTGCAACGAGCTGAAAACCTTCACCAAGGTGACCCTGCCCCTGAGCCTTCCTGGCGTGATCAGCGGCATCACCATGGTGTTCATGCCCAGCGTGACCACCTTCTTCATCCCCCGTATGCTGGGCGGCGGCAACTCCATGATGTTCGGCGACCTGATCGAGCTGAACTTCCTCACCGAAGGCAACTGGAACGTGGGCAGTGCCCTGTCCCTGATCATGATGATCCTGATCCTGGTAAGCCTTTCCATCCTGCGCAAGGCTGATCCCAAGGGCGAAGGAGGTGGCATGGTATGATCAAGTTTCTTAAGAAGTTCTACCTGAGCATCATCCTGGTCTTCCTGTATGTGCCCATCATCGTGCTGATCATCCAGTCCTTCAACGCAGGCAAGAGCCGCGCCAAGTGGGAGGGCTTCTCCCTCAAGTGGTATGGCGAATTGTTTGCAGATGCCTCCATCATGAATGCCCTGCAGGTGACCCTTTCCATCGCCGTGCTGGCCATGGTAGTTTCCACGGTGCTGGGCACCCTGGCAGCCATCGGCATTTACAGCATGAAGAAGCGTCCCCAGGCCATGATGATGACGCTGACCAACCTGCCCAACACCATGCCGGATATCGTCACCGGTATCTCGCTGATGCTTCTGTTCATCTTCACCAAGGTGGAGCGCGGCTACGTCACCATGCTGCTGGCTCACATCACCTTCGATGTACCCTATGTGATCCTCTCCGTCTTACCCAAGCTGAAGCAGATGAACAAGCACTGCTACGAGGCTGCCCTGGATCTGGGTGCTACCCCCACCTACGCGCTGACCCACGTGATCATCCCCGAGTGCAAACAGGGTATCATCACCGGCGCAATGCTGGCCTTCACCCTCTCCCTGGACGACTTCACCATCAGCTATTTCACCACGTCCCCCTTGGTGCAGAATCTCTCCACGCTGATCTACTCCAAGGCCCGCATCGGCATCGAACCCACGCTGAACGCGCTTTCCGCGCTGATGTTCGTGGCACTGCTGATCCTTCTCCTCATCGTCAACCGCCGTACCGCTGACAACAGCAAGGCGTAAGCGAATCCAAATCTTTTTCTCAGGAGGTATTGCCCCATGAAGAAACTCATTTGCATCCTGCTTCTCCTGGCCCTGATGCTCCCCGTGTGCGCTTCCGCCCAGGAGGTTGTCAACGTGTTCAACTGGGAGGACTACATCGACGAAACCGTCCTGGAACAGTTTGAACAAGAGACTGGCATCCACGTCAACTACATGCGCTTCACCACCAACGAGGACATGATGGTGCAGGTCGAGGCCAATCCCGGCGCGTTCGACATCTGCTTCCCCTCTGAATACATGGTGGAACGCATGCTGAACAAGGGGCTGCTGGCGGAGATCGATTACAGCGTCATCCCCAACGCCCAGTACATTCTCGATGCCCTGCGCAACCCCGATTACGATGCTAACAACGCTCATTCCGTCCCCTACATGTGGGGCACCGTGGGCATCCTGTACAACACCGAAATGGTGGTGGGCACTGTTGATTCCTGGGACATCCTGTGGAATGAAAACCTGAAGAATGACGTGTTCATGATGGACTCCATCCGCGATTCCATGGGCATCACCCTCAAGTATCTGGGCTACTCCATGAACACCCGTGACATTATCGCCCTGGAAACCGCCAAGCAGAAGCTGATCGAGCAGAAGCAGAAGGGCATCGTGAAGGCCTATCAGGTGGACGAAACCAAGGACAAGATGGTCGCTGGCGAGGCTGCCCTGGCCGTGATGTGGTCCGGCGACGCCCAGTACGCCATCGACCTGAATCCCAAGCTGGCCTACTGCATCCCCAAGGAAGGCAGCAACGTTTGGGTGGACTGCATGGTGGTACCCAAGAACGCCAAGAACTACGACAACGCCATGAAGTTCATCGACTTCCTCTGCCGCCCCGACATTGCCCAGAAGAACTGCGAGGCCATCTGGTACTCCTCTCCCAACTCCGGTGCTATCGAGCTGATGGGCACTGCCTACACCGACAACTATGTCATGAATCCCACCGATGAGGAAATCGCCCGCTGCGAATACTTCCACGACATCGACGAAACCTTCATGCCCATCTACACCGCTCTGTGGCAGGAAGTCAAGAACGCCAAGTAAATCTGAATCAACGCAGAAAAGGCTGTCATCCTTTGTATGACAGCCTTTTTCAATGCAGCTGACAGACGCAACGCGTACCTGTACGCTTCATTCCGAATTGAATTTACTCCCCTGCCATGCTTACGATGTGCTGGCTGCTTGCGCGCAGGGTTTCCACGGCAGCCTTCAGGTTCATCAGGTCGCCCTCGGTCATCTTGTCGGGCTTATTTTTCATCAGGAATTTGTTCAGCGCAGCCTGGTCAGCCTTCACGCGCTTTTTTTCTTCCTTGTCGATCTGCTTGCCAGCCTTGCCCATAGCCTGTTCCACCTGGCTCAGAAGCCGCTGAGCCTCGTTAGTGGTGTCCATGATATCCCGGCGGATGCCATCCTGGGAGGCGTACATTTCTGCATCGCGGATGGCCTGCTGGATCTCCGCCTCGCTCATCTTTTCATTCGCCGTGATGGTGATGGACTGCTCCATGCCGGTATCCTTGTCCCGGGCCGACACCTTCAGGATGCCGTTGGTGTCGATGTCGAAGGTGACCTCGATCTGCGGCACACCGGCCATGGCTTTTTTGATGCCCTTCAGTTTGAACTTGCCGATGGTCTTGTTATCCCGGGCCATGGGGCGTTCGCCCTGGAGAACGTGGATCTCCACGCTGGACTGGAAGGGTGCCGCCGTGGTAAACACCTGGGTGTAGTGGATGGGCAGCGTGGAGTTGCGCTCCACCACACGGGTCGCCACGCCGCCCACGGTTTCAATGGAAAGAGACAGGGGCGTTACGTCCAACAGCAGAATGCCTGTGGCTTGGGTCAGCGAGGTGGTTTCGTTCAGCGTATCTCCCTGGATGGCCGCGCCCTGGGCCACGCATTCATCAGGATTGATGGACTTGCTGGGGATCTTCCCCGTCATCTGCTGCACCTTCTCCTGTACCGCAGGGATGCGGGTGGAGCCGCCCACCAGCAGCACACGGCCCAGCTCGCTGGCGGCAATGCCGGCATCGTACAGGGCATTGCGCACAGGGCCTTCGGTGCGATCCACCAGGTCGCGGGTCAGCTCGTTGAACTTGGCACGGGTCAGTGTAATGTCCATGTGTACCGGCGTACCATTGTGCTGGGCGATAAAGGGCAGGCTGATCTGCGCCGTTTCCGTGCCGGAAAGCTCCTTCTTGGCCTGCTCCGCCGCCTCGCGCACACGGATCATCGCAGTCATGTCGCGGCTCAGGTCTGCATGGCTGGTGCGTTTGAACTCGCTCAGCAGCCACTGGGTCACACGCTCGTCAAAGTCATCGCCGCCCAGGTGATTGTCGCCGGAGGTAGCCAGCACCTCGATCACCCCGTCGCCGATCTCGATGATGGATACATCGAAGGTGCCACCGCCCAGGTCGTATACCATGATCTTCTGCTGGGCACCGTTGTTCAGGCCATAGGCCAGGGCCGCGCTGGTGGGCTCGTTGATGATGCGTTTCACATTCAAGCCAGCGATGCGACCTGCATCCTTGGTGGCCTGCCGCTGAATATCGTTGAAATACGCCGGAACGGTGATCACCGCGTCCTTCACCGGTTCGCCCAGATAGGCCTCTGCGTCCTCGCGGAGCTTGCGCAGAATCATCGCGCTGATCTCCTGGGGATTATAGTTCTTGCCGGAGATGTTCTTCTTCCAGTCAGTGCCGATATGCCGCTTCACCGAAGAAATGGTGCGGTCGGCGTTCACCGCCGCCTGACGCCGGGCTGCACTGCCCACCAGACGCTCGCCGCTTTCTGTAAATGCCACAACAGAGGGCGTGGTGCGCTCACCCTTGTCGTTGGGGATGATCACCGCCGTGCCGCCCTCCACCACAGCCACACAGCTGTTGGTGGTACCCAAATCAATGCCAATGGTCTTGCTCATAAATCAAATACGCTCCTTAACAACATCTGCAAAAGCCGCAGAACATCTGCAGCAGGCACAAATTCATGCACAGGCGGCTGGGATCCATTGCCCAGGTGTTGTAGCCCTGTGCATTGCTCTGATAGGTTTGCCCAGCCTGGCGGTACTGCCGCAGCAGGGTATGATACAGCTGGTTATTGGGGTCCATCTGTACCGCACGCTGCATGTTTTCGGTGGCGGCGATGGTATTGCCTGCGCCTTGGTTCGCCACACCGGAGAGATAGTACCACCGGGCATTTCTGCCAGTGCTGGGAATGCTCTGCAGCCGCGACACAGCCATCTGGTACTGCCGCTGGTTGATATCCCGCACCACCTGGCGGATCTGCGGACTGTCGCCCATTTCCTCTCTGGGAGGTTGCACGGTGGTGCTGCCGCCAAAGCCAAAGAAATCTTCAAAACCAAAGCCGAAGTCGCTGCTCCAGCCGCCATAGCCACCCTGCCGCTGCTGCCCGTAGCCCTGCTGGGTATGCTGATAGCCGCCGTAGCTTTGCTGACCGTAGGCATTGCCGTAGGGATTGCCATATTGCTGGCTGTATTGCTGCTGGGCCTGCTGCTGTGCACGCCGCTGGGCATACTTATCCGGATTCATCAGCATGTCGTAGGCCTCGTTGACCTCGTTCATGCGTCGTTCCGCATTGGGGTCATTAGGATGCAGGTCAGGATGGCATTCCTTCGCCTTTTTCCGGTAGGCACGCTTGATCTCATCCTGGGTCGCTCCCTGGGAGATTCCCAGTACCTTATAAGGATCATCAACCACGCTTGTTACCATCCTTCCGCTTTTCGATCATCTCATTATAGCTTTGCCAGATGCCAGAGTACAGGATGTTTTTCAGAATCGTATCATTCTGCACCATGGGCAGTGCTTCAAATGCTGCCGATGCCTGTCCCAGTGCCTGCATCAGGTAGTCCCGCATGTCCTCCAGCTGCTTATCCATCAGGATCACCGGATTATAGCTTCCGGACTTCCTGTCGTCGTCATAATCGCAGGCAGCATCCACCAGATAGATATACCGGCCCAGCGACATGCCGAAGGCTCTCAGCGCACTGCGCCAGTAGTCCTCCTTCATCACGAACAGCTCAGCCATCAGCTTGCCAAAGCAATTGGCTCCCGCATCCGGCGACGCTTCTCTACGCCCTTCCACCTCCGACAGTTCGCGCATGCAAGCTTCGATACACTCCGTCTGCCGGGGCCAGCGGGCTTTCACCGTTTCGTAGGGCTTGCGCAGCAGATCGGCATAAGCCTTGCGGCTGGCCTTGTGTTCGTCCTGCCAGTCATCCATGCACTTGTGATAGGTCAGCGCGATGGTCATATCCGCCGCGTAATCGCTGACCTCCGTGCACACATAGGCATGTGGCTTGGCCGGATGTGTCACACACCGCATCTCTCCGGCGGTTTCCTCCGGCTCATATAAAGACGAAAGGAACATCGCCAGAAAGGTCATATCGTAGGTCAATGCCATGCGGCCTGCCTGCCCGTGACGCTCGCCCAGCGCGCGGCACAGCCCGCAGTAAAACGCCCGGTACCTGATCTTTTCCTCTTCCGTCAGGTCAGCCACATTGGCGCGTACATAACCAAACATATCTGTTCATGCACTCCAATCATCACGCTTTCTGGTCAAATTCGTGCTGGCACTTGGGACAGCGGATGTGCTTTTCCCCGCTGCCGCGCTTGAGGCGGATCAACACCTTGCACTGGGGACACTTGAAGTACTTATACTCCCTGGAGTTCTTCAGCCGCAGGAAGAACTGCTTCACCTTGGTCTTCACATTCTGCACAGCCGTCACATACCGGCGGTTTTCCTCTGCGCGCTTGTACACATTCCGCGAGAACATGCGCCAGATGGCGTAGATGTACAAGGCCATCCCCAGCATGGACAAAAGCCCCATGCCGATCAAACTGTCCACCAGGCTGATGATCAGGCCCGTCCACAACGCGGCAAAACCCAGGTTATCCACACCGTTACGGCCCTGCATAAACCGGGCCAGCATCATGCGAAGCTTAGCAAAAAAAGACATGACATGCACTCCTTTGGATCATACATCTTCTTACATATACCATTTTACCGCAGAATTGTAAACTGAATTTGAACGCCCCGTGAACAATTCTCATGAACAGTGGGCAAAATCTGCTTATAGGAATCATATCAAATGGTTGGGACAGAATGTCGGATATGGTGTATAATATAGGAAAGAATACCATGCAAAGGAAGGATTCCACCATGAAGAGATTTTTTGCTCTCCTGCTGACACTCCTTTTGGTGATGCCTGCCATCGCCCTGGGCGAAGCGAATGACTATGGCAACTATACCTCTGATTTCACCGCCGGTACTGACGGCTGGTATGCCCGCAGCGCGGGTGAAGCCGCCGTGTCCGTCAGCGGCAATGCGCTGACCATCACCGGCCGCAACGCCACCTGGAATTCCCCCGGCCGCGACTTTAACCTGCTGCCCGGCAAGAAGTACAAGATCTCCGTGCAGGTGCTGCAGAGCTCCGAAGCCAATGTGGAGTTCATGATTTCCGCCGCTCACTCCAAGAACGGCCTGGAATCCTATGAAAACCTGGGCAAAGCCAAGGCTCCCAAGGGTTGCTGGATCACCGTCAACGCCACCTACACCCCCGCCGAGTTCGATAACTACATTCTGTATGTGGAAACGGTGGGCCACGGCACGGTGGACTTTTCCATCCGCAATTTCAAGGTGGAACTGGACGAGCTGTATTTCAACACGTCCCTGCCTTCCCTTGCTGAGATCTATGCACCCTATTTCGACCTGGGCGCCGCCATCAACCAGTCCCAGGCGCTGGATGCTAACCGCATGGCCTTCTGCGACCATCAGTTCAACATCCTCACCCACGAGAACGAGCTGAAGCCCGATTCCGTGCTGGATATTTCCGCCTCCCGCAACCTGGCCAAGGAAGACGACACTGCCGTCGCTGTGCATTTCGATGCCGCCAAGCCCATGCTGGATTTCTGCCAGGCAAATGGCATCAAGGTGCACGGCCATGTGCTGGTGTGGCACAGCCAGACCCCCGATGTGTTCTTCCGCGAGGGCTACAAGAGCAGCGGCAATTATGTGACCCGCGAGGTCATGCTGGCCCGCATGGAAAATTACATCCGCCAGGTGTTTGAGTACACCGAGGCCAACTACCCCGGTCTGATCATTTCCTGGGACGTGGTGAACGAGGCGGTGGCTGACGGCTCCACCCAGCTGCGCGAGTCCAACTGGACCAAGGTCGTGGGCCAGGACTTCGTCAACCGCGCCTTTGAGATCGCCCGCAAGTATGCCCCCGAGGGCGTGAAGCTCTACTACAACGACTATTCCACCCCCTACGAGCCCAAGCTCACCGGCATCTGCAACCTGCTGGACAGCCTGATCGCCGATGGCAACATTGACGGCTACGGCTTCCAGTGCCACTATTCCACCACCACCCCCACGCCTACCCAGGTGCGCAACGCCATGCAGAAGATCGCCGCCAAGGGCCTGCTGCTGCGCGTGAGCGAGCTGGACGTGGGCATCTCCAACACCTCCGATGTGAACCTGACCGCCCAGGCCAACCGCTATGTGGACCTGTTCAAGATCTTCATGGACTATGCCGATCAGATGGAAGCCGTGCAGGTCTGGGGCCTGACCGACGACCGCAGCTGGCGCGGCGATGAATTCCCCCTGCTGTTCGACGACCGCTGCATGCCCAAGCCTGCCTTCTACTCTGTTGTGGAGCTGGTCAACGGCACAAAGTAATCCTGCGTTATATCAAAGAACCGGAGCATCGCTCCGGTTCTTTTGCTTGCACATTATTTGTTTGACTCTGCGTCCTTTTCGTAAATGGCCCGGTACTCTGTCGGCGTGCAACCGTGCACGTCCTTGAAGGTGCGGTTAAAGGTGCTCAGGCTGCTGAAGCCGGACTGCAGCGATACCTGCACAATGGGCAGCGACGTGTTGCACAGCAGATGCGCCGCCACGGTGATGCGCTTGCGCAGCAGATACTGTGAGAAAGACGTGCCCGTGTATTTCGTGAACAGCCGGGAGAAGTAGTACTTGGAGAAACCGGCAATGCTGGCGATGCTGTCCAGGGTGATGGGGTCAGCATAATTCTTGTTGATGTACTCCACCACACGGTTGATGGCCGCCCAGGAGTTTTCCTCGCGCTTCTGCTGGTTTTCTTCCTCCGGCACATGCTGCGCCAGATATTCCTGGCCAAGCAGCACATAAATTTGAAGGATGTACCCATAGCAGATCAGGTTCAAAAGCGGCGGGAAAGCATAGTACTTTTCCATCATTTCAGAGAACAGTGCACGAATCTGGCCGCACAGGGGCGAGTCGCTTCTCAGGTGGATGATGCCCTGCACCATCGGCCGGATCGCCGAGAAACCGCGCAGCCCCATCAGGTAGTCCATATCGAACAGTACCAGATTACGGACGCTGCCGTCCCCCATGCTCAGCGAGTGGGGCACGTTCGGCGGCACAAACATCACTTCGTCCGCATGCACGATATGCTCCACGCCGTTCACCACGCAGCGGCACTCGCCCTGGTTGGGCAGGATCACCTCAACAGAGGAGTGCGTATGCTCGCTGTAATGGTCGGGCTCCATGGCATACCACACGCGGATGGTGGTATCGTCCCGGTATGTGACAAACTCCTGTTCACCCTGCATCACGCGGTAGCCGGATTCAAACATGCTGCGATGCTGCGGTGTGACCAGATTCTGCTTCTTCATGGCTTCGTCCTCTGCAATTCGCACAAATTGATCATGGACATCCTGTCCATTGGATGTATTTTAGCATAAAACGGGCAAAGCATCAAGCAATCTTTAAACCGACTTTCGGTCGGTTTTGCCAATTTATATCTGTCAATTTCTTCCGAGTCAACGACATTTTCCTCTTTTCATTGCTTTTTGACCACGAAACCGATTGAAATCATTACAGATTTGTTAAATCAATGACATGTGCAATTTTTGCTTCGCGAAAAATATATACTTCCTATTTGTTGCTGTCCGTTAGCTTGTTAGGTACATTTTTCAATCATTCTACTTTTAGATTTACACATCGTTCCAGTTATATATGTAAGGATTTACAGCCAAACGCCCTGCCACGTCCTTCCTTCCACTTTCACCCAGCATCGTTTTCCTTATCAAACTGGCAAACTAAAGCGTGGCAACACTTTCCCCGGATAAAAAAGAACTTCTGTTACAGCTGCACAAAACCAGGCAGAGATCATCAGCGAGTGTCCTGCATATGATTTTAGGGGCGAGCGTCATCCCCAGCAAGTGTGCATATTTGTCCATCATTTGCTAATTTTTATTCATATTTTTCCTTGTCAAATAGACTGGTAAAATGTCATAAATGGTGACAATTATGTTAAATCCTTATAAAAACAATGCCCTGTTCTTGACAGATATGGTGCAATTACCTATAATTAAAATACATTAGCCATGTGACGATGCCGCCTCATTCCATGGTCTGGATGCAGGTGGTTTCGGCGCATGGCGTGTTGAAATAATTCCGTTCTATTAAATTGGCGGAAACGTCAATGCAACAGGAGTGGCGAGCTTATGCGGAAAAACAAGTGGCGTATCCTTGTCGGCATTCTGGTTGTGGCAATCATCGTTGCTGCAGTCATTCTGCTGAACCGTGGTGCGCAGGATTTCCACGAAAAGTACGAAGGCGTAGACCTGACCACAGATGTCACCGGTATCGGCCGCAGTGATACCTACGAGGGCTATCTGCTTGCACATCAGGATGCAAGTGTTGGCACCGAGGTTATCCCGGTCGATATTGCTGCGTTTGAAGGCGACGGCACCCTGGAAAAGGATGCCGAAGGTGCCGATCAGGTGCTCACCGAAGACGGAGCTTACACCACCTGGAAGGTCAATGTACCCCAGGCTGGTTTGTATGCCGTCGAGCTGAACTATCTGACCGTCGAATCCCGCGGCGTGGACATCGAGCGTGCCATCTACATCAATGATGAGCTGCCCTTTGCCAGCGCGGAGAAGCTGTCCTTCTCCCGCCTGTGGGTGGACGCCGGCGAAGTCCGCAAGGACAACCAGGGCAACGAGATCCGTCCCTCCCAGAAGGAGCGATTCGATTATCAGACTGCCTACTGCCGCGATGACATGGGCTACGAAACCGAGCCCTATCAGTTCTATTTTGCCCAGGGCGAGAACACCCTCTCCTTCAAGGCGATCAACGAGCCGATGATCATCCGCAGCATCACCCTCAAGCCTGTGACCGGCTACAAGTCCTACGAGGACTACCTGGCCGCCCAGCCTGAGGTGACCGCCTCCGCCGAAGCCGAGGCCCTGCATCTGACCATCGAAGGTGAAGACGCTGTGCTGCGTTCTTCTCCCTCTTTGTATGCCCGCTACGACCACGCCTCTCCCTCCACCGTTCCCTACGATGTTTATCACACCGTCCTGAACTATATCGGCGGCGACCCGTGGAACCTGGCCGGTCAGTGGATCGAATGGTCCTTTGATGTACCGGAAGATGGCTACTATAATATTTCCATCAAGGCCCGCCAGACCTATCAGCGCGGTGCCCTGTCCTGCCGTACCATCTATATCGACGGCGAGGTTCCTTTTGAAGACCTCAGCTCCGTGGCCTTTGCTTATGGTACCGACTGGACCACCCGCACCCTGGCCGACGATGCTGGCACGCCCTTCAACTTCTTCCTGACCAAGGGCACCCACACCATCCGCATGGAAGTCACCCTTGGCGAGATGGGCGATATCCTCGAAACCATGGAGGATAGCATCTATCGACTGAACCAGATTTATCGCCGCATCCTGGTGCTCACCGGCGTGTCCCCCGACCGCTTCCGCGATTACAAGCTGGACAAGGTTTATCCCGAAGTGATCGAGGCCATGGAGCTGGAGAGCAAGCGTCTTTACAAGCTGGTGGACGACACCGTCGCCCTGACCGGCCAGAAGAACGACCGCGTGGCTGCCGCCCAGACCCTGGCCGTGCAGCTGGAGCAGTTCGTGGAGCGCAACGAGCGCATTACCCAGTCCTTCTCCAACTTCAAGGACAACATCACCAGCCTTGGTACCGCCATGCAGAACATGGCCGAGTCCAAGCTGGACGTGGACCAGATCATCATCACCGGCACCAAGGCCAAGCCTGAGGTGGCCAAGAGCAACATCTTCACCTCTCTCCTGCATGAGATCCGTGCCTGCGTTGCTTCCTACTTTGTTGATTACAACTCCCTGGGCGATGTTTACGACGAAAACGCTGACGACGTGATCGAAATCTGGCTGGTGACCGGCCGTGACCAGTCCACCGTGCTGAAGACCATGGTGGATGACACCTTCACCGCCAACACCGGCATCAAGGTCAACGTGCAGCTGGTTGCCCCCGACGCCATCCTGAACGCTGTTATGGCTGGCATTGGCCCCGACATCATCCTGAGCGTTGACGGCTGGTTCGCCGTGAACTACGCCATGCGTAATGCTGTGGAAGACCTGACCCAGTTCCCCGATTTCGAGGAAGTCATCAAGCCCTTCTACAGCAGTGCCATCGAGCCCCTCACCTATGACGACGGCGAGCACAAGGGCGTCTACGGCCTGCCCGAGACCCAGCTGTTCTCCGTGCTGTTCTACCGCGAGGACATCCTGGAAGACCTGGGCCTGGAAGTGCCCCAGACCTGGGACGACCTGATCGCCATGCTGCCCACCATCCAGGGCAACAACATGTCCGTGGGCGTTCCCTTCCCCGATATCTCCAACGTTGACATGTCCGGCTTCAACGCTCTGATCTATCAGAACGGCGGTGCCATCTATAATGAAAGCAAGACCAAGACCGTGATCGACAGCGAGGCCGGCGTGGCAGCCTTCAAGTTCTACACCAGCCTCTACAACGACTACGGCCTGCCCACCGTGTTCGACTTCGTCAGCCGCTTCCGTTCCGGCGAGATGCCCATCGGCGTGGGCCAGTACAGCCTGTACAACACCCTCACCGTGTCTGCTCCCGAAATCCGCGGCCTGTGGGACTTCGCGCTCTATCCCGGAACCCTGCGGGAGGACGGCACCATCGACCGCTCTGTGCACGCCAACGGCCTGTGCTGCATGATGGTCGCCACCGACGACGAGAACGTTAAGAAGAACGCCTGGGAGTTCATGAAGTGGTGGGTCTCCGCTGATGCTCAGGTCCGCTTCGGCCGTGAGATGGAAAGCGTGCTGGGTTCCTCCGCCCGCTATGCCACCGCCAACACCGAGGCCCTCACCCAGCTGGCCTGGTCCGCTGAGCAGCTGGAAGTGCTCACCGAGCAGCACAAGTGGTCCCGCGGCTTCCCCGAGATCGCCGGCGGCTACTCCACCACCCGTCACATGACCAACGCCATCCGCAAGGTCATCAACGACAAGGACGATCCCCGCGAGACTCTGCTGACCTACACCCGCACCATCAATGAAGAGATCCGGATCAAGCGTAAGGAGTTCGGTCTGCCGCTTGATGGAGAGGAGGTAACGAAATGAGTAACACTCAGCTTGGATTCACCCGCCGCTATCTCAACATGAAGGGTGACATGTTCCGGTATAACATGGCTAAGGCCAAGCGGATGAAGGTGTGCTACCTGTTCCTTGCACCCTACGCGCTTTTGTTCATCACCTTCTTCATCCTGCCCATCTGCACGTCCATCTTCTACGGCTTCACCTACTACAACATTCTGGAGCCCGCCCGCTTCGTGGGCCTGCAGAACTACATCAACCTGATCCTGCAGGACGAGGTCTTCCTCACCTCAGTCAAGAACACCTTCGTCATCGCTGTGATCACCGGCCCCCTAGGCTATATCCTCTCGTTCCTGTTTGCCTGGTTCATCAACGAGCTGCCCAAGTGGCTGCGCGCCATCGCCGTGGTGGTGTTCTACGCCCCCAGTATCGCTGGTAATGCGTACACCATCTTCTCCATCATCTTCCGCGGCGACGCTTACGGCTACCTGAACTCCTTCCTGCTGAACCTGGGCTTCATCGACGCCCCCATCCTCTGGCTCACCGACCCCAACTACATCATGACGGTTTTGATCATCGTTATCCTGTGGATGAGCATGGGCACCGGCTTCCTTTCCTTCGTGGCCGGTTTCCAGGGCATCGACAAGAGCATGTACGAAGCCGGTTATGTGGACGGCGTCCGCAACCGCTGGCAGGAACTGTATCACATCACCCTGCCCAGCATGAAGCCCATGCTGCTCTTCGGTGCTGTTATGAGCATCACCTCCGCCTTCAACGTGTGCGACGTGCCCCGCGCCCTGGCTGGCTACCCCTCCACGGACTATGCCGCCCGTACCGTCGTAACACACTTGTTCGACTATGGCTTCAGCCGCTTTGAAATGGGCTATGCTTCCGCCATCGCCACGCTGCTGTTCCTGGTCATGATTCTGTGCAAGAAAGTCATTTCTGCCGCACTGGAAAAGGTGGGTACCTGATATGAGTGAAATGAATTACAAGTCCAACGGTACCCTGGTGCTGAATGGCAAGAAGATCCGCGGCGAGCTTGTCGCCACCGAAACCTCTGCTGTTTTCACCGGCAAAAAGAGCACCACCATCGAAATGGCCTACCCCGAGATCGAGGTGCTGAAGAACGTCCGTAACGGCGACATGGCCAGCACCATCACCGTGAAGATGAAGAGCGGTGAAGAATACGTCTTCATGCTGCCCAACGGCCTGAAGGTGTACCACTACATGGACAAGATGTGGGACAACAAGCCCCGCGTCCGCAGCCGTGCCGAAGAGCTGCACCGCCTGGCCGAGCTGCGCGGCGAGCGCATCGTGAAGCCCAAGAAGCATCTGATCAAGCGCCGCCACCCCAATCGCTCCATCGGCGGCGACATCGGCATCTATGTGATGCTGGCTGTGGTGGCCTTCGCCATGGCGTTCCCGCTGATCTTCGCCATCGGCTCCGCCCTGAAGCCCCTGGACGAGCTCTTCCGCTTCCCGCCCACGGTTCTGCCCAAGAACCCCACGCTGGATAACTTCTCCGACCTGATCGTGACCATGGGCCAGAGCTGGGTACCCTTCACCCGCTACATCACCAACACCGTGTTCATCACGGCGGTAGGTACCTTCGGCCACCTGGTCATCGCCTCCATGGCAGCCTTCGTGCTGGCGAAGTACGACTTCCCCGGCGGCAAGCTGTTCTTTGGTATCGTCACCACGGCCCTGATGTTCTCCGGCTACGTGACCGGCATCCCGAACTACGTGATCATGTCCAAGCTGAACATGATTGACACCTACTGGGCTCTGCTGCTGCCTGCCTTTGCTGCTCCCATCGGTCTGTTCATGATGAAGCAGTTTATGGAAGGCCTGCCCACCGCCCTGATCGAGGCTGCCCACATCGACGGTGCCAGCGAGTTCCGCATCTTCTGGAGCATTGTGATGCCCAACGTAAAGCCTGCCTGGCTGACGGTGATCATCTTCTCCGTGCAGAGCCTGTGGAACAACCCCGCCGGTACCATCATCTACTCCGAAGCCAAGAAGCCCCTGGTTTACGCCCTGCAGCAGATCCAGGCTGGCGGTATCGCCCGTACCGGTCAGGCCGCAGCCGTTACCGTTGTGGTCATGGCTGTTCCCATCTTCATTTTCATTCTGAGCCAGAGCCAAATCCTGGAAACCATGGCAAGCTCCGGTATCAAGGACTAATTTCCACGGCGAACCAAGATTGGCTATCCTACATCATTCATAACAGGAGGGGAATGACCGTGAAGGTGATGCACCGGCTCTTAGCGCTGATCATGACCGTTATCATGTTTGCTTCAATCAACATCAACACCGCCCTGGCCGCGGACGACGGCTATCCAGTTTCTTATACCTACAACTACGATTACTGGGGAGACATTCGCGAATCCCCGGATGCCTATCGTGTCGATCAGGTCATTTATAGCGTTGACCTTGGACTGGACACTGCTATGAGGAAGCCTCAGAGTTTGTTTGTTCAAGGAAATGATCTTTATGTCTGCGACACCGGCAACAATCGCATTCTTCACCTGAATCGCAATGGCAACGAGTTTACCCTCGTCCGTGTCATTGATACGGTTTTAGGTGCAGAACCCAATACCTTCAACACGCCAAACGATGTGGCAGTCGATCCGGAAGGCAACATCTATGTGGCTGATACCAACAACAGCCGTGTAGTAATGATGGATAAAGACCTGAATTATGTTCAGCAATTTGTAAAGCCGACCGACTCCACCTTCGACCAAAGCCTTAGCTTCCTTCCTAACAAGATTGTTGTCGATAAGTCCGGCCGCGTATTTGTTCTTGCGTCGAATGTGAACAAAGGCCTTGTTAAGTTCGAGGCAAACACTACTTTCACCGGCTTTGTTGGCGCTAACAAAGTAAGCTACAACTTCTTTGACTACATCTGGAAGATGTACTTCTCCACCAAGGAGCAGCGGGCTCAGCAGGTAGCATTTGTTCCCACAGAATATTGCAACATCTACATGGACGCTGATTCTTTCATTTACGCCACCAATATCTCCTTCAGCGAATACGATCTTCTAAGCGATGTTGCGCAGCCTATCCGTCGCCTCAACGGCATCGGCAACGATATCCTCATTAAGAATGATCGTTACCCTCCCATCGGTGATCTCTACTGGGTTGAGCAGTCCATCCCCATGGGACCTTCCAAGCTTGTCGATATCACCGTTCTGGACAATGACATCTACATTGCTGTCGATCAGACTCGCGGTCGAATTTTCGGTTACGATAGTCAGGGCATCATGCTGTGGGCTTTCGGCACCACCGGCAATAGCGAAGGTACCTTTACTTCCGCCATCTCCATTGAACACATGGGCAAGGATCTCCTTGTTCTCGATCAAAACGGCGGTAATATTACCGTTTTCACGCCTACTGAGTACGGCAACCTCATCTACGATGCCAGCGAGAGCTATCTTAAGGGCGACTATGATGGTTCTGCCGAAAAGTGGGAAGAAGTTCTTAAGCTGAACGCCAACTACAACCTTGCCTTCATTGGCATCGGTCGTTCTCTGCTCCGTCAGGATGAGTATATCAAGGCTATGGAATACTTCGAAATGGCCCATGACCGTGATAACTATGGTCGATCTTTCCGTCTGTATCGTAAGGTATGGGTCGAAGAGAACATTGGCTGGGTCGTCGCCGTTCTGGCCTGTTTGGTTATCATCCCGCTCGTCAAGCATTCAGTCAACAAGATAAGAATGGAGGTGGCAGCATATGAGCGCAACCAAGTCCGCAAGTAAATCATTCTTCCGCTCCGAAAAGTGGCAAAAGTACATCGCGTCCATGAAATATGCCAAGTATGTTCTGTTCCATCCTTTTGACGGATTCTGGGATTTGGTGCATGAGCGTCGTGGATCCATTGCCGCAGCTACCACATACCTTTTTCTGTTCTTGATAACCAGAGTCATTCAGTTGATGTTCACGAATTTCCAGTTCATCAACGTTCCCCTGCAGTACATCAATATCTTTGAGCAGTGTGCCTCTTTGCTCTTTCCCTTCTTACTCCTTTGCCTTGCCAACTGGAGTTTGACAACCCTTTTCGATGGTAAAGGTCGCTTCAGCGATATTTACATGGCCATGTGCTATGCTCTTGTGCCTTATACGCTGATTCAGCTTCCGTTGGTATTTGTCAGCAACATCATTGCCTTTGATGAAGCGGCATTCTACACAGTTCTCATGAGCGTTTCAACTGCTTGGTGTGTTTTCCTGGTGTTCATCGGCCTTATGCAGGTTCATGATTATACACCCGGCAAAACCGTCATCTTCTTGATCGCTACTGTGCTTGGTTTGTTGATCATCATCTTCCTTCTGCTTGTGTTCCTGAGTCTGTTGAGCGATGCACTAAGCTACTTCATCTCTTTGTATCGTGAAATAGCATTCCGTTTGTATTAAGGAGGGAGTAAGAAATGAAAAAATTCATTCTGCGCTTACTTCCGTGGGTTATCGTTGCGGCACTTTTGGCTGCACTTGTGATTTTTGTTGGTATTCCTCTGTATTCTAATACTGAAGAGGAGCACACCTTAAATCCCAATGTGTTCTATTACGAAGGTGATTCCGCCCCGCTAACCATGGAATCCAATAAGCTTTTGTTCGAGATGGATCCCACCACAACACAGTTCAAACTGACGGAAAAGGATACTGGTCGTCAGTGGTTTTCCACCCCTGAAAAGGCAGCATCCGATCCCGTTGCTCTTGCCACCAACAAAGAGATCTTGCAGTCTACGCTGATCGTTAGCTATGCCACCACAAGTGGTGCTATCGATTTGAACAACTACAAGTACTCCATTCAGAATGGCAATTTTACCATTGAGAAGCTTGATGAAAACGCCATCAAAGTGAATTACGCTGTAGGTAACATCGAGAAGATTTACATCATCCCTACCGCAATTACCAAGGAGCGTTTCCTGTCCTTTACCGATCAGATGTCTAAATCAACCGGCAAAAAGGTAAAGAACAATTATTCACTCTACGAGCCGGAAAAGCTTGATTCTAAGAAAAACAAGGACGAAATCATTGCCATGTATCCTGAAGTGCAGAATCAAGCGCTGTACATTCTCAAGAGTGATACCTCCGAAAAGAACAAAGAAAAGCTCCAAGGTTACTTCTCCGAGGTGAATTACTCTCAGGCTGATTTCGAAATTGATCAGCAGCTTGTTGCGGGAAAAGCCGAATCTAACTCTCCCGTTTTTAACGTAAGTATGATTTACCGCCTCGATGGTGATGATTTTGTTGTAGAAATCCCCTACAGCGATATCCGCTATAAGGCTGATTATCCCATCACTTACGTTACTCCCCTTCCCATGTTTGGCGCTGCCGGCACCAGTGACGAGGGCTTCCTTTTCATTCCCGAAGGCAGCGGTTCTCTGATCAACTTTAACAATGGCAAGCTCAGTCAGTCCAGCTACTATTCCAATCTATATGGTTGGGATTATGGAACAATTCGCAAAGAGCTGATCAGCGAAACCCGCAGCAATTTCCCGGTCTTTGGCATGGCTCGCAACGGCGGTTCCTTCATCTGTATTCTTGAAGGGGCAACCTCCTATGCCGGAATTCAGGCTGATATCAGTATGCGCTATAATAGCTACAACACTGTCAGCGCTCGTCACAATGTCCTTCACTACGACTCGTACAATATGTCTGCCAAAACTGCACAGCTTGTGTATATGTTCGAGAAGGACGTTCCGCAGGATACTCTGATTCAGCGTTATCGCTTTATCGATAGCGATCAGTATGTCGATATGGCCAATACCTACGGCAACTATCTGCGCGAAAATGTTGAGCTGCTGAACGAGGCTCGAGCATCTGAAGATGTTCCCGTCTCCGTTGAACTCGTTGGCGCTATCGACAAAACCGTTGTCAAGTTTGGCTTGCCCATTGACTCTGTATATGCCACAACCACCTTTGAGCAAGCTGAAAATTTGATGCTCGATCTCTCTACCAACGGTGTGAAGAATTTGAACATCCGAATGAGTGGTTGGGCAAACGGCGGTGTCACGCAGAAGGTTTTGACACGTGTTGATATTCTCCGCGAACTTGGTGGAAAGAGTGCGATGCAACAGCTGATTTCCACCGCAAAGGAACAGAATATTCCGCTCTATTTTGACGGCATTTCTTGTTTCGCATATGACAGCGACATTCTGGATGGATTCGTTACTTTCAGCAATGCTGCACGTCACACTACTCGCGAACACGTTCTCATTTATCCTTACGACATCATCACCTATCAGCCCAGTGAATGGCTTGATCCTTACTACATGGCCACTCCTGAGTTTGCCAAAGCCGGGGCGAGCAACTTGATCAACGCACTCGCTGATGTTGATGCCTATGGTGTTGCCTTCCGCGATATCGGTAACCTCCTCAGCGCCGACTATAATCCCAAGCGACTTGTTACCCGCGAACAAGTTTTGCAAATGAATGTTGAAACGCTGAAGGAAGCCCGTAATGCAGGCCAACACATCATGATCAAACAAGGCAATATGTATGCTCTTCCCTACGCCGATTTGATCACTGATATTCCCCTTTCCGGCACAAAATATGCAATCATCGATGAAGCTGTTCCGTTCCTCCAGATTGCTATTCACGGTTTGAAGGATTATACTGGTCTGCCGCTGAACCTTGCTACAGACTACTACAACGAATTCCTCAAATGTGTTGAATATGGCAGCGGTCTGAACTTCACCTTCATGACCGAAGACGCAAAGCTGCTGCAGGACACGCTGCATTCTGGCTACTACGGTGCGCACTACGACTCTTGGCGTGAATCTGTGCTTGAACTCATCACTCGCTATCAAACCAGCATGGATGGTTTGAACCAGCAGGCAATTGTCAATCATGCCTGTCTTAGTGATGCTGTTCGCGTAACAACCTATGCCGATGGTACGTCTGTCTACGTGAACTACGGAGTATCCGACTATACCGATAGCAACATCACCATTCCCGCCCGTGACTATATCGTTGAAAGGGGTGATCATCAGTGAGCAAAAATAGTGCATATACTCACGACCATTGGTATAGCCCGATCACCGATGCAATTTTGATGTACATCCCCGGCAACTCGGTATATCGTACTATGCGTGCGCGGAACGCGCGGCACGGCACACTTTTCATTCTGCCTTTGATCATCGGCTTCCTGGTTTTCATGGCCCGTCCCCTTGTTGAATCATTCTATATGAGCTTGAGTACCGTTACCATCGAGCAGGGTGGTTACTCCGCTGCTTTCGTTGGTCTCGAAAACTACAAATATGCTCTAACGGTTGATCCATACTACAATGCAAAGCTTGTAGAGGAAATTGGCCGCATGTCGATCAATACCCTCGCTACACTTGTTATGAGCTTTGTTATTGCGGTCATTCTGAATCAGGATTTCAAAGGACGTACACTCTGCCGAGCCATCTTCTTTCTTCCCGTTATTCTTTCTTCTGGTGTTCTGCCCGGCATTGAATCTCAGAACGAGTTCTATGACATGATGGCAAGTGTTTCAGAGGAAGCCGCCAATTCCGGCTTGAACCTTTCCGAATCACTGCAGAATCTTCTGTCGGTTTCCGGTGTAGGCAACACAGTATTCGAGGTCGTTTTCACCATGATTGACCAGATATATGATATTGTCATGGCATCTGGTATTCAGATCATCGTGTTCCTTTCCGGCCTGCAAACTATTCCCGATTCCCTGTACGAAGCCGCTTCTGTCGAAGGCTGCTCTGCCTGGGAATCCTTCTGGAAGATCACTTTCCCCATGGTCTCTCCGCTGCTGCTGGTAAACTGCATTTATACTATCATCGACTTCTTTATGAAGAACGATAATGAGGTAATGGAACGCATCAACCTGGTGATGTACCAGCAGTTCAAGTTTGGCGAAAGTGCTGCTATGAGCTGGATCTACTTTGCTGTTGCTGTGGTGTTCATCGCCCTCTGCTCTTTCATCATTTCCAAGGGGGTGCACTACTATGAAGACTAATTCGTCTGAGCTGAAATCCGTTAGCTTCCGCGAAGCGAATCGTCGTTCTGGCGGTATTCTTCTTCGCAACAGAATCATTAAGGGATCTGTTTCCGTTGCACGCGCTCTGCTGATGTTTGGTTTGTGCTTCATGATCATCCAGCCGCTGCTGATTCGCTTCAGCTCCAGCTTGATGGCTGAATCTGACCTGTACGATTCCACCGTCCTTTTGGTGCCGCGCAATGTAACGTTGGACAACTACAGAATCGTTGCGGATCTGACGAATCTGCCCAAATCAATGCTGAACACGGTGTGGACTTCTCTGCTTGTATCAGTATGCCAAATCGTCTCCTGCACATTGGTCGGTTATGGTTTTGCACGCTATAACTTCCCGCTTAAGAAATTCTGGTTTGGCTGCTGTATCGCCTTGATCATCATTCCTCCGCAGACCATTTCCACTTCCCTGTTCATCGTATTCTCCAACTTCGACGTTCTGGGATTGTTCAAACTCTTTACTGGTAAAACAGTAAACCTGCGTTCTTCTGTTTTGCCCTATGTGCTGATGAGTCTTACTTGCATGGGTCTGAAAAACGGCTTGTACATCTATATGCTCCGTCAGTACTTCCGCGGCATTCCTAAGAGCCTGGAAGAAGCCGCCTATATTGATGGTTGCAACACCGTTCATACTTTTGTGCGAATCATGTTGCCCGATGCGGTGCCGATCATCCTTAGCTGCTTCTTGTTTGCTTTTGTGTGGCAGTGGACAGATCTGTTCTATACCCGCAACTTCTTGTCCACCTATTCCATCTATTCCACCGAGCTTGCCTCCATTGTGTCTCGTATGGCACGCTACTTCTCGGCCGACGCAAGCCAAACTGTTATTGTTCCGCCCGCTCGCCAGCAGCAGCTGATATTCATTGGTGTGCTCATCTGCTCTGCTCCGCTGATTGTTCTTTACTGCTTCACGCAGAAAACCTTCGTTAAGAGTCTGGCTATGACTGGCAGCAAGGAATAAAAGCAGAAAATGTGCATATAAATGTCTTGTGTTTTGGTCAAATATGTAGTATAATACCTCATGTCATTGCGGAATATAACCGCACAACATCGTTACTATATGAATGCCTTGCGTTTTCGATGCATTCATATGGAAAATAAAAAAGGAGGATCCCATCATGAAGAAACTGGTTGCTCTGTTTCTGGCTGCTATGATGCTCTGCGCGAGCGTTGTGGCTCTGGCCGAAACCCCCGAAGGTTACCCCGAGATCAGGGAAGGTATTGATTTCGGCGGCAAGACCATCTACATCTACGACTACTGGACCAGCGAAGCTCAGGCTGCTCGTAAGGACGACCCCAACGAGGAAGAGCAGGCTCTGTATGACTATCGCGACTACATCATGGAAAAGCTCAACTGCGAGATCATCCAGATCCAGAAGGGCGGCTGGGATACCAACGTTCAGGAACTGATTAACTTCAACGCTGCTCCCGACGACACTCTGTGCATGTACATCCTGCCCCCGGACTTCGTTGGCAGCCCCATGGTTAACAACCAGTTCGTTGCCCTGAACAACGAAGGCTCTCTGGTTGACTGGTCTGATGAGAAGTGGAACAAGGGCGTTTCCGACTTCATGACCATGGACGGCAAGCTGTACGGTGTGTACGCCGGTGCTGACGAACCCCGTCAGGGCCTGTACTTCAACAAGCGCGTGCTGACCGAAGCTGGCATCGAGTGGGAATCTATCTACGATATGCAGGCTGAAGGCACCTGGACTTGGGACGTCTTTGAGGGTATGCTGAAGCAGATCCACAAGGATATCGATAACGACGGCGTGACCGATATCTACGGCATCACCGGCAACAACACTGACTTCGCTCTGATCTCTGTGTTTGCCAACGGCGCTTCCTTCTTCGATTTCGACGAGAACGGCAAGCTGGTTTCCACCATCAACAGCGATGCTGGTCTGGAAGCTCTGACCTGGGCCAAGAACATCTGGAACACCTACTCTGCTCCTCAGCCCGAAGGCACCGACTGGAACTTCTTTGAGGATCTGTTTGAGACCGGCAAGCAGGGCTTCTGCTGCCATCAGTCTTATGCTGGCTTCAACGATGGCGCCGTCTATTCCGACATGGAAGACGAATGGGGCTGGGTTGCTATGCCTACTGGCCCCAAGGGCACTGGCTACACCCACATTGCTACCAACAACGTCACCGTTATCCCCAGCGCCATCGATGTGGACACTGCCAACAAGCTGGCCTATGTGTTCGATCTGTGGTCCAACCCCACTCCCGGTTATGACGACGAAGATGCTTGGGCTCTGCAGTATTATTCCCGCGTGTCCGACGATCGTATGATCGAAGAAACCTATGCTATGCTGCGTCATACTGGTGTTATGAACAAGTCCCTGTACCTGGGCGACACCAACGGTGTGCTGGGCCAGGATTTCCTGTGGAACCTGTTCGGCAGCGATCCCGCCGCTATCATTGAAGCCAAGACTCCCGCTTGGGAAGGCGCTCTGGCTACCTTCAACGCTCAGTAATCGCAAATAGCTGATTATCCTCAACAGATAATCGAGGCCGCTGTGTTTCGCAGCGGCCTTTTCCTATGCCTGCGCCTCTCCTGCCCTTCCCAACATTTCCACCATCTGCCGGGATAATCGCCCATTCCCCCACCATACTATGGTTGAAAAGACAATCTAAAGGGAGGCAACAAACGTGCGAGCAACCGGCATTGTGCGCAGAATCGACGAACTTGGCCGCGTGGTCATCCCCAAGGAGATCCGCCGCACCCTTCGTATCCGCGAGGGCGACCCGCTGGAGATCTACACCGACCGCGACGGCGAGGTCATTCTGAAAAAGTATTCCCCCATCGGCGAGATGCAATCCTTCGCCAAGGACTACACCGAGTCCCTCTTCCGCTCCCTGGGGCATATCGCCTGCATTGTGGATCGCGACCAGGTGGTGGCCGCCAGCGGTGTGAGCAAAAAGGAGCTGTGGGACAAGCCCATCAGCCGCGACCTGGAAACCGCCATTGCCAACCGGCAGACCGTGGCCATCAACCGCAACCTGGGTGGCAAAACCGTGGCCATCACCAACGAGGAGGATGCCCAGGGCTACACCGCCCAGGTGCTGTCCCCCATCATTGCCGATGGCGAGGCCATTGGCGCCGTGCTGCTCCTCAGCCGCGAGCAGGGCGCCCGCATGGGTGACACGGAACTCAAGGTAGCCGAGACGGCGGCTGGCATCGTTGGCCGCCAGATGGAACAATAAGCATCGACCTCCGCAAATTACCGCGGAGGTCATTTTTTTGCTTGTGCCATGCGGATATTGGGCGTATAATATAAGTTGTGTTCATATTCTCTTGAGCAAAGGAAGGTCTTATGGCAAAGCAAACCAAGTCCATTGTGGGCGGCATGACCGTCCTGGGCATGACCGGCATCATCTGCAAGCTGGTGGGCGTGCTGTTCAGCATTCCGCTGACCTGGCTCATCGGCACCGACGGCCTGGGCATTTTCCAGTCGGTCTTCCCCACCTATAATCTTTTGTTGACGGTTTCCTCCGCTGGTCTGCCGGTGGCCATCTCCCGCATGGTGTCCCACTGCCTGGCCAAGGACGACCCCCGCAACGCCCGCCGTGTGTTCCGCGTGGCGCTGTGGCTGCTGGCCTCGCTGGGCTGCATTTGTACGCTGGTGATGCTCATCGGCAGTCATCAGCTCACCATTCTGGTGGACGAACCCCAGGCGCAGCTTGGCTTCCAGGTCATTGCCCCCTGCGTGGCGCTGGTCTGTGTGCTGTCTGCCTTCCGCGGCTTTATGCAGGGCCAGCAGAACATGGTTCCCACCGCCATCAGCCAGCTGATCGAACAGGTGGGCAAGGTGTTCGTGTCCCTGCCCCTGGCTTACATGGGCAGCCGCATCAGCATGGCGCACGGCGCTGCCGGAGCGCTGCTGGGCATCACCATTGTGGAAGCCCTGGCGCTTCTCTACATGATCATCCTCTATTTCCGTCGCAGCGCCACCTTCAGCAGCATTCCGCAGCTTACGGACGAAGCACCCATCGCTACCACCACCCTGGGTAAGCGGCTGATGGCCATCTCCATCCCCATCACCATCAGCGCCTGCATTGTGCCTCTGGCGCAGTTTGTGGACTCCACCATGCTCATTTCCCGCCTGATGGACGCTGGCATTGCCCGTGAGGAGGCTCGTCCGCTGTACGGCCTGTTCACCGGCATGGTGATCCGTCTCATCAACGTTCCCACCGCCCTGGCGCTGTCCATTTCCATGAGCCTGGTGCCTGCCATTTCCGCCGCCAAGGCCCTGGAGGACTACGACGGCATTGCCCGCCAGAGCGACCTGGGCCTGCGGTTTGCCTTCCTCATTGGCTTCCCCTGCTCCATCGGCATGAGCCTTTTGAGCCAGCCCATCATTTCCTTCTTCTACCAGGAGACCCTCACTGCCGCCGAGCTGCAGGTCTCCAGCCAGCTGCTTGCCATGTCCAGCCTCACGGTGGTGCTGTTCACGGTGGTGCAGGCCACCAGCTCCATTCTGCAGGGACTGCACAGGCAGCGCATTCCCATGTATACCCTCATTGCCGGCGTGGCCTGCAAAATCGCCCTGAACTACATTCTGGTGGGCATTCCGGGCATCAACATCCACGGTGCGCCCATCGCGTCCATCGTGTGCTATTCCGTGTCCATGATCCCCAACCTGTATTTCGTGCTGAAGTATGGCAAAATGAAGTTCAACTGGATGGGCTGGCTGGTGCGGCCTGGCATTGCCACGGCTGCCATGGGCGTCGTGGTGTGGGCCCTGCGCGAGCTTTTGCCCCTGAACCGCTTCCTGACCATTGCCGAGATCATCATCGGCGTGGCCGTCTATATCGTTGTTGCGCTGGCTGTGAAGGCTGTTTCTGTGGATGACTTCAAGTCCTTCCGCCGCAAGAAGAAAGCATGAGGTGCCCCTAATGAAGCCTGTTATCACCGTTGTTTCCCTGGGTCCGGGCGATCCTGGCCTGCTCACTCTGCAAACCGCTGATGCCCTGCGCGCCGCCAAACAGCTGATTCTCCGCACCGAGCATCACGGCGTGGCTCAGTGGCTGAAGGAGCAGACCATCCCCTACACCACCATGGACGCCCTTTACGATGAGTACTGGGACTTTGACGAACTCCACGCCGCCATCGCCAAGAAGCTTTGGTGCACCGCCCAAACGGCCCCTGTAACCTATGCTGTCATGGATGCCACCACCGATGGCTCCGTGGCCGCGCTGGCTGCCTCCATGCCCGAAGATGGCAAACTGGTACGTATGGCTGGGCTTTCCCTGGCCGATGCCTACCTCAGTGCCCTGCCCGAAGGACAGGTGCAGGCTTCCGGCATTCGTGTGATCCCTGCTATGGACTGCGAAAAAACGCAGCTTGATCCCCGCATGCCCCTGCTGATCACCGAGATCAACTCCCCCGTCCTGGCTGGCATGGTCAAGCTGTGGCTCACCGATCTCTACGACGACGAAATGACCGTCACGCTATTCCCCTCCAGCGTCAAGACCAACCGCAAGCCCGTACAGCTGCCCCTGATGGAGCTGGATCGCCAGCGTACCTACGACCACACCGTGGCCGTCTACCTGCCTGCTGTGCCGCTGCGGCTGCGCAAGCGTTTCTGCTTTGCCGATCTGGTGGAGATCCTGGATATCCTCTGCGGTGAGAACGGCTGCCCCTGGGACCGTGAGCAGACCCACGAAAGCCTGCGCAAATACCTGATCGAGGAAGCCTATGAAACCGTCGGTGCCATTGACGAGGGCGACATCGACCACCTGGCCGACGAGCTGGGCGACGTGCTGCTGCAGGTGGTATTCCACGCCAACGTTGGCAAGAGCCACGGCGACTTCACCATCAGCGACGTGACCACCAACATCTGCCGCAAAATGATCTACCGCCACGCCCATATTTTCGGCACAGATGACTGCAAAACCGCCGACGAAGTTTCCACCAACTGGGAGAAGCTCAAGAAGGCCGAAAAGGGCCTGACCACCCAGGCTTCCGTGCTTGCGGACGTTTCCAAGGGGCTCCCTGCCCTGATGCGCGCCCACAAGGTGCAGAAGAAGGCCGCCAACGTGGGCTTCGACTGGGACACCGCCCTGGAGGCCCTGCCCAAGGTGCACGAGGAGGCCGACGAAGTCAAGGCAGAGCTGGATGCTTCCCGTGATCCCGCCGAAGAACTGGGCGATCTGCTCTTCTCCTGCGTCAATGTAACGCGCCTGTGCGGCCTCGACGCCGAAGAATTGCTCAAAAATGCCACAGAAAAGTTCATTTCGCGCTTTACAGCCATGGAAAATCTTATAAATTCTGCCGGAAAATCGTTGGAGGGCTTGACTTTGCGCGAAATGGATGTATACTGGAATCAGGTCAAATCGGCGCAGAAAAACTGCCCCGAAGCTTGACTTTGAATTTGCGGACATACGCACAACATTGAACATGTCCGCCGCTTTCAAGGACATTCGTCCTAACATTCATGCCGTGCCCTTTGCACGGAACATTACAAGGAGGAAACTACCCATGAACAAGACTGAACTGACCGCTGCCCTGGCTGCTAAGACTGGTTTCGCCAAGAAGGACGCCGAGAAGGCCCTGAACGCTTTTGTTGACGTGATCACCGAGACCCTGGCTCAGGGCGACAAGGTGCAGATCGTTGGCTTCGGTTCCTTCGAAGTGAAGGATCGTCCCGCCCGTACCGCTCGCAACCCCCGCACCGGCGAGGAAATTGCGATCGAGGCTTCCAAGGCTCCTGTCTTCAAGGCTGGCAAGGCCCTGAAGGACACCGTCAACAAGTAAGCCTTCCATGGTAACATGCCCGCGGGTTCGCCTGCGGGCTTTTATTCTATCTCCGCGGAGGTTTTTATGCGACTCGACAAGTATTTGAAGGTTTCCCGTATTATCAAGCGCCGCACCGTGGCCAACGAGGCCTGCACCGGCGGCCGCGTGACCCTGAACGGCAAGGTGGCCAAGCCCGGGGCCGAGGTGAAGGTGGGCGACAAGATGTCCATCCGCTTTGGCGACCGCTACGGCCATTATGAGATCCTGGCCGTGGCCGAAACCGTCCGCAAGGAAGGCGCAGCCGATATGTACCGCATCCTGCAGGAGGATGACGGTGTGGCTGCTGAGCGCAACTGACAGGAGGGTGTTCCCATGTGGTATGTGATCCTTTTGGCTGGCGGCAGCGGTTCCCGAATGGGTGCCGGCAAAAACAAGGTGCTGCTGGAGCTCCAGGGTGAACCCGTCATTTGCCGCGCTGCAAGGGCCTTTACAGCCGTTGCAGACGGCATGGTTGTCGTTGCCCGGGATGAGGACAAGAACGCCATCCAGGCCGCTCTGGAGGCTTCTGGGCTGATGCATGAGCGTGTGCGCATCGTTTCCGGCGGCGCAACCCGGCAGGATTCCGTGTGGAACGGCCTGCAAGTCCTGCCAGCGGACGCCAGCAAGGTGCTGATCCACGACGGTGCACGGTGCCTGGTGGACGAAGATACCATCCGCCGCTGCATGGACGCCGTGGACAAGACCGGCACCGGCATCGCTGCAATCCCTGCCGTTGATACCATCAAGCAGGTCAACGAGGGCTGGCAGGTGGTCGCTACCCCCGACCGCGCCACCCTGCGCGCCGTGCAAACACCCCAGGCCTTCACCGTGGAGCTGATCCGCCGCGCCCATCTGGCCGCGCAGGCGGAAGGCTTCCTTGGCACCGACGATGCCTCGCTGGTGGAGCACATGGGCCTGCCCGTGCAGCTCACCGAGGGCAACCGCCGCAATATCAAACTCACCACACCGGAGGATATCACCATGGCTGAAGCAATGCTGAACGACTCCCCTGCTCTCCCTGCCCTGCGCGTGGGTCAGGGCTACGATGTGCACCGCCTGGTGGAAGGCCGCGACCTGATCCTGTGCGGCGTGACCATCCCCCACACCCTGGGTCTGCTGGGCCACAGCGACGCCGACGTGGCACTCCATGCCCTGATGGACGCCATGCTGGGCGCCACCGCCTTGGGCGACATCGGCAAGCACTTCCCGGATACCGATCCTCAGTACAAAGGCATTTCCTCCATGAAGCTGCTGGAACACGTGGTCGCCCTGTTGAAGGAGCACCATTTCCGCGTCACCAATGCGGATGTGACCATCGTTGCGCAAAAGCCCAAGCTGCTGCCCCATATCCCGCAAATGCGGCAGAACGTGGCTGACGCCCTGCAGCTGCCCCTGGACCGCGTCAACGTGAAGGCCACCACCACCGAGCGGCTGGCCTTTGAGGGCCGCGAGGAGGGCATCAGCAGCCAGGCTGTGTGCATGATCCAGGAGATTTGACGTCCAAGGAGGCCCCTATGAAAATTCAGATCAGCGATAACCTGATCCGGCACTATCTGCAAAATGTGTACTTTATCAACGGCCACAGCTATGCAGGCAAGTCTACTATGGTGCGCATGCTGGCCGAGCGGTATGACATGATCCACTGCGGCGAGAACTATCACGACGCTTTTCCCCGCGAAAAGCTCGACCGCTGGAAGCAGCCCGGCTTGTGCTATTTCGACACCATGACCGGCTGGCAGGAGTGGCTGAGCATGACGCCCGAGCAGCACTACAACTGGGTGACACAGGTATCCCAGGAGTGCATTGAGGTGGAGATCCTGGAACTTATCCGCCTGGCCGCCACCGGCAGGAAGGTCATTGTGGATACCAACATTCCGCCTGAGGTTCTTCGGCAGATCTCGGACTACGACCACGTGGCCATCATGCTTTGCGACCCGGAGGACATCACCGCCACCCGCTTTTTTGACAGGGATGACCCCGATAAAAAGTTTATGATGGATCAGATTCAGAAATGTCCCGACCCGGAGGCCACGCTAAAGAACTTCAACGCCTGGTCACTGTATCAGCCGCCCGTGAAGCCCGACTGGCACCACACCGGCTTTTTCACCTACACCCGGTCGGATTTTGAAAATGACACCCGTAAGGAAATGCTGCTGGCCCTGGCACGGCATTTCGGCCTGGAAAAGTAAACAGCAAACAACAAGCCCTTCGCACAATGGTTTATTATGCGAAGGGCTTGTTTCTATTCAGTTTGCTCAGTACAGCAGGAAGGTCAGCAGCGGTGCAGGGATTTTCCTGAACAGCTCGACCGTCATGTTTTGCAGACTATCTTCCATCAGGGCATCAAGCTCGGCAGTGCCCAGGCTTCCCTCGCCCTCTGCCGGAACCATCGTCAGCGCATCCGTCTGGATGGTCATGGGCTCGCAGGGCATCGCCGTCAAGGTCAGGGTTTCGCAAAGCACCTTTTCCCCTGCATCGTCGGTAAGGTACCAGTGCAGCTTCTGCTCCGTGGTCTGGGTAGCCGTGTGATACGCACCGTCCAGTACATACAGGCTTTCACCCAAAGGAGAGGCGGGGCTTATCACCTCGGCCTGGGCCAGCCAGGTGGTCGTTTCTTCACCGGGCTGCACCTTGACATTGCCGCTGATCAGCAGTGCCACATAGTCGATGTACTCCTCCACCGCGCTAAAGCCCAGCCGGTAGGGATCCTGGAACACCGTCAGGGAGTAGGCCGCGGCAAAGGCATCCTCGGTGGTGCCGTTGTCGATCAGCACGCCGTCGATGTAGTAGTTCTGCCCGTTCAGGCCATAGCCCAGCACAAAGCGAATGCCGTTATCCGCCACGGCGAAGGACAACGTCGCCACCTGGTTTTCGCCTTCCAGCGTCACTAGGGAAAGGCCGACGAAATTGCCCCAGTCATCGGTGACCAGGTGCAGCAGATAGCTAAACCGGTTGGCTTCGGCCACCGTATTGTTCTTTCCGCGCAGGGTGGAAAGCGGTGCGCTGCTGGTGATGGGTTCCAAGGCACGGTCGTCGATGCCGTGCTTCTCCAGCACATCCAGCAGATCGTCCAGCAAGGCAGCGATCTTTGCATCGTCAAAGGCGAAGCTGCGGCGGCGCGTACCGCCTTCATAGGCGTCCCCCACGAAATTGCCGGATTCCTCCGTCGCCGGAATGGCGGCAGCCCATGCTGTAACAGCTTGCAGGATATCCGCGCCTGCCGCGCCAAGGGCTTCTTCATCGGCGTTGATCCACTCATCCGGGCTGGTCACCACCGCATCCAGTGCCTCCTGGAAGCAAAGGTACCGCTCAGGCAGCAGCGATGTGACCAGGATCGTATCGCTTTCCCGGCTGAATATGCCCATGTCCACAAGCATCGTATCCATCAGCGTCAACGCCAGATACATGCCGTTGTCCTGCACGTTCAGCTGCACGCCGGTCTTTTCAGCCACCTTGCTCATGGCCTGGGCCAGCTGGTCAATCTTCTCTTCGCTGTTATCCGTGGTGCGCTGCAAGCAGAGCTTGGTTCCCTCCAAGGCGGGCTCCCAATTCAACGTGAGCTGGTACGCCCCCTCTGCCACTGCGGTACCGCACAAAAGCAGCACAGCCAGCAGCAGGCTGATGAATTTCTTTCCCATACACCAGCCTCCTGTCACTGTTCGGTGCCAGCCAGGTCAGTAGTGGTCGCCTCGCCAGGCTCAGTCAGCACACTATCGGGATTCATCATCACCATACGGGTAATGCCGTTAAAGAACAGATCCGTCATCATCTGGGTCAGTTCTTCCTGAGGGATGGCGGCCACATCGCGGGCACCTTCAGTCGGCAGATCATCCAGGATCCACGGGCTGCGGGTCTTGATGTCGATCACAACGCCGGCGGTGGCATCCTTCAGCTTGGCTTCCAGCTCAACTTCCACCGTCACAGGCATGTATTGCAGGCTCTTGCTGTGCAGATGCAGCTTGCAGTACACCTCCACCGGATCAAACGCCAGCCAGTTGTCGCCCGTCTTTTCCTCATCAGGGCTTACCTTCAGCGTCCAGGTATTCACGTCATGGCTGCGGGTGTCTTCATCCACGCTATGGGAACTAATCGCCACCAGGGTAAAGGCGGCGGCGATCCCCTGCTGATTCTTGTCAGCAGGCGTGATGCACACCTTGCCGCGGTAGCCGCTGCTGTCCGGGGTAGACACGGTTTCGTCCCACTCCAGCGCGATGCTGTGCTCCTTGCCGTTCAGCACGACCTGGGTTTCGGTGCCCTGCTGGGCATACTGCAGGCTCTGCCAGTCACCGCCCAGAGGGAAAGTCATATTGGTGCGGACGCTCTCGCCCTTGGCGGTCATTTCCCGTTCCAGAACGATGTTGCCTTCCAGTACAAGGCTGTCGATCACCTGGTCGTAGTAATACAGCAGGTTGGGATTCAGATAGGCCTCCTGCTGCTCCTCGGTCATCTGGGTGCGCAGCATGGGCAGCAGCGTGCCGTCCTGGAGCACAGCCTCCCACAGAAGCTTGATCTGCTCCTTCACCGCTTCTGCCGGAACGTCATAGCGCACCAGCACGGTGGCACCGCTGTCGCTGCGGATCACGCTGGGGGCACTGGCATAGTTCTCCAGCCACAGCTCGATGCTGTCCTCATAGGCACTCAAAGCAGGCAGCCACTTGTTCTCCCAGGTGGTTTCAGGGATATTTGCAATGTTCATCATCGCAGAATACAGCGAGGGGTTGGTGCCTTCGCTGCCCAGCAGACGATCCGTCACATCCCCGCCGGTGGCCAGAGAGAGGATCACATCCGGCAGCAAAGCACTACTCATATACACCGCATCGGCGTCGCCATAAAGCTGCGTGAGGCCAGCCATTTTCTCGCCGTCCTCCACATAGATGCGGTACTGGAACTGATCATCCGAATGGATGGCCCGCACCTGCAGCGGCACACCGCTGAAGGGCATGAGCAGCTGCGCCCAGTCCGCTTCGCCGGAAACATTCAGCGTCACCGTACCCGTGATGCCGTTATTGGCATCCACCTGCCGCTGCCATTTTTCCGGCAGGGTATACTCCACCGCCGCAAAGGCCGTCGCCGCAGACAGCGCGAGCATCAGGCTCAATACCAGGCAAATCAGCTTTTTCATGGTGTTTCCTCCTCCGGCAGTGCGCTTTGCGCCGCCTCGACGATCTTTTGCCACACATCCTCCGGCAGATCAGCTGAAAGGTAGAGCGTATCTTCCACCGGCAGCAGTGCCAGCCTGGGAATCAGCGCACCGGACATGCTGCTGAGCAGGGCCTCGGTTTGTTCAGCGGTCAGGGCATCCAGGCTCACTGCTTGCCCCTCCATCACCGTGTCCAGGAAGCTTCCTGCGTGGACGTCCACCTGGATGGTCGCGTCCTCCAGAACGTTCTTGCCACGCAGCTCCTGCACGGTAACCGTGCCGTTCACCACAGGCGTACCGTTTTCTGTGCCGATGGTCACCTCGGGGCTGATCTTCACGCTGTTGGACGTATCCTCGCCCGGCAGCGTCTGCTTCACCGTGATGGTGCCCGTCAGCTTTGCATCCTCACCGCTGGGGGTATTGGTCAGATCCACCGTGGCAGCCAGCGTGGTTTTTTCCTTGCCTATCTTCCAGGTATAATTGAGTTTGCTGTCATAGGTCAGCTTGTTTTTCTTGCCCGCCACCAGCTCACGCATGTAGGTCAGGGTATTATAGTCGGCACCCTTGACGGCAGGCGTTTTCAGGGTCAGGTCATCGCGGATGGCGGTATCGTCGCGGCGCATACGCCACACCATGCTCACGTCGCGCAGGCTGTTTTCATCCACGCCGCAGTTGCCGGCGAATTCCGCGCGGATCATCACACCGTCGCCGTTGAGCCAGTAGATCAGCTTCTGCTGGCCGGAGAATACCAGCTTCGTCAGGAACTGCCGCAGTTCGCCTTCGGGGCAATGGGCCGCAATGGCTTCGGCCATTTTGGCAGCATCAGCTTTGGGCACTGTGTAGGTGATCTTGGTACGGGCGGTACCCATGTTCTTGATGGCCGTTTTGATGCTGGCTTCCTTCTTGTAGTCGGCCAGGGAATCATGCATGGCGTTCAGCATGGCATATCCGTCATCCAGCCAAGCCATCTCGCCGCCATCCAGGCCGAAGATCTCGACCTGCTCTACGCCCAGCAGCGCATTGGCCCCCTCTGCCCCAGCTTGATAGACCGCGTCCGGCTGGAAGGAGAACTGCAGCTGCGTTCCGGCAGCATTTTCCTGCTGCAAAAGGCTCATGGCTTCCTTGCCGTCCACGCGCACGCCCACCCGGCTCCAGGCGGTATCCTCCGAAAAAGATGTATTCAGCCGCAGCGAAATGTGCTTAAGCAGCGCATTCAGCTGAGCGCATCGGTCATCGTCAAAGGGCATATGTGCCTTCACATCCGCCGAAAGTTCAACTTCCAGCGGCAGGGACAGATCCCATTCACCGACCTGGGGCAGAAACTCAATCTCCGCCGCCGCGCCAAATACCATGCACATGCACAGCACTGCCAGCACCATCAGCCTGAAGACTTTCTGCATACTCCTCACATCCTTCACCGGATTTCATTCACTCACATAACGACCTGATCGGCAACTTTCATCCCGTCAGGTTAGTTCGGTTTCCTGCTCAAAGGCACGCAGGGCATCCTTCACCTGCTCAGGATCATCCATCAGGTTGATCTTCGCCCGCATCTGGGCGGCACCGCGCATGCCATGCAGATACCAGCCGATGTGCTTGCGCATCTCATTCACTGCCACACGGCGGGGCTTCCATTCCAGCAGCATGTCATAGTGCCGCAGCACGGTTTCCATGCGCTCATGCAGGGTGGGCTGATGCACCGTTTCGCCTTGCGTAGCGGCCTTCAGCTGGCTGAACAACCACGGATTGCCCATGGCCCCGCGGCCGATCATCAGGCCATCCACGCCGCTTTCACGCAGGCGACGCAGGCCGTCCTCCGCCGTGAAAATATCGCCGTTGCCCAGCACAGGGATCTTCACCGCCTGCTTCACCTGGGCGATGGCACGCCAGTCGGCCTCGCCGCCGTACTGCTGCTGCCGGGTGCGTCCATGCACCGTGATCTCGCTGATGCCCGCATCCTCCGCCCGCTTCGCCATGTCCAGCACGTTGATGCTGTCTTGATCCCAGCCCAGGCGCAGCTTGACGGACACAGGCAGATGGGATGCCTTCACCACGGCTTTCATAATGTCTTCCGCCAGGTCAGGCGTCCGCAGCAGGCCGCTGCCCTCGCCCGCACAGGCGATCTTCGGCGCAGGGCAGCCCATGTTGATGTCAATACCCTCGTAGCGATCCAGGGAGGACAATTCCTCCGCCGCCCGGGCCATGATATCCGGCTCTTTGCCGAACAATTGCAGGATCAGCTTCTTTTCCCGGGGATCCCGTTCCAGCAGGCATGCCGCCGCAGGAAGATCACGTGGCGCGCACAGATAGCCCATGGCACTGACCATCTCGGTATAGGCACAGTCGCAGCCCTGTTCAAAACACAGTACGCGAAAGGGCCAGTCCGTTACCCCGGCCAGCGGGGCCAGACGAACGCTCGTCATGCCTCGTCACCCTTGGGGAACAGGGCGATGCGGCTGGTGGTTTCGGCATAGGGCACCAGCACCGCACGGATGATATCCCCTTCGGCCTTGGGCAGCACAGGCAGATCGGCAGGGATGCTGCCGCGCTTGCGCCACTCCGGCACCCGCTGGAAGCTGGCCACAACCTGGTCGTTTTCCAGCACGGGTTCGCCACACAGGGCCACAGCCCACACGTCATTCTGAGGCACATAGGCCATCACCTGGGCACCATAGCGCACACAGGCAGACTGATGATGCCCCGCCGTCACGGCCACATGCTTGGCGAACTCCACCTTCACCGTGTCGCCGTCCTGCCAGGTGCGGTCGATGGTCAGCCAGGTGCTCTTGATGCCCTCACGGCCGCCTTCATCATTCACGGTGATGCAGGCGTCCTCCGTCCAGGCAGGGATGCGCAGCCGCAGGGCCGCCGCGATCTCCTTCTTGGCGTTGATTTTCACCACGCCGTCGGCGATGGTCACAATGCAGGTGCCCTCGGGCATGGCTACCGCATAGCGGCCAGGGATGTACAGATTGACAGACAGGCCCTTCTCCCCCACGGTGACCGCGCTGCTCACAGCCTTGGCCCAGCCACGGCAAAGCCTGCTCAGGCTGCGCCAAACCTGCTGTTCTTCCTCATGCACATGGTAGCAGTCCTTGGTGCCGCAATTGGCCGCCAGGCAGTTCACGCGCTGGAACGGGATCAGCTTATCGCCATTCAGGGCAGCAGGCAGACCATTCACCAGCAGGATTTCCAGGGCTTCGTAGGCCCAGGTTTCCTGATGATCATGCGCGGCAAAGGCTTCGGCCCAGGCACCCAGGCTGGCGGCATCCACCGCACAGGAGGGCGAGCGGCCGCCCAGGGTTTCATCGGCAGTCACGCCGCCGCACACAGCACCATGATAGCGGCTGATCTTCTCCCAGCCGGTCTTGCCAGCGGTCAGCTCCATGCCGTTGCCGCTAAACTGGCCGTTCAGCATGGCAGCGCGCACGCCATCCGCCAGGGATTCACCGTGGCAGGTCAGATACTGCCGGGTGTAGAAGCCCGCTTCGCTGCCGCTTTCGGCCTCCATGCCGGCTTCCATGTCGTTCCAGGCCGTAACGCGGTTCATGGGCCGCTGCACTGCAAAAGTGTGCAGGATGCCGCTCCAGTCCATAGCCTGCTGGCGCAGCTTATCGCACAGGGAAAGAATGGCCTTCTTGCCCGTCACGCGGTACAGGGTCTGCAAAAGCTCCATCAGATCGGCCGGATGAATGCGCACGGCGTCGCAAGCCAGCACATCGTCCCAGTGCTCCGCCAGCCAGCCGCACCAGGCAGCCAGCTTTTCCAGCAGCGGACGCTTGGCGTCCAGCTCATACATGGCCAGGGCTGCGCGCATTACGTTTACAGAGTCGGCCATATCCATGGGCAGGCCGCCGTCCTCACCCTGCTGAGCCAGCGCAGCGTTGATCCACGCGGCCACGGGCTCCTCCATGGGCTTGGTTTTCAGCACGCAGGCCAGACGGAAGGCTCCCTCCCACACGGCAGGCTGGTCCTTGGCCGCAGCGGTCAGGGCATAAAGCTGGTTGATCTTATCATTCGATACCCGTACCTGGCCGGGGCGCAGGGGCAGCTCGGCCAAAGTCATCAGGGGGGCTTTTTCAAGAATCGGCTTCAGGGGCATGGTATCTCCTCCGTATCATTACATATCAAGCCATTTTCCATTATAGCGCATTTTGTATGGAACTGCAAGAAAAAGAGCCGCGTTCAGCGGCTCAAATCTGTTTGTTTCGGATGCATTTCGCAGCCCAGGCAGCATGCTCGCGCACCGCCTCAGAGGGGTGTTCCGTCAGTGCCTCCAGTGCAGGCAGCAGGTCTTCCCTGCCGCTGCATCCGGCGATCATGCAGCTCTGTGCCAGAAGGCGGTTGGGCAGCGTCAGGTTCACGCCGATCACCGGCTTCAGCTCCTCGACCATCTGTTTGTGTTCCGTCAAAAGGCGCAGCAGCGGCACGGTCATGCCCGGCTCCCCTGCCGCCTCCGGATTATGGGGACAGCACTTCTGGCACTCGTCACAACCGATCAGCCTGTCCCCCATGGAGGCGCGGATATCCTCCGGCACGGGCTTGCCCGGCATCATCCAGTAGCGGATGCACCGTTCCATGTGAAAGCCGTCCTCCGCAATGGCTCCGGTGGGACACGCCTCCATACACCGGCGGCAGTCGCCGCAGTGCAGGGCATGGTTTTCTGCTTCCAGCTGATGCGTGGGTTCCATGGGCAAATCCACCGCAAAGGTCTTTACATAAAAGCGGCTGCCAATGCCCTCGATATAGGACAGCGTGTTTCTCCCCTGGGAAAAGCCCGGCAGCCGTGCAAAGATGGGCTTCAGACGCACGTCATCCCGAAGTGCCACCGGCAGGCCTGTCGCCTGGCATTCCTCCACAAAGGCCCGCGCCGCCTGATAAGCATGATGGGAAATACCGTAATACGGATGGATCCATGCTTCGCCCTTGGCATGCTGCTTTTCCATGGCATAGGTCCACAGGGCCAGGAGCAGCGTCTTTTCCTCAACGCCGCAGGAAGGCCCGTCCAGCACGATCACCCGTGCAAAACCTTTATCCAGCAGCTTTGCGATCATATCCATCCCATTCACCTCTGCATCATTATAACATATTTTTGTGAAATGTGAAAAAGTTTCTATTCAGTTCATATTACTGTTCTATAATCATCTCATTCCTAAGGAGGAAAGGAAGGTTATACCCATGGTGAAGATCATTTCCGACAGCACCTGCGATCTGTCGGCGGATCTGCTCAAACGCTATGATATTGGCATCATTCCCCTGCACATCGTGCTGGGCAACAAGGACTATCTGGACGGCGAAAGCATCACCCCGGATGACATCTTCCGCTGGTCCGATGCCAACAAAACCACCCCCAAGACCGCTGCCGCTTCGGTGGATGAATGCATCCGCGCCTTCAAGCCCTGGCTGTCAAAGGGCGACGACATTGTTTGCTTCTCCATCTCCAGTGCCATGTCGTCCACCTGCCAGAACATGCGTCTGGCCGCCAAGGAGCTGAACGCAGCCGACCGGGTGTGCATCATTGATTCAGAAAACCTCTCCACAGGCGTTGGCTTGCAGGTCATCGAGGCCGCAGCCATGGTGCAGCAAGGCAAGTCCCTGTCGGAGATCGAAGCCCATATCCGCACCATTACCCCCAAGGTCAAGGCCAGCTTCGTGGTGGATACGCTGACCTACCTGCACCGGGGCGGGCGGTGCTCCGGGCTGGCTGCACTGGCTGGCGGCGCGCTGCGGCTGCATCCCCGCATTGCCGTTGCAGGTGGAACCATGGCCGCCGGCAAGAAGTACCGCGGCCGCATGAACCGCGTGCTGGAGGACTACGTCGCCGACATGCAGCCCGACCTTCTGGCTGCCCGGCCGGAGCGCGTGTTCATCACCCATTCCGGCTGCGAGGAAAGCGTGGTAGCATCCATTCAGCAGCAACTGCAGGCATTGAACCATTTTCAGGAGATCCACATCACCCGCGCAGGCGGCGTTATTTCCAGCCACTGCGGCCCGGGCACACTGGGCGTTCTCTATATCGACGCATGATAAAAGGCAGACCATTTTGGTCTGCCTTTTGATTTACCATGCAAAGGAACCCAGCAGCGTCACACCATCCTCGGCAACGGTCAGCAGGCCGCCATCGGCGTGGCCCACCTTGTCCGTGCCATCGGGCAGGGTGATCTTCACATCACAGGGTACCACGGAGGTGATGAAGGGGATATGCCCCGCCATCACCGCCAGGTCGCCCTCAATGCCGCGCAGGGTGATCATCACCACTTCGCCGGAGAAGAGATTCCCGTCGGGGGAAGAAATGCTCAGCAGGAAGGTTTTCATGCCTGCACCTTCTTCGCCTTGGCCACAACGTCGTCGATCGTGCCAGCGAACAGGAACGCAGACTCAGGCAGGCTGTCGTGCTTGCCCTCGATGATCTCGCGGAAGCCGCGGATCGTTTCGCTGACGGGAACGTACACGCCGGGGAAGCCGGTGAACTTCTCGGACACATCGAAGGGCTGGGACAGGAAACGCTGGATCTTACGGGCGCGGCCCACCAACAGCTTGTCCTCGTCGGACAGTTCGTCCATACCCATGATGGCGATGATGTCCATCAGTTCGTTGTAACGCTGCAGAATGCGCTGCACCTCACGGGCAACAGCATAGTGCTCCTCGCCCACCACGTCGGGGCTGAGGATGCGGCTGGTGGATTCCAGGGGATCCACGGCCGGGTAAATGCCCTGGGATGCGATGGAGCGGGAAAGCACCGTGGTGGCATCCAGGTGGGAAAAGGTCGTGGCGGGAGCCGGGTCAGTCAGGTCGTCAGCAGGCACGTAAACGGCCTGGATGGACGTGATGGAGCCCTTGCGGGTGGAGGTGATGCGCTCCTGCAGGGTGCCCATTTCCGTGGCCAGGGTGGGCTGGTAGCCCACGGCGGAGGGCATGCGGCCCAGCAGAGCCGACACCTCGGAACCAGCCTGGGTGAAACGGAAAATGTTGTCGATGAACAGCAGCACGTCCTGGCCTTCCTCGTCGCGGAAGTACTCAGCCATGGTCAGGCCGGACAGGCCCACGCGCATACGGGCTCCCGGAGGCTCGTTCATCTGGCCGTACACCAGGGCGGTGTTGGCCAGAACGCCGGACTCCTTCATTTCGTTGTACAGGTCGTTGCCTTCACGGGTGCGCTCGCCCACGCCCGTGAACACAGACAGACCGTTGTGCTGCTTGGCAATGTTGTTGATCAGTTCCATGATCAGAACGGTCTTGCCCACGCCGGCACCGCCGAACAGGCCGATCTTACCGCCCTTGGAATAGGGGCAGATCAGGTCGATAACCTTGATGCCGGTTTCCAGGATCTCCGTGGAGGTGGACAGCTCGTCGTAGGCAGGCGCAGGACGATGGATGTCCCAACGCTCGGCCTTCACGTCTTCGCCATTGTCCACCACTTCGCCCAGCACGTTGAAGATGCGGCCCAGGGTCTCGCGGCCCACGGGAACGCTGATGGCCGCGCCGGTGTCGGTCACGTCCACATCGCGCTGCAGGCCATCGGTGGAGGCCATGGCGATGCAGCGCACGGTGTTGTCACCAATGTGCTGCGCCACCTCGCAGGTCAGCTTGCGCTCACCGATCATCACGGTCAGTGCCTGGTGGATGGGCGGCAGTCCGCCCTCGTCAAAACGGACGTCGACAACAGGTCCCATGACCTGCGCGACCTTGCCCGTGTGCATATCTGCCAAAGGAATACCCCCTTCACTTTGATGGGTAGTTGGTATGGATTATTCGCCTGCGCCAGCCACGATCTCCGTGATCTCCTGGGTGATGGCACCCTGGCGGGCACGGTTGTACTGCAACTGCAGGTTGTCGATCATGGACTGGGCGTTCTTGCCTGCGGAGTCCATGGCCATGCGGCGTGCGGCCACTTCGCTGGCAAAGCTCTCGCGCACACAGCGCATCAGGATGCCCGCCACATAGTCCGGCACAGCAGTGTTCAGGATGCTGGCCTCGTCCGGCTCAAACACGGCAGCCACGCTGTCGGCCTGCTCGGTGCGTTCCAGGGGAAGCACCCAGGTCACGGTGGGCTCCTGGGTCATCATGCTCACATACTTGGTGGACACGATGCCCAGCTTGTCGAACTCCCCTGCCACATAGGCCTTGCACAGCATACGGGCCATTTCTGTGGCCTGCACGCCGTTGAAGGCTTCGGAGGAAAAGAACTCGCCCTTGTACCGGTCGCAGGCGCGCTTGCCGATGGGCACGATCCTGTCGGCGCGCATCTCCGCCACCGTGCGGAACACATTGGCGTTGTAGCCGCCAGCCAGGCCGCGGTCGCCAGCGATAACGATCAGGCAGGTGCGCTCGCCCTCAGGCTTTTTCATGTAGGGGCTGTTGGCGCACTCAGGGCAGGCGGTGAGCAGGTTGATGACGCTGCCGAAGGCGGAAGCATACTGCCTGCCGCCGTTCATGGCCTCGTTGGCGCGGCGGATCTTGGAGGAAGCCACCAGACCCATGGCGCGGGTCAGGTGCAGAGTATTATCAACGCTGCGGATGCGGTTTTTCAGGGCTTTGGTGTTCGCTCCCATTCAGCTCACCTCCGCACGGACGCAAGCGCCTCTTCCAATTCCTTCACGTCGGTATCGTCGAAGTAGCCGGTTTCGAAGCGCACCAGCATGTCCTGATGCTCGGCTTCCAGCTTGTCGCTCATGCGGGCTTCCCACTCCTGCACCTTGTTCACAGGCACATCGTTGAGGTAGCCGTGGATCACCGCATACACGATGGCCACCTGGCAGCCCACGCGGATGGGGCTGTTCTTGTTCTGCTTCAGCACTTCCACAATGCGCTCGCCCAGGGCCAGACGGGACTTGGTGTCCGCATCCAGGTCAGAACCGAACTGAGCGAAGGACTTCAGCTCCAGGTACTGGGCATAGAGCAGCTTCAGCTCGCCAGCCACCTTCTTCATGGCCTTCAGCTGGGCACTGCCGCCCACGCGGCTCACGGAGATGCCGGGGTTGATAGCCGGACGGATGCCGGAGTGGAACAGCTCAGTTTCCAGGAAGATCTGACCGTCGGTGATGGAGATCACGTTGGTGGGAATGTAGGCGGACACGTCGCCAGCCTGGGTTTCGATGATGGGCAGTGCCGTGATGGAACCGCCGCCGAAATCCTTGTGCACGCAGGCTGCGCGCTCCAGCAGGCGGGAGTGCAGATAGAACACGTCGCCAGGATAGGCTTCACGGCCCGGAGGACGACGGATCAGAAGGGACAGGGCACGATAGGCCACGGCGTGCTTGGACAGATCGTCGTACACAATCAGCACGTCCTTGCCCTGCTCGCGGAAATACTCGGCCATGGCGCAGCCGGAATAGGGCGCGATGTACTGCAGGGGGGCACTTTCAGCCGCAGAGGCGGACACGATGATGGAATATTCCATGGCACCAGCGCGCTCCAGCTCGTTGGCGATCTGCACCACAGAGGTACGCTTCTGACCGATGGCCACGTACACGCACAAAACGCCCTTGCCCTTCTGGTTGATGATGGTATCAATGGCGATGGCGGTCTTGCCGGTCTGACGGTCGCCAATGATCAGCTCGCGCTGGCCGCGGCCGATGGGGATCATGGCGTCGATAGCCTTGATGCCCGTCTGCAGGGGCACGTTAACGCTCTGACGTTCGATGATGCCGGGGGCCTCGCTCTCGATGGGACGGGTTTCCGTGGTGACGATATCGCCCTTGCCGTCGATGGGCTGGCCCAGGGCGTTCACCACGCGGCCCAGCATGGCATCGCCAACGGGCACAGACAGGGCGCGGCCGGTGCGGTACACCGTTGCGCCTTCATGAATGGTATCCTTGTCGGACAAAACGGCAACGGACACAGTATCCTCTTCCAGGTTCTGTGCCATGCCGAAGCTGCCATCCTCAAAGCGGAGCAGTTCGTTGGCCATGCAGGAACGCAGGCCGTACACCCGGGCAATGCCGTCGCCAACGGTGATAACGGTGCCGGTTTCAGCCATCTCGATGTGAGATTTGTAATTCCGAATTTGCTCCTTGAGGATGCTGCTGATCTCCTCAGGCTTATTGCTCATCTATTCATCACTTCCTTGATTTCATCCAGCCTGTGCTTCAGGCTGCCGTCGATCACCTTGCCGTCGACCCGTACCACCAGGCCGCCCAGCAGGCTTTCGTCCACGGAGCACTCCAGGCGGATGGTTCTGCCCAGGCGCTTTTCCAGTTTTGCTTTCAGTTGATCCTTCTGTGCGTCGCTGAGCTCCACAGCACTGGTGACCACCGCAGTGGAAAGCTTCTTCGCGCTGTCGTAAAGCTCCTCGTAGGCCTTGACGCTGTCCTCAAACTCACGGATGTGGCCGTTGTTGCACAAAACGTGCAGATAGCCCATCACATGCTGGGGCAGATGGCTGCCGAAGGCCTCCTCCATCGCCTGGAGCCTTTCGCTCTTGGGAATGGAGGGCGAAGCCAGCATGGCCAGTGCGTCCGGCGTTTCGCGGAAGGCATCACGAACCAGATGCAGTGAGCTGAGGGTCTCGTCCTCGGCCTGGTTATCCATGGCCAGGGAGAACAGGGCGTCAGCGTACTCGTTACTCATTTTTGTCATTGCTCGTCACCGATCCCGTCCAGGAAGGAGTCGATCATCGCGCGGTGATCACCCTCGGTCATCTCGCGGCCCAGCAGCTTTTCAGCCAGGGCAGCGGACACATCGGTGATCTCGCGGCGGATGGTAGCCTGAGCTTTCTTCTTCTCCATTTCAGCCTCAGTCTGGGCCTGGCGGATGATACCGTCGGCCTTGTTCTGGGCGTCGGCCACGATGCGGTCGCCGCGGCGTGCGGCGTTCACCGTAGCATCCTGGAGCATGCTGTCCACCTCTGCCTGTGCGCCGGAGAGCTTCTCGGCATACAGGGCCTGATCGGCCTTAGCGGCCTTTTCGGCCTCGTCAGCAGCGCGGTACTGGGCGGCAATGGCCTCCTGACGGGCGGCCATGACCTTCTTCACCGGCTTGTAGAGGAACTTTTTGATCAGCAGAAAGAGGATGGTCAGGTTTGCAAGAGAGATCAGGACATTCCATAGGTTAATGGAAATGACTTCAAGCGCTTGCATCTCCGTCACCTACTTACAGGCCCAGAGCGGCCTTCAGCACGCCCACCAGGGTGTTGGGAGCAACGAAGATCAACAGGATGGCCACAACCAGAGCGTAGATACCGGTGGTCTCAGCGATGGCGCAGCCCATGATCATGGTAGAAGTGACGGAGCCCTTGCACTCGGGCTGACGGCCGATGGCTTCACAAGCCTTAGCAACAGCATTACCTTCGCCGATACCAGGGCCGATACCAGCGATCATGGCGCAGCCAGCGCCCAGAGCACAGCAGCCGAGGATGATACCAATAGCCAGTTCCAACATGTTGATGTACCTCCAAATGTTATTGTTCTTTTTGTTTTGATTTTACTTGGCCATAGCAGCCTTCTGAGCCAGCTTTGCCTTGCGGGCTTCCAGCTCGTCACCGGGGTATGCGCCAGAGATGTACAGCATGGTCAGCATGGAGAAGATGAATGCCTGAATGCAGCCGCTGAAGACATCGAAGTAAGCACTGAGGATAGCCGGCAGACCTACGCGCAGGATGGGGATCTCACCCAGGAAACCGGGCAGCCAGCCCAGCAGCGCAGAGGACGCACCCGCCAGGGCCCAGGCCACCAGCGCGGAGATAACCGAACCGGACAGAACGTTGCCGAAGTGACGGAACGCCATGGAAACAGGCGTTGCGATCTCGCTGATGATGTTCATGGGCAGCATCACGGGGATGGGCTCCAGGTAGCCCTTGGTGTAGTACCACAGGCCCGCCTTCAGCTTGTTCTTCGTGATGAGGATGAACACCAGGATCGCCCAGCCGCCGACCACGTTCAGGTCGGACGTGGGGGGATACACGCCAAAGAGCGACATCAGGCTGGAGAATGCCGACAGGGCCAGCACCGCCGCCACAAAGGGGGCATAGCTGTCATGGAAAACAGGATCCATGTTCTCCGTAACCAAACCGTCCACCTTTTCCACGATCCACTCCGAGGCCATCTGCCGCCAGTCGCCACGGTTTTCGTGAATGCCGTTGGTCAGGAACAGGCACACGCCCACGATGGTGATCATGATCAGCCAGGAGTTCACCTGCGCTTCCGTGATGAGCAGCGGCATCAGGGGCATGGGAATCTCAAAGAAGATCCTTGCGCCTGTGATGCTGATACCCTCCGACGCTGGTGCAGTGAGGATCTGGATCAGGATGGCGATCACAATGGGAACGATGATCATAGCCAGATACAGGCCGTCCTTCGCCCGCCATTTGCGTTGTTGATCATTCATTACATCTCTCACCTCCTTTCAGCTTTGATGAGAGAGATTGCTTTATTCACCTTTGTTTTTCAGCACCACGCTGCGCAGCATCACCCCGATGCGGGGGAAAAGCAGCGGCAACAGTGCAGCGATCAGGTTGAATGCACCTGGCAGTGCCGCAGCGATGGCAGCAAAGGCCAGCTGCATCATCATACGGCCAGACTGTGAAACCTTCATTAACTGCTTAGCATCTTTTTCTTCTTTTTCCACAGCCTTCTGAACGGTGAAGCCCATCAGGAAAAAGTTCAGGATCGCCACGCAGGCACCCAGCAGGCCGCCCCAGAGCACCGTCATGTCCCACCGGCGAAGCACCAGGAACACCGCTTCCATCAATACCGTGAGGATCACGACCATCAGGGCGATGTATTTGGTTTCCTTCTTCACCGTAGGATCGATCTTTCTGAAGAATTCCATCCCTGCCACCTTACTTGGTGCCAAACAGGCGGTCGCCCGCGTCGCCCAGGCCGGGCACGATGTAGGCATGCTCGTTCAGCTTCTCATCCAGGCCGGCCACGTAGATGTCCACGTCGGGATGATCCTTCTGCACCTTGGCAATGCCTTCGGGGGCAGCGATCAGGTTCACCAGGCGGATGTGCTTGCAGCCGCGCTTCTTGATCATGGTGATGGCGTCGCTGGCACTGCCGCCGGTGGCCAGCATGGGATCCAGCACCAGCAGCTCGCGGTTCTCGCTGTCAGCGGGCAGCTTGCAATAATATTCCACAGGCTCATGGGTCTCGGGATCACGATAAAGGCCGATATGACCCACACGGGCAGCGGGGATCAGGCGGGTAACGCCCTCCACCATGCCCAGGCCAGCGCGCAGGATGGGCACGATGCCCAGCTTCTTGCCGGCCAGCATTTTGGTAGTGCACTTGCAGATGGGGGTCTCCACTTCCACGTCCTGGGTGGGCAGGTCGCGGGTGACTTCATAAACCATCAGCATAGAGATTTCTTCCAGCAGCTCGCGGAATTCCTTGGTACCGGTATCCTTGCTGCGCATAATGCTCAGCTTGTGCTGGATCAGGGGATGCTCGAAAACGTGTACCTTGCTCATGGAACGTTTCCTCCTTTATGTGCGGTAAGCGAATGCCCAAGAAGAGCCTTCGCACCCATATTCTTTCCTATTATAATTGAAAACCCTTTCATATGCAATGGTTTTTTCGCTTAGTTTGCACAAACCGGGAAAAAAAGTTCCGGCAATATACAAAATTGTTAATCATATCACAAACCTGTGCGCTATGGTGCATGCTTGACAGCTTTCCTGGAAAAACCTATAATGAAGAAAATTCAGGAGGATCATTTATGCTTGCCATGCCATCCAGCCGGATGCTTTTCGGCATCATTCCCTGGTACAGCGCATTGATCGTTACAGGCATCTGCCTGGCTTTGTTCATTGCCAGCCGGGAGGAAAAGCGGCTCCAGCTCCCCCAGGATACGGTGGTGGATCTGGCACTGTGGGTCATCCCCTTTGGCGTGATCGGTGCCCGGCTGTATTATGTTGTTTTTGCCTGGGATACATTCGCACCCAACCCTGTCAGCATCCTTTATATATGGCAGGGCGGTCTGGCCATCTACGGCGGCATCATCGGCGGACTGCTGGCCGTTTTGCTGTTCAGCCGCAAACGCGGCATCCCCGTCGGCCAGCTTACTGATATCATCGCTCCCGGGCTGGCCTTGGCCCAAGCCATCGGACGCTGGGGCAACTACTTCAACATGGAAGCCTACGGCATCACCGTCACAGCCCCTGCGTGGCAGTTCTTCCCTGCCGCTGTGCTGATCCCCGGGCCCGCAGGCAACACCTGGCACCTGGCCACCTTCTTTTATGAATCCATGTGGAACCTGATCGTATTCACCGCCCTGATGCTCACCCGCAAGCGCATGCGCCGCACTGGCGACGCCACCCTGTGGTACTTCCTGCTCTATGGCGCCGGACGGCTGATCATCGAGGGATTGCGCACCGACAGTCTCTATGCAGGCAGCACACTGCGCATCAGCCAGGTGCTGGCCATCTGCATCTGCATCTGCGTGCTGGTGGTTTTCCTGCTGCGCTGTGTGCGACAGCATGGTCTGAGCAAGCTGTTCCGCCTGCGCTCAGTGCCCATGCTTGTGTGCATCGCTGGATGCATCGGCCTTTCGCTTTATCTGGCCCAGGCCGGTTTTGTCGGCATCGAAGCCGCAACCCTGCAATGCGCCGCTTTTTCCCTGACAACGATCATCTCCAGCATTACCATTTATACCGCCTGATGCTGATCACAAAGGAGCCGACATGCCAACGACAAACTTCCGCAATCTGCTCTACCGCGCCGCGCTGCCCCTCGCACCTTCTCCACGCGGCCAGATGACCCACAACGACCACGGGCACCCCATCGACCTTCGCGCCTATGAGCGCATTCTGTGCAAGCATCATGTGCTGGGGGCTTCCCTGCTGCTGAACGACGGCGACGCTTATTCAGCCGTCCACACGTCCACCGCACATCCACGCCATCACGCTGACGCGGATACACTCTTCCGAGTGGCTTCCATCACCAAAATGGCCACTGCCCTGGTGATCCTGAAGCTGGCCGAAGAAGGTGCCTTTGCCCTTGATGACCTCATCGCTCCCCTGCTGCCCGATACCGATGCGCTTCCTGCCCTGCAGGGTATCACCATCCGCCAGCTGCTGAGCCACACCTCCGGCCTGCGGGATGTGCCTGCCTACGAACAAGCCCTGCGCGACGGGCAGACATTCCACCATGTGCTTGCTGCCGATGGTGTTCGTGTCAGCAGTAACGCCATGTCCTACTGCAATCTGGGCTTTGGGCTGCTGGGCTGCTTGATGGAAGCCGTCACCGGTCAGTCGTTGGAGTCTGTTTTCCAATCAAGACTCTTCCAGCCCCTGGGCATGGAGGCCACACTGGATGCCTCCACCCTGGACGAAAACCGCATCATGCCCATTGCCCGGGTACTGCCCTACCACAAGGGCCAGGATGTGACCATCACCGCCCTGGGCCGCAGAAGCATCGCTCAGGCCGATCCCACGCGCCACTTCGGTCATACTGCCGGGGCCATGTACACCAACTGCGCCTCCCTGAGCAACCTGCTGCTGATCATCGCCAACGACGGTGCCTATGCGGGAAAGCAGTATTTTATCCCTGCATCCATCCAGCAAATGAAGACCCAACACAGCTTCACCGGCCCTGCCTCCGCCCCTACCCGACGCTACGGTCTGGGGCTGGTCATCCTTGACCGGCCGGACCTGTCTAAGCACCGCATCTACGGCCACCAGGGCTTTGCCTACGGCTGTGTGGACGGTGCCTTCTACGAAGAGTGCACGGGCCGTCAGGTCATTTTCCTCAACGGCGGATGCAGCGAGGCCCGTGAAGGCCGTCTGGGGCTTTGCAATAAAGAGCTGCTCCGCTGGGCATTACAAAAGGAGATACCCTCATGGAAGTGATCACCGCCATCAAAAAAGAGCACGGCAAAATGCGCGTTACCATCAGCGAGAGCGACGAGATCCTGGTGCCCCTCAGCCTGTTCCGGGAACGTCCCCTGCAGGAGGGAGAACCCATCGACATTGAGGAATACGACAACTGGCTGATGGTGCGTCAGTACCGCCATGCCCTGGACCGAGCTGTGGCTTTCCTGGCCAGCCGCGCCCGCAGCCGCAAGGAGATTGAGGACAAGCTGCTCCGCTGCGGCTACCGCCCCTGCACCGTGGAAATGGTCATCTACAAGCTGGAAACCGAAAACCTGCTGGACGACGCTGATTTTGCCCAACAATGGGTAGAAGCCCGCTCCGCCCGCAAGCTGGGCCGCAACCGCATCGCCCAGGAGCTTCGCCGCAAGGGCATTTCGGCCGCCGAAGCCGAGGCCGCCCTGGAAGCCATCGACGAAGACGAGCAGCTGGCCGGGGCTATTGCCCTGGTGGAAAAGGCTGTGGCCCGTTCCAAGGCCGGCGAGGACCCGCGCAAGACCGCCCAGCGCATTACAGCCATGCTGGCCCGCCGCGGCTACGGCTGGGATATCGCCCGGGAGGCCATCAGCCACGTTATGCAGCAGATGGAGGAATAAGCATGGATCGAATCACCTGTGTGCAGCTATATGTCAACCGCCTGCTGGATACCATCACCGATGCTGAAGAACACCGTACCGCCGCTGTGCATCTCTACGGTGTGGCAGGCAATGCCGCATTGCTGGCCCTGCGCCGCGGTTTGTCCACCGAGCTGGCCACCGTGGCGGGGCTGCTCCACGACATTTCCACCTATGCCACGGGCGAGAGCAAGAATCACGCCGGACGCAGCGCAGCCATGGCCCGCACCTGCATGAAGGGCTCCGGCCAGTTCACCCAGGAAGAGATGGACGCCATCTGTTCCGCCATCGCCCACCACAGCGACAAGGACAAGGTGCAAGCCCCCTTGGACGAGGTGCTGAAGGATGCCGATGTGCTGCACCACTGCCTGCACAATCCCACCCTGCCGCCCAACGAAATAGAAGCCCAGCGATATGCCGCGCTTCTGGAAAAGCTCCGTATTTGACGCTCCGTTATGCGGAGCTTTTTTATTCTGTATCATCCGGCCAGTACTCGGTTCCGAGCCAGACAGCCTCTTTCGCTGCAAGAATATCATGCAATGCCGTTTTCAGTGCCGACGGATGCAGTTCGCCTATATCCTTTACTGCTTCCAGCGGCACCCATTCGCAGCCATCCATGCCCAGATCCAGTTCCGACGGTGTGCATGACGCTTCACTTGCCAGCTCCGCTAAAAAGATATGCATCATCCGGTGGGTATACTCCGGATAGCGCGTTTGCATCGCTTCACTGGTGTAGATTTCTTCGGCCAAAGCTGCAAACCGTACTGGGCGCACCGCATAGCCTGTTTCTTCGCGCACTTCGCGGATCACCGCATCCTCCAGGGATTCGTACTGCTTTTGTCCTCCGCCAGGCAGATCATGATACACCCGGCCATCAGCATGCACACAGCGGTTCAACAACAGCCTTCCTTCATGCACGATCAACGCTTTGGCCGCACTTCGGATAGGCATTCATGCCGCCCCCTCTCTGCATCAATCATTCCACAGCAGTATCCAGCCAAATCAAGTGCCTTTCCTCCGTGATTTGCTCTATCACACCGCCGCAGCCCATAGCAACACGGATCGAAGCCACATTATCGTTGTGGACCGTAACCAGAACACGGTCAATCCCCTTCAATTTGGCTTCGTACAGCATTCCTTTCAGTAGCTGCTTGCCATACCCGCGGTTGCGGGCATCCGGCGCAATGGCATATCCAATGTGACCACCAGCCACCCGCAGTCCATCTGTCAGGAAATGGCGCAATTTGCCCATGCCCACCGGCTTCCCCTCCACATAAAGCCAATAGGTCGTTTGCGGCACCTTCCAGCCATCCTCGATCTCCGTTTTTTCTGCACTTTCAGCGCACTTGGCGCACCAATGCTGAAACTCCTCAAACGTCATGCCAGCCGCGCTATTGATGAATCCGTTCTCATCCTTGGGCAGCGTTTGCAGAAAATCGTAAACATCACGGCCATCATTTGCCGTCAGCTTTCTTAGCTCAACCTGCATGGCACTCGCCTCCTTCGTCCATTATACATAGCTGAAAAGAAAAAGGCAACCCACATTCCCGAAGGAGTATGGGTTGCCTCGTTTGTTGTTACCTAAGAAATCAGCTTACGCGGATATCTTAGCCCTTGATAGCAGCCTGAGCGGCGGCCAGACGGGCGATCGGCACACGGAAGGGAGAGCAGGACACATAGTCCAGGCCGATCTTGTGGCAGAACTCAACGGAGACGGGGTCGCCGCCGTGCTCGCCGCAGATGCCGTAGTGCAGGTTCTTGCCAGAAGCCTTGCCCTTGGTGATGGCCATTTCCATCAGCTTGCCAACGCCATTCTGGTCCAGCTTGGCGAAGGGATCGTTCTCATAGATCTTGGCCTCATAGTAGGCGTTCAGGAACTTGCCGGCGTCGTCACGGGAGAAGCCGAAGGTCATCTGGGTCAGGTCGTTGGTGCCGAAGCAGAAGAACTCAGCTTCCTGGGCCACTTCGTCAGCGGTCAGGCAGGCACGGGGGATCTCGATCATGGTGCCGACTTCGTACTTCAGCTCAACGCCGGAAGCAGCGATGACTTCGTCAGCAGTCTTGACCACAACGGCCTTAACATACTTCAGTTCCTTCACGTCGCCAACCAGGGGAATCATGATCTCGGGAACGATGTTCCATTCGGGATGACGGCCCTTCACAGCCAGAGCAGCCTTGATGACGGCCTTGGTCTGCATGGCGGCGATTTCGGGATAGGTGACGGCCAGACGGCAGCCACGGTGACCCATCATGGGGTTGAACTCGTGCAGGGAGGAAATGATGTCCTTGATCTGCTGCACGGTCTTGCCCTGAGCGGCGGCCAAAGCGGCGATGTCTTCTTCGGTGGTGGGCACAAACTCGTGCAGCGGGGGATCCAGGAAGCGGATGCACACGGGGTGCTCTTCCATGGCCTCGTACAGGCCTTCGAAGTCAGCCTGCTGCATGGGCTCGATCTTGGCCAGGGCGGCCTCGCGCTCTTCAACGGTGTCGGCGCAGATCATCTCGCGGAAGGAAGCGATACGGCCTTCCTCGAAGAACATGTGCTCGGTACGGCACAGACCGATGCCCTCAGCACCCAGCTGACGAGCCTTGATGGCGTCGCGGGGAGAGTCGGCATTGGTGCGAACCTTCAGGGTACGATACTGGTCAGCCCAAGCCATGATGCGGCCGAATTCGCCAGCGATCTCGGCGTCCTTGGTGGGGATCAGGCCAGCGTAGATGTTGCCGGTGGAGCCGTCCAGGGACAGTTCGTCGCCCTCGTGGAAGGTCTGGCCAGCCAGGGTGAAGACCTTGTTCTCTTCATCCATGTTGATCTCGGTGCAGCCGGACACGCAGCAGGTACCCATGCCGCGGGCCACAACGGCAGCGTGAGAGGTCATGCCGCCGCGCACGGTCAGGATGCCCTGAGCAGCCATCATGCCCTCGATATCTTCGGGAGAGGTCTCCAGACGGACCAGAACGACCTTTTCGCCGCGGGCAGCCCATTCCTTGGCATCTTCAGCGGTGAAGACGATCTTACCAGCAGCAGCACCGGGGGAAGCAGGCAGAGCCTTGCCGATGGCGGTGGCGGCCTTCAGAGCCTTGGGGTCGAACTGGGGATGCAGCAGGGTGTCCAGGTTACGAGGATCGATCATGGACACGGCCTTCTTCTCGTCGATCATGCCTTCGTCCACCAGGTCGCAGGCGATCTTCAGAGCGGCGGGAGCGGTACGCTTGCCGTTACGGGTCTGCAGCATGTAGAGCTTGCCGTTCTCAACGGTGAACTCCATATCCTGCATGTCGCGGTAGTGGTCTTCCAGGATGGCGCAAACCTTCTGGAACTGCTCGAAAGCAGCGGGGAACTTGTTAGCCATCTCGGAGATGGGCATGGGAGTACGCACGCCAGCCACAACGTCTTCGCCCTGAGCGTTGGTCAGGAACTCGCCCATCAGGCCGCGCTTGCCGGTGGCAGGATCGCGGGTGAAGGCAACGCCGGTGCCGCAGTCGTCGCCCATGTTACCGAAGGCCATGGACTGAACGTTAACAGCAGTGCCCCAGGAATAGGGAATGTCGTTCTCACGACGATAGATGTTGGCGCGGGGGTTGTCCCAGGAACGGAACACAGCCTTGACGGCACCCATCAGCTGTTCCTTGGGATCGGAGGGGAAATCCTCGCCGATCTTGGACTTGTACTCGGCCTTGAACTGGTTGGCCAGTTCCTTCAGGTCGTCAGCGGTCAGTTCAACGTCCTGAGTGACGCCCTTGGCTTCCTTCATTTCGTCGATCAGCTGCTCGAAGTACTTCTTGCCGACTTCCATAACCACGTCGGAGTACATCTGGATGAAACGACGATAGCAGTCGTAGGCCCAACGGGGGTTGCCGGACTTGGCAGCCAGAACCTCAACCACTTCTTCGTTCAGGCCCAGGTTCAGGATGGTGTCCATCATGCCGGGCATGGAGGCGCGGGCACCGGAGCGAACGGAAACCAGCAGGGGGTTTTCCTTGTCGCCGAACTTCTTGCCGGTGATGCCTTCCAGCTTCTCAACGTACTCCATGATTTCAGCCTGGATGTCAGGATTGATCTGACGGCCGTCCTCGTAGTACTGGGTGCAGGCTTCAGTGGAAATGGTAAAGCCCTGGGGAACAGGCAGGCCAATGTTGGTCATCTCGGCCAGGTTGGCACCCTTGCCGCCCAGAAGCTCACGCATCGTGCCGTTACCTTCGGTGAAAAGGTACACAAACTTCTTCGCCATGGGAAACAACTCCTCTTCTTGGATTTATGCAAGGTTTTACCCTTGCATGGACATAGCCTGACAAGGCGCTTGTTATCGCCCGCCAGACTGATCCTTCATATATCGTTAAAATGATACCATTATTTTTCCCTTTTGGCAAGAGATTATCAAGCGGCAAAAGCGCTTTTCGCTAAATAATTTCATATGTTAGCGTTTACACAGGGCAGGATTCCCCCTGCGTATGTGGAACACAAGGAATAAATTGACTTTTATTCCCTGAACCGGGATGGTTTTTGCACGGTAGCCCGTTATGATGGTTGAACCCCTCATTCAAGGAGATGTTATGATGTCCGAACCGACCCGGGCCGTATCGCCCCGCCGCAGGCAGGCCGCCTTCAGCTGCCAGTGCGTGCTTTGTGTTTTACTGGGGCTGCTGGCTGTGATGATGTTCACTGGCTACTGGCCCATGCATCACACCCCGTACAACTCCTATGTCCGGCAGGCCTGCGCCTGGCTGGAGGGCCGGCTGGATCTGGCCGACGGTGCCACCCTCACCTGGCTGGAGCTGGCCATCCGCGACGGGAAATACTATGTTTCCTTTCCCCCATTCCCCTCTTATGTGATGCTCCCCTTCGCCGCCATCTGGGGCGTTCATTTCCAGGAGGCCTGGCTGGCCCTGGCCGTAACGGCCCTGGGCGTATGCTATGCCTGCGCCATCTACCGGCGAGTATGCCGCGACCACCGGGGCCTGTTCTGGATCATGTTCCTATATTTCGGTACCGGGTTCCTGTTCATTGCTTTCAACGGCTGGGTGTGGTTCATCGCACAGAACATGTGCTTCACCCTGTCCCTGATGGCCATCTACCACGCCATGCGCGGCCAGGGCACCGTGTCGCTGACGGCCTGGGCCTGCGCCATGGGCTGCCGCCCCATGGTGATGCTCTATCTGCCGGTGCTGTTGTGGCTGCTCTACCGCCACCAGCGCAGGCATCACCCTCAGGATGCCCCCTGGCTGATTATTCTCCGCCGGTGGTACTGGGTCATCGGTCCGGCGGTGCTGGGCGCATCCTACATGCTGCTGAATTATCTACGCTTCGGCGATGTGTTCGAATTCGGCCACAACTTCCTGCCGGAATTCACCCGGGCCGAGCACGGACAGTTCAGCGTGCTGTACATTTGGGACAACATCAAGGCACTGCTGCGGCTGCCCGGCTGGGTCAACCAGGAAGAACCCCTCTCCTTCTTTTACATGAACGGCATGGCCTTCTGGCTGACGAACCCTTTCCTGATTACCATGACCATCGCCTGGATCATTGCCCTGCGCAGCCGCCCGCGCAAGTTCCCTGCCCTGATGCTCATGCTGCCCCTGCTGACCCTCATCTATGTGCTGATCATCTGTGCCCACCGCACCCTGGGCGGCTGGCATTTCGGCAACCGCTACCTGTTGGACATCATGCCCTGGCTATTCTTCGCCTTCCTGCACTGGAAGCCCAAGCGCGACACCTTTGCCGCCTGGAATGTCCCCATTGCCTTCTTTGCCGCGGCAGTGAACCTGATCGGCACCGTCGCCACCTACAACAAGTGGCTGTAAAACAGCATAGCAAAAGCCCCTTACCGGCGTGGTAAGGGGCTTGTTTGTTTTAGATTACTCAGCCTTTTCAGCCTCGGCGGTCTGAACGGGCGTTTCGGTGTCCTTCATAGCGTCGCCCTGCTTGGCCGCAGCCTCGCGGGCAGCCTTGGCGGCCAGCGCAGCCTGGATCTTTGCTTCCATTTCAGGAGTGCGGGCAGGCTTGGCAGCAGGAGCCGCAACGTTCTCATTCTTCACGGCCAGCACAGGATCGGGCGTGGTGCCCACCTTGGCATGACGGTCGCGGGCATGCTCGCGCACCTTCATGGTGATGCACTTCTTGGGGCACTTGGCAGCACAGGCACCGCAGCCGGTGCAGGCAGTGGTGATCTCATGGGGCATCTTCTTCTCGCCGTTGATGGCCTCAAACTGGCACTGACGCTTGCACAGGCCGCAGCCGATGCACTCGTCCTGGTTGATTTCGGCGATCTTGCGCTCGTCCCAATCGGCCCAGATGGCATTGGTGGGGCAAGCTTCGGCACACATCATGCAGCCCACGCACTTGTCCAGGTCAATCACCGGCAGGTTGTTCACCATGGTGATGGCACCGAACTTGCAGGCGATGGCGCAGCGTTCGCAGCCAATGCAGCCCACGCGGCAGTTGTCGCTGACCAGGTAACCCTCTTCAGCAGCGCGGCACATCAGTCGCACGGGACGGGTCACAGGCTGCAGCTCCAGCACATTCTTGGGGCAGGCAGCCACGCACTTGCCGCAGGCCACGCACTTGTCTTCATCCACCACAGCGATCTTCTTATGCTCGTCGATGTGGATGGCGTCGAAGGGGCAAGCCTTCACACAGGTGCCCAGGCCCAGGCAGGCATACTTGCAGGCGCGGTTGCCGTCGCTCACCAGGGAGGCGGCCACGCAGTCCTGAATGCCGGTGTAGTTGAACTTGGTCTTGCAGCGGTCGATGTCACCCTGGCAGATGACCTTGGCCACCTTGCGGGCAGCGGCATCAGCGGGCTCAACGCCCATAATGGCAGCGATCTGCTCCGCCACAGCGGCACCAGCCACAGGGCAGGCATTCACAGGAGCCTTGCCAGCGGCGATGGCATCAGCGCAGCCGTCGCAGCCGGGATAGCCGCAGCCGCCGCAGTTGGCACCGGGCAGCACCTCGCGGATAGCGTCACGGGTGGGGTTGCTGGGAACAGCAAACACCTTGGAGGTCAGCGTCAGCAGGCCGCCGAACAGCAGGCCCAGGCCGCCAAGCACCAGGGCAGCGTACAAAATATCCATGTCGTTACCTCCCCTTTTACTTGATCAGGCCGCCGAAGCCAGCGAAGGCAACGGCCATCAGGCCAGCGGTAATCAGCGCACCGGGGAAACCATCCATCCACTTGGGCATCTTCGCCAGGCTCAGACGCTCGCGGATGCAGGCGAACAGCACCATCGCCAGGGTGAAGCCCAGGGCGGCGCAGAATCCGTTGAAGGTGCTCTCCAGCAGGCCGTAGGCCAGGTCGGAGTTCAGGATGGCCACGCCCAGCACGGCGCAGTTGGTGGTGATCAGGGGCAGATACACGCCCAGGGACTGATACAGGGAGGGAGACATCTTCTTCAGAGCCATTTCCACCACCTGCACCAGCACGGCGATCACCAGGATGAACGCGATGGTACGCATGTACATCAGGCCAAAGGGCACCAGCAGGAAGTGCTCGACAATCCACGCCACAAAGGAGGCCAGGGTCATAACGAAGGTCACGGCCATGCCCATGCCAAGCGCGGTGTCGAACTTCTTGGACACGCCCAGGAAGGGGCAGATGCCCAGGAACTTGTTCATCACGAAGTTGTTGACCAGAAGGCTGCCGACCAGAATCGTCAGGTAGATATTCATGCCAGCTCCTCCTTCCGGGCAGCGGCCTTCTTAGCCGCCAGGTTCTTGATGGCGTTCACCAGGGCCAGCAGCAGGCCCAGGGTTACGAAGCCGCCGGGCACATTCAGCATGATGCCCATGGGCTGGTATGCTTCGGGCATGATCTGTGCGCCGAAGATGGTACCGTTACCCAGCAGCTCGCGGATCGCGCTCAGGATGGTGATGGCACCGGTGAAGCCCAGACCCATGCCCAGGCCGTCAGCCAGGGAGAGCACAGGGCCGTTCTTGAAGGCGAAGGCTTCTGCGCGGGCGAAGATGATGCAGTTCACCACGATCAGGGGTATGTACATGCCCAGGGATTCGCTCAGCGCAGGGATGTAGGCCTTCAGGATCATTTCCAGGATGGTCACGAAGGATGCGATGACCACGATGAAGGACGGGATGCGCACCTTATCCGGGATCACCTTGCGCAGCAGGCTGATGAACAGGTTGGAGCACACCAGCACGAAGGTGGTGGCCAGGCCCATGCCGATGCCGTTTGAAGCAGCGGTGGTAATGGCCAGGGTGGGACACATGCCCAGCATCAGGGTAAAAGTGGGGTTTTCAGTGATCAGGCCATTCATGAAGACCTGCAGGAAACTCTTTTTCTCCTTAGGCATGCTTCTTCACCTCCCCAAAGGGCTTGGAAACGGTAAACTTGTCGATCATGGGGGTGACAACATTCATGAACAGGATAGCGAAGCTGCAGCCTTCGGGATAGGATGCGAAGGCGCGGATCACAAACAGCAGAATGCCGCAGCCGATGCCGTTGATGATCTTGCCGATGTTCGTCACGGGGCTGGTGGCATAGTCGGTAGCCATGAAGAAGGCACCCAGCATCAGGCCGCCGGAGAAGATCTGGTACACGGCCATCTGCGCGCCGTCCTTGAGCAGGTAGCACACGAACACCGTGCCGATGAAGGTCACCGGGATACGCCAGTCGATGATGCCGCGCACCAGCAGATACACGCCGCCGGCAATGATGGCCAGCTTGCAGGTTTCACCCAGCACGCCGCCGCAGTTGCCGATCATCAGGTTCCACAGGCTCATGTCAGCAGGCACCGTACCGGCACCCAGCAGGGCCAGGGGCGTAGCGGAGGATACAGCATCCACCGCATAATTGGTCTGGGGGTAGGTGGACATCAGGCTGGACCAGCTGATGAACAGGATGGCGCGGGCCGTCAGCGCAGGGTTCATGAAGTTGGAACCGATGCCGCCAAAGATCTGCTTGACCAGTACGATGGCGATGATGCCGCCCACCACAGCCAGCCACAGGGGGGCATTGGCAGGCAGGTTGTAGGCCAGCAGCAAGCCGGTTACCACGGCACTCCAGTCGCTGATGGTGGACTTTTCCTTGGCCGCCTTCTGGTACAGGAACTCAGCCAGCACGCAGGTGATGACGGATACGGCGATCAGCGCAGCGGCGTTCGCGCCGTACAGGATGATACCGGCGATACCGGCGGGGGCCAGTGCCAGGCATACCTCCTGCATGATGCGCTGGGTGGACGCCCGGTCGCGCAGATGCGGAGAGGAGGAAACAGCCAGACTCTTTTGCATGATCTTAATCCTCCTTCTTTTCAGCCGCCTGCTTGCGGCGGGTGTTGATCACTTTCTTGGCCGTGCGGCAGGACTGGGTCAGGCTGCGCTTGGCGGGGCACACAAAGGTGCAGGCACCGCATTCCATGCAGTTCATCACGCCCAGCTTTTCAGCTTCTTCAAAGCGCAGCGCACGGGAAAGGGCGTCCAGTTTGGCAGGCATCAGCTTCATGGGGCAGGCACGCAGGCAGCGGCCGCAGCGGATGCACGCGCTCTCCTTGGGCTCCATGGCTTCCTCGCCCAGGGCCAGAATGCCGGAGCAGCCCTTGGTCACAGGGATATCGGTGCGGGCGATGGCCATGCCCATCATGGGGCCGCCGTAAATCAGCTGCTTCACGCCCTTCTGCAGGCCGTCGCAGGCATCCAGCAACTGCTCCACCGTGGAGCCGATGCGCACCATGAAGTTGCCGGGCTTTTCCACCAGGCCGCCCACGGTGGTCACACGCTCGATCAGCGGACGACCCTCGCACACAGCCTGCTGCACAGCATACATGGTGCCCACATTGCACACCACGATGCCCACATCCAGGGGCAGGCCGCCGGTGGGGACCTTCTTCTTGGTGAGGGCATATACCAGCTGCTTCTCACCGCCCTGGGGATACCGCACGGGCAGTGCCTTCACGGTGATGCCTTCCTTGGCGGCAGCCGTCATGGCAGCAACAGCATCGGGCTTGTTGTTCTCAATGCCGATGATGGCTTCCTTCACCTTCAGGGCCTTCATCACGATGCAGATGCCGTGGATGATATCCTCGGCCTTTTCCAGCATCAGGCGATGGTCGGCCGTCAGGTAGGGCTCGCACTCCGCGCCATTGATAACCAGCTTTTCGATGGTCTTGCCCTCGGCGGGATTCAGCTTCACCGCCGTGGGGAAGGTAGCACCGCCCAGGCCCACAATACCAGCGTCCGCCACGATTTTGCGCAGTTCGTCAGCGGTCAGGCTGTCGGGGTTGGCCGCAGGGGACAATTCCACCCACTCGTCCTTGTAATCGTTGTCGATGATGACAGCAGGCACGGACACGCCGCTGGCCAGCAGGCAGGGCTGAACGTCCCACACCTTGCCGGAAACAGAAGCATGCACATTGGCGGATACATAGCCGCCGGCCTGGCCGATCACCTGGCCGACCTTGACCAGATCGCCCTTCTTGACCAGTGCCTTGGCAGGCGCGCCGATGTGCTGGGACAGCGGGATGATCACCCGGGGCGGCGCAGGAAGCTTAACGATGGCATTGCCGCCGTTGACGGCCTTGCCGTTCACACTTTCATGAGGATGAACGCCGCCAGGAAACATACGGGATCCAAACACGGACATAGGTCCCCCTTCCAATTGATCTACACATGGAAACAAGCGTGACAAACACGCGTGCATATTCACACGGATTCATTATAGCACAGTTTTGATGCTTTCGCACCCATAATCTTAGCGTAAACCCTGTTTATTTTTTGTCATTGTTGGTAAATTACGCTCTCAATTCGGCGGCTTTGTCCAGCATCAGGGCAGCATGGGCGCGGGCACTCTCCTCGCTGCCGTCTGCGCCGCCCATCATGCGGGCTACTTCGCCGATGCGTTCATCCCTGTTCAAAAGCCGCACGGAGGTATTGGTCCTTCCCTCTTCCACCCGTTTTTCCACCAGGAACTGATGGTGGGCCATGGCAGCGATCTGCGGCAGATGGGTCACACAGATCACCTGACGGTTCCGGGCAATGAGGGCCATCTTCTCCGCCACCACCTGCGCCATGCGGCCGCTGATGCCAGTGTCAATTTCGTCGAACACCATGCAGCCCACGCCGCCGTGCTCCGCCTCCAGGGACTTGATGGCCAGCATCAGTCGGGACAGCTCGCCACCGGACGCGATCTTCGACAGGGGCTTCATGGGTTCGCCGGGGTTGGGCGAGATCATGAACTCCACCGTGTCATCGCCGATGGGTTGGGGCATCAGCTGCTTGCCCTCGGGCTTGGGGGCAAACGCTACCTGGAACACCGTCTTTTCCATGCCCAGGTCGCACAGCTGCGCCATCATGTTCTGTTCAAACCGCTGTGCCAGTGCCTTGCGGGATTCCGTCAGCTGCCGTGCCAGCGCACGGTAGGCAGCCAGCAGCTTCTTATGCTCGGCACCCAACGCCGCCACCTGCTGATCCATGCTGGCGAAGTTATCGTACTCCTCCTGCATGCGCTCCTGCTCGGCGAGGATCACCGGGATGCTCTCGCCGTACTTGCGCTCCAGGCGGCGGATCAGATCCAGTCGGGTTTCCACATACTCGGCCCTTGCCGGGTCGAACTCGCCGTTTTCCATGATGTCCGCCAGCTCGTAGCCCACTTCTTCCAGCTCGTAGTAGGCACTTTCCACCCGGCTGGCCAGGTTTTTGAATGTATCGCCCAAGCCGGAAAGACCGTTCAGGGCAGTGGCTGCTTCCTTCAGCCGGGTCAGCACCGATTCGCTGTCCTCCCCGGCAGAGATGGCATGGTGCGCCGTCTGCACCGCAGTGGCGATCTTCTCCGAATGGCGGAAGCGTTCCTTCTCCTGGGTCAGTTCCTCTTCCTCGCCAGCCTTCAGCTTGGCCTTGTTCAGCTCCTCCAGGGATTTCTTCAGCGTTTCCATCCGGTACTGCTTCTGCTCGTTTTCCTTCACCAGCTTGGCGTACCGGCGGTGGTTGACAATGAATGCCTGATACGCCCCTTCCACCTGGGCCATCAGCTGCTGATGGGCTTCGTCGCCGCTTTCATCCAGAAAGCGCAGATGGAACCGGGGATCCATCAAAAACTGGCCTTCATGCTGGCCGTGCACGTCCATCAAAAGAGCCGCCAACTCCTTGAGGGCGGCCACAGGCATCACCATACCGCAGATGCGGCACAGGTTGCGCCCGCTGCGGCTGATCTCGCGGTAAAGGGTTACCAGGCTGCCGTCAAAGTCGATCTCCTGCTTTTGCAGAAAATCGGCAACGGCCGCATTACCGGGCACGTCAAACACAGCTTCCACCCAGGCCTTGTCCGCGCCTGTGCGGATCAGCTCCCGGTCGGCACGGCCGCCCAGCACCAGGTTCACCGCATCCACCACGATGGACTTGCCCGCGCCGGTCTCGCCCGTCATCACATGGAGGCCGTCGGCAAAATCCATGGTCATTTCTTCAATGAGGGCAATGTTGTGCATCCTCATGGACAGGATCATGATCGGTCTGCTCCTTTAGCAAAGGTATCTCACTTGATCATTTCCTGGATCCTGGCGATCACGCCGGGAACCTCCTCGTTGGAACGGATGATCAGCAAAATGGTGTTGTCGCCTGCCAGCGAGCCGAGGATCTCCGGCCAGTGCAGGCTGTCCAGGGCCTCCGCCGCCACATTGGCAGAGCCGGAAAGCGTCTTGACGACGATCAGGTTGTTGGAGGCCGCCACGCTCAGCAGGGACTCCGCCAGCATGCGGATGAACCGTTCGCCCAGGCCGTTTTCGGCCTTGTCCGCCGTGGCATACTTATAGGCACCGGTGGGCGTGAGCACCTTCAAAAGGCGCAGCTCCTTGATATCACGGGACACCGTGGCCTGGGTCACCTGAATGCCGCGCTCGCGCAGGGCTTCGGCCAGTTCCTCCTGGGTTTCCACATCATGCTTCTCGATAATATCCAGGATCGCTACCTGTCGTACGGATTTCATGCGGTTCCCTCCTTTGTCTTAACGGCTCCACTCCGTCAGCTTGTCGCGCACAAGCTGGAAGAAATGCGCCGGTCTGGTACGGATCAAACGAATGCTCTTGTCAGCTTTGCTGATGGTGGCCCAGTCGCCAGCCTTCATGGCGGCGCAGCTCTGGCCATCCACCTGCAGGGAGGCATGCTGCTCTGCATCGGCCTTCAGCTCCAGGCGGATGCTGGCATGCCCGGGTACCACGCAGGGACGATGCTGCAGGCTGTGGGCACAGATGGGGGTGATCACCATACAATCCACATGGGGAGATACGATGGGCCCGCCTGCGGACAGCGAGTAGCCCGTGGAGCCCGTAGGAGTCGCCACCACCAGACCATCGGCCACATAGAGGCCAGCGGTATCGCCGTCTACCAAGGCTTCCAGGGTGATCAGCCTGGCATATCCGCCACGGCTCACCACCACGTCGTTCAGGGCCAGCCAGTGTTGATCCTGCATGCGCACATCCAGCAGGGCGCGTTCCTCCAGGGTGTACTGCCCCGCCAGCAGGCAGCGCAGCACATCCTCGATGTTCTCCGGCTCAGCTTCCGCCAAAAAGCCCACACGGCCCAGATTGATGCCCAGCAGCGGGATATCCCACTGAACAGCGGCCTGCATGCCACGCAAAAGCGTGCCGTCGCCCCCCAGGGACAGGATCACATCCGGCTTCTCTTCTGCCTGGGAAAACGGCATCACGCCAAGAAGGCAGGCAGCTGCTTCATCCTCTGCCTGCACCGATATGCCCGCCCGCTGCAAAAACTGCGCCACGCGGGCAGCGCAGTCCATGGCATCTTCACGCTTGCCGTGAACCATCAGGCCGATCCGTTTCACCGCTGCATCCCCTTTCATTCATTCGGTGAAAGTATAACACAGAATGAATATTCATTCAAGTATATACAGCGGTCGATATTACTTTTTCATGTTTTCATGGGCACGGGCCACCAGTTCGCGGATCATCTCCGGCGTGCAAGGCTCCGTTTCGCTTGTTTTTCTGGTGATTTTGGCCAGGAATTCGATATTCCCCTCCGGGCCGGTGATGGGTGAATAATCCAGGGCCTGCACCTGCCAGCCAAAGGTGGGCGCAAAGTCCACGATGCTCTGGATCACATCTTCATGCACCTTGGGATCGCGCACCACGCCCTTCTTGCCCACGCGGTCCTTTCCGGCCTCAAACTGGGGCTTGATCAGCGTATAGAACACGCCTTCGTCCCCCATCAGCTGGGCTGCCACCGGCAGGATCAGCTTGATGGAGATAAAGCTCACATCCATCACCGTCACAGTGGGATGCAGCGGCACCTGTTCGGGGGTCAGGTACCGGGCGTTGGTGCGCTCCATCACGGTCACGCGCTCGTCGTTGCGCAGCTTCCAGTCAAACTGGCCGTAGCCCACGTCAATGGCGTACACATGACTGGCACCGCTGCGCAGGCACACGTCCGTAAAGCCGCCGGTAGCCGCGCCGATATCCATGCACACCTTGCCCGTCAGGTCAGCCTGGAAGGACTTGATGGCCTTTTCCAGCTTCAGACCGCCGCGGCTGACAAAATTATGCGCCGCGCCGCGAAGGATCAGCTCATCCTCCGGCTTCACGGTTTCGCTGGCTTTCAGTATCTTTCTTTCGCCAATATACGCCAATCCCGCCATAATGCTGGCCTGGGCCTTTTCGCGGCTTTCACACAGGCCGCGGTTCACCAGGGCCACGTCGGCGCGAACCTTATCACTCATGCTTGATGCCTCTCTTGCTCTCCAGTACATGGCAGATGCGCTTGGCCATCTGCTCGGGCTCCAGGCCCAGGTATTTCATCAATTGATCCCGCCGTCCGTGCTGCACAAAGGTATCCTGGATGCCAAAGGACAAAACCGGCCCGGGGATTTCTTCGCCCACGCAGAAAGCACTCACCGCACTGCCGAAGCCTCCGGTCAGCACATGCTCCTCCATGGTCACGATGGGCTTGTCCGCCAGGGAGCGCAGCATATCCTCGTCCATGGGCTTGACGGAGGAGCAGTTGATCACCGCCGCGTCAATGCCCAGCTGAGCCAGCTGCGCACGGGTTTCCAGGGCTTCCACCACCATGGAGCCCACCGCCAGCAGCGCGCAGTCCGCGCCCTGCTCCATCACTTCCCACTTGCCAGGCACAAAGTCCTTGCAGGGGTACTTCTCCCCCAGGTCGATGCTCTTGCGGCCGTAGCGGATGACGCAGGGCGCATCGTGATGCTGCGTCCAGCGCATCATCAGGCGAAGCTCGTTCAGGTCGCGGGGAGCCAGCACCGTCAGGTTGGGCACCGGCAGCGTGGACGCCAGGTCGTATACACCGTGATGGGTCGCGCCGTCCTCGCCCACCAGACCGGCACGGTCCAGCAGGAAGGTCACGGGCAGCTTCTGCATGCACACGTCGTGGATCATCTGGTCGAAGCTGCGCTGGAAGAAGGTGGCATACACCGCAAAATAGGGCTTCATGCCGCCTGCGGCCATGCCAGCCGCCATGGTCACCGCATGCTCTTCGGCAATGCCCACGTCCAGCATCCGATCCGGGAATTCCTTCTGGAACACATTCAGCCCCGTGCCGCCGGGCATGGCCGCCGTGATGGTCACGATGCGCTTGTCCTCCCGGGCCATGTCCACCAGCTCACGGGCCATCACCTTGCCGAAGGACGGCAGCTTGGATGCCTTGCGCAGTCCGCCGGTTTCCACATAAAAGGGCGGCGTGCCGTGGAACATTTCCGGCTTTTCCTCGGCCTTGTCATAGCCGTGACCCTTGCGGGTCAGCACATGGATCACCGCCGGGCCGTCGAATTCCTTGGCCAGGCGCAGGGTGTGCTCCATGCTCTTCAGGTCGTGGCCATCAATGGGCCCGTAATAATGGAAACCCAGCGCGGTAAAAAAGCCGTCTTCATCCACGAAGGCAGACTTCACCGTGTCCTTCAGCCAGTCCATCATCTTATAGATGGGCTCGCCGATCACAGGAATGTTGAACAGGCCGGACTTGACTTTTTTCTTGGTGCTTGTCCAGCCCTTGCTGGCGCGGATATCCGTCAGGTGGCGGGATAGTGCGCCCACATTGGGCGCAATGGACATTTCGTTATCATTCAGAATGACGATCAGCCTGGTATGGGCATTGCCGGCATCGTTCAGTGCCTCGTAGCACATACCGCCGGTAAGCGCACCGTCACCCACCAGGGCGATCACCGCGTTCTTACGGCCCATATAGTCGCGGGCGCGGGCCAGACCCAGCGCAGCGGAAATCGCCGTGGAGGAATGCCCGGTTTCGAATACATCGTACTCGCTTTCGTTGCGCTTGGGGAAGCCGCTCAGGCCGCCAAAGCTGCGCAGGGTGTGGAACAGCGCGTAGCGTCCCGTCAGCAGCTTGTGCACATAGCTCTGATGCCCCACGTCGAACACGATCTGATCTTCAGGCAGGTCAAACACACGGTGGAGTGCCATGGTCAGCTCCACCACACCCAGGTTGGATGCCAGATGTCCGCCGCGCTGGGCCACGGTGGAAACCAGCTCATCGCGGATCTCCCCGGCCAGTGCCCCCAGCTCCTCATAGGACAGATCCTTCAGATCTGCCGGAGCCTTCACGTCCTTGAGGTGCATCGAATCCTCCTCATCTGCAAAAGCGGTCGACCCAGTGCCCGATCACCGGCAGCGAGAACCTCGCGCCTCGCCAGGCAAAGAACATCATCCTGATGCGCAGAATGACCATCAGGATCAACGCAACGATATAGACGATCCACAGGATCATATTCATCAAAAAGCCAAGATATGGAATGCCGCCAAACACCGCGTTCACCAGCATCAGCGCGGCGGCTGTTGCCAGGTGGCATACTGTCAGCCCCACCGACTGCCCTGCATACAGGCGCATCGCCCGGCTTTTCTTTTCGGCAAAGAGCAGGAACAGCGCGAAGGGTGGCATCATGGCCGCCAGGGTACAGGTGAGCAGCACCATCCGGTTGGTGGCCACGATCTCCTCTGCCCTGTCGTGCACGGGTTCCTCATAAACGGGCTCGTCATCATAATAGACGCGCTCGTCTTCAAACTCCTCGTCCTGCCAGGGGCGGCGTTCTCCTTGAGCAGCTCTTCGGCCGCGGTTCATGGCATTCCCTCCGTTTTACATTTTGGCACCCTTGCAGCCCTTGGCACCCTTCGCACCCTTTGCGCCGCCCAGACTCACACTCTTCAGAATATCCGAGGTAAAGGCATAGTTGCGCAGGTTCTTGTCCTCATGGGCGCGCTTGGCATGGGCCACCATCCGGTCGATCAGCTGGCTGTACTTCACGCCTGCGTTCTCCCACAGGTAGAAGGCCAGGGAGCCGGGAATGGTGTTGATCTCCGTGATGTAAATCTCGTCGGAGTTGCGGTCCCACATGTAGTCGATGCGCACCACGCCCTTGCAGTCCATCATGCGGAAGATGTCGCAGCTCAGGGCCTGGATGCGATACTTCAGGTCGTCCGGGATGGGTGCGGGCAGAATGCGGTGCAGGCTGGCCATGCCCTTGCTGCCGCCGCTGGCCAGGTACTTCTCCTTGAAGTCCAGGAATTTTTCGGCGGAGATGGGCATTTCAATGGGCGACGCTTCCACATCATCGTCATAGCCCAGTACGGAGCAGTTCAGCTCAATGGGCTTGTCGAGGCCCTTTTCCACCAGCACGCGGCGGTCGTAGTCAAAGGCCAGGTCGAGAGAGTCCTCCAGCCCTTCCCGGTCGTCGGCACGACTCACGCCGATGGAAGAGCCCAGGTTGGCAGGCTTCACAAACACGGGATAGCCCAGCTTTTCCTCCACATCGTTGAGGATGGCCGCACGATCCTTCTCCCACATGGAACGGGTGTACCAGGCGTCCGGCAGGATGGGCAGATCCGCGCCGCGGAAGAACTGCTTCATCATGATCTTGTCCATGCCGATGGCACTGCCCGCAATGCCCGTGGAGGTATAGGGCAGGTTGGCCAGCTCAAGCATACCCTGCAGGGTGCCGTCCTCGCCGTTGAGGCCGTGCATGACCACCACGCACACCTCCAGCCGGGCCACCACCACCTGGGAGGGCTTGCCGAACAGTCCCTTGCCAGGGCGGTTTGCCAGCAGCGCGCCGCTGCCTGCGGTGATATCCAGTGCCACCTGCTCAATGCCCTTGCTATCGGGGCTGAAATTCTTGTAGGTCTCGATCTTCCGCAGGGTTTCACCGGTGTACCACACGCCCTGCTCGCTGATATACACAGGGATCACGTCATACTTCTCGGTGTCCACGTTGTTCATCAGCTGCACCGCGCTGATGATCGCCACTTCGCGTTCACAGCTGCGGCTGCCAAAGATCACGCCAAGCTGAATCTTGCTCATAAAAGGTGAGCCTCCTTATTGTTCGGAATAATTATCGGGCAGGTCGTTTTCAAACAGGGCCACATCTCCCGGACGACCGATCTGCCGCAGCAGGGCAGCAGCCTCGTCCAGGCTCTTCACAGGATGGATGTTTTCCCCTGCAAAGCCAGCCTCTTTCAGGCCCTCCGCAATGGGCTGGGTATGCTTCACGCCCACCAGGATGGCCACGTCCACGCAGCCGGCCATTTTGCGGCCGAACTCGCGGTTGAACTCGTCTTCGCCCTCGCCCAGCTCCACCATACCGGGGGTGATGATGATGCGCCGACCCGGGAAATCGCGGATCACCTTCAGGGCAGCCTCCGCGCCCTTGGGGTTGCTGTTGAAGGCATCGTCGATGATGGTCACGCCGGTGGAAGGGATCAATTGCAGGCGGTGCTCCACAGGGCTGAGCCGGGCAATGCCACGGCTGATCTGTCGAAGCGTCAGGCCCAGGTGCAGGCAGACCGTGGCGGCCAGCAGCACGTTCTGGATGTTATGCTCGCCCAGCAGCTTGGTATCGCAGGGGATGCTCCCCTCTTTGGTGCACAGCATGAAGTGGCTGCCCGCCGGGGACACGGTGATGTCCTCCGCCCATACGTCCGCCGTGCCGTTCTCCTTCAGGCAGCACAGACGCTTGGCTTTGGCGGTCATGTCGTAAAGCTCGCGGCAGATGGCCCCGTCGTCCGGGAAGAAGCAGCAGCCCTCCGAGGGGATAGCGTCCATCAGCTCGTACTTGGTCTTTTTGATGCGGTCAATGGTCTTGAAGGTGTCCAGGTGCTGCGGGCCCACGCTGGTCAGCACGCCGTAGGTTGGATGCACCAGACGGCACATTTCCTTGATGTCGCCCACGTGGCGCGCGCCCATTTCCGCCACAAACACCTGATGGGCAGGCTGCAGCTTGGTGCGGATGATCTTCGTCACGCCCATGGGGGTATTGAAGCTGGAGGGCGTTACCAGCGTCTGGTATTTTTCACTCAGCATGGTGCCCAGGATGAACTTCACGCTGGTCTTGCCATAGCTGCCGGTGATGCCGATCTTGATCAGGTCGGGCCGCTGCTTCAACATGCGCTGGGCATCGCGGAAGTAGAGTTCGCTGATGAGTTTCTCGATGGGCCAGGCCAGCAGGCCAGCCAGGGCCACCCAGGCAGGCAAAAGCACAGGGAACAGGAACAGCAGCCAGTCAGACAGCGACACACATCCCCAGCACAGCAGGAAAAACACTACTGCTGCCACAGCATACAGTCGCTTGATACGAGGGGTGAACACCAGGGCTTTCTTCGCCTTCTGCTTGCGTGCATAGTCAAGTAAAACAAAACCCAATGCTACATAGGCCACCGCCAGAAGCACGTCCGACAGCGCAAAACCAATCTCGCCGCCAATGATCCGCAGCAGCAACCCGAAAACGGTCAGCACAGCCCCAGGGATCACCGCCCGGAGCCAGTTCCTCTTCAGCGTCCGGTAATAGCCGGGGAACTGGTAGCTCTCCAGCTGAAAATAGTGGATCAATCCACGGGACGCCAGCACACAGGCTGCCGCCACCGCCAATGCATACAGCATATTACTCCTCCATCAGGAAAACATGAGCAATCTTGTTGAACCGGTGCACCTGCTCCAGATAGGCAAAGTGGGTGCCGCCTTCCAGCACCACCAGGCCAGCATCGGGAATGTCCTTTTCCATCTGCCTGCCCATCCACAGGGGCGTTTCCGTGTCCTGATCGCCCCAGATCAGCAGCGTGGGCTGGGCGATCATGGCATAGCGGTCGCTCAGGTCCAGGCTGATGACCTTCACGAAGGTCTGACGCATTTCTGCGTCCAGGGCGTTATAGTCCCGGCTGCCGTATTTCTGGCGGAGCTTATCCTCCATCTTATCCGGCAGGGAACCGAATATCTTCATTTTCTTGGCCGTCTGGCACAGGCCCTTGAGCTTCTTGAACTCCTCGCTGCGCTTGCGGCTTTCCTCGGTTTGGGGCTTCTTGATGCCCGCCGCACCGGTGAGGATGATCTTGCTGAAAATGCTCTTGTCCTGGGCGGCCAGCCAGGTCACGATGCGCCCGCCGAAGGAGTGGGCGATCACCGCGCAGGGCAGAAAGTCCAGCTGTTTGAGCACATCCAACGTAGCCTCGGCATACTCCGGCACGCCCCAGGGCTCCGGCGGACGGCTGCTCTGGCCGTGGCCGGGAAAGTCGATGCTCAGCACCTGCATATCCTGGCTGAGGAAATCCGCCACGGGCTTCATCAGGCTGGTATCACAGCCCCAGCCATGCAAAAGCACCACGCGGGCATTCCCCTGCCCTGCCAGTTCACAATGGAAGACCGCACCCTTTGCACGGATCTCCATGACCTCGCTCCCTTCCTGCGGCTGACCGCCGTCACTCTATCATACCGGGCTGATGCCGCCCGGTATGCCGGTGTTATTCTTCCAGCCGCCAGATGTAGCGGCACTTCACTGCGCTGATCTCCCACCGTCTACGGATCTCCACCGGCACGGGCACGATGCGCTCCATCTTGCATCCCAAACCCTCGCAGGTGCGGCGGCTGGGGATGTTATCCGGGTCGGTGGTGATGACCACGCTCGTCTTGCCTCTTTCCAGCATCAGCGGCTTCAGCAGGGCACAGGCCCGCTGGGCAAACCGCTGCCCCCGGAAGGGTGGATCCACATGATACCCGATGTGCCCGAAATAGTACACGCAGGGACTTTCGCCCAGGCGCAGGCTGATGCGGCCCGCCTCGCGGCTCTGTCCGTGGGGGGCGATGATATAATCATAGCATTCGCCAAAGCCCATATCGCTATCCGGCGGATACAGGCGGATGGGCACCAGGTCAATCACGCCATCGGTGAATGCCGGATGGAATCTTCGCAAAAACACCGTTACACTTCCTGCACTTTCACCTGACCCAGCAGGATATTGAAATCCTCCGGCACGATCAGCTGCGTGCCCTCGGTCATCACGCTGGCTGCACCTGCCGCCACGCCATAGCGGAAGGCGCGAGCCATGTCGCCCTCCACCTCCAGGCCCTTCAAAAGGCCGCCAACCATGGCATCGCCCGCGCCCACGGTGGACTTGGCATCCACCCGCAGGGCCGGAGCAAACAGCGTCTTTTCCTTGGAAACATACAGTGCGCCCATGCTGCCCATGGACACCACCACATGCTGCACACCCTTGCGGATAAAGATCAACGCCGCATCGCGGATGGACCGCAGCGTGCGCAGCTCCAGGCCCAGAGTGGCCTCCATTTCGCTCAGGTTGGGCTTGATCAGGAACGGATGCGCCTCCGCGCCCAGCTCCAGCTCCTTGCCGCCCACGTCCAGGATGCAGTTGGTTCCTTCCATGGCGCGCATCAGGTCACGGTAGGTGCCCAGGGGGCAGCCAGGGGGCAGCGAGCCAGTCAGCACCGTGTAGCGGCTGTTGGCAGCGCGCTCACGGGCCAGGTCGAAGAACGCCTTCAGCTGGGCGGCATCCATGGCCGCGCCGGGCTCGTTGAGCTCCGTCACGCCCTTGCCATCGCGGCTGACGATCTTCGTATTGGTGCGAACGCTGCCGGGCACGGTCATAAAAGCATGCTGCATGTTTTCCTTGTCCAGCATGCCCTTCAGTCGCTCGGAGCCTTCCTCGCCCATCACACCAATGCACTGGCAGTTCAGGCCTAAACGCTTCGCCACCACCGCCACATTGATACCCTTGCCGCCCATGTCCGTACGGGAAGAGCGGATGCGGTTCACCTCGCCCAGCTCCAGCGCGTCCACCTCGACGGTCTTATCAAAAGAGGGATTCATGCAAATCGACGTAATCATCAAAGCACCCCCATGTTCTCATACTGTCCTATTATATCATTTTGTTGCACATCATGCAACCAAAAGAAAACGCCCCCGCACACAAAGCACGGGGACGCATCCGCAACAGCGTCAAGCTGTTACTGCCATAAAGAGCTCGAACACATGCCAAGCATACAATGCAAAATCACATCACATAGCTTTCCATCCGTAAAGAAACAGCCTGAGAAGCATCGTGTCTTCTCAGGCTGTGATTCACTTAAGTCCTGTCAGTTCAAATATGGAGTGCTGCTCGAAGTCCTGCAAAATGGCTTCCGGCAGCAACTGGCGGCAGGTCGATTCATCAGCCCATTGCCAGGCCTGGTGCTCGCTGCTGAGCTTGATCTTATGCACATCGGTGGTACACAGGTACGCAATGATCAGCATCGGCCTCTCGCCATGGCACAGGCTGGTGTAAGCAATGCGTTCAATGGCAACATCCTCAATACCGACCTCTTCCCTGATCTCCCGCAGAATGGCTTCCTCCGGGGATTCACCGGGTTCGATCTTCCCACCCACGCCTTCCCAGGTGCCAGCGCCGGAAATCTCCGCAGTGCTGCGCTGGATCAGCAGCAGCCTGCGCAGATCGCGGTTCAGTATAATGGCCTTCACCACCAGGCTTGCATCCACGGGCAATCACTCCTTGATGCGGTACACATCCATGGCGTTCTTCGTGGTATAGGCTGCCACTTCCTCCAAGGTCTCGCCGCGCAGGGCAGCGATCTTCTCCGCCACATAGCGCACATTGCCGGGATCATTCCTGCGGCCGCGGACGGGTTCCGGGGCCAGGTAGGGGCTGTCGGTTTCGATCAGCAGCCTGTCCCTGGGCACATTGATGGCAGCTTCCTGCAGCTTGGGTGCCTTCTTGAAGGTCACCGGCCCGGCAAAGCTGATGTAATACCCCAGCTTGAGGTACTCTTTGGCGATCTCCCAGCTGCCGGAAAAGCAGTGGATGATGCCGCCGGTCAGCTTGCCCTTGTGCCGCTTGAGCAGATCCAGCATGTCCTGGTGGGCGTCGCGCACATGGTAGGCTACGGGCACCTGCATATCCCAGGCCAGCTCCATCTGCTTTTCGCATACGTCGAGCTGTTCTTCCCTGGGCGACAGGTCGTAGTAATAGTCCAGGCCGATTTCCCCCAGGGCGACCACCTTGTCCTGCTTCAGCATCTGCGCCAGCAGGTCAAGGTCGCCGTCCTTCATGGTTTTGGCCTCATGGGGATGGATGCCCACCGCGGCGTAGCAGCCGGCATGGGCCGCCGCAAAGGCCGCCGCATGCCGGGAGCTTTCGATGTCCGTACCGATCTGCGCATAGCGGGTCACGCCGCTTTGCTGCATCCGGGCCAGAACTTCGTCCAGGTCGCCGGCGAACCGGGGATCATCCATGTGGCAGTGGGAGTCAAACAGCTCCATCATCCGACGATGGCACCGTCCTCCACGCCCTCGCCCACGGACACCAGGCGCAGGTTGTCATTGCCGTCCACCGCAGAGAGGATCATGCCGTGGCTCTCGATGCCCATCATCAGGCGAGGCTTCAGGTTGGTGATGGCCACAATCTGACGGCCCACCAGCTCTTCGGGGTTGGGATAATACTGCGCAATGCCCGAGAGGATGGTGCGCTCGCCGTCCTTGCCGAAGGACAGGCGGAACTGCAGCAGCTTCTTGGACTTGGGCACATTGGTGCACTCCAGCACGCGGCCCACCTGAATCTTGGACTGGAAGAAGGTGTCGATGTTGATCTCCGCAGGATACTCAGGCTCTTCGTGCTTCTTCTCCTGCTTCTTTTCGGCCTTCTTCTCAGGCTTGGCTTCAGCCTTGGGGGCTTCGGCAGGCTTGCCATTCTTCGCTTCGTTGATGGCGTTGATCTCTTCCATCTTCTTCACGGGGTCAAGACGGGCAAAGAGGATTTCCGGCGTGCCCACTTTTTCGCCGACGACCATGCCGCCGAAGGTGGCCAGGCTTTCCAGGCCGCCGTTGTTCACGTTCAGCTGCTCCAGGATGCGCTTGCTGGTATCGGGCAGGTAGGGTTCCAGGGCGATGGCAGCAAAGCGGATCGACTCCAGCAGGTTGTAGAGCACCGTACCCAGACGGGGCATGGACTCGGGGTTTTTGGCCAGGACCCAGGGCATGGTTTCGTCGATGTACTTGTTGGCGCGGCGCAGCAGAACGAAGATCTCGTCAATGGCATCAGCGACCTTCAGCTCGTCCATCTTGGCGCGCACCTTGCCGGGCATGGCCAGAGCGATCTCCTTCAGCTCGTCGTCCAGGGCTTCATTCACATTGCTGGGCTGGATCACGCCGCCGAAATACTTGTTGTTCATGGCAATGGTGCGGTTCACCAGGTTGCCCAGGATGTTGGCCAGGTCGCTGTTCATGCGGTCGATGATGAGCTCATAGGTCATCACGCCGTCAGCCGCGAAGGGAATCTCGTGCAGAACGAAGTAGCGCACAGCATCCACACCGAACAGCTCGACCAGATCGTCAGCGTAGATCACATTGCCCAGGCTCTTGGACATCTTGTCACCCTTCACCAGCAGCCAGGGATGGCCGAAGACCTGCTTGGGCAGTTCTTCCTCCATGCTCATCAGGAAGATGGGCCAGTAGATGGTGTGGAAGCGGATGATGTCCTTGCCGATCAGGTGCAGGTCGGCAGGCCAGAACTTCTTGTAGTGCTCGTCATGATTGCCGTCAGGATCGTAGCCGCAGAAGGTGATGTAATTGCTCAGCGCATCCAGCCACACATAGCTGACATGGCCGGGCGCAAAATCCAGCGGCACGCCCCAGGTGAAGGAAGAACGGCTCACGCACAGGTCCTGCAGACCGGGCTTGAGGAAGTTGTTGATCATCTCGTTCTTGCGGCTTTCGGGCTGAATGAACTCGGGATGCTCCTCGATGTGCTTCATCAGGCGGTCGGCATATTTGCTCATTTTGAAGAAGTATGCTTCTTCTTCCGCGTCCACGCACTCGCGGCCGCAGTCCGGGCACTTGCCCTCCACCAGCTGGCTCTCAGTCCAGAAGGACTCACAGGGGGTGCAGTACTTGCCGGTGTACTTGCCCTTGTAGATATCGCCCTTCTCGTACATCTTGCGGAAGATCTTCTGAACCTTCGCCTTGTGCTCCGGATCGGTGGTACGCACGAACCGGTCGTAGGTGGTGTTCATCAGATCCCAGATGCGCTTGATCTCGCCCGCCACGTTATCGACGTACTGCTGGGGCGTGATGCCCGCCGCTTCGGCCTTCTGTTGAATTTTGAGGCCGTGCTCGTCCGTGCCGGTCTGGAAGTACACGTCATAGCCCTGCTGACGCTTGGAGCGGGCGATGGCGTCTGCCAGCACGATTTCGTAGGTGTTGCCGATGTGCGGCTTGGCCGACGTGTACGCGATGGCAGTGGTGATGTAGTAAGGCTTCTTGCATTCCTTACACATGGGAAACCCTCCTTCTGAATTCGGGGGTGAACAGAAAAACTCCACCCCTCTTGTGATCGAGGGGCGGAGAATGAAATACATGTTCCGCGTTGCCACCCTGATTTGTCGCTCATCATACGCTTAACGGCGCGACCCGTCGCGGCCTAAAGCGAACCTTCAGCCGCGAAGCTCCGGAGCCATGTTCCCCTGCCCTCCGCGGCTGCCTCTCACCTTCCGCAGCTCTCTTGGCACATTGGCACAGGGTACTCTCTCTTTCAACGCTTGTAAGCCATATTATAGCCAATGGTTACCGCGCTTGTCAAGGAAAATCATGCATTCTCCTTTGGTTTCTCCCAATACGTCCATCGCACCACAGGTTCATACCCGATCTTCTGGTAAAAGGGATTCGTGCCGCCTGTCATATGGGTCGCGCCCAGGGGCTTCAGGCGGCGGTACAGCTCGCTGAGCGCAGCTGCCGCCAGGCCCTTGTGCTGATGCTCCGGCACCGTGCACAAGGGCTCCATGTAGGCCAGGTGATTCTCCGGTGTCCACCACATACCGGCATAACAGACGTACTCACCTGCCTCATTTTCAATGGCGATGGCATGCTCAAAGGTGGCGTGGGGCGCAGCCATCAGCTGGAAGGCATGCTCGTAGTCGCCGTTCCAGGGGCCTTCCTCCGCCTCGTGGCCGAAGCCCTTCCAGCAGCATTCCGAGCACTTGGCCGGATCCAGCGAAAACTCCGCATAGCGGTACCCCTGCGGCAAATGATAGTCCAACGGCTTGTCGAAGTCGTAGATGCAGTCCACATCTTCCCAGACCTTCTGATACCCGGCCTTCTCCGCTGCAGCGAGCAGGGCCGTCTGTCCCTCGAAGAGGATCAGCCGTTGCTTGCCGTCCATGTTGGGCATGTGCTCGGCGGCATAGGCCACCATTTCATCCGCCAGCTCCTCATAGCCGGGGCGCAGGGAGAAATACGCATCGGTCACCGGGTTCTCCATGAACACCAGCGCGACGATCTTCTCCCCGTCCTTCCAGATGCGGCAGCGGTGCATGTAGCTCTTGTCCATCCAGTCGGAGCACAGGGCATACTCCAGGAAGGGCGCGGGCACGCCGTTGCGCCAGTCGCGCTCATAGATCTCCAGCATAAACTGATACACATCCATGTGGTCGCACAGGATGCGGTATTGATGGTGCGTGATATGCTTCATCGCTTGTCTCCTTTGGTGATAAAGTACAGTTCGGTAATGTCCTCCGCCTGCTGTTCCAGATAGCCGCTGATCACAAACCCGGCCGCGATCTGCCCGCCGATGTAGCTTTCCATGGTGTGGCCGTATTCCACCCAGTCGCCCTGGTCATCATGATCCAGCGAGCAATAGGGCATGAAGTTCACCGCCTTGTAGCAGCCCAAATCAGCATCATAATCGCACACATAGGCAATGGGATTGGAGGAACACATGATAAAGCTGCCGCCCTTTTTCAGCACGCGGTGCACTTCGCGGAAAACAGGCATCACGTCCGGCACATAAAACAGTGACGGAGGATTCAGCACCAGGTCGAAGGTTTCATCTGCAAACCGGGAAAGGTCGCACATATTGCCGTGCTGAATGTCCATGTCCAGGTTTTCCCTGGCGGCGATGGCCCGGTCCTTGTCCAGCATTCTTTCGGAAAGGTCGAGCACAGTGACCTTCGCCCCGGCACAGGCCAGCAAAGGAGCTTGCAATCCCCCGGCTCCGGCCAGGCACAGTGCTCTTTTGCCATGCAGATCGCCGAACCATTCCGGCGGAATCGCTCGTCCGCAGCCGAAGGTCATCTCCAACTGGCCGTTCCGGGCCCTTTGCAGCTGCTCCGCCGTAGCACAGGCAGACCAGTTCACATCGTTTTCCACCAGCCGGTCGATGTTGCGCTCTACCTGGCTGAAGATATTCTCCATAACCATCACCCCATATGAAAAAGGCAACAGCCTGCGCTGCTGCCCATGCTTTGCAAAATTGCCCCAGGATGCCGATGCGCCCGTATTTTCACCCGCTCTGTTAAGCAGGCTGGTGCCCTGCCGATAGCCTCTGCCGTCCCCTGGCGTCATAAGACGGGGGCATGACATCACTACACTTGGACCCGGGCTCCATTTATGAAATGTCGGGGAACAATCGGAACGCTGTCGCGCATCCCAGGAGCTTATGACTTCATTATATGCAAGTGCCTTACCGCTGTCAAGAACCAAATCAAACTAATCCTGGGTGCCGTTCATCACAATGCGCTGCAAGGTGCTGTGTCCGTTTTGCGGCATGACCACCACATTTTTCAGGATAGCTCCGCCGTCGATGCACGCGTTCTCCCACAAGCAGGCGTTTTCCAGGCGGACGCTGGCCCCTACCGTGGCACCCGGCCTGATCACCGTGCCGCTGCCGATCACCGTGCCCCGGCCAATGGACACATGATCCCCGATGTAGCACCGCCCGGCAAAACGCACCCCCGGCGCGATGCTGCATCCCTTGCCCATGATCGCCTGTCCCATGCGCTTGCCCATCACAGGCAAACCCACCTGCCCGGCCAGCAGATCAGTCTGCGCCCTGGCATAGGCCTCCCGGCTGCCGATGTCACACCAGTAGGCGTCTGTTTCCAGGGCATGCAGACAGCCTTCTGCTGCCATTCTGGGCAGCAGTTCCCTTCCGAAGTCATACGTCCCCGTATCAGGAATACGATCAGGCACCTCAGGTTCAATGAAGTAAATACCGGTATTCACCAGGCTGTTTTTCGCTGCATTGGCTGGCTTTTCCCGAAAGCGAAGCACTTTCCCCGACCCATCCGTTTCGCACACGCCGTATCCGGTGGGGTCAGCCACGCGCTTTGTGACCATGCTCAGGGATGCACCGCTTTCCGCATGCCGCTGATACAGTGCCGTCAGGTCTGCATCCGTCAGCCCGTCGCCGGAGAGCACCAGCACCGTTCCCTGCATGTGCTTTGCCGCATCCTTCACGCAGCCTGCCGTGCCCCGGGGCGTTTCCTCCACCGCATAATGCAGCTCCATGCCGTAACCAGAGCCGTCCCCCAGCGCATTGCGGATGTCCTCCGCCCGGTAGCACACTGCCAGCGTGGCCTCGCGGAGGCCGTGCCTCCGCAGAAGCCGCAGCGTCATGCCGATCACCGGCTCGTCCAGCAGGGGCATCAGAGGCTTAGGGCGGTGCTCCGTCAGCGGACGCAACCGCTTGCCCTCGCCACCGGCCATGATGACTGCATTTCGCAGCATGAAAAACAGCTCCTTCACATCACTGACATACCGTCAGTCTATGCAAAGGAGCCGTGGATTAGACCTGGCAATATCTTGCGTCAGAACCTGCGGCCCACACCGCCGCCGTGGGAGCGTCCGCCGGAGGAACGGTGCACACTGCTTCCCCGTCCGCTGCTTCCGCCGCCGCCGTGACCGCCGCCCGTGTTGGTGGGATGGCGCATCACGTTCACGCTCTGCCGCAGGAAGGTTTCGTCATCGCGAACCAGCTTGCAGGAGGCGTTGGCGTGGTCGTAGCGATAGGTGCCGCCCTTCAGGTTGTACTTACCGCTGACAGAGGCAAACATCACGCCTGCCACCGCCAGACCAGCCACAGCCGCCACCAGCATTTCCGTGCCGGTCAGCTCGTTGTACAGGCCGGAAAGCCGCTGGCCCGTTTCCGCATCGTAGCGGAAGGAGCCCTCCTGGCGGCCCTGTTCCAGGAACCGTTCCAGGTAGTTCAGCACCGCCACTGCGGCGCGGCCGTAGTCGCCTTCCACCAGGCGGTCATAGCTGACATTGAACAGGGTTTCCAGCCGGCTGTCAGTGATGTAGTCGATCATCACGCCGGAGGTGGAAATGCAGGGCGCACGGTTGGTCATGTCAATCATGTAGACAAAGCCGGCGTCGTCCTCGCCCAGGCCGTAGCTATGGTCGTCGAAATAGCTGTCGGCGAAGTCCTGGATCACCGCATCGCTGTAAGTGGAGGGCACGTCGTAGGTGGTCATGATCAGAATATCCATCTGATACTCGGCTTCGATGCGCCTGATGATGGTCTCCATGTCGCTGATCTCCAGGATGTCGAACAGCTTCGCATCGTCGATGACCATGGGGTTATCCGCCAGGGCTGCGCAGGGCAGCATCAGTGCCAGGAGCAGCATGCAAAGGATGCGCTTTACCATATCACAGCACCTCCCACGCACAGGATGGCGAACACAACCGCGCCCACCAGCAGGCTGCAAATCAGCAGCTTGCTCTTCTTCAGCGGCAGCTTGCCGCACACCGCGCCGGTCTGGCCGTTCATCATATAATAGAAGGGTTCGCCGTTTGCGCCGCCCTTGTAGGTCAACACCCAGGCAGGCAGCAGGGCATACTTCATCTTCGTCTTCGTTGCACGGAAATCCGTGCTGCCGTGCAGGCTGTTGTAGCCGTTGCTCTGGCTCATCATGTTCCGGGCGTAGCCTTCCACCTCGCTGAGGATCTCCGGCTCCACCTCGCTGGACGCCACGTCGCGCTTTTCAGCCAGAAAGCCGCTGAGATAACCCATGGCGAAGGGCTTCATCTCGTCGGTGTTATAGGGATGCACACCGTCGGACAGCTTGCGGTCGGCCTTGGTCAGTGCCTTGCGCACGATGTTGCGGAAGCTCAGCTTGCCCTCGCGCTCCACCTTGAAGAACCGGGTGGTGGTCACCGTCTGCTTGGGCATGGTGGCCACGCTCACCTTGGTGCCCTCTCCGGCAAAGGTAGCTTCACCTTCCACATCGGCAAACCAGTAGGGATAATACACGCCGCTGAAGTCCTCCAGCTGCTGGGGGGTGAAGAACGCCGGATCAATGAACTTCTTGCTCTTCACAAACTGGCGGAACTTTTCTTCGGCTTCCTTTTTATCCAGCTGGAACGGGATCACCCCGTCGGGCTTGAACTCCTCGGTCAGTCGGTCGGTGAGCACCACCGGGTTATGGCAGTAATAGCAGCGGGTGGCGGCTGTGGTATCGTCGGTGATGATCTCCGCGCCGCACATCTGGCAATGGTAGCTGCGCAGGCTGCCGCTGGGCACGGCCTGCTCTGCCGCTTCTTCTTTTTTCTCGGACTGCTGGTGGATCTCATCCTCGTTGAAGGATGCACCGCAGTAGGGGCACAGGAACCGCTGTCCCTCCGGATCGAACTCCAGATAGCCGCCGCAGGACGGGCATTTGAACGTTGCCGTCTGGCTCATGGCTGCGCTCCCCTCCTTTTCCTCTTTCTCGTATAATATTTTACCATATCCATACGCATTTGTGCAAGCTTGTATTGTTTGGGAAGAAAATCACACTTTTTCTTGACGAATAACGCCTTCTGTGCTATGATGATTATGGTTTTGAACAGCGTTCATATATGTGAACGGAGGGATGTTATGACAGAAGCAGCCAACCGCACCTTGCAGCGCGGGCTGACCATCCTGGAGCTGCTCTCTGAGCATCCCGACGGGCTGGAGCTGCATGAGATCGCCAACGAGCTATCTTTGCCCAAATCCAGCGCGCATAACCTGATGCAGACCCTGCTCACCCTGCGCTACGTCCGTCTGACTGCCGCAGGCCGCTATCAGATGACCCTGAAAACCTTCGAGGTCGGCGCGGCCGTGGTCCAGACCACCGACGTGACCCAGGTTCTCCGGCAGTATATGCAGCAGGCCTTCGCCGATTGCAACGAAACCATGCACTGCGGCGTTCTCTCCGGCAAGGAAGTGCTCTATATCGACAAGATCGAGAGCACCCAGTCCATCCGCATGGCCAGCCACGTGGGCATCCGCATGCCCCTGTACGCCACGGCCATGGGCAAGGCCTTCCTGGCGGAGATGAGTAACGACGACGTCCGCCGCCTGTACGCTGACGACACCCTTTCTCCCCTCACCTCCCGCACCATCACCGATGTGGAGGCCCTCATCGCGCAGCTTGCTTCCATTCGGGAGCGCGGCTGGGCCATGGAGGATCAGGAGAATGCCGACAACGTTAGCTGTGTGGGCGTGGCCATCCTTGGCCGCGACGGCCGCCCTGCCTATGCGCTGAGCATCTCCGCCCCCAGCTTCCGCATGACGCCGGAGCAGCTGGAAAACTGCGGAGCCCTCCTGCGCCGGGCCAAACGCCGCATCGAGCGCGTGCTGCGCGCCCTGTAATCTTGTACCCCGTTGGATCGACATACAGAAAGGACGAGAGATCATGGAATTCTTGGAGAAACTGTCCCTGGCCGGTCTGGTTCCCGTCATTGCCATCAACGATGCTGAGGATGCTGTGCCGCTGTGCAAGGCCCTGGCTGACGGCGGTCTGCCCGTTGCTGAGATCACCTTCCGTACTGCCGCTGCTGAGGAGTCCATCCGCCGCGTACACGAGGCCCTGCCCAACGTGCTGCTGTGCGCCGGTACCGTGCTGACCACCGAGCAGGTGGACCGTGCTGTGAACGCCGGTGCCGCCGCCATCGTGTCCCCCGGTCTGAACCCCGAAGTGGTGAAGTACTGCACCTCCAAGAACATCCCGATCTGCCCCGGCACCGGCAACCCCTCTGATATCGAGGTCGCCCTGTCCCTGGGCCTGAACGCCGTGAAGTTCTTCCCCGCCGAGCCTCTGGGTGGCCTGAAGCTGATCAAGGCTATGGCTGCTCCCTACGGTGCTGTGAAGTTCATGCCCACCGGCGGCATCAACGAGAAGAACATGCTGGATTACCTGGCCTTCGACAAGATCCTGTGCTGCGGCGGCTCCTGGATGGTGCCTGCCGATGCCGTTGCCGCCAAGGACTGGAACCGCATCACCGAGCTGACCCGTTCCGCCGTGAACACCATGCTGGGCTTCGAGCTGCGCCACGTGGGCATCAACTGCGAAGACGCCGAGACCTCCATGGCCGAAGCCAAGAAGCTGGCTAACCTGCTGGGCTGGCCCATCAAGGAAGGCAACTCCTCCAACTTTGTGGGCACCGGCATCGAGCTGAACAAGTACATGGGCCGCGGCAAGAACGGCCACATCGCCATCGGCACCAACAGCGTGAAGCGTGCCAAGTGGCACCTGGAGCAGCGCGGCTTCAAGTTCATTGAGGATTCCGCTGTCGTGAAGAACGGCAAGCTCATCGCCATCTACCTCGAAGACGAGATCGGCGGCTTCGCCTGCCACCTGGTGCAGAAGTAACGGGTGCAAGATGCGAGAGGCGGCTTTTTCTGAGAAAAAGCCCCTCTCGCGCTCTCCCGAAAAAGCAGCGACTTTTGCCCACATAACGCATAGTTCAGACTTGATCGGTTGCTGTAACTACTCTAAAATGTGTACCACAAACTAAATTCATAATTCATAATTCATAATTCCAAAAAAACTGGAGGTTTTTGCAATGGCTAAGGTTATTACTTTCGGTGAGATCATGCTCCGTCTGAAGTCCCCCGCTTACGAGCGTTTCTTCCAGTCCCCCGCCCTGGAGGCCACCTTCGGCGGCGGCGAGGCCAACGTGTCTGTGTCCCTGGCCAACTACGGCATGGATACCAGCTTTGTGACCGTGCTGCCCAAGAACGACATCGCTGATGCCTGCATCCGCGAGCTGCGCGGCTTTGGCGTGGATACCACCAAGATCGTCCGCGGCGGCAACCGCGTGGGCATCTACTACCTGGAGACCGGTGCTGTGCAGCGTCCCTCCAAGGTGATCTACGACCGCGCTGGCTCCTCCATCGCCGAAGCCAAGCCCGGCGACATCGACTGGGACAAGACCCTGGAAGGTGCCACCTGGTTCCACTTCACCGGCATTACCCCCGCCATCTCCCAGGGTGCTGCCGACCTGTGCTTGGAAGCCCTGAAGGCCTGCAAGGAGCGCGGCATCCACGTGTCCTGCGACCTGAACTACCGCAAGAACCTGTGGAAGTACGGCAAGCGCGCTGACGAAGTGATGACCGAGCTGGTGAAGTACGTTGATACCGTGATCGCCAACGAGGAAGACTTCCAGAAGGCCCTGTGCCTGAAGGCTGAATCCCAGGCTGACGTGGAAGAGGGCGAGCTGAACATCGAAAACTACAAGGCCATCGCCTCTCTGGCCATGGAGACCTATCCCAACATCAAGCGCGTGGCCATCACCCTGCGTGAAAGCAAGTCCGCCAACCACAACGACTGGCGCGCCTGCCTGTACAACGGCAAGGACTTCTTCCTGTCCCGCAAGTACAGCATCACCGATATCGTTGACCGCGTGGGCGGCGGCGACTCCTTCGGCGGCGGCCTGATCTACGGCCTGAACAACTACGACAACGAGAAGGACGCCCTGGAGTACGCCGTGGCTGCTTCCTGCCTGAAGCACACCATCATCGGCGACTACAACCGTGTGTCCGTTGCTGAAGTCGAGTCCCTGATGAAGGGCTCCGGCACCGGCCGCGTGCAGCGCTAATTTCAGAAGTAACACCTTCATATATCAGCAGGAGCCTCCCGTGTATTCGGGAGGCTCCTGTGTTTTTGTCTAAGTCTATTGCGTGCTACTTTTTGTATGTTATCTGGTTGCACGTCAGATTGGCAGACTGGATATCTCCGGCGCACTCAATATGGTTCGCCAGCATTTTATAGCAATCATGAATACCGTTGCAAACGATCCTTCCGCTGTCGGTTACTTCATTAGCCCTTATATCCCCATCTGCATGCACATCGCCATTGATCTGCGAGCACTGGATGGACTGATGGCAAACCACATCGCCATTGATGGAACCATCGGCCATGACATGGCCATACACTTCCACCTTGAAATACTGCGTACGCTCATTGCAATTGCGCGGAAATGCAATTTCGATTGCTGGTGAATCCGGCGTAGCCCTTGGCGTGACAGCGAGCACTTTCTTCCCTCGCATCTGAATGACGCGAATCACATCGTCATCTTCCTGAGGGAGCAGCCCGTCGGGCAGCGGCAGCGCATCAAGGGAAAACAGTGCGTCTATCGTCACATCAAACAACGCGGCCAAAGCCGGCAAAAGCGATATATCCGGTGTGTTGGCACCGGTTTCCCACTTGGACACAGCTTGATAGGATACCCCAAGATGTGCCGCCACCTGTTCCTGTGTCAGCCCCTTGCGCTGACGCAACGTGCGGATATTGCTTCCAAGCTTCATACGCTCGCCTCCTTCATTTGAATTATGGCATAGCTGCGCATGAATTGCAAACGAGCATTTCTTTTGTCACTCAACCATTGCGCGAGTTGTTTGATTTCAGTTGGCATGGCAAATCTGCTGGCGCATTTCCAGCGGAAAGCACGTCAGTGCCTGTCCGTCCAGCTCTGCGTGGTGCAGATGCACCGCCGTCAGCTGGTTGTTGCCGTAGGTTTTGTAATAGTAGATGCCCCGGTCCGTATTCACGCAGCAGGAGTAAAGCGTGTGATCCCATTTTCCGGCCGGTGTGTTCACGCTGCCCTTGGTCATGGCCACCGCATCCAGAATGTGCATGAACTGAGCCACGGAGGCATCTTCCGTTTGCTCACATTCTGCATTCAGCTTCAAGAAAGCCGCCCGCACAAACCTTGATGCAGGCGAAGCATCCCCCGGCAGGCCAAAGGCACCGAAGCCCCGGCCAAAAGGACGCAGCTCCACCTCATCAGAAAACTGGTTTTCCGGCAGGTCTGCGCTCAAGTTCATGTATTGACTCAGGTTGTACAGGTGAAAATCAAAGGGCGGATTGTTCGTCAGCACCCCCACCGGGTCGCGGTGAATGTGCATGCCGTCTTTCATGCACTCCACGACGATGGATTCCTTTGCATCCGTAATATGCCAGTGCAGCGGCGAAAGCTGAATCTGTTCGCTGAAAGGTATGCTCACCAGCTGCGTGTTTTCCAGCAGGGCATGCGCCTCCTGCACGGTGGAACACTGACCCAGCAGCCACCAGGGCAGCTCAAAGGGAGAAATGGCATGCTTCTCCCCCGCCCCTTCCGGCTGATAATACGCATTGCCGGGAAAGTTCAGCCCGGCTATGCAGAGGCCTTTCTCGTTCACGGCCTCCGCATACAGCGGAAAGCCCTCCATCACCGTCGCCATGCCGATCATGGCATAGTGCTCCGCCAGCGTTTCTCCGCTGCGAAAGCTGAAAGGATATTTTCTCGGCGTGATCACCACCTGCTGCCCAAAGGCCACCTCCAGGTCAAGATTCCTGCCAAAGTAATGATCGCCGTTTTTCCATGAAATACTGGTGCACATTGTCTGATCCCTCCATCTTTTAGCATAACCAGCTGCCTTCAGCATATCCCCCGTTGATGAAGGAAAGATGAACAAATTGTATACATCGGTTTGAAAGCTTGACATATTTTGCATGGAGATGTATACTTAGCTTAGTCAAAAAAATAACATAGGGACTATTATGTCCCCCCGAACATTAAGGAGGTTTTCATCATGAAATCCATGGAACAGTCTCGCCGCGATTTCCTGCGTCTGGCTGGCAAGGGCATGGTGGGTGCCGCTGCGCTGACCGCCGTCCCCATGATCGCCGGTGCTGAAGAACCCAGCAAGCCCGCCTGGCCCTGGACCTATCAGCCCCTTGACAAGGAAGAAGTCAAGGCCCGCGTTTTCGCCAACTTCAACGGTGCCAATGGCGGCTGCTGCTCTGGCGTTGCCTCCGGCATCCTGGATCTGATGGCTGAGAAGTACGGCTATCCCTACAACCAGATCGACGGCCACATGTTCGCCAATGGCGGCGGCGGTTATGGCCGTAAGAACCTGTGCGGCTCCCTGGGCGGTGCCCTGGCTGTGATCGGCCTGTTCTGCGAGTCCAAGGACTCCGGTGCCATCCGCAACCAGCTGTACGCCTGGTACGAGTCCACCCAGCTGCCCATGTACGTGCCCGAAGGCCGCGAAGCCCACGCCCATCAGACGGTGGCTGGCTCCGAGCTGTGCAAGGACTCCGTTGGCAACTGGATGGCCGCTTCCGGCTGCGAATTCGCCTCCCCCGAGCGCGGCTATCGCTGCGGCTGCCTGTCTGCTGACGTGGCTGCCAAGACCATCGAGCTGCTGAACATCCACTTCGGCTACGAGGCTGCTCCCGTGGTTGAAGAAGAAGCTGCCCCCGCCCTGGCTGCCAACGAGTACATCGGCACTGGCGTGAGCGAAATCGGCGGCGAGCTGAAGGTGAAGGTCACCATGGACGGCGATAAGATCGCTAAGATCGAAGTGCTGAGCAATGGCGAGACCCCCGAATACTTCGCCAAGGCCAACCCCGCCCTGCTGGACAGCATCGTGGCTGCCAACTCCACCAATGTGGACGTGATCACTGGTGCCACCAAGTCCTCCCAGGCTCTGATCGCTGCTGTGAACGACGCCCTGTCCCAGATCAAGAAGTAATTCCGTTTCCAGTTCAAACCATTCGCCTGCTCCTTTCGGGGCAGGCTTTTTGGTGCAATTTATTCTTTTTCGGTTGAAAGACAATAGCAGATGATGTATAATTTGAGAGGAATACACACTATATTGTGAACACAGGTGAGCATCTTGCAAACAGAGAAAATCACCCTTTTGACGGGCCATCGCTGGAAGCGTATCCTGGCGGTGCTTCTTTTGGTTGTCTATCAGGTGGCAGGACAAATCTATCTAACCACGCAGATCGTCAAGCATGCTGAGGAGGTGTCCATCACCCGCCTGGCCGAAGCCACCAAGGCATTCAGCCAGAACTATTACGAGCATGTGATGGACGACCGCGAGCAGCTCAGCGTAGTGGCCGACATGCTGGCTGTGCTGATGGCGGAGGAACAACACGACCTCAGCGTTCACCTGGCCTCCTTTGAGCAACGCGGCATGCTGGACTGGCTGCAGGTACTCCTGCCCGACGGCACGCTGATCACCGGTTCCGGCCGATATGATCTCACCAGCCAGCTTTCCTACCAAACCGAGGTGGAACGCCTCCCCTTCATCTCCAATGTGTCCAGCGGGTACATTGATCCCAGCAGGCGTGTTATCCGCTCCGCCGTTCCCATCCGCCAGAACGAAGAGATCATCGCCATCCTCTACGGTGTGTACGATCTGAGCATGGGCACCAAGGTAAAGGGTACCAACGTTTTCCAGGATCAGTCTTTCAGCTTCATCCTCGAGTCCGACTCCGGGCAATACATCCATAACGGGCTCTCTGGCACCAACGCCGTTGGCGAAGCTGGCTCGGAATATGCCGCCAAGCCCGGCTATGACATGTCCGTTCTCATCGACGACCTGGCTGCCTGCCGGGAAGGGTATTCCGCTTTCCATGCCAAGTCCCACGACGGCTATATGTACATCTATTACACCCCCGTGGGCATCAACAACTGGATGGCCATGGTGTCTGTGCCGGAAAAGGTGGCCCTGGTTTACTCGATCGAGTTCAGCCACCTGATGCTGGGCTCCATGCTGTACATCTGCCTGGGCGTGTTCGTCTACTTTGCCGTCCTATACATTTCTGACCACAAGCTGCAAAACAAAAACAAGTTTATCTCCTTGATCCAGGCCCGGCTGATGGAAATCCACCACAAACCCGAGTATTACCGCGAGTCCCTTCGCGGCGTGGCGGACCGTGCCAAGAGCAACGCCGCCTTCCTCATCGACACCGCCCACCCCGTAGCTGAAACCATTGAGGGCTGGGATCAGGCTGCCGTTGACGCCTATCTCAAGCAGCCCGAGCTTGCCGAGGAGATCCTGTCCCTTGCCTGCCAGCACCGCCAAAGCCTGATGGTTCGCGCCGACAGTCCCCTTTTGCAGCAATACCCCAAGCTTGTTCGGTTCCTCAATGCCCACGGGCTGCACACCTTCGCCCTGTGCCCCATTTCTTCTGCCGACGGTACCATCCACCAGGCCATCGGTGCCCTGAATCCCGCCAACCCCAACACCTTGCTTTTGCTGAACACAGTGGCCAACAGCTTCCTGATGGCTGCCAACAACATGGATTATCTCAACCGGCTGGAGATCGCCAGCACCATCGACGGTCTGACCCGGGTGATGAACCGCACCAGCTACCAGCTGCGCCTGGAGAACCTGAACGGCCGCATTGTATCCGGTCTGGGCTGCGTGTACATTGATGTGAATGACCTGCATGCCATCAACAACCGCTATGGCCATGAGCACGGCGACATCATGCTCCGCACCATCGCCACCGCCCTGAGCAAAGCCTTCGGCCAGAAAAATGTGTACCGTTTCGGCGGCGACGAGTTTGTGATCCTTGTTGAAAACATCACCCAGGAATGGCTTGACGCCGCCATTCTGACTGCTAACACGGCCATTGAAGCCGCTGGCTACACGGTTTCCACCGGTGCAGACTGGGCTGCCTCCACCCAGGAGGTGCTGGCCATGATCCGCGAGGCTGAAGCCCGCATGTATAAGGCCAAGTACCAGTTCTATCAGGAGCGTCAGCAAAAGACTGTCAGTCTGTCCAGCGAGCTGCAGGCCATGCACAGCCTGCAAACCGAGGACATGGACGTCAACGACTTCCTGCTGGCCGCTCAACACCGTTACCGCGGTGCCTATGTGGTCAATCTTGCCACCGACGAAGTACGCGTGCTGTTCTCCCGCCACTATTTCATCCATGCACTGGAAAACTCCGATAAGTCCTTCTCTGCCGCTTTCCGCATGTACCTGACGGATATCGTTGCCAAGCAGAGCCGCCGCTCCATCCAGAACTTCTTTGACCTCAAGCAGATCAACGATCAGCTGATGCAGTTCGGCTCCCCCACGGTGGAGTACACCAAAGCCGACGGCGAACGCCTGCGGATCACCGTTTACCGTTCCTCCCGCTACACCCCTGAAAACCCCGAGTCCCTCTGGGTCTTCGAACTGCTGTAAGCGTTACACAACAAAAGCCGCCTGATTCAGCGATCAGGCGGCTTTTGTTATGTTGTTCAGATGGCCTCTGCCACAGGCACATAATCCAGGCCCAGGCTTCCGGCAACGTTTTTGTTGGTGCACTTGCCGCAGTAGATATTCAGACCGTTGGCCAGGCCCTCGTCGCAGCGCAGGGCGTCTTCCAGGCCCAGGTTGGCGATCTTCCGGGCATAGCCGATGGTGGTGTTGCCCAGCGCAATGGTGGAGGTACGCGGCACCGCGCCAGGCATGTTGCCCACGCAGTAGTGCACGATCCCCTCTTCGATATACACGGGATCATCATGCAGCGTCACATGAGAGGATTCGCAGCAGCCGCCCTGGTCGATGGCGATGTCGACGATCACCGCGCCGGGCTTCATCAGCTTCAGGTGCTCACGGCGCACCAGCTTGGGTGCCGATGCACCGGGGATCAGCACCGAGCCGATCACCAGGTCAGCTTCTGCCAGGCACTTGCGGATATTAGCCTCGGTGGAGTACATGGTGGTCACAGAAGCACCAAACACGTCCTCCAGCTGGCTCAAACGGTTCAGGTTGATATCCAGCAGGGTCACCTGGGCGTCGATGCCCACGGCTGCCTTGGCCGCATAGGTGCCAGCCACGCCGCCGCCGATAATGGTAATCTTGCCGCGTTCCACACCGGGCACGCCGCCCAGCAGCACGCCGCGGCCGCCAAAGGCACGCTCCAGGTACTTCGCGCCCTCCTGAATAGACAGGCGGCCAGCGATCTGGCTCATGGGACGCAGGCAGGGCAGATTGCCCTCCTTATCGGTGATGGTTTCGTAGGCCACTGCCTTCACACCCTTGCGCAGCAGTGCATCAGCCAGAGGCTTGTTGGGGGCCAGATGCAGATAGGTGAACAAAATCTGCCCTTCATGCAGCAGCTCCACTTCGTCGTTTTCCGGCTCCTTGACCTTGATGATCATATCCGCGCCGTCGAACACTGCCTTAGCCGTATCCAGCACCTGGCAGCCAGCGTTCACATATTCCTGATCGGAGAAGCCCGCGCCGTCGCCCGCGCCGGTTTCGATCAGCACGGTATGGCCGTCGGCTATCATTGCAGCGGCATTGTCGGGCGTCAGGCCCACACGGAATTCGTTGTTCTTCAGTTCCTTGGTGCTGCCAATAATCATATTCATCCGCTCCTTGCAAGCTAAATTGCATTGTATACAGCTTTATTTTTTCTGCAATGCCCTCCTTTATTCCTGTTTCGTACATAAAAAAGACAAACCGGAAATTCTCCGGCTTGTCTTGGTCATTACTCAGCAGCAGTCATGGCGTTGACCTGCTCGATCATCGTTTTCTCGCCCTTCTCCACGCTGCGTTTTACCACAAAGGCGATCCCCTTCTCCGCCAGGTTGATAAACAGAATCAGCAGCGAAACCATGGCCGTGCCCTCAATGAAGGACTGACTCTCCAGCTGCGGGATCATCAGCGACAGGGGCATGGTGCGGAAGTTCATCAGGAAGGATACTGCGGAAATGGTGATCATCGCATTCACGAAGTAGTAGCTGTACATTTCCACAATGGTGGAACGGGTGCAGGGGATGTACACGTCCTTCAGCATGCGCAGCTTGCTGATGCCCAGGGACTGCGCCACATCCTCCAGGTTGGGATTGAACTTGGTCAGAGAGTTGTAGGCCATCAGGTAGGGCGAGGAGAAGAAGTGCACGATGTTCACCAGCACCAGAATGAACAGCGTTCTGTAAATCGGCAGGCCCTTGAAGGTCAGCACGAAGGACAGGCCCAGCACCACACCGGGAATAGCCAGGGACAGCATGCTGACGAAGTGCATCACCTTGTTAGCCACAGCCTTATGGGAGCGCGCCGTAACAAACGCCGAGAAATAAGACAGGCAGGTGCCGGCCAAGGCCGTCAGAAGTGCAATGGCCATGGAGTTGACGAAATACATGCCAATGCCGTTGGACAGGAGCTTTTTCACATTATCCAGCGAGAAGGACATGTCCGTGGGGTACTGCTTCACAAAGCTCAGGCACACGAAAGCCACAATGGGCAGGCACAGAAGGAATAGCACCACCGCAAAGCCAATGTACACCAGCACGTCGCGCCGTTTGTTCTCTTCAATGAAGTAAGGCTTGGTAATGGTGCTGGCCGTGCCGCCCTCGTTGGACTTGCGCAGGTCCATCAGGAAGGCCGCAATGGCCGGCAGCAGCAGCACAACGCCCACCACCGCACCGCCGGAGAAGTTCATCATGCCGATGACCTCGCGATACATGTAAACAGGCAGGGTCATGGCGGTACCGCCGGTCATCAGCGGCACGCCGTAGTCGGTGAACACCATGGTGAACACCGCCAGCACTGCTGACAGGACGGTGCGGCTCATGCCCGGCAGGGTGATGGTCATGAACTGGCGCATTCGGCTCAGGCCCAGCACCCGGGCTGCCTCGTACACGGTAAAGTCTTCATACTGGAAGGAATCGTAGAACATCAGGAAGGACACCGGGAAAGAATACAGCACCGAACCCATCACAATGCCGGTATATCCGTACAGCCCAATGTTGATGCCCAGCAGGTTGGTCACCAGGCCGTTATCGCCAAAGAGCAGCACCAGGCCCATGCCGTGGGAGATACTGGGGATCAGCATGGGCACGGTGAACAGTACCACGAATACCGACTTGAACCGCACCCTCGACCGGCACAGTGCGTACGCCAGCGCAAAGGACAATCCCACGGAGATCGCCGTAGCCATCAGCGTGGTCAGCAGGGAGTTCTGCAGCATGGGCAGGAACTGTGCCGAGGACAGCACCTCCGCCACATGTTCCCCGCGGATGCTGCTGAACAGCCGCAGGATGGGCCACACCACCGTCAAAAGCAGGTAAGCCAGCAGCAGATACTTGGCGGAATAGAAGCTTTTGTTTCTCTTCATCACTGATCCCGCCCCGTATAATGCAGAAGGTCTGCATATTTCTTGTCCAGCTGCTCCACCACGAACTGCTTGACGTAGTCGCTGGCAGGATGCTGATAGATGCCCAGGGGCGTATCGATCTGCTCGATATTGCCCTCGTTCATCACCATGATCCGGTCGGATAGGAAGAAGGCTTCCTCCTGGTCGTGGGTGATGAACAGCATGGTAGCGTTGAACTTCTTCTGCAGCTGCTTCAGTTCCGCCTTCATGATCTCACGGTTGGTCACGTCCAGGGCGGAAATGGGTTCATCCAGCAGGATGATATCCGGGTTGGTGGCCAGAGTGCGGGCAATGGCCACGCGCTGCTGCTGTCCGCCGGAAAGCTGGTTGGGCCGCTTGTTCATCTGATCGGTCAGGCCCACCTGCTCCAGGGTACGCAGGGCGATCTCCTTGGCCTTGGCTTTGGTATCCTTGCGCAGTGTCAGGGCATACTGTACATTCTGCAGCACCGTCATGTTGGGGAAAAGCGCGTAGTTCTGGAACACAATGCCCATGCCGCGCTCCAGGCTGTCCAGCCCGGAAATGTCCTGGCCACCCTTCAGGATCTGGCCGCTGTCAGCCTTGTCCAGGCCGATGAGAATGCGCAAAAGCGTGGTCTTGCCGCAGCCGCTGGGGCCCAGGATGGACAGGAACTCACCCTCCATCAGGTCAAAATTAAGGTCCTTGAGCACCGTTTTGCCATCGAAGCTCTTGTTCATATTCCTTACGGAAAGCTTTGTATTTAATACCGCCATTGTGCCAGCAGCCTCTCTTTCTCCTGATCGTCCTGAATGCCTTGCATATCGGCATAGACGATGTCCTGGGGGTAATTGGCCAGGGAATTCACCTGACCCTCGTAGATCTGTTCCGGGGAGAAATGCTCCTTGTCGTAGAGCAGGAAATCGTTGATGATGAAATCAAACACTTCCTGTACGCCGGTTTTCGTTTCGTGCCCCTTCACGATGGCACTGCCCGTCAGGGAGTAAGGCGAGCCGTTCTCCGGGAAGATGATTTCAAAGGGCTGGCCGTTGTTGATCTCGTTCACCGCCTGGAAGGTCAGTGCCAGGCCCACAGCGATCTCACCCTGCTTCAGCAGCTTGATGGGCCCGGAGCCGGACTCGGTAAACTGCTTCAGGTTGCCGTGGAGCTGATCCACATAAGCCAGGGCAGCTTCGTCCCCCATGGTGTTGACCCAGTTTTTATAGAAGAAATACCCCGTGCCGCTGGACTTGGGGTCAGGCATAGCCACCAGGCCCTGGTACCCCGGCTTCAAAAAGTCGGCGTAGGTCTGCGGTGTTTCCAGGCCGTACTTGTCAAGAATGGTGCGGTTCACGATGATCGCCCCAGCCTGGCGTTCCCAGGTGACCCACAGGTTACCGTTGTCCTCCACCGTAACGCCGTCCATATAAGGCACGCGGCTCATGCCGGAGATATCCGCCAGATTACCCTTGATCTTGTTCATGTAGCCGGTTTCCAGGCCAACCAGGATATCCACCTCGGTGGTGGGGCCTTCGGCATACAGCTTGGCTGCCGCCTTGCCGGTGGACATGTACATGACCACAATATTCTTGTCAGGGAAGCGTTCATTGAGCTGCGCCTGCATTTCGTCGTTGCGGAACTGCTCAGAGGATGCGCAAATAACGATGCTTTCCTGGTTGCCGGAATAGGCCAGCACCATAAACAGCGCCGTGATCATTGTCAGAATCAGCACACCCTTTTTCATGCCCATGCACTCCCCCGATGCTTCCGCATCACACGTCGTAGCTCTTGTCGATGGCCTTCAACTCACGGAAGGTATCGATCTCCACAATGTCCTCGTCGAAGCACTCGCGGACTTCCACCTTGTAGTGCTCCTTGCTGAACACCAGCGGCACCTGATCCCAGTAGCGTTCCTTGCCGCCGGGCTGGTCGTAGCATTCCTTGATATCGTTGGACAGCTTGTGGCCATCGGCATCGTTCCAGTAGGAAATGCCCACCATCTGCCAGCAGTCCAGGCCGCCAACTTTTTCTTCTACAATCACGCCGTTTTTCACCGTGAAGCACCAGTCGTCCGTGCGCTCCTTCTTGATGCCCAGGAAGTTGGACGTGTACTGGTACTTCTTCACGATCTTCGGGTTGCGGATCAGCAAGTCCGCCTCGAACACATAGGCGTTGGACAGCATGTACCGGGCGCACATAGCCGAGGAAATATTGTTCGCCTCGTTGTACACCGGGTTCTCCAGGAATTTGATCATCGGATACTTGTACAGCAGCTGGTCAAACTGCTCCGCCAGATAGCCGCGGACGATGTAGATCTCGTTGATGCCAGCTTCCAGGCAAGCGTCGATCAGCCCGTCGATGATCCGCTTGCCGTGCACGCGAACCAGAGGCTTGGGCGTATTGAAAGTAATGGGCACCAGCCGGGAGCCAAAGCCAGCCGCAATGAAGATTGCACGCTTGGCGCGGTAGGGCTCCAGGGCATCCAGGCCGGAGGGAGTGATGAGGCCATCCTTCACCAAGCCCTGCTCCGTTAGTTCCTTCATCACCTTGTTGATGGTCCCCAGAGAGTGCCCGGTTTTCTCCTCCAGAGAACGCTGGCTCAGCTTTTCCTTTTCTTCCGCCAGCGTGGCAAGAATATCGAATTGCTTTCTGTTCAGTTCAGCAGCCATTTGTTTGTCATCCTTTGCATTTGGTTCAATCGTTTTTGAACGCATTATCATTTCATCGATCGACTTTGCCGTTCAAATTGCGTGCTTGTGTTCAAAACATCATACCAATTATACTTCTTTTGAACACATGCGTCAACCTATTTCCTATTATAATTGGACAGATAAAAACGGATACGCCTTTCAGCGTATCCGTTTTGAACATGGTATCGAATTTTACTTGACTTCCAGCACAGTGTGCAGGGGTGCCTGACCCATCAGCTCCACGCTGCGCTCGTCAGGCTGGCTCAGACCGGCGTACACGTCGAAGGTCTTGCCGTCGCGGATGCGCTCGCCCTCGTCGTTGACCACAGTGAAGGCCAGAGGATCCAGCTTCACAGCCACTTCCTTGCTCTCGCCGGCCTTCAAGGCCACGCGGACAAAGCCAGCCAGCTTGGTGTTCACCACTTCCCACTTGGAGGTCTGGTCCTTCACATACACCTGCACCACGGTCTCGGCATCCACATCGGAGGTGTTGGTCACCTTCACGGTCACCTTCTCCTGATCAGCCTTCATGTCAGCCACTTCGAACTTGGCGTAGCTCAGGCCGTAGCCGAAGGGATACAGGGGCTTGCCGGTGTAGTAGCGGTAGGTGCGGTTGGTCATGTTGTAGTCGGTGAACTCGGGCAGGTCGTTCACATCGTGGTAGAAGGTCAGGGGCAGCTTGCCGGAGGGGCTCACCTTGCCGAAGAGGATCTCGGTCAGGGCGGTGCCGCCAGCCTGGCCAGGATACCAGGTCAGCAGCTGGGCATTGCCCTGAGGCACGTTCAGCGCAGAGCCCACGGCCACCACGGTCACCAGGGGCTTGCCGGTCTTTTCCAGGGCCTCCATCAGCACGCGCTGGGTGGCAGGCAGCTGCAGATCGTACTTGTCGCCGGAGGTGTACTCGTTGCCGGTATCGCCCTCTTCGCCCTCCAGGGTCTCGTCCAGACCCACGCAGGCGATGACCACATCGGCTTCTTCAGCGCACATGATGGCCTCGGCAATGCGGTCGTTGGCCTGGCCCAGGCCCTGCACACGGTCGCGGGCCATGGCACTGCCCTGGCTGAACAGCACACGGATGCCCTTTTCGCGGCAGTACTTACGGATGCCCTCCAGGAAGGTCACATAGCGACTGGACAGGCCGTAGTAGTTGGCGTACAGCGCGGCCTGGCTGTCGGAGTTGGGGCCGATGACGGCGATGGTCTTGATCTTGCTCTCGTCCAGAGGCAGGATGCCGTCGTTCTTCAGCAGCACCATGCACTTTTCGGCGGCGGCCAGGGCCACGGCGTCGTGCTCGTCGGTGTCGTTCTCCAGGTAGGAGATCTTGTCATACTCGCAGTCATCAGCGAACATGCCCAGCAGATAGCGGCTGGTGAAGGCATTCTCGCAGGCCTTAGTGATGTCTTCCTCGGTCACCAGGCCCTCCTGATAAGCCTGCAGCATGTGCAGATAGGTGTTGCCGCAGTTGATGTCGCAGCCGTTCTTCAGGGCCATGGCGGCGGATTCAGGCGCGGTGGAGGTCACCATATGACGGGTGTGGAAGTCGCGGATGGCCCAGCAGTCGCTGACGATGTGGCCCTCGAAGCCCCACTTCTCCTTCAGAATGTCCACCAGCAGGGTCTTGGAGCCGCAGCAGGGTTCGCCGTTGGTGCGGTTGTAGGCACCCATCACGGATTCCACCTTGGCTTCCTTCACGGCAGCCTCGAAGGCAGGCAGATAGGTTTCGTACATATCCTTCTGGTTGGCGATGGCGTCGAACTCGTGCCGGAGTTCTTCGGGGCCGGAGTGCACAGCAAAGTGCTTGGCGCAGGCAGCGATCTTCATATACTTGCCTTCGCCCTGCAGGCCCTTGATGAACCGCACGCCCAGACGGGTGGTGAGGTAGGGATCCTCGCCATAGGTTTCATGGCCGCGGCCCCAGCGGGGATCGCGGAAGATGTTGATGTTGGGGCTCCACATGGTCAGGCCCTTATAAATGTCGCGGTCGCCATGGGCAGACTGGCCGTTGTACTTGGCGCGGCCCTCGGTGGAGATCACCTCAGCCACCTGCTGATGGAAATCCTCGTCGAAGATGGCAGCCAGACCAATGGCCTGGGGGAACACGGTGGCCGTACCGGCACGGGCCACACCATGGAGGGCTTCATTCCACCAGTTGTAGGCAGGCACACCCAGGCGCGGAATCGCAGGTGCGTCATAACGCAGCTGAGAGGCTTTCTCTTCCAGGGTCATCTGGGCAACAAGCTCTTTGGCCTTCGCCCGGGCTTCGTTACGATCCATCATATGTATTCGCTCCTTTATAGTAATAAACAAGCAACTATATTTCATTTCCCCTTTCCCCTGCCCAATTCCTTCCCGGCTGATGATAAAAAGTTGCGCTTTATAGTGGCATTCGTTGCGTTTTTTTGTTATAATAGTCAGGACAATCATGGAAGGAGTCTGCCATGACCTATCAAGCCATCGCTTTTGATCTTGATGACACGCTTCTGCGTGACGATAAAACCATCTCCCCCTACACACTTCAGGTGCTGCACCGGGCAGCAGAGCAGGGCATCCATGTGATCCCGGCCAGCGGAAGAACCTCTTCCAGCATGCGCCGCCTGGTGGATGAGATCGGCTGCGCCAGCTGCTACATCAGCTGCAATGGTGCGGAGGTTCGCACCCCCGGCCACGAGCTGATGATGCAGGAGCTGCTCACTGTGGATCTTGCCCGGGAGGTGGCCCGTTTCGCCCATGAGCATCAGGTGTACGCCCAGACCTATATCGGGGCCAAGTTCTTCCACTCCATGCGCGGCAAGTATGCCCAGGATTACGCCACCCTGTCCTCCCTCACCGGCGAGTATGTGGGCGACCTGGAAGCCTTCCTCACCGAGCCTACCCCCAAGATGCTCCTGATGGACGATCCCGCCCGCATTGCGGAGCTGCTGGCCATCGCCCGCGCAAAATGGGCAGGCCGGGCGTCCCTCACCTGCTCCGCGCCGTATTTCCTGGAGGTCAATCCCCTCAAGGCCACCAAGGGCAACGCCCTCAAGTGGTGCGCCGACCACCTGGGCTTTTCCATGGACAACCTGGTGGCCTTCGGCGACAGCCTTAACGACCTGAGCATGCTGGAAGCCGCCGGTACCGGCGTGGCTGTGGCCAACGCCCGTGACGACGTGAAAGCACAGATCCCCACCCACTGCCTCTCCAACCAGGAGGACGGCGTGGCTGACTATATCGAGAAGTATGTTTTAAGGGAGGAACGCCCATGATCCAGGCAGCCGGTTTTGCCAAAGCCCTGCAACTGACGGAGCTGTCCCCGTCCACCAAGACCGAGTGGGACATCCGTTCGGCCGACCTGAACCGTCCCGGCATGCAGTTCTGCGGCTTTTATGAGTACTTCGCCTTTGAGCGTCCCCAGGTTATCGGCAAGGTGGAAATGACCTACCTGGAATCCCTGGATGCCGACACCCGCCGGGACATGCTCAAGAAGTATTTCTCCTACGATCTGCCCTGCGTGGTGATCTGCCGCGGCATGGCCGCTCCCCAGGAGCTGCTGGATGCCGCCCGTGCCAGCGATGTAGCCGTGTACCAGACCAACATGCTCACCACCAAGTTCACCTTCAACGCCATCACCTACCTCAACCGCTGCCTGGCCCCCCGTGTGACCCGGCACGGCGTGCTGGTGGATGTATACGGCGTCGGCGTGCTGCTCACCGGCGAAAGCGGCGTGGGCAAAAGCGAGGCCGCCCTGGAGCTGGTCAAGCGCGGCCATCAGCTGGTGGCCGACGACGTGGTGGACATCTGTCGCGTGTCCGATAACCGTCTCACTGGCGAGTGCCCCGAAATGGTGCGCCACTTCATGGAGATCCGCGGCATCGGCATCATCGACATCAAGGCCATGTACGGCGTCAGTGCCGTAGCCATGAGCAAGTCCATCGACCTGGTGATGCACATGGAAAAGTGGGTCGAAGGGAAAGAATACGACCGTCTGGGCCTGAGCGAAGAAACCATCACCATCCTGGGCGTGAAGGTCCCCCACCAGATCATGCCCGTGCGCCCCGGCCGTAACCTGGCCATCATCATCGAGGTGGCTGCCCGTAACCTGTCCCTGAAGCGGATGGGCTACTCCGCCGCCCACGAGCTGGATCGTCGTTTGAACGAGATGATCATGCGGAAAACCAATCAGTTGGATTAACACATATATCAAGGAGGAGATCATTATGGTTTACATTGGTATCGACGTAGGCGGCACCGGCATTCAGATGGGTGTTGTAGACGAGAAGGGCAACATTATCGCCAAGGGCGGCATCGTTACCCGCACCGATCTGCCCTTCGAAGAGCAAATCAAGCAGATGGCCGACTGCGCCCTGGAAACCCTGGAAAAGAGCGGCCATTCCCTGATCGAGCTGGCTTCCGTGGGCATTGGCATCCCCGGCATTGCCGATCCCAAGACCGGCGTGGTGCCCTTCTGCACCAACCTGGGCTGGGTGGACGTGCCCCTGCGCGAGACCTTCCGCAAGTATATCGACAAGCCCATCCTCATCGACAACGACGCCACCGTGGCCGGTCTGGCTGAGAGCGTTGCCGGTGTCAGCGCGGGCACCGATTCCAGCGTGTTCCTCACCCTGGGCACCGGTGTAGGCGCAGGCATCGTCATCAAGGGTAAGGTGTGGAGCGGCTTCCACGGCGTGGGCAGCGAAGTGGGCCACATGATCATGGAAATCGACGGCGAGCCCTGCTCCTGCGGCAACCGCGGCTGCCTGGAACGCTACACCTCCGCCACCGCCATCATCCGCATGGCACGCGAAGCCGTTGCCAAGCACCCCGACAGCCTGATCATGTCCCTGTGCGGCGGCGATCCCAGCCTGATCAATGCCAAGATGGTCTTTGACGCCGCCCGCGAAGGCGACGAGCAGGGCCTGAAGGTCTTCCGCCGTTACGCCCGCTATCTGGGCCAGGCCATCGCCACCATCATCAACTTCTTCGACCCCGAGGTCATCGTTCTGGGCGGCGGCGTCAGCAAGGCCGGCAAGTTCCTGCTGGATGCTGTCCGTGCCGAGGCCCCCAAGTACTGCCTCTACAAGGCCATGCCCATCTCCCGTATCGAGCTGGCCGAGCTCGGTCCCGACGCCGGTATCATCGGTGCCGCCATGCTGGGCCTGTAAGGGGCTCTGCCCCTCCGCCAGAGGGCTCTGCCCTCTGGACTCCCGCGAAGGGCTTTCAGCCCTTTCGAAACCCATCCTGTGATACCGTTGCAGGATGGGTTTTCTGTTGGGGTCACGGCGCATGAAGGATGCGCCGCGACGCAATTGAGTAGCTTTTTGTGCGTTTCAATTACTGCTTGATGGACTTTTGCGGCTGGGTACGTTAGGCTGGTGTTGCAGGCGGAACCGCCGCCGCAGAAAGGTGATGAATCATGTTTGATATGGCCCGTATTGGCGCAACCATTGCCAGGCATCGCAAGGAAAACAACATGACACAGATGGAGCTGGCGGATTTGATGGGCATCAGCTTCCAGGCAGTCAGCAATTGGGAGCGTGGAGTATCACATCGTTAAGGATATTGCCCCCAACTCACGCTTACACAGCTTGTTCACAACACAAAAAGGAGAACAAGCATATGAAACTGATCACCTGCGAATTCAACATGGACAGCGGCTGCGTGGAACTGCGATTTGATGACGGAACTGAACTGGGTATCGACTGCACTGTAGTGGAATCGGAGTATGCTCACACTGTGCAGCAGAAGACAGAACTGGACTGGTTGGTCTACAATGCTCCAGTGGAGTACGCGCAATTGGTATTAAGCAGAAGTGTCCAGAACTACTTGCAAACCATAATCAAATAAACACATTACGAAGCCCTGCCAGCGTCCCAATCACTGGCAGGGCTTTTTGCTTGATTAAATTGCATACTGGAGAGTAAGCAAATTAGGTATAGTGTTACGCTTAGATAGATCAAATTCAGCATTGGCCACAGGCTGGACATTCGCATGGAGTCGATCAGTCATCACCATACTATTCATCCTACTTACCGTAGCTAATTGCTCGTTTGATTGAAATACACCTTTCAACGATTTTGAGTAGAACACGTTTTCGGAATAACTCATTACAATAAATTGAATTGCCAAGAGTTGATCATCACTATCTAGTTGCTTTAGCTGTTCCTCAAATCGCTTATATCTTTTACAACGTGAGTCCACAAAAGCCATTACTACGCTCGCTCTCTCCAACGGGAATATTGCGATGTGTAGTGGTTCCGTTCTATAGCGGTTATCCTTATTAAATGTTTCATTGATAGTCTTTTTCTCAAAATCGCTGATCATTGTGATCTCACCCTGAAAAGCAATTGGTACTGTATAGTTTAGTTTCCTATAGAATACCATCCGATAGTAATTGGTTCGTTTTCCTCTTGCCCCGACCTTTGCTCTGCACATCGCATACTCATATTCACCCAAGTCTAAGTCTATCACTTTCTGTTGTTCTTTAGCAAACCATAGGCCTACTAACGGATTCCTTTCAACCAACAAGCGATAGAGCTGACGTTCTGTGAGCCTTTTTGCTATCATCTGAAGGTGGTTCTTCATTGCAATTTGAGCCAGCACTTGTCCGTTCGGGAGTGAATCATATGCATTCGGATCCTCATATTGCTGAAATATGCGACCATCACATTTTCTGCATATTAGCTGGAATGTGCCAGCTTTATTGACTCCCTGTTCCTCTTTCAGATAGGGCAGGTCAATTAGTGTGTTAGCAAAGAATAGTTGACCATCAACCGCAATGCGACGCAGACAAAACTTAGGAACAGAATGCGAATTGCAAAAGCTCGTTGCGGGTTCATTGCAATAATAGCAATGATCAAGTTTCGCTCGTTCTTGTGCTTCTCGTTCAATCATCCCAATCTGCATATTAATATTCACTTTATTCTCATCATAGAATGAGCGTTCATCATCATCCATACCTAAAGGCAGAAAGTCAATCTCATCAGGGCACATGATTTGTATCTCCTTTCTTTCAGGGTAACCTGCACTATTATACCACAAAAGCATTTCTTCGTAGTGTTTTGAGCAATCGCCATTGGAATAATTCTCTTATTGACAGTCGTATAACCCCGTAATCAGGATGTACAAGTCAGCATTAGCAATTTATGCAAGCAGCTCTCGAAAAAAGGAGAATCCATGTTTGTTTCGAAGTCTTCGGGTTATCTCCATGATATTTATGATAAATATGGGGCGCTGCATACACAGCGCCCCATGGTTATTTAGCCGTTGCCCATCAGGCCGGTATCATAGTAGATATCCTCCACCGCGCCGTCCAGCAGATTGATGGTGACAACGTAGATGCCATCCTTCTCCGCCCACACACCAGGCTCGTAGTACCCATCATCCCGCATATGTCCAGGATTCTGCGTCAGGTGGAAGAACAGATTCACCAATGGACGACCTTCCACAATCTCGTAGGTGGACTCATCACTGTAGCCATCAGGATCGCTACCATCGAAACGTACCAGCATCGTCACCTGCTGCTCATTCAGTCCATAGCGTGCAGTTACAGCCTCCCGACCGATGGCGGCAGCATCTTCCAGCGTGATCTGCGCCATAGAGAGAGCCGTCTGCTTGTCGTGCTCCCACTTATCAGGGATATCCGCCGGTGCAGGAGTAACCATGGGCGCATTCTGCAGCATGCCGTGAGACTCCATGTAGCTCCCCACTCGGGCGTAATTCTGCACATACATCAGCAGCTGCTCCGAACCCCAGGCAGGAGCCTCCAACCCACCGGCAGTATCCATTCCGTCCATCGACCAGGCCGCTTCCGCCTTTCCATCCCGTACCGTCACCGTGTACACACCGAAGCGATTCTCTCGCATGACGATGCCTTCCACCATCTCATAGGTCACGATGACCGCGCCATCCGCCTCCGTAATGTTGTGGTGCAGCGCTGGCTGCATTTCTTCAGTAATGCCGTACTTCTCCAGCAGCGCCTGATCGGCCAGCTGCAGCGCATCATAGCGCGGAGAGAACAGCAGGGTTGCTGCCAGTGCGGTAGTTGCCATCAGTACAAGGGCAATCATCATGGTCAGTGCCAGTTTCGTTGTAGCTTTCATAGATCGATGACCTCCATGATCCGCTGCACGGAGAACGGTCAGCGTATCATGCTGCGACCATTCTACCGTCTTCAGCTCTTGATTCAGGAGGCCGCGAGGAGAGTCATTCTTCTTCATCTTCATACCACTCCTTCAAGCTCTGCCGGAGCAGCACATTCGCTTTCCGAATGCGCCGCTTAGCCGTTGCCTCGGATACGTCAAGCACCTGCGTCATTTCGCGGATGGACAATTCCTCAAAGTACCGCAGCGTCACCGCCTGCCGCAGCAGGATCGGAAGCTCCGTGATTGCCTTTGATAAGCTGTCATCCGGGAATTCAAACGTTGTCCCGCGTTCCATATCCTCCGGTGTCACTCTGCGATCCATGAACCGGAACCACCCCGTACGCTGGTAATCCCGGCATGTATTCGCAGCAATGTGCAGCAGCCAGGTTTTTTCGCTGCTGTCGCCCCTGAACGTGCTCAGTGCACGCCAGGCCTTGATAAAAACATCCTGCGCAGCATCCTCTGCCTGACTGGCGTCCCGCAGTTGGAGCAGACAAAACCGCTTGATGTCTGTACCGTAGCGAGCCATCAACTCAGTTGTGCGCTGCGAACGCTCTGTATCCGTCATGCTTCGGCCTCCTTTCACTTATTTAGACGAGGCGAAGGAATAGAATGGGTCACGGTATTTACCTTTTCCGTGAATTATTTGCGATTAACGAAGTGTCTCCCAAGTCACGATGGTCGGAACTCTCCGTCGATTCTTTCGGGAATCTGTGTAATCAATCAGATCGTCCTGTTGTGCCTCAAAAACAATCTCCCGTCGTTCGATGCCATCGTCTGCAATACTGCCGTCAACATCATAGAAGGGGGTAAACTCTCTTTTCGAATCAGTCGTATATCCGCCCTTTACATACCAAACTGGCAGCAGCCAGAACACATCAGGGTCGGTGGGATCTGTATATGGAGCACACCCAAGAGCTATGGTGTCCACGGTGCGCAGCCGGCCCGCCATGATCTCCTTCTCAAATGCGAGTTTAGCATCTGCAAAGGACAGCAGTGGAACATCCGCGTACACCACTTCTTCCACCTGCCACAGCGAAGTCAGTACCATATAGCCATCTGCACCTCGATGTGCCACGCTGACTCGCGCATCACTCAGCCAGCTGCCGGGCTCGTAACCATCGCCAGTCTCGTTGCACGCGAAGTACGGAACGCCATACAGCAGCTGCCAAAGCTCTACTTTGTAGCTGCCCTCGTCGGTGATCGCCTTGGTGTAGGTAGGGTTCGACTTCTTCCCTTTGTACTGCCAGATGCGGCTGTACACCAGCGTCTCATCCAGCCGGAAGTGAATGCTGTCCATGCCATACAGGTGATTGATACGCTCATACGCCAGATCAAGCGCATCCTGCGGAGTGAAGGAGCAGTCCTCCGCCAGCACATCAGGCAGCTCCGGGCCGGGATAGTGATTAATGGACTTGAACATGGTGTTGCTTTTCATCACATATTCTGCTTTACCGGTATAGAATTGAAACCATCCCGGCGCATTATAGCGCACGTCCGCATCCGCAGGCAGCAGGGATTCGTCCACCACTGGCATTTTCCTGACCTTCAGGATGGGGAAAGCCTCAACCTGCGGCACCTCAATAGCTGCGTCTATGGTGATGGTACGCCATTTCGTCTCATAGGTCTGTGTCCAGCGGGCAGGTGTTTGCTCACGTATGTCTGCAATGGAGCACCATTCCTCAGCACTGGCAGCGGACAGCATCATCAGCATTGCCATGAGTACGCACATCAGCTTCTTCATTGCACATCCTCCCATGCGAAATATCCTTTGTAATCCCCGCAACCTTGCCGAGTGTCCAAAGGATCAATCAAAATGCCAGTCTGTGCATCTACATAGAGTGTTTTGTAATATACAGAAACAACGGGGTCGGAGAAGATATTATCGGACAAATCTTTGCTGGCCTTCTTTTCATAAATGCACAC
>JAGBBA010000030.1 GCA_017938695.1 Clostridia bacterium | reverse complement strand
TCCCCGAACGGGAGTCCAGAGGGCCGAACGGCCCTTTGGCAGGGTGGAGGGGCAGAGCCCCTCCCGGGGTCCAGGGGCAGAGCCCCTGGGCATAACGGGATCGTCAAGCTCCGATGTATGCGAAAGTTGCAGGCCCCGCGTCGCGGCGCATCTGTCATGCGCCGTGACCCCTGCTTCAGCGCGTACCCCCGCTCTCCCCGAACGGGAGTCCAGAGGGCCGAACGGCCCTTTGGCAGGGTGGAGGGGCAGTGCCCCTCCCGGGGTCCAGGGGCAGAGCCCCTGGTCACACTTCCAGCAGACGGGCCATGATGTCGCGGCCCTCGGGGACCCATGTGCCCTGGGCGGCGGTAGACTCGTCCAGGCGGCTGGGGGTGCCGGGGTTGCGGCTGTCGTAGATGGCGAAGGGGACGGGCTTGCCGTCGTGGGTACGGGTGGACATCAGGGTCTTGTGGTCGGAGAGCATCAGGATGCGGAAGTCGCCCAGTTCGGGGAGCTTGGCCAGGAGGGGCTTCACCACTTCCTTGTCCAGCAGGCGGATGGCTTCCAGCTTCTTGGGCAGGTCGCCGGCGTGGGTCATTTCGTCGGGGGCTTCCACGTGGATGGCCGCGAAGTCCGCGCCGTCGCGCAGGGCATCCACCGCAGCCTGGACTTTACCGGCATAGTTGGTATCCAGGTCGCCGGTGGCACCGGGAATGTGAGGATGCGGCAGGCCCATCAGGGTGGCAATGCCCCACACCAGCGGCACGGCACTGATCACCACGCCGGACTTGCCGTACTTCTGCTGGAAGTTAGGCAGCATCATAGCACGGCCTGCACCCCAGGGCCAGATCATGTTGGCAGGCAGCTGGCCGCGGGCGATGCGGGCCTGGTTGACGGGATGATCCTTCAGCACCTGGTAGCTGACCTGCATCAGCTGGGTGATTTCCTCGGCGTAGGCACCGGTGGGGTAATGCTTGCCCACGTCCTGCTCCAGCACGTTATGGGGCTCGGTAGTGTGGAACACGGCGTCCTCCGCCACGTTGCCGAACACGCCAATGTGCCGGAAGGTGCGGCTCACATGGATGTGCAGCTTCACCTTTTCTGCGGCCGCGGCAAACCTGGGATCGGCGATCAGGTCGTTCATGAGGGTCTCGGCTTCGTCGCCCTCGATGTTGCCGCCGTTATGGCTGTGGATGATCAGCTCATCGCCGATTTCCTCCACCGCGCACAGGTTCACGCGCATGGAAACTTCGCCGGGCTGCAGCGTCACATCCACGCCAGCGGCCTCCAGCACGCTGCGGCCAGTGTAGCAGTCACGGGGATCATTGCCGAAAATGTTGAGGATAGCAGTATCGCTGCCTGCGGGCACGCCGGCAGGCACAGTCTGGCACTGGCCTACCTCGCTGCCGGCCAGGATGCCCATGTTAGGCAGGTCGAGGTATTCCAGGGGCGTTTTATTGCCCAGCTCTGCAATGGCATCGTCACTCATGCCGTCGCCGATGATCAGTACATATTTCATGGGTGTGTTCCTCCTTATTGGCACGCAGCCTGCAGTTTTTCGGCGGTTTCCTCCAGGATACCCAGATCCCACAGGAGGCTGCTGGTCAGGTACTTGTCGCGGATGTCGCGGCTGCCCAGCAGCGCGTCCACGGTGTCCTGATAGCTCAGCTTCAGGTCGGCAGGGGTCATGGGCATGCCGCAGGCTTTCATCAGATTCCAGATGCTTTCGCGGCTGGGCAGTTCCTCCTTAATAATAGCCTGGATCTCCGGCCACTTTTCTGCGATCACGGCCAGACGCTTTTCATGCTTGGCCGGGTCATTCTTGCGGGCCTTTTCTTCCAGGGCCAGGATCTCCGGCGCGATATTGCCGAAGATGCGCTCCGCCTGGGCCTTCCATGCATCCTGGGAGAAGCTGGCCATGGCGCGGCGGGCCTTGTCGATGTCAATGGTATCGGTGGTGAGGATGTTCTCGTAGATCCACAGGGCCAGCAGGGTGCCCACACCCACCTGGATGCCGTGCAGGTCGGAGGGGATATTACCGCGCAGGGCCTGCATCTCCCACAGGTGGGAGAAGTAGTGTTCCAGGCCGCTGGCAGGACGGCTGATCTCTGCAAAGGCCATGGACACGCCGGAGAGCACCAGGCCCTCCACCACGGCGGCCAGGGCGTCGTCCTCGCGGCGCATCAGGCCGTCGGCATGGGCAACGATCTTCTTCAGGCTGGCGCGCACCAGGCCCGCGATCTCCTCGCAGTAGGGATCGCCGTAGACCAGGTGGCTGATGCGCCACTCGCACACGGACACATACTTGGCCAGCATGTCGCCCAGGCCCGCCCGGAGCATGATATCCGGCGCGGTTTTGAGGATATCCGTATCGGCGATGATCACCTGGGGGCAGCCGTTGTACAGGCTGACCTTCACGCGGTTCTGGATCATGGAAGAAGAGTTGGAGGCGTAGCCGTCCATGCTGGGGGCGGTGCACACCACCATGCTGGGCAGGCGGCAGGCCTTGGCCATCACCTTGCAGCAGTCGTTGATCACGCCGCTGCCCACGGCCAGCAGCACGTCGCAGCTGGGGTCGAAAGCCATGGTCAGGCTGCCCACGGCGTGCTCGTCGGGCTCCATGCGGCCCTCGCCGGGGAACACAAAGGCCGTGTAAGGGATGCCTGCATCCTGCAGAGCCTTTTCCACCAAGGCACCGGCGGCCTTTTGGGTGTTGCAGTCCATCACCACAAAGGGCTTCTTCACGCCGATGGCGGCCATGCCCTCGGGCAGGTATTTCACCACGCCCTTGCCGATCTTCATATATTTCAGTTCACAGGAATGATGCTTGCCGCAGGAGCAGTCGTGCCCTGCCCGGTCGAGGATCTCATCCAGCGTCATTTCAGCCAAATGCTTGTCCATGTTATCCCTCCGAAGAAGTATTCTACATTATTGTACGCTCGTTGCAAAAAGCCGTCAAGTTTTTTACATGTCCCGCGGAAGGTTTTTCCATGCTGCTTCGTTGAATGGGTAGAAACACCCATGAAAGGTGGCCTGTTCATGCGAAAGCTACTCATCTGCCTGCTGGTTCTCTTATCCTTTACCCTGCCCACCGCCCGTGCGGACATGAAGCCCACCCACGGCGTGATGAACCTGCCCGATGCCATCGCCCAGTACCTGGTTGAAAGCGACCGCTGGTCATCCTATGAGATCACCGGCTGGGCCAATCCTGACGGCCAGAGCGACGGCTTTGTTGCGCTGTACAAAAAGGGCGACAACGAGCTGCTGTGCTTCCGCCTGAAGGACGGCGCATGGCAGTACGCCTGGCACAACGACGACGCCCTGCCCGACAACGATATGCCCTTCATCCTGGAGGACGCCACGGGCAGCCGCGACGCGATCACCGATCAGGTTCATGACCAGCCCCGCCTGTGGTCCTACTATGTGCTGGACGGCGAACTGTACGACTTCTCCTGCGGCTGGGACAAGCAATCGGACGGCGCATGGCTGTTGACCCATTACACCATGTATCAGCCCATGGAGCTTTCCGTACACGTCAAAGCCAAGAGCCTGGCGTTCTACTTCACCGACGCCCAGAAAGACCCGGACGTGGTGGAGGGCATCGTTGAGCGCAACCTGCGCTACATCAACGCCGATACCCTGCCCACCAGCATTGAAGAGGCCGAAAAGAAGCTCTCCCTGCCCCCGGAGATCCCCATGGGCGAGTTGGAGGCCGAGCGCATCAAATTCACCGGCGGCAAGAAGTACAAGGTCTATCAGGGCCCCGGCGAATACTTCGGCCAGGCCGGCAACGGCAAGGCTGTGGTGAGCACCAACGACTGGATCCAGGTCTTTGGCCGCGAGGGCGAGTGGATCATGATCCAGTATGATATTTCCAGCACCAAAATGCGCATTGGCTGGATCAAGGCCGACGCGCTGCCGAAGAACGCCCAGGTAAAGCAGCTGGATTTCACCAACCAGCACGCCCAGGTGACCGTGGACGGTGCCAGCGTGACGGACGATCCCCTGTTCAGCCAGGTCAGCATTGCGCTGCTGCCGGTGAACACCCAGGTTTCTGTGCTGAGCACCATGGGCGAGTGGAGCTATGTGCAGGTCTATGGTGAAATGGCCCGGTTCGGTTTTATGAAGAGCAGCATGCTTGACGTGGAATCCGCCCAGGATCGCGCCCGCCGCCAGGGCTCCAACGCGCTGACGGAGGTCTACGGCTATTCCCAGGAGGAAGTAGACGCCCGCTTCGCCTTCAACTATGCCATCTCCGGCCAGGAGTTCATCATCCACATGTTCCCCACGGATCACCCCGACTGGCAGTATGAAGCCGTGTTCCACCTGGGCACCGGCAAGCACATCCGCTCCACCACGCCCTTCGGCACGGATTACGCCGATTATCCCGGCGAGGGCACCTTCCGCTACACCATGGACAAGGCCATCGCCGAGGGCTGGCTGTACAACTGGCGTTGGGAGGACCGCGGCCTTCTCCGCCAATGGATGCTGGACTGGTCGCAGCCCATCACCGACACCCTGGCCAAGGGCCTGGACGACGGCGAACTCTCCCCCATGCAGGCGGTGACGGAGATCTTCCTGGGCAGCTACGGCCCCAAGGAAACCTGGCCCCAGCCCCTGACGGAGTGGCACGACCAGATCATCCGGGACGTGGAAGAAAATTATCAGGGAAATGGTTGACAAGACCGAAAAGGTGTGGTATCATACCCGTGTTTGAAGAAGAGGCTTGCCCGTCTCTCACCTTGTGCGGCTCACGCTGCCGGGTTTCATGGCATCTTCCCTTTTGATAAGGGCTGAATGTGTACATGTGCGACGGGTCAAGCGATCCGTCGCTTTTCTTTTGCGGCGGAGGGTCAAACAGAGATTTGGAGGTGTATGGTTATCGCAATCGATCTGATGATCAACGAGGAGATCCGCGACCGTGAAGTCCGCGTGATCGACGAGAACGGTGAACAGCTCGGCGTCATGCCCACGCACAAGGCGATGGAGCTGGCGGAGGAACGCGGCCTTGACCTGGCCAAGATCCAGCCCACTGCCAAGCCGCCGGTTTGCAAACTGCTGGACTATGACAAGTACCGCTACGAACAGTCGAAGCGTGAGCGCGAAAACCGTAAGAATCAGCGGGTCGTGTCCATCAAGGAGGTTCAGCTGTCTGCCACCATCGAGGAGAACGACGTTCTCACCAAGGCAAAGATGGCTACCAAGTTCCTTCAGGATGGCGACAAAGTCAAGGTTTCCATCCGCTTCCGCGGCCGTCAGATCACCCACAGCGAGATCGGCATGAAGGTCATGCAGGATTTTGCCAAGCGGTGCGAAGAAGTCAGCACGGTGGAACGCCGCCCGCTGATGGATGGCCGTCACATGATCATGATCCTGGCTCCCAAGGCTGCCAAGGCTTCCTTCGCGGAAAAGAAGGCCGCCCGGGAGAAGGCCGCTTCCAAAGAAGCTGAGCAGGATTAACCCCCAGTAAACAGCAAAGGAGGACCATTCCATGCCTAAGCAAAAGAGCCACCGTGGTGCTGCCAAGCGCTTCTCTTTCACCAAGAGCGGTATTGTGAAGCATAAGCAGATGAACGCCAACCATCAGGTTCGCCTGAAGACCACCAAGCGCACCCGTCACCTGCGGGCCGCCGGCATCGTGGACAACGCCGCTGAAGCGCGCACCATCCACAAGCTGCTGCCCTACAAATAAGCCAATAGCTGGCAAGGAGGTTTCATTACATGGCACGCATTAAGAGAGCTGTGAACGCTCATAAGAAACGCCGCAAGATTATGAAGCTGGCGAAGGGCTACTGGGGTGCTAAGTCCAAGCAGTACCGCGCCGCTTCCGAACAGGTTGCCCGCTCCCTGCGCTATGCTTACGCTGGCCGTAAGCTGCGCAAGCGCGATTTCCGCCGCCTGTGGATCACCCGTATCAACGCCGCCGCTCGTCTGAACGGCATGAGCTACTCCACCTTTATCAATGGCCTGAAGAAGCAGAACATCGAGGTCAACCGCAAGATGCTGGCCGACCTGGCTGTCAACGACGCCGCTGCTTTCGCCAAGCTGGTGGAGATCGCCAAGGCCTAAGGTACGCCGCATAACACCTGTGCCGCAAAGTGCAGGTGTTTTTCTTTTTCCCTTCCAGGCTGATGGCGTGTAAGCACTTCACAGTGAAAAAACAACCTATTTACATCCCATTTTCGCCCTTCCCTCATCCCGCAAGCTGTGGTATACTATTGGATAGCATGGCAAAAGGAGGTACAGGCTATGACGGACTATCGCCCCGAGGATCCATCCACCGGCGATTTCATTATGGTCAAGGCACTGGAAAACGGCGTCAACCTCATCGGCATGACCCGCGGACGGGACACCCGGCTCCTTCATACCGAGAAGCTGGACGCAGGCGAAGTGATCATCGCCCAGTTTACTGAGAACACCTCCGCCATGAAAATCCGCGGCCGGGCTGAGATCCATACCCGGCACGGCATCGTTCACTCCGGATCCACTGATTAAGATAGAACAAAAAGGAGCGATTTATCATGAGAAAGATTGGCGTACTGACCTCCGGTGGCGACGCGCCGGGCATGAACGCGGCGATCATGTCTATCGCCAAGAGCGCATCCCGCTACGGCATGCCCCTGGTGGGCATCAAGCGCGGCTACAACGGCCTGCTGCGCAAGTCTACCAGCATCAAGGAAGACCTGCAGGATCTGCACCTGGACACCGTGCTGGACATTGCCGACCGTCCCGGTACTTATCTGCGTACCGCCCGCTGCGACGAGTTCCGCGATCCTGCCTGGCGTGAAGTGGCCGTGAAGACCCTCCACGACATGGAGATCGACGGCCTGGTGATCATCGGCGGCGACGGCTCCTTCCAGGGTGCTATGCGTCTGTGCGAGCTGGGCATCCCCTGCATCGGCATCCCCGGCACCATCGACAACGACCTGGCCTACACCGAAATGACCCTGGGCTATGAAACCGCCGTGCAGGTTTGCACCGAGGCTGTTCGCTCCATCCGCGCCACCAGCCGCTCCCACGACCGTCCCCATGTGGTGGAATGCATGGGCCGCCACTGCGGCGACGTGGCCCTGAAGACCGCCTGCGCCACCGGTGCCGAGATCGTTATCGTGCCCGAAGTGCCGTGGACCGTGGAAGAAGTGGCCAACCGCCTGCACAAGCAGATCGCCAAGGGCAACACCCGCGCCACCATCGTGCTGGCCGAGGGCTGCTGGGAATCCCTGGCCAAGCCCTTCGATATGTACAACTTCCTCACCAGCCACGGCAAGCAGTGCTTCGAGGGCGAGCCCTGGAGCGCGCTGCGCTTTGCCTCTGTGATGAAGCGTCTGTGCAACGACATTGAGGTGCGTTCCACCGTCATCGGCTACACCCAGCGCGGTGCCGAGCCCGTGGCCAAGGACAGTGCCTTCGCCTTCGAGGCTGGCCACCTGGCCGTGAAGCTGCTGCACGACGGCATCAGCAACCAGGTGATCGGCGTACGCGAGGCCAAGGTGTTCCACATGCCCATCGAGGAAGCTCTCCGCGCCGAGAAGCACTTCCGCCACGACCTGTACGACCTGGTCAACGACATCCACGTTCGCTAATCCTTGCCAAGGATTGCACATAAGTTTACGCAGAAAGGAACATCACCATGCAAGAGATCCTTGTTCAACTGTTCTCCGGCGTAGTTGATATGTTCTCTGTCGCCGGTCTGAAGTCGCTGGTCATGTTTATCATCGCCGGTGTGCTGATCTACCTGGCCATCAAGAAGGACTATGAGCCCACCCTGCTTTTGCCCATCGGCTTCGGTTGCATCCTGGCCAACCTGCCCGGTGCCATCGACGCCGTGACCGGCCTGAAGGCCCCCGCCGCCCTGGGTGAAGCTGGCTTCCTGAGCGTTCTGTTCAACGCCGGTATCGCCAACGAGCTCTTTCCTGTGCTGATCTTTATCGCCGTGGGTGCCATGATCGACTTCTCTCCCCTGCTGAAGGATCCTTCCATGATCTTCTTTGGCGCGGCCGCCCAGTTCGGCATTTTCGCCACCTTCCTGCTGAGCCTGGTGCTGATCCCCATCATCCCCGGCCTGGTGGCTGAGGGCGACAGCGACATGGTGCTGAAGCTGGCCTCCGCCATCGGCATCATCGGTGCTGCCGACGGCCCCACCACCCTGTTCGTGGCCAACCACTTCGAGCTGAAGGACTACATGGGCCCCATCTCCGTGGCTGCTTACAGCTACATGGCTCTGGTGCCCGTGATTCAGCCCCCGGTCATCAAGGCCCTGACCACCAAGAAGGAACGCATGATCCGCATGGACTACCAGGAGGAACGTTGCTCCAAGACCACGCTGATCCTGTTCCCCATCATCGTGACCATCGTGGCCGGCATCATCGTGCCCATGTCCGCGCCCCTGGTCGGCTCCCTGATGTTCGGCAACCTGATCCGCGAGTGCGGCGTGCTGGAGCGTCTGTCCAAGACCGCCCAGAACGAGCTGGCTAACCTGGTGACCATCGTGCTGGGCATCACCGTCGGCGGCACCATGGTGGCCGACAAGTTCCTGCACCCCACCACCGCGCTGATCCTGATCCTGGGTCTGTTCGCCTTCGTGTTCGATACCGCTGGCGGCGTGCTGTTCGCCAAGTTCCTGAACCTCTTCCGCAAGAAGAAGGTCAACCCCATGATCGGTGCTGCCGGCATCTCCGCCTTCCCCATGTCCTCCCGCGTCATCGCCAAGATGGCCCTGAAGGAAGACCCCAGCAACTTCATCCTGATGCAGTCCACCTCCGCCAACGTGTCTGGCCAGCTGGGCTCCATCGTGGCTGGCGGCATGGTGATCACCCTGGTGTCCATGCTGCTGGGCGGCTGATGATGAAAGGAGCGACCGACATGAAAAAGCTGATTGCTGTTCTTCTCCCCCTGCTGATGAGCTCCTCCGCCCTGTCCGAGGAAGTTATCGGTGCTGCTGACGGCCCCACCAGCGTCTTCGTGGCTGAGCAGTCCCTGCTGAGCAAGGGCCTGCTGGTTACCGCCGGCGGCCTGTGCGGCGTGTTCCTGGTGCTGATTCTGTTCTTCATCACCATCAAGCTCATGCAGAAGGTGCTCAAGTAATTCGTTATCCTTCCGGCTCCTGCAAGGGGGCCGGTTTTTTATGTGAAAAAACAGACAAGTGTAAGCCCTTCCTTTTCAGCGCAAAATGGTGTATGATATAGAAAGGACAGCTTGTCCCTCTCCTATTACTTTTAACCGGAGGTCACAATAGATGAACACTGCGCAGCGCAAAACCAAGATCGTTTGCACCATGGGCCCCAACCTGTTTGAAAAGGACCTGGTCAAGCCCCTGATGCTGGCCGGCATGGACGTGGCCCGCTTCAACTTCTCCCACGACATTCACGAGAATCACCTCAAGCGGTACAACGAAGTCTGCCGCCTGCGTGACGAGCTGGGTCTGCCCATCGCCACCATGCTGGACACCAAGGGCCCGGAGATCCGCATCGGCACCTTTGCCGACAAGCGTGTGCAGCTCCAGCCTGGCCAGCTGTTCACCCTGACCACCGAGGACATCCAGGGCGACGACACCCGCGTGTCCGTCACCTACAAGGATCTGCCCAAGGACGTGCAGCCCGGCAGCCGCATCCTTATCGACGACGGCCTGGTGGGCATGACCGTGGAACATGTCACCGATACGGAAGTGTGCTGCAAGGTGCTCAACGCCGGTGTGATTTCCGACCGCAAGGGCGTGAACATCCCTGGAGCCCACCTGTCCATGCCCTTCATCAGCCCCAAGGACCGCGAGGACATCCTCTTCGCCATCGAGCACGGCTTTGAGTTCATCGCCGCCTCCTTCACCCGCTCTGCTGAGGATATCATGCAGATCCGCCACATCATGGCCGAAAAGAACTGCGACAGCATCGCCATCATCGCCAAGATCGAGAACATGGAAGGCGTGGAAAACCTGGAGGAGATCCTCCGCGTGGCCGACGGCATCATGGTCGCCCGCGGCGACATGGGCGTGGAGATTCCCTTCGAGGACGTGCCCGGCCTGCAGAAGCGCATCATCAAGGACTGCGTCAAGGCTGGCAAGCCCGTTATCACCGCCACCCAGATGCTGGACTCCATGATGAAGAACCCCCGCCCCACCCGTGCCGAAGCCACCGACGTGGCCAACGCCATCTACGACGGCACCTCGGCCATCATGCTCTCCGGCGAAACCGCTGCCGGTGCCTACCCCATCGAGGCCGTGGAAACCATGTCCCGTATCGCGCTGAAGACCGAAGCCGACATCAACTATGTGGCCCGCTTCACCAATGCCAACTTCAATTCCAAAACGGACATCACCGCCGCCATCAGCCACGCCACGGTGACCTCCGCCCACGACCTGAAGGCCAGTGCCATCATCACCGTGACCAAGTCCGGCTCCACCGCTCGGATGATCTCCCGCTACCGCCCGGACTGCCCCATCATCTCCTGCACCACCAGCGAGACCGTCTACCGCCAGCAGAACCTGTCCTGGGGCGTGACGCCGCTGCTGATCAACGAGGAAAAGAGCACCGACGACCTGTTTGACCACGCTGTGGAGGCCGCCGTCCGCACCAAGATGATCCAGGACGGCGAGCTGGTCGTCCTTACCGCCGGTGTACCCCTGGGCATTTCCGGCACCACCAACCTGATGAAGGTGCACGTGGTGGGCCACATGCTGGTGCGCGGCACCGGCGTATGCGGCGACCGCATCACCGCTCCCCTGCGCGTGGTCGATAACGCTGCCGAAGCCGCCGAGGACTTCCAGACCGGCATGATCCTCGTCACCAAGCAGACCAACCGCGACATGTTGCCCCTGGTACGCAAAGCCTCCGGCCTGATCCTGGAAGACGCCGATCCCGACGGCCATGGCGTTATCGCCGGCATGTCCCTGGACATCCCCGTCATCATCGGTGCCACCAACGCCATGTCCATCCTCAAGTCCGGTGCCGTCGTCACCATCGACGCCCAGAAGGGCACTGTCAGCTGCAACTAAAGGGGACGCTGTCGCCTGCCAGGGGCTCTGCCCCTGGACCCCGCCAAAGGGTCTTCGACCCTCTGGACTCCCTTTCGGGGGTGACGTACTATGCGATCTCCGAGCTGGGGTCACGGTGCGCAACGGGCGCACCGCGACGCGGGGGAAGATGCAAAGGGAGTTGGCGGTCCGCAGAGCTGACGGAGGGATTGCCTGCCCACACTTCATTCATGATTCATCATTTCCTTCCGGAGGACTTATGCAAACGCTTTTCATCAACGGTAATGACTATGCTTCCGCCCGGGAGCTGCACCTGGCCCTGAAGCGGCTGCTGCACTTGCCAGAGCACTACGGCTGCAATGCTGACGCGCTGTACGACTGCCTGTCCGAACGCAGGGAGGTCGTAAACCTGTGCATCCTTTCTTCCGGCAACGAGGACGTGGCCGCCGCGCTGCGCAAGTGCGCCGCCGTGATGGAGGACCTCGACGGCAGTGTGAAGACACTGTAAGAAAAAGAGCTATGCGCTTGCATGGCTCTTCATTTTCTAAAACCCGGGTGGCGTTGGAGGGTTCGCAAACCCTCCAACTGTAATCGTATCGCCCGGCTCTGCCGGGCGGGCGGGGCGTTTCCGGCTTTGCCGGAAACTTTCCTTACGCGGAGGAACGTCCGCGAGCATAGCGAGCAGTGACGAAGCGCAATTTCAAAAAAGTGGCTCTGCCACTTTTTTGATGCGCAGCATGCTATGCGCTTGCATGGCTCTTTTTCTTGTGTTATAATAAGTTTAACAAATGCGAAAGGATGTTCCTGTTATGCGCTGCAGCTGCAAAGAATGCGAAACCTATATGATCCAGGCCGAAAGCGACCACCTGGGCTGCGTTTGCCCCGAGTGCGGCTACCGCTGCAACGACTGCCTGGGCACCAACACCGTGGTTTCACGGGAGTCGCTGAAGGCCCTGGCTTTCGATCCCCGGTTCCAGCCCGGTGCGCTGGCGGAGAACTTCATCAAGCGCGACGAGGACGATTATGCCGACTGACCGCGTCATCCTCCACTGCGACTGCAACAATTTCTACGCCTCGGTGGAGCTGTTGGAGCATCCCGAGCTGCGGGATAAGCCCGTGGCCGTGGCTGGCGATCCAGAAGGGCGGCACGGTATCGTGCTGGCCAAGAACATGGCCGCCAAGAAGTTCGGCGTGCAGACTGCCGAAACCCTGTGGCAGGCCCGGCAGAAGTGCCCTGGACTGATCTTCCTGCCGCCCCATCACGACCGTTATGACGAGATCAGCCGCCAGGTCAACGCCATTTATCTGGATGTGACCGACCAGGTGGAGGCCTTCTCTATCGACGAAAGCTGGCTGGATGTCACCGGCTCGCGCAATCTTTTCGGCGACGGGGTGACCATTGCCGACCGCCTGCGCCGCCGCATCCGCGAGGAGATCGGCATCACCATCTCCGTGGGCGTGAGCGACAACAAAACCTGGGCCAAAATGGGCAGCGACTACAAAAAGCCCGACGCCACCACCCTCATCACCCGGGAGAACGTGCAGGACATCCTCTATCCCCTGCCCGTGGGCGACCTGCTGTTCGTGGGCCGTGCCGCCGCCGAGACTCTCAACCGCCACGGCATCACCACCATCGGCAGCCTGGCCCAGTGCCAGCCCGATCTGCTGGCCCGCTACCTGGGCAAGCAGGGCGAAAGCTACTGGCGCATGGCCAACGGCCTGGACGACAGCCCCGTGCGCCGCTGGGGCGAGGCTGAGCCGGTGAAGTCCATCGGCAACAGCACCACCTACGCCCACGACCTGGTGGGCCGCGAGGCCTGCCGCGCCGGGCTGATGCCCCTGTGCGACAGCGTGGGTGCCCGGCTGCGCAGCCAGTGCCTGAAGTGCCGCACCATCACCGTGCAGATCAAGGACCCCAGCCTGAAGGTCATTTCCCGGCAGAAAACGCTGCCCATGCCCACCAACCTGACCAAGTTGATCTTCCAGGAGGCCTGCGCCATTCTGGCCCAGTGCTGGCCGGAAGCCGCCCCCGTCCGCCTGCTGAGCGTCACTGCCTCCACCCTTTGCGACGAGCACGACGAAGCCCCGGCCCAGCTGTCTTTTCTTGAACCCGTCACCCCGGACGATCCCCGTCAGGCAGCCCTGGAAGCCGCTGTGGACAAGCTCCGCGGCCGCTTCGGCAAGGGGGCCATCAAGCCCGGCACGCCGGAGGTTTAATGCATTGGAGGTGCAACTATGGATCAAGACTGGATCTTCCACGCCGGCGACTACACCTGCGATCTTCGCGTGGCCGGTGTACTGGTGAAAGACGGCAAAATACTGGTGCAGCGTGACGCCGACGGCACCGAATACGCCCTGCCCGGCGGCCATGTACGCCTGGGTGAGACCCTCGAAGCCGCCCTGCTCCGCGAGTATCAGGAGGAAACCGGCGCGGCCATCCGCTGCGTGAACATGCTGTGGAGCGAGGAGTGCTTCTGGGAATGGAAGGGCCGCAAGACGCACAACATCGCCTTCTATTACCTGATCGAGCTGTGCGAAGGGGCCGACATCCCTGACCTGGGCGATTTCGTCCCCCACAAGGACAACAGCCGCGTGGTCATCGGCTGGCTGCCCGTGGAGCAGCTGGCCCACGTGACCATCTACCCCGAGTTTATCAAGCGGGAAATCCATCATCTGGGCGAAAGCATGAAGCATTTTGTGACCTACGCATAACAAAAAGCACCGCAGTGCATCACGCATTGCGGTGCTTTTGCTATGCGATTATTCTTCCACGCGGATCATGCTTTCCAGCTTGCACACGTTGGGGTCCAGGTGCTTGAGGGCAGCCTGCATGGCCTGCTCGGGAGTGGCGTGGGTTACGAAGATCAGCGGCACATGGCCGTCCTCCACCGCGCCCTTCTGCATCATGGTGGCGATGGACACGTTCTCCTTGGCGAAGCAGCTGGCAACGCTGGCCAGCACGCCAGGCGCATCAATAGCGGACACGCGGATGAAATACTTGGTCTGCCAGTTGTCGGTAAAGTCCAGGCTGGCATCGGGCTCGGCCCGGTTGGCAAAGGTGGGATGCACATGCACATCCACCGTAGCGGCATGGATGATATCCCCCACCACCGCGCTGGCCGTGGGCATGTCGCCCGCGCCGCGGCCCTGGAGCATCATCTCCTTGCAGGCATGGCCGTGGAGATACACCGCGTTGAAGCTGCCATCCACCCGGCTCAGGGGGTGATCTGCAGGCAGGAAGGTGGGGTGCACGCGCACCTCGATGGTGTTGCCCTCGCGCTTGGCAATGGCCAGCAGCTTCAGCACATAGCCCATTTCCTTGCCGCAGGCGATATCCATGGCGGTGATCTTGGTGATGCCCTCGCGGTACACCTTCTTGTAGGGCACGCGGGCATGGAAGGCCAGACTGGACATGATGGACAGCTTGTAGGCCGCATCCATGCCCTCCACGTCGCTGGCGGGGTTGGGCTCCGCCAGGCCCAGCTGCTGGGCATCCTTCAGCACCAGCTCATAGTCCTCGCCGTTTTCATACATGCGGCTGAGGATATAGTTGGTGGTGCCGTTGATGATGCCCATCAGCTTGTCGATGCGGTTGGCCTGCAGGGGCGTCATCAGGGTGGAGATAATCGGGATCGCACCGCACACGCTGGCCTCGTAATACAGGCCCACATGGCTGTGCTGGGCCGCCTCCTGCAGGCGGTGCCAGTTCAGGGCCACAGCCACCTTGTTGGCGGTGACCACGGTCTTGCCGTTCTTCAGGGCCGTGAGCATGTATTCCGTGGCAGGCTGTTCGCCGCCCATAAATTCGGCCACCAGAGAGATCTCCGGGTCAAACAGCACGTCGTTGGGGTTGGTGGTCAAAAGCTCCATGGGCACAGAGCAGCTGCGGGCCTTGTTGGGGTCGCGCACCAGCACCCTCTTCACGCGGATCTTCACATGGTCGCGGTGGGCGATCTCCTGGGAAAAGCCCTGCAGCAGCTCCCAAACGCCGCCGCCCACATTGCCGCAGCCCAGGAATCCGATAACGATCTCTTTCATTGGTGGCACATCCTTTTACACTTACTTCGTTTCCTTGTTCCGCTCGTAGATCAGCCGCAGGCCCTTCAGGGTCAGAAGGCCGTCCAGCTTGTCGATGGCCTTGCTCTCCTCGGCGATCATCACGGCCATGCCGCCGGTGGCGACCACCGTGGCTTCGCAGCCCAGCTCCTGCTTGATCTTCCGCACAATGTTCCGCACCAGGCCCACATAGCCGTAATACATGCCGGACTGCAGGTTGGTCAGTGTGGTGCGGCCGATGACATGCTCGGGCCTGGTCAGTTCAAAGCGGGGCAGCTTGGCTGTACCGTTCACCAGGGCCTCGGAGGAAAGCTTCACGCCGGGGCAAATACAGCCGCCCAGGAAGGAGCCGCCCTCTCCCACCACGCCGAAGGTGGTGGCCGTACCAAAGTCGATGAAAATGCAGGGCGCACCGTATTCCTCGTAGGCGGCCACCGCATTGGCAATGCGGTCGCTGCCCAGCTCCCTGGGATTTTCATACTTGATGTTGATGCCCGTCTTCACGCCGGGGGCCACAAACATGGGGGCCTGGTTGAAGTAGCTGTGGCACATGTGGTCGATGGTGAAGTTGATGGTGGGCACCACGCTGGAAATGATGATGCCTTCCACCACGTCGGTGGTCAGGCCTGCGTGGCTGAACAGCGTCAGCAGCTTGATGCCATACTCGTCGGAGGTACAGGTGATGTCGGTGGACAAACGCCAGTACTGCACCATATCTTCGCCGTCGAACAGCGCGGTTTTGATATTCGTGTTGCCGATATCAAGCGTCAGGATCATGGGTAAGGACCTCCAGGTTTATTTGCGGATGCGCTTGAGCGCAGCCAGGATGGGCGTGCACAGGATGGCCGCTGCCGCCGCCTCGCAGGAACCGGCGATCAGGGCCGTGCCGCCGATCAGGCTCAGCACGCCAGCGGTGTCGATACCGCACAGGATATAGAACAGGAGCATCAGCCCCAGGTACAAAACCGTGTTGGTCAGGCTGCCTGCGATGGCCGCCGCCACAACGGCTACCTGCTCCTGCTTGTTACGCAGCAGGCTGTACACTCCCCAGGCCATCAGCGGCACACACAGGCGCGGCAGAATGCTCATCACCGCCACCGCCAGGGGGGATGCACCCATCAGCGTGCTCACCAGGGCCGAGGGCTTGATCAGTGCCGAGGTGAAGCTGGTCAGGCCAAAGGCCAGGCCCAGCAGCAGGCCGTTTTTCCAGCCCATGAACAGCGTGCCCACGATCACCGGCACACACAGAATGGTCACGTTGATGAACCCCAGGGGGATCAGGCCCAGGGGCGTGAAGCCCAGCAGCACGATCAGGGCCACAAACAACGCCAGCAGCACCAGGTTTTGCAGCTTCTTATTCTTCATCAGTATCTCCTCCGTTCAGGCTCCGTCATGGATGCCCTACGCATTTTATTTCCACGTCCCTTACGCTTGTCCAACGCCAAAGGCTGTCGGCAAAAGGGAATATGGATTTATATATTATACCTTTTTCAAACCATATTGTAAACCTCTCCTTGTATCCAATACATGAAAAAAGCCGTGCAGCGCATCAGCCTCTTTACAAACCGCGCCGTTTGTGATGAAATAGAGGTACCAACTCACAAGGAGCGAATCACGATGAGCTTTACGCCTCGTTTCCCTTATTTTCTGCACGGCGGCGACTACAACCCCGACCAGTGGCTGGACCGGCCCGACATCCTGGGCAAGGATGTGGAGCTGATGCACAAGGCCCATGTGAACTGCGTGTCCATCGGCATCTTCTCCTGGGCCCGCCTGGAGCCCGAAGAGGGCCGCTACGACTTTGCCTGGCTGGACGAGGTGATCGACCGGCTGTGGAAGGGCGGCATCCACATCATTCTGGCCACCCCCTCCGGCGCACGCCCGGCCTGGATGGCCCAGAAGTACCCCGAGGTGCTGCGCGTCAACGACCGCTTGCAGCGCATGCACTTTGGTGAGCGGCACAACCATTGCCTGACTTCTCCGGTGTACCGTGAGAAGGTTCGGCAGATCAACACCGCCCTGGCAGAGCGTTATGCCAGCCACCCGGCGGTGATCCTGTGGCACCTGAGCAACGAGTACTCCGGCGACTGCCGCTGCCCCCTGTGCCAGGACAAGTGGCGCGAGTGGCTCAAGGCCAAATACGGCGACCTGGAAACCCTGAACAAGAGCTGGTGGACCAGCTTCTGGAGCCAGCGGTATACCGACTGGAGTCAGGTGGAAGCCCCCGGCCCCATGGGCGAGGTGAGCAACACCTCCATGTGGGTGGACTGGCGGCGGTTCTCCACCTGGCAGTGCAAAACCTTTATCGAGAACGAGCGCGACGCCGTGAAGGCCGTGAACCCGGAGCTTCTTTGCACCGCCAACCTGATGGAACGCTTCTGGGACTATGACTACTTCGACCTGGCGGAAGCCATTGACGTGGTGTCCTGGGACAGCTACCCCGAGTGGCACAACGGCGACGACGTGCTCAAGGCCGCCGAGTTCGCCATGAACCACGACCTGATGCGCTCCTTCAAGGATCAGCCCTTCCTGCTGATGGAGTCCACCCCCTCCCTGGTGAACTGGAAGCCCATCAACAAGCTGAAGCGGCCCGGCATGCACCTGCTTTCTTCCATGCAGGCACTGGCCCATGGCAGCCAGAGCGTGATGTACTTCCAGTGGCGCAAGGGCCGAGGCGGCGCGGAAATGTTCCACGGCGCAGTGGTAGATCACGACGGCAGCGAGAACCATCGCGTGTTCAAGGATGTGGCCCAGGTGGGCCAGGCCCTGGAGGCCCTGCAGCCCATTTACGATGCGCCCAAGCAGCGGGCCGAGGTGTGCATCATCTATGATACCCAGAACCGCTGGGCCATCGACTACGCCCAGACCGGCCACCCCAAGAACATGCGGTATTACGACACCGTGAACATGCACTACCGCAGCCTCTGGCAGCAGGGCTGCAACATTGACCTGCGGGACATGCGCGACTGCACCGACCTTTCCGGCTACAAGCTGGTGATCGCCCCCATGCTGTTCATGTTCCGAAACGGCTTCGAAAACAAGCTCCGCGCCTATGTGGAGCAGGGCGGCACCCTGCTGATGACCTACTTCTCCGGCATTGTAGACGAGTGCGACCTGGCCTTCCTGGGCGGCGCGCCCCACGGGCTGATCGACGTGCTGGGCATGCGCGGCACCGAGCTGGATGCCATCCACCCCCACGACCAGAACGCCCTGGTGATGAACGATGGCCGCCGCTTCGCCATCCGCGAGCTGTGCGAAATTCCCGAGGCCTACGGGGCTCAGACCTTGGGCGTGTATGAATCCGACTTCTACGCCGGGCTCCCCTGCCTGACGAAGAACGCCTTCGGCAGCGGCACCGCCTACTACCTGGCCGCCAAGCTGGAGCAAGCCGGCTTGGACGCCATCTATGCCGACATCGCCGCCCAGCTGAACCTGACCCGCGCCCTGCCAGATACCCTGCCTGCCGGGGTCATCCCCACCGAACGCGGCGGCGCGGTGTTCCTGCAGAACTATTCCGGCCAGGAGCAGACCTTTACCCTGGCGGACACCTACACCGATTTGCTCACCGGCAGCATTGTTCACGGCAGCGTGACCATGCCCGCCAACGGCGTGATGGTGCTGAAAAAAGTCATGACCACCCGTTGAACGGGTGGTTTGACCAAGCCCTATAAGGGCTTATCACTTGCGGTCGCCCTCTAAAGAGGGCACCGAACAGTCTGACAACCGCAAGGTTATCACGGGCGGCCCCCTACTCGGGGGCTGCTT
>JAGBBA010000029.1 GCA_017938695.1 Clostridia bacterium | reverse complement strand
GGGGATAGCGTTGCGTACGCTGCTAAGCTGGGGTCACGGCGCGAATACGGTCGCGCCGCGACGCAGGAATTGCTGCTTAGGCTCCCTCTCCGAGGGAGCTGTCAAGCGCAAGCTTGACTGAAGGAGGGTTCTGCGGCTTGGGCTGAGGCGTTACAGTTCTTCGTTTTGCACAAAACGACCCCACCAGCCAGGCTGGTGGGGTCGTTTCAGTCGTCGTATGGGCAGTATTCGTCGGCCGTATGGATGCGCCGTTTTTTGTTGCAGTGCATGGCTTTCACACCAGGCAGATGCACGCCGGATGTATGCAAGATTGCTCTTCCGGCGCAGCTGCCGCACCGATGAGTCGCAGCAGCCTCCACCGCATTCATTGGGATGAAGTGGCTTTGGTTCAGCGGCATGGTAATGTGTCCCGGGCGCGAGGGGGCAATGGCTGGCAGCATGGCCGCCTCCTGCACCGACATGGCCTGGGCATGGGTATCGCGCATCATGTCAAGCACCTCCATGGTGCCCACAGCTTTATTCAGTGGGCTGCTCCATGGTATGCTCGTCTTCGGCTTCGGGTTCCTCGGTAGTCACACGCTCCAGCAGCTCCAGCAGCTGATCACGGCCCGTGCCGTCTTCCGAAGAGAAGCAGATCACTTCCCAGGGCTGCACCAGCAGGGCGCGGCAAATGGGGGCCAGCTGCTTCTGGCGCGCGCCGCGGCTGATCTTATCCGCCTTGGTGGCGATCACCGTAAAGGGGATGCCCATCTGCCTAAGGAACAGGTTCATCTGCTTGTCGTCCTCGGTGGGCTCGTGGCGGATGTCCACCAGGCACAGCACGTGGCGCAGCTCGTCCGCTTGCTCAAAGTAGTCCTGCATCATCTGGCCCCAGCGGGCTTTCTCCTTCTTGTCCACCTTCGCAAAGCCGTAGCCCGGCAGGTCGATCAGGTGGAAATACTGGTTCAGCAGGAACACGTTGATCAGCCGGGTCTTGCCGGGGGTGGCAGAGGTACGGGCCAGCTTGTTGCGGCGGCAGAGCTTGTTGATCAGGCTGCTCTTGCCCACATTGCTCTTGCCGGCCACCGCCACCTGGGGCAGGCCCTTGCCTTCAAAGTTCCCGTATTGCGCCATGGATGTGATAAAATCAGCCGTTTTGATTTCCACGTTTATTTCTCCTTGCCCGGCATATGCACCAGGGCCGTCGTCAGTACATCGTCGATCTTCTCCGCCGCCACCACACGGAACTGGCTCAGCACATGGGGCGGAATATCCTCCAGGTCCTTCACGTTTTCCTTGGGGATCAAAAGCGTCTTGATCCCGGCGCGGTAGGCTGCCAGGGTCTTTTCCTTCAGGCCGCCGATGGGCAGCACCCGGCCGCGCAGGGTGATCTCGCCCGTCATGGCCACATCCTGCCGCACAGGGATACCCGTCAGCACGCTGGTGAGGGCCGTGGTCATGGTCACACCGGCGGAGGGGCCGTCCTTGGGCACCGCGCCCTCGGGCACATGGATGTGAATGTCCTTGTCCTTGTAGAAGTCATCCTTCAGGCCCAGCTCCGCGCTGTGAGCGCGCACCCAGGTGAAGGCTGCTTCGGCGGATTCCTTCATCACATCGCCCAGTTGGCCGGTAAGCTGCAGGCTGCCCTTGCCGGGCATGATGGCGCACTCCACCTCCAGCAATTCGCCGCCCACGGTGGTATAGGCCAAGCCATTCACCACGCCGATGCGGGGCTCCTTCTCAGGCATTTCCCGCATGAACCGCACCGCGCCCAGGTATTCCTTCAGCTTGGCAGAGGTCACGGTGACCTCCGTCACGTCGGTATCCAGCATGGTCACGGCAGCCTTGCGCACTACCTTGGCCACGGTACGCTCCAGGGTACGCACGCCAGCCTCCCGGGTATAGCCCTCGATCAGCTCGCGCATCACCTTGTCGCTGATCTTCACCGTCTTGGGCTGCAAGCCGTGGGCCTCGATCTGCTTGGGCAGTAGGTGCCGCTTGGCGATCTGCAGCTTTTCCTCTTCGGTATAACTGGGCACTTCGATGATCTCCATGCGGTCCAGCAGCGGCCCGGGGATGGTATCCACCGAGTTGGCCGTGGTGATGAACATCACCTTGCTCAGGTCGAAGGGCAGTTCCATGTAGTGGTCGCGGAAGTTCTCGTTCTGCTCGGCGTCCAACACTTCCAGCAATGCGCTGGCCGGATCGCCGCGCATGTCGTGGCTCATCTTGTCGATCTCGTCAAACAGGAACACCGGGTTCATGGTACCGGCCTGCTTGATGCCCGCGATAATGCGGCCCGGGATCGCGCCGATGTAGGTGCGGCGGTGACCGCGGATTTCCGCCTCGTCACGCACGCCGCCCAGGCTCATCTGCACGAATTTGCGTCCAACCGCCTTGGCAATGGCGCGCACGATGGAGGTCTTGCCCACGCCGGGAGGGCCCACAAAGCACAGGATGGGGCCCTTCATGTCCTGCTTCATGCGCAGCACCGCCAGGTACTCCACAATGCGCTCCTTCACCTTGTCCAGCCCGTAGTGATCCTGGGCCAGCACCTTGCGGGCGCGCTTCAGGTCCAGGTTATCCGCGGTGGTCTGGCCCCAGGGCAAGTCGAGGATCCACTCGATATAGGTGCGGCTCACGCCCACCTCCGGCGTACCGGGAGCCATCCGCGCCAGGCGTTCCAGCTCCTTTTCGCACTTCTGACGGGCCTCTTCGTTCAGTGGCGTCTTTTCCATGCGCTCGCGCAGGTCGTCGGTGTCGGTAGCCTCGGTGTCGCCCAGCTCGGTCTGGATGGCCTTGATCTGCTCGCGCAGGTAGTAGTCCTTCTGGTTCTTCTCGATCTGCTTCTTGATGCGGGCCTGCACCTGCTTTTCCACCCCGGCCAGCTCGGTTTCCCGGGCCAGGATGCCGCACAGGCTTTCCAGGCGGCGGCGCACGTCCATCTCTTCCAAAATCTGCTGGCGGTCCTCCATCCGGGTCAGGATGTTGGCGGCGATAATATCAGCGATCTGGTCTGCCGCGTCCACATCCTTCACGGAGCTCACGGTTTCCGGGCTCACGCGCAGGCTGGTCTTGGCATAGTTCTCAAAGAAATCCTGGGTGGCGCGCACCAGGGCCTGCAGCTCCACATCCTCCGGGTCGATCTTGCTGTCGTCCGGTTTGATGGTGCCCTGCAGATAAGGCTCCTCCTGGGTGATGGATTGCAACACGCCGCGGCGTTCGCCCTCCACCAGCACGCGCAGGTTGTCGCCAGGCAGATTCATCACCTGCTTGATGGCCGCGATCGTGCCCACCCGGCACAGATCCTCCACCACCGGATCGTCCACCTCTGCGTCCTTCTGGGCCACCAGGAAAATCTGCTGGCCCTCCATCATCGCCTGTTCCAGTGCGGCAACAGACTTGTTTCTGCCCACGTCAAAGTGCAGCACCATGTGGGGGAAAACCATCAGTCCCCGCAGGGCCAGCACCGGCAGCGAGATCGTCTTTTTTCTTGCTGGCATAATGTCCTCCTGAAAAAACGCCTCTCAGCGCAAAACACATACTTCGCCGGATACGCAAATTCCGACAAATACCAGTATACCTTCAATTCCCGTATTTGGCAAGTACCAGAGGGGACGTTGTCCCCTCTGAACTCCCCTACCAGGGGCGTTCGCCCCTGGACCCGTTCGGGGATGGCGGATGGTGCGCACATAAGCTGGGGTCACGGTGCGAATACGGTCGCACCGCGACGCGGGGAAAGGGGCGTCAGCTACCGGTGGGGTGCGTTAGGGCATCGGCGGAGAGGGTGAGGGGCTCGGTCGTCAGGGGGATATCCTCTGTGATGTTTTCTTCTACGGTGACGGGCAGGAGGATTTCTTCCAGCACCTGGCGCAGCTCGGTCACGCAGCGGACATCCATGCCCAGGTCATGCAGGGTGGGCATGTCGTTGTCCTTGGGGATGAACACCTTGCGGATGCCAGCCTGCCGGGCGGCTTCCAGCTTTTCGGGCACGCCGCCCACGGGCTTGACTTGCCCCTGCACGGAGATTTCCCCTGTCACAGCGCAGGTGCCATCCACCTTTTGTCCGGTGAGGGCACTGACGGCCACCACTGCCATGGCCACGCCTGCCGAGGGGCCGTCCACCGGTGCACCGCCGGGGAAGTTAATGTGCAGATTGCGCTCGCCCAGGGGGAAGCCCAGCTCAGCCAGCAGGGTTTTGACGTTCTCTGCCGAACCCCGGGCGGTGGACTTGCGTCGCATGCGGTGGCCCTCCTGCCCCAGTTCTTCTTCCTCCACGATGCCCGTTACCGTCACCTTGCCCGTGCCCGGGGTGGACACAGCCTCAATGTCCATCACTGCGCCCTGGTGGGTGCCGAACACCGCCAGCCCGTGGATAGCCCCCACCCGTGCCGTCAGGTCAGCCTTCTGGGAGGGCCGCGCCGCATAGTGCCCGGACTGCACCACCCAGCTCACATCGGCTGCAGTGATGGTCTTGCGGTCCTCCAGCTGGGCCAGACCGGCGCACATCTGCACGATGTTCACCGCATCGCGCCCACAGGCAGCATACCGGCCGATGGTCTCCGCCTCGGCCTCTTCCATATCATAGCCAGCCCGTTCCGCCGCCCCCTGGGCGATGGAGGCGATCTCCTCCGGCGTCAGAGCACGGAAGAAGATCTCCATGCACCGGGAGCGCAGGGCGGGCGAAATTTCATTGGGGCTCCTTGTCGTCGCGCCCACCAGGCGGAAATCCGCCGGCATGCCGCGTTTGAACACATCGTGGATGTACCGGGGCACCGCGTTATCCTCCGGCGTGTAGTAAGCAGATTCAAACATCACCTTGCGGTCCTCCAGCACCTTCAGGAGCTTGTTCATCTGAATAGGATGCAATTCGCCGATCTCGTCCAGGAACAGCACGCCACCGTGGGCCTTGCTCACCGCACCGGGTTTGGGCTGAGGCACACCCTGCACCCCCAGCGGCCCCGCGCCCTGATAAATGGGGTCGTGCACGCTGCCGATCAAGGGGTCGGCAATGGCCCGTTCATCAAATCGCACGCAGGTGGCGTCCATTTCAATGAAGGGCGCGTCCTTCAAAAACGGCGTCCCCTTCGACTTTTTCGCTGCCTCCAGCACCAGCCGTGCCGCGCAGGTCTTGCCGATGCCGGGAGGCCCGTAGATCAGCACATGCTGGGGATTGGCACCGCACAGAATTGCCTTCAGCGACTTGATTCCGTCCTCCTGGCCGATGATATCCTTGAACTCCGTAGGGCGTACCTTCTCCGCCAGGGGTTCCGCCAGGTGAATGCCCCTCATCCGGTTGATCTTCTCCATCTCCTTGGTGCCTTCCCGGCGCACCGCCGGGGTATTGCGTTTCTGCTGCTTCAGCTGCCGGTAAAAATACACGCCCACCACCAGCGTCACCGCTAGTTGAATGCCGATCAGCACAAGATTGATCACACGCATCCCTCCATTTCTCTGGATAGGATGGGCAATTCTTCATCATTCATGTGCGCAAAGAATTGGTAAAGCTCCGACCGCGCAACGAAAAAGCAGCAGGCCGAAACCTGCCGCTTGATGTTATGAAATTTTGCTTTCGGGCTCAGGAAGCTCCGCCACGGGTTCTTCTTCCCTGGGCTCCTCCACCTTGCGGCGGGAGTTGCGCTTGATGCCCTCGATCAGCTTGGGCTTGCCGCCGTTCACCGCCGCCGCGTCGATCACGCAGCCGGTCACTTCCGGCAGGCTGGGCAGTTCGAACATGGTGTCCAGCATCACATTCTCGATGATCGCGCGCAGGCCGCGGGCACCGCAGCGGCGTTCGATGGCCTGACGAGCGATGGCGCGCACCGCGTCCGGCTCAAAGGTCAGCTCAATGCCGTCCATGTCCAGCAGCTTCTGATACTGCTTGCACAGGGCATTCTTGGGCTGGGTCAGGATCTCCATCAGCATATCCTCGTCCAGCTGATCCAGCGTGACCACAATGGGCAAGCGGCCCACAAACTCGGGGATCAGGCCGAACTTGGTCAGATCCTCGGGCCGCAGATCCTTCAGCGACTTTGACACATCCGGATCGCGCTTGCTCTGCAGATCAGCACCAAAGCCCAGCAGCTTCTTGCCAATGCGGCTCTCAATGATGGGCACAATGCCGTCAAACGCGCCACCGCAGATGAACAGGATGTTGGTGGTGTCGATCTGGATCAGCTCCTGGTGGGGATGCTTGCGTCCGCCCTGGGGCGGAACCGCAGCCACCGTGCCTTCCAGGATCTTCAAAAGAGCCTGCTGCACACCCTCGCCGCTCACATCACGGGTGATGGACGGGTTCTCGCTCTTGCGGGCGATCTTGTCGATCTCATCAATATAAATGATGCCGCGCTGCGCCAGCTCAATGTCGTAGTCCGCCGCCTGGATCAACCGCAGGAGGATGTTCTCCACATCCTCGCCCACATAGCCAGCCTCGGTCAAACTGGTGGCATCAGCAATGGCAAAGGGTACATTCAGGATGCGCGCCAGCGTCTGTGCCAGGAAGGTTTTGCCGCAGCCGGTGGGGCCCACCATCAGGATGTTGGACTTCTGCAGCTCCACATCGTCCTTCTGGGCCTGCTGACCAATGCGCTTGTAGTGGTTGTACACCGCCACGCACAGCGCGCGCTTGGCCTGTTCCTGGCCGATCACATACTGATCCAGCACTTCCTTCATTTCAGCAGGCGTAGGCAACTCCTGAGGGCCAGCACCATCCTGCATCATGGGCAGCTCATCCGCAATGATCTCCTGGCACAGCAGAATGCACTCGTTGCAGATAAACACATTCGGGCCCGCCACCAGCCGCCTTACCTTGTCCTGCGTCTTGCCGCAGAAGCTGCAGCGGTGCAGCGTCCCCTGGGTAAACTCATCTCTGGGCATACATACCTCCACCAGGGCTTCCAGCCCTGGACCTGGGCAAAGGGTCTTCGACCCTCTGCACTCCTTTTTGGGCAATAATTGCTTGACTATCTCTCAGCAGCTTGACCCTTCAAGCCGCTCCCCCCCGTCGCGGTGCGCCCTCCGCGCACCGTGACCCTAACTTTTCTCCACTCAGCAGCGTCCTCCCCGAACGGGAGTCCAGAGGGCCGAACGGCCCTTTGGTGGTGGAGTCCAGAGGAGGCAACGC
>JAGBBA010000008.1 GCA_017938695.1 Clostridia bacterium | reverse complement strand
CGCCCCGTGAGTCCTTCGAGACCACCTGCGCAGCCTGCGGCGCTCCCACCACGGTGCCCTTCATTCCCAAGAGCGACCGTCCCATCTACTGCAGCGAGTGCTTCGCCAACCATCGTCAGGGCTAATCCGGTTGCTGCATACCCCATCAAAAAACCCGCCATGCGTATGCACGGCGGGTTTTTGGCAGTATATGGATGATTTTGACATAATTCTAACAATATCGTTGCATTTCTCAAAAAGGGGTTGAGGAATCCGGCATAATATGATAGGATACGTACGTTATATATTGCAAGCCATTGGTTTGCATTTGGAGGCGTTCAAGCATGGATTCTCGCTACGATGCTTTGAAATTGGAAAACCAGCTCTGCTTTCCGCTGTATGCGTGCTCCCGGAATGTGATCCGGGAATATAAGCCCTATCTGGACCGGCTGGATCTGACCTACACCCAGTACATTGCCATGCTGGTATTGTGGGAGCGCGGCAGCCTGACGGTGAAGGAACTGGGCGAGGCGCTGTACCTTGATTCCGGTACGCTGACGCCTCTTTTGAAAAAGCTGGAGGCCAAGGGGCTGATTACCCGCAAGCGCTCCACCGCAGACGAACGCAACCTGATCCTGACTCTGACCAAAGAGGGCACCGCCATGCGGGAGGAAGCCTGCGCCATTCCCGGCGAGCTGGCCCAGAAGGTGCCCCTGTCCAAAGAGGAAGCCCGCACCCTGTACGGTTTGCTTTATAAGGTACTGGGCAATCTGGATGCCTGAGTGTGCCTGACTGATATCCAAAAACCCGTCGCTGCTCTGCTTGAGCGGCGACGGGTTTTTGCTACTTATTATACGGATTACTTTTTGCCAAAGCGGCGGATCATGTTGTAGATGTAGTTGGTCAGCTTGCCCTGATCCTTGCGGCTGCGGTTCTTCATGCGCTCCACCACATCCTGCAGCTTGTCCATGGCCACCAACAGCTGGGCATAGGTCTGGGAGACGTTTTCCTGCTTCTTCTGCTTGCCCTGAGGCTTTTCCTGATGGCTGGGGGAGGAGTTGACGGGCTGGGCATCGGCGGCGGCCACTTCCTTCTGCATCTTCTGGATGCGCTGGCGGTTGCCCTCATTAAGCTTGCGCAGGTTGGTCAGATCCCAGCTTTCGCCGTTGTAGGGAGCCACGGCGGTGTGGCCGTACTGGTCGGCGATTAGCTTGGCAAAGGTGTCGGTGACACCGTCTTCGCCGTGCACCACGAATACCTGCTGGGGCTTGGGCGAGAAGGAATTGATCCAGTTGATGAGGCCGTTCTGATCCGCGTGGCCGCTCTTGCCAGCCAGCACATCAATGCGGGCGTTGACCTCAATAGGCTCGCCGAACAGCTTGACCTGCTTGGCGCCGTCCACCAGACTGCGGCCCAGCGTGCCGTTGCTCTGATAGCCCACAAACAGCACGGTGCATTCCTCGCGCCACAGGTTGTGCTTCAGGTGGTGACGGATGCGGCCGGCATCGCACATGCCGCTGGAGGAGATGATCACCTTGGGCTCCTTGTCCACATTCAGGGCCTTGGAATCGTCCGCGGTGATAGACAGGCGCAGGTCGGGGCAGGCGATGGGGTTGATGCCCTGCTTGAGCAGCTCCAGGGTTTCCTCATCGGCGCACTCGTAGGTGTTCTCCTTGAACACATTGGTGGCTTCCACGGCCAAGGGGCTGTCCACGTACACCGGGAAGTGGTCGTGGCCCTTGACGAGGCCGTGCTGCTTGATGTGGCGGATGAAGTACAAAAGCTCCTGGGTGCGGCCCACCGCAAAGCTGGGGATGACCACGTTACCGCCCTTATCCAGCGTGGACTGGATGATCTCCGTCAGGTTGCCGATATAATCCGGCGTGGGGCCGTGGGTGCGGTCGCCGTAGGTGGATTCCATGATCACATAGTCGGCCCGGTGCATGGGGATGGGATCCCGCAGCAGGGGCTGGCGGATGTTGCCGATATCGCCGGAGAACACGAGAATCTTCTCAGTGTCGCCTTCCCGGACGGTGACCTCGATGGCAGCGGAGCCCAGCAGATGGCCCACGTCCACCATGCGGATGGTGATGCCGTCGAAGATGTCCACGCTGTCGTTATAGCGGCAGGGCATGAACTGGCTGTGAACGCCAAGGGCGTGCTCCTGGGTGTAGAGGGGCTCCACCAAGGGCTTGCCGCTGCGCTGGTTCTTGCGGTTCTTGTACTCCGCGTCGCTTTCCTGAATGTGGGCAGAGTCCAGCAGCATGATCTTGCACAGGTCGGTGGTGGGCTCGGTGGCGTACACATGGCCCCGGAAGCCGTTCTTGTACAGCAAAGGCAGATAGCCGCTGTGGTCGATGTGGGCGTGGGTGAGCAGCACCGCGTCCAGACTTCCTTCGGTGATGGGCAGGGGCGTATTTTCGTACAGGTCTGCGCCCTGTTCCATGCCGTAGTCGATCATGATGTTCTTGCCGCAGGCCTCCAGCAGAAAACGGCTGCCGGTGACCTCATGGGCGGCACCTAAGAAAGTGAGTTTCATGGGTTTCCCTCCTTTATGATGAAAAAATAATCGGGAACGATGAGAATGGGGTGAGGCAAAAAAGGGGAAGGTGCAGGAAACTCAGTTTCCTGCCGGGTGTGGCGACGGAGGGAAGTGTGCGCCCGGTGGGCGCTTGCGTGAAGCGCAAAACGACCCGTAGTCGTCAATCGAAGCAAGGGCTGGGCACGGTGAGTGCCCAGAACGCAGACTGAGGTTGCGGAACAGAGCCCACAAACCTGCGCCGCAGCGCAAAAGCGTAAGCGCAGTGAGCACCGAAAGGTGCAAGAT
>JAGBBA010000028.1 GCA_017938695.1 Clostridia bacterium | reverse complement strand
ACATCAAGCTGCCCGAGGGCGTCGAGATGGTTATGCCTGGCGACAACATCGACATGGAACTGACGCTGATCACCCCCATCGCTATGGAGCAGGGCCTGCGCTTTGCTATCCGCGAGGGTGGCCGTACCGTTGGCTCCGGCGTTATTGCCAAGGTCATCGAGTAATTAACCTGCCCGGCCGGTGCCGTTACACACCGGCCGGGACAGCCCATACATTGGCAGGAGGTGTCCTACATGGCAAACGCCGCTCGTAACAAGATTTGCCTGGCCTGCACCGAGTGCAAGCAGCGCAACTACAACAACATGAAGAACAAGAAGAACACCCCGGATCGCATTGAGCTGATGAAGTACTGCCGCTTCTGCAAGAAGCACACCGCTCACCGCGAAACGAAGTAATCTCAACGACCACCGTGAGGATGTGAAAAACATGGCAGAGGAAAAGAAGGTCGCTACCCAGGAGACTAAGGCTCCTGCGAAGAAGACTGAAGCGTCCAAGATGGACAAGTTCATCGCCTGGTGCAAGAAGCTTCCCTCCCGGATCGCCAAGCCCTTTAAGAACATGTGGTACGAACTGAAGAAGGTCACCTGGCCCAGCAAGCGCAAGCTGATTGCCTGCTCGGTCACCGTTCTTCTGTTCATGCTGTTCATGGGCATTGTGATCGGTCTGTTGGATATGGGTGCATCTTCCCTGGTGAAGCTGCTGGTCCTCTAAGGCGGTAGCATAGGAGAGACGAACATGACTGAAAAGAGCAAGGAGCCCTGCTGGTATGTGGTACATACCTATTCGGGGTATGAAAACAAGGTAAAGGATACCCTGGAAAAGTCCATTGAAAACAATGGCATGCAGGATCTGATCTTCGATGTCCGGGTCCCGGTCGAGGATGTTGTCGAGATCAAAAACGGCAAGCGCGTCAAGACCCAGCGCAAGGTGTTTCCCGGCTATGTGCTTGTGCACATGATCGAAACCACCCGCAGCTGGTATGTGGTGCGTAACACCCGTGGCGTCACGGGCTTTGTCGGCCCCGACAGCAAGCCCATCGCCCTTACCCAGGACGAGGTTGACATGATGCTCAACTCCGAGGCCAAGAGTGTGGAATTCGGCATCGCCATCGGCGAGCGTGTCCGCATCCTGTCCGGCCCCCTGGAGAATTTCAGCGCGATCGTTGAGGATGTAGATACCCTGCGCGGCAAGCTGACGGTCAAAGTGCAAATGTTTGACCGTGAGACCCCCGTGGAAGTGGATCTGGATCAGGTAGAGAAGGAAGACTGATCTGCTGCTCCTCTCCGAAGCACCAGATACGGTCGGGACGTATGTCACGATCAACCCAAGGCTTTTCCGCCGCTTTTGCGGCGAAGCAGGCAGCAATAGCTGCTTTTACCAAAGTGGCGGTGCACCGCACTGCCGCAACGTGGGAGGAAGTTGAAACGCTTCCGCGTGACCACATTTTTTAGGAGGTGCCATTAACATGGCCAAGAAAGTTAGCGCATACATCAAGCTGCAGGTTCAGGCTGGCAAGGCCAACCCCGCTCCGCCTATCGGCCCTGCTCTGGGTCAGCACGGCGTGAACATCCCCGGCTTCTGCAAGGAGTTCAATGAGCGTACCAAGAACGACATCGGTCTGGTGATCCCTGTCGTCATCACTGTGTACTCCGACCGTACCTTCACCTTCATCACCAAGACCCCCCCGGTCCCCGTGCTGATCAAGAAGGAACTGGGTCTGGAATCTGCTTCCGCCCGCCCCAACCGCGACAAGGTTGGCCAGCTGACCCAGGAGCAGGTCCGTAAGATCGCCACCATCAAGATGCCCGACCTGAATGCCGCCAGCATCGAGGCTGCCATGTCCATGGTCGCCGGTACCGCTCGCAGCATGGGCGTCACCGTGGAGGAATAAGGGACTTACGCTCCGGTGTTTGACCTGACAACCAAGTGGGGCGCTCGCCCCTTAACAATGTGGGAGGACATAGTGCCGCTAATACCACATGGGAGGAATTAAAATGAAGCATGGTAAGAAGTACCAAGACAGCGTTAAGCTGATCGACCATCTGAAGCAGTATGATCCTGAAGAGGCTGTGAGCCTGGTTGTGCAGACCGGCAAGGCCAAGTTCGACGAGACCGTTGAGATCTCCGTCCGTCTGGGCGTTGATCCCCGTCACGCTGACCAGCAGGTCCGTGGCGCGGTCGTTCTGCCCCACGGCACTGGCCGCAGCATCCGCGTGCTGGTCATCGCCAAGGGTGCTAAGGCTGACGAAGCCGCCGCCGCCGGTGCCGACTATGTGGGTGCCGAGGACATGATCGCCAAGATCCAGAACGAGAACTGGTTCGAATTCGACGTCTGCGTGGCCACCCCTGACATGATGGGCCTGATCGGCCGCATCGGCCGCGTGCTGGGCCCCAAGGGCCTGATGCCCAACCCCAAGTCCGGCACCGTCACCATGGACGTGACCAAGGCCATCAGCGAGATCAAGGCTGGTAAGGTGGAGTATCGTCTGGACAAGACCGCTATCATCCACTGCCCCATCGGCAAGGTTTCCTTCGGCCCCGAAAAGCTGGCTGAGAACCTGCAGACCCTGATGGACGCCATCAACAAGGCCAAGCCCGCCGCCGCCAAGGGCACCTATGTGCGCTCCCTGTACCTGAGCAGCACCATGGGCCCCGCCGTGCGTGTGAACCCCCTCAAGTTCTAATCATAACCCCGCTTCTCCCGTCCTGGAGCAATCCAGGGCGGGCTTTTTGTTTGCGCCCAAGGGGACTCTGTCCCCTTGGGGATCCCCTGCCAGAGAGGGCTCTGCCCTCTCTGGACTCTCCCGCGAAGGGCCGTTCGGCCCTTTCGAAACCCATTCCGGGTATGCAATGCATTCGGATATAAGCAGGGGTCACGGTGCGCAAAGGGCGCACCGCGACGCGGGGGAGCAGCAAAGCTGGCACAGGCACTTGGCTCTCCTTGGGGAGAGCTGTCGCCGCAAGGCGACTGAGAGGGGTGTTCTGCGGCTTGCATCGGGAGGTTGCATATTTTTGCACTTGTAGAGCGAACTGTGTTCGCCTGTGCGCTTATCCCAATGCCACGTCCAGCAGCATCATCACGGTGAATCCAGCCAAGGTGGCCAGGGTCATCAGGTTCTTGCGGGGATTGCGCTGGCTTTCCGGGACAAGCTCGGCAATGACCACAGCGATCATCGCTCCGGCGGCAAAGCTGAGCATAAAGGGCAGCACTTCCTGCACAGTGAGGGCCAGCAACGCGCCCAAAACGCCTGCAATGGGCTCCACCACGCCACTGAGCTGCCCAAGGAAGAACGCTCTTCCCCGGCTGGCACCTTCCCGGCGCAGGGGCAGGCTGACGGCTGCTCCCTCGGGGAAGTTCTGCAGTCCGATGCCAATGGCCAGCATCCATGCGCCGATGATAGCCGCTTCGCTGGAGGCCAGCGTCAGTGCACCGAAAGCCACGCCCACAGCCAGGCCCTCGGGGATATTGTGCAGCGTGATGGAAGTGATCAGCATCCAGCAGCGGCGGTGGGTGTCGGTGGTGTCCTTGCGGCGCAGGCATCGGGAAAGGATCGCGTCGCCCACCATCAGGATGCTTCCGCCGCATAGAAAACCAGCGCAGGTGACCAGCCAGGGCAGCTGCTGGAGCTGCTCCGCCCACTCAATGCTGGGCGCCAGCAGCGACCAGAAAGAGGAAGCCAGCATCACCCCGGCACCAAAACCCAGCATGGCGTCCATCAGGGTGGGACGGGTTTTCCGCGTGAAAACCACCAAGGCCGCCCCAAGGGCTGTGACCGACCATGTAAACAAGGTTGCAAGCAGTGCCTGCAACGTAAAAGGCAAAGAAAACAAGCTGTTCATGGCAAAACCGCCTCGCTTTACGAAGGATGGTTCATGCTATGCAGCGGCTTGGTGCGGTGTGAAAAAGGCTTCTGGTTTTGCCAGAAGCCTGGGCAGGGGATGCAGCCGAATGTTTTCATGCTGCATGATTGGAAAGGCTGTGCAATTAGGGATGTTCATCCTTGCGCGGCGCGGGCCGCCTGTGCGGTTGGCTTTCCGTCCTGCCCAATGGCAGTTTATCCGGTTTCGCCCGGCAATATGCGAGATGCAAAAAAACATGATTTCCAATTTTTTTAAGGCAGGGATTTGCTCGGCCTGTGGAGAAGTTATGAAGGATGCTGTTTTGGCATAGCATCCACAAAGTTATGTTTTCGGAGTGAATCACTGGATGACACTGAGCCCTTATCGTTTAAAGATCCTGGCTGGCGAGGATGAATATAAGGCCGGCGAATTATTGGTGGAGCGCGGCGGTGTGCGCCTGGCGGAGCAATCTGCCGAGGCCGTGAAATATGCTGTGGCCGGGGATATCCGCCGGGAGATCACCTTTACCGCGGAGGCACCGGCCCAGTGCGGCTGCGAGGTATTCCAGGAGAAAGGCGCGTGTAGGCATTTGGTGGCGGCCACGCTGATGGCCAAGGATGCCGGTGCGCTGGACGAGTTGTTCCGCCGCAAGGCTGCATCGGCGGCACCGCTGCTGATGAACGCCATGGAATCCGCCCTGCCCGAAGACGGCACCCTGAGCATGGAGATCACCCTGTTTTATGAAACGCCGCGCCTGAAGCAAAAGCCCCGGCTGAAGATTGGCCTCAGGGTGGGGGAGGAGCGGCTGTATGTGGTGCGCTCCATTCCCCAGCTGATCGACGCGGTGGTGGACGGCGCACCCATGGAGTTTGGCAAGGGGTTTGCCTACCATCCGGAATGGATGCACTTTGCGCCCCGGGAGATGCGCGTGCTGGACATCCTGCGGTCGCTGTGTCTGGCCCAGCAGGAGGCTGGCCTGGCCCTGCGCGGCGCGGATGCCCGGGTGATGACCCTGCCGGAGCCCTTTGCCGAGGCTGTGCTGAAAGAACTGACCGGCCTGCCCTTCCGCATGGCGGTGGATGGCAAGGTGTTTACGGTCAAGCGTGTGCGCGGCGCGCGGCTTCCCTTGCATTTCAAGGTAAGCAGCACCATGCGCGGTCTGACCATCACCGGCCTTTTCCCAAAGGATTTTCAGCCCCTGACCTCCTCCTGCGCCTATGCGGTGGTGGCGGGCAACGTGGTGGAAGTGGACGAAAAGCAGCGCGGCGTGATGCGCGTTTTGTGGCAGGAGCAGTTTGACGGCCGCAGTGCCTTTGAGTATCCCATGCGGGAGATGGGCCGGGTCATCGGCGAACTGATCCCCTTTCTGAAATTGACCGGCGTGGTGGAGATCGCCCCGGAACTGGAAAAGCAGCTGGTGAAGCTGCCCTTGCTGGCCCAGCTCTACTTGGACCGCGAGGGCCGGGACGTGGTGGCCCGCACGGCTTTCCGCTATGGCGAAACGGAGATCGACCCCTTTGATGAAACGCCGCCCCCGGAAACCTTCTCCCGGAATGAAAAGCTGCTCCTGCGCGATGCAGCGGCGGAACGCCAGGTGCTGGATGCCCTGGGCGGCTCCGGCTTCTATGTGAGCAAGGGCCGGGTGTACCTCACCGGGCAGGACGCCATCTTCGACTTTGTTTCCGGCGGTGTGCAGAAGCTGCAAAGCCTGTGCGAAGTGTATTTCAGCCGGGACTTCCGCAAAATGACGCCCCGCAAGCCCCTCCTGCGCGGCCGCATGCAGATGAAGGGCGGCCAGCTGGAATTGCAGTTTACCGAGGAAGGCGAGCCTGCCCAGGAGATCCTGGGCATCATGGAAGCCCTGAGCAAACGCCGCCGGTATTTCCGGCTGAAGGACGGCTCCTTCCTGGATCTGACCGACATGGAGGAATGGCAGCCCCTGGCAGACAACCTGGCCGATGCCGCCGACGCCGAGGGCCTTACGAACATCAGCGGCGATACAGTGACCCTGCAGGCCTACCGTACCTGCTACCTGAACAGCCTCCTGGAAGAGTGCAAGCTGCCCGTGGAGGTGGATGAATCCGTCCAGCAGACGGTGCAGACGCTGACCGCCCCCAAAGAGAGCAACGTGCGCCTGCCCCACGGCCTCACCCTGCGGCCCTACCAGCAGCGCGGCTACCAGTGGCTGCACACCCTGGACAGGCTGCACATGGGCGGCATCCTGGCAGACGACATGGGCCTGGGCAAAACCGTGCAGGTGATCTCGCTGCTCAAGGCCACCCAGGAAAGCGACCAGGTGTCGCTGGTGGTGGCACCCACTTCCCTGACTTACAACTGGCTGAGCGAACTGAACCGCTTTGCCCCCGAATTGAGCGTGATGGTGCTCTCCGGTCCCAGTGCCCAGCGGGCCAGCCAGATCCACCACGTGAAGGAAGTCAAGGACGTGGACGTGCTGATCACCTCCTACCCCTTGATCCGCCGCGATATCGACCAGATGACGGATATCCAGTTCCGCTTCGTGATCCTGGACGAAGCACAGCACATCAAGAACGCCGGCAGTGTGGGCGCGGTGGCGGTAAAGCAATTGCAGGCCCGCACCCGTTTTGCGCTGACGGGCACGCCCATGGAGAACTCCACGGGCGAACTGTGGAGCATCTTCGACTTTGTGCTGCCGGGCTACCTCAATAGCTACGGGGCCTTCCTGCGCCGCTATCAGGACGGGGAAAACGCCGACGACCTGCGCCGGAAGATCCGCCCGTTCCTCATGCGCCGACTGAAAAAGGACGTGCTCACCGAGCTGCCGGACAAGATCGAAGAAGTGCTTACCGCCCAGATGAGCCCGGAGCAGAACAAGGTCTACCGCTCCGCTATGATCCGCCTGAAGGAGCGCGTGGATCATGTGATGGCCGAAAAAGGCCTGGGCCGCGGCCGCACCGAAGTGCTGGCAGCCATCACCGAGCTTCGGCAGATCTGCTGCCACCCGGCCCTGGTGCTGCCGGATTACAGCGGCACCGCAGGCAAAATGGACCTGCTGCTGGAAATCCTGCCCGGTGCCATCGCCGCAGGCAGGCGCGTGCTGCTGTTCTCCCAGTTCACGTCCATGCTCAAAATATTGCGCAAGCAGCTGGAAAGCGAAGGCTACGCCACCATGTACCTGGACGGCGAAACGCCTCCGGCCAAGCGGCTGGAGATGACCGAGCAGTTCAATGCCGGGCAGGGCTCCATCTTCCTGATCTCCCTGAAGGCAGGCGGTACCGGATTGAACCTGACCGGTGCGGACATGGTGATCCACTACGATCCCTGGTGGAACCCGGCGGCGGAGGATCAGGCCACCGACCGTGCCCACCGCATTGGCCAGACCCGCAAGGTGGAGGTCATCCGCCTGGTGACCCACGGCTCCATCGAGGAGCAGGTGGTGGAGCTGGGGCAGCGCAAGAAGGCCCTGTTCGACCAGCTGATCACCCCCGGCGAGGAACTGGTGACCGCGCTGACGGAGCAGGATATTCGGGCATTGTTCACATAAGCAAGATTGCATATCGGGGAAAGATATGGTACAATGCAAGATGGAGCGGATTTGGTTCGTTCTATCAGTGAAGCCAGCAGGCGCAAGCCTGTATCCCGATACACGAAAGGAAGGATCGGCACATGGAGCAGATGCCTCCCGTAAGGCGAAGCAGCAGGGCGCGGAGCAATCAGCGCAGCTACGAGCCTGCCCGGCAAAGCAGCCGGAAAAAGAAATCCCGTGCCAGCATTATCCTGGCCCTGGCGGTGTTTATTGCCCTGGTGGGTTTGATCGTGGTGATCAGCCCCAAGGAGCCCGTTGCCCGCGCCACCTATACCTCCGGTACGGCCGACGGCCATGTGAGCGCCGCTGCCGACGGGCGCAGCGCGGCCTATGAGGGCCTGGTCATCAGCGAAATGATGCCCTCCAACCAGACCGCTGTGCCGGATGAAAACGGCTCTTACAGCGACTGGGTGGAGATCTGGAACAGCTCTGACGCGCCCATCAACATCAAGGACGTGGGCCTGAGCGACCGCAGCGACTCCATTCGCTTTATCTTCCCGGACATGACCTTGCAGCCCGGCCAGCGGGTGGTGGTGTTCTGCTCGGATACCAATGCGGCGGAGGTGGGCAAGCCCTTCCATGCCAAGTTCAAGCTGAGCTCCGTGGGCGAAACGGTGTACCTCTACGACCCCAACGCCTACCTGATCGACTCCGCCACCAACCCCATCATGGCCAGCGACGAAAGCTGGGCCCTGATGGACGGCAAGTTTGCGTCCACCACCTTCTTCAGCCCCGGCTATGAAAACAGCGAGACCGGCTATCATGCCTACCAGGCGGATACCATGGTCACCACCGGCGCGCTGATCATCAATGAGGTGATGGCCGACCCCATCACCGGCCTCACCGACGAGGACGGCGAGCTCAGCGACTGGATCGAACTGTACAACACCACGGACTATGCCATCAGCCTGGATAACTACGCCCTGAGCGACAAGGAAAACAAGCCCTTGCAGTGGCGCTTCCCCCAGGGCGCGGTGGTGGCCCCCCACGGGTACTATGTGGTGTTCTGCTCCGGCAAGGACCGGGCCATCAGCGCATCCAGCGTGCCCCATGCCAATTTCAAGCTCAGCGCAGAGCATGATACCGTGGTCCTGTCCGACGGCCATGGCCGCCTGGTGGACCGCGTGACCATCGACAACCTGCCGGAGGATTGCTCCTACGCCCGCGAAAGCGACGGCAGCTTCTCCGTGCATCAGATCGCAACGCCCGGCCTCTCCAACACAGAGGCCGGTGCTGCGCGGATGGATGAGAACCTCCGCGCCATGAACCCGGTGGGCGTGTACATCACCGAGGTCATGGCCTCCAACGATTCCACCCTGGTGTACCAGGACGACGTTTTTGTGGACTGGGTGGAGATCTACAACGCCTCCCAGACTATCGTCGACCTGACCGGCTACGGTTTTTCGGACAACCTGGGCCGGGGCCGCAAGTGGCAGTTCCCCCAGGGGACGATTATCCATCCCGGCGAATACAAGGTGATCCTCTGCGACGGACAGGCGGAATTGTCCACCACGGCGCAGCTGCACACCAGCTTCAAGATCACCCGTACCGGGGGCGAGATCATGTGCCTGGCCACGCCCGAGGGCAAGGTGATCGACAAAGTGGTGCTGCCTCATGTGCCGACGAATGTGTCCTATGGCCGTACCATCGGGCTGTCGGGCTTTTTTTATTATGATGCTCCCACCCCCATGGCGGCCAACGGCACTGGCTTCAAGGGCTATGCGGAGGCCCCCGCCTTCGTGACCGAGCCGGGATTGTACTACACCACCGTGCACACCGGCTTCACCATCCCGGCGGACACCACCGTGTATTACACTACGGATGGCTCGGTGCCCACTCAGGCCTCCACGCCCTACAACGGCGAAACGCTGGAATTGAACAGCACCGCCACGGTGCTGCGGGCCCGGGCTTTCTCCAACAGTGGCCTGCAGCCCAGCCCGGTCATCACCGGCAGCTATTTTGTGAACGCCTATCACAACCTGCCCATCGTGTCCCTGGTGGCCGATCCGGTGGATCTGTGGCACCCGGAAACCGGCATGCTGACCATTGGCGACAACGTCATCAAAACGGATGAAAACGGCAAGCCCAAGATCCCCTTCAAAAACACGGTCTACCGCGAGGTGAAGGAGAACCTGCCCGACAAGGAAGGCCATGTGGAATACTACCTGCTGGACGGCACCCAGGTGCTTGACCAGGGCATGGCGTTCTCCCTGCAGGGCCAGTACAGCCTGGACATGCCTCAAAAGACCTTCAAGCTCCGCGCCAAGACCCTTTACGGCGAAAAGACCTTTGCCGCCAAGCTGTTTGAGGACCGGCCGTACACGGAGTACAAGTCCATCGTGCTGCGCAACTCCGGCAACGACTGCGCTTGGACCCGCCTGCTGGACGGCTTCCAGTCGCGGATGCTGGACGCCTACGGCTCCCAGGTGATCCACCAGGCCTGGAACCCGGTGGTGGTGTACCTCAACGGCATCTACTGGGGCCACTACAACATGCGCGAGCGCGTTGACCGCTTCTTTGTGGCCCAGCATGAGGGCCTGTCCCTGGAGGAAGCGGACAACATGGTCATCATTGAGGGTAGTGGTGCCTACAAGTATGGCGACAACTCCGGCTACCGCAGCATGATCAAGAAGATCAAGGCCTCCGACCCGGCCAACAACGAGGAAGACTTGCAGTACATCCTGGACAATGTGGATGTGGACAATTACTTCGAGTACATTGCCCTGGAGATGTTTGTAGGCAACTCCGACATCGGTAACCTGCGCGCCTACCGCATCGACGGCGAGGGCAACAAGTGGAAGTGGATCTTCTTCGACTCGGACTACGGCATGTTCCGCTCCGGCTTCGATAGCCCCAAGAGCTACCTTAAGGCCAAGGGCATGGGCGACCAGAATATCGACAATACCATTCTGCTCAAGCTTCTGTCCGTGCCGGAGTACAAGGACAAGTTCCTGACCAAGCTGGCAGACATCTACAAGTTCTTCTCTACCGAGAAGATGCTGGAGATCCTCAACCCCATGGTGGATCAGATTCAGCCGGAAATGCAGCTGCACTTTGCCCGCTGGGCCGAGGAGCACGACAAGATGGTCATTTCCGAGTGGCCCACCACGCCCGACGGTGCCTACCGCTACTGGGAGCAGCGCGTGAACCGCCTGCGCAACGTGATCTACGGCCGTCCTACCCGCCTGTGGGGCTTCATCAAGGATGCCTTCAATCTCTCTGAGGAGCAGATGATCGGCTACTTCGGCCCCATGCCGGAATTCCCGCCGGAGTATGTGCCTTAAGACGTGCCCTGAAGGAAATTGCTGAAAAATGCCGCTTGCCTGTTTACGGATGCGGCCTGAATGCGGTATAATATCAGTTACTGTGAAATACAGGAGGTAACCCCATGCAGACGAATTTTGCCCTTCTGGAAAGCCTGAACGTTGGCAACCTGGTGTCCAACGACGCGGCCCTGAACACCTACTTTGCCGAGCAGTTTGCCAGCCTGACCCCCATGAAGGTGCTTATTGCGCTGATCATGGGCTTTGTGGTGGGCGTGGTGATAGCCTTCGTGTACAAGAAGTGCTACCGCGGCGTGCTGTACAGCCCCTCTTTCGCCATGACCCTGGTGATGCTCACCCTGATCACCACCCCCGTGGTTATGTGTATCAAGAGCGACATTGCCCTGTCCATGGGCATGGTGGGCGCGCTGTCCATCGTCCGCTTCCGTACCGCCGTGAAGGACCCCATGGATACTGCCTACATGTTCTGGGCACTGACCATGGGCATTCTGCTGGGTGCAGAGCTCTACGTCATCGCTCTGGTGGTGGTGCTGGGTATTTCTGTGGTGCTGTTCCTGATGACCTTCGTCAAGTTCACCAACCCCAACGCCTACCTGCTGGTGCTCCACTACGACGAGGCTGCCGAGTATGACATCAACCAGCAGCTGCGCCGCACCGTGAAGAACCGCCGCCTGCGCTCCAAGACCATGACCCGCGCCGGTGCCGAAATGACCTATGAAGTCCGCCTGGACAACAAGCAGGACCTGGTCGCCTCCATGCTGAACATCGACGGCGTGCACGACGCGACCCTCGTCGCCTGCCAGACCGAAGCCGGGGCCTAAGGGGGCTTCGCCCCCTTAGGGATCCCCTGACCAGAGGGCTCTGCCCTCTGGACTCCCGTTCGGGGGTGGTGTTACTGGGTGATTTCCGGGCAGGGGTCACGGCGCATAACGGATGCGCCGCGACGCGGGGGAAGGGACGCGCTACATGCGCGCATTGCTGGCAAGTGAGTAGTGTCAATCGCAGAAAGGGATTCTCAAGGGTGAGCGATGCGAGCGTCGCCAGTGGCGACAATGAGCGAGCTGAGCGAATCAACCGAAACGAGCATTCGAGCGTAGCGAGAAGGCGACGATTGAGGTTGCGGAACAACGCCCCTTGAGCGGAGTCCAGAGGCAGAGCCTCTGGCGGGTTGTCAGGGCAGAGCCCTGACGAAGGAGGTGATACTGTGGCGGTTAATATTCCTTTGCGGCATGAGCTGAAGTTTTTCATCAACGATATGCAGTATCATCTGCTGCGCAATGCGCTGGATAAGGTGCTGTGGCGCGATCCGAACGGCGATGAAAACAACGAGTATCATATTCGCAGTTTGTATTTTGACACGGCGTTCGACACCGCCCTGCATGATAAGCTGGACGGCGATCCGGCCCGTGACAAGTACCGTATCCGCATTTATAATTTGAGTGACAAGGTCATCAAGCTGGAGTGCAAGACCAAGGTGGGCAGCCTGATCTCCAAGCGCTCGCTGTCCATTCCCATGGACCTGTGCGAGCAGCTGATAGCCGCTGATCCCACGGGGCTGGAAACCACGCGCTCGGGCCTGCTGGGCGACGTGTACCGGGAAATGACCACCAACCTTCTGCATCCGGTGGTGCTGGTGGACTATGTGCGCGAGGCCTACCTGCATCCGGCGGAGGAGGTGCGCATCACCTTCGACAAGCAGCTGCGCACGGGGCTGGGCTCCATCGACCTGTTCAACCCCTATGTGCCCACGGTGCCGCCCCTGGATGAGAATGTGATGATCCTGGAGGTCAAGTACAACCAGGTGATGCCGCCCTACATCCGCGATCTGCTGACCACCTATTGCGGCGGTGTGGTGCAGACGGCCATCAGCAAATACACCTGGTGCCGCCGGTTTGAAAATTTAGAAGCATAAGCACAAAAAAACCGTGTCAATTTTGGCATGGTTTTTTGTTGCTTTCGACAGGTTTTCTGCTTGATGAAGGGGCTGAAATGCGGTACAATAAAAGATACAGGAGGATCGATTATGACCGATATGCGACCCTTGAACGAACTGGAAAACCGCTTGGGTGGCGAGATCAAGATGATCTCCATGGCCCCCATGGCGCAATATACGACCCTGAGGCTGGGCGGCCCGGCAGACCTGCTGGCAGAGCCCAATAGCCCCCAGCAGCTGCAGCGGCTGCTGAAAGAAGCACACGACCTGGATATCCCCGTAACGCTGATGGGCCACGGCAGCAACCTGCTGGTGAAGGACGGCGGCATCCGCGGCCTGGTGATCCGGCTGTGCCGCGAAATGCGCAGCATCACTGTGCAGGGCGGCACCGTTCGCGCTGAGGCCGGGGCGATGCTCTCCAGCCTGGCCATGACCGCTGCCGAGCACAACCTGGGCGGCCTGACCTTCGCCAGCGGCATTCCCGGCACGGTGGGCGGCGGTGTGTACATGAACGCCGGTGCCTACGGCGGCGAAATGAGCCAAGTGGTCACCAAAGTAGAAGGCTTCACCATGGAAGGCGAACCCTTCGCCTACACCCGGCCGGAGATGGAGTTTGGCTACCGCTTCAGCCGGCTGATGAACGAGGATAAGGTGATCACCCATGTGACCTGCCAGCTGCCCAAGGCAGACCGTGAAACCCTGCTGAAGGAAATGGTGGAGCTGAATCGCCGCCGTGCTGAAAAGCAGCCCCTGACGGTGCCCAGCGCAGGCAGCACCTTCAAGCGGCCCGTGGGCGGCTATGCTTCGGTGCTGATCGACGAATGCGGGCTGAAGGGCGCGACCATCGGCGGTGCCCAGGTAAGCGAAAAGCATGCGGGCTTTGTGGTCAACCTGGGCGGCACAGCGGCGGACTTCCTGGCGATGATCGCCCATGTGCAAAAGGTGGTTTACGAACAGAAAGGTATCATGCTGGAGCCGGAGGTGCGCATCCTGGGGGAAGACGCGCCGGTGAACGCTGTTTGACATTGCATCACGAAAGAGAGGGAATCCCTTGCGATTTCTGCTGTTGACGGGCCTGAGCGGCGCAGGCAAGACCCTGGCGACCCGCTATCTGGAGGACATGGGCGCATTCTGTGTGGATAACCTCCCGCCCATGATGATGTTCAAGTTTATGGAGATCTGCCAGACCACTGCACTGCCCAACAGTGTGGTGGCCCTGGCTGTTGACGTGCGCAGCGGCGAGTTTTTCGATGCCGATGCGGTGAGCACGCTGATCGGCGAGGCCTGCAAGCTGGGCTACCAGATCGAAACGGTGTTCATTGAGGCCAGTGATGACGTGCTCATGAGCCGCTACAAGGAAACCCGTCGCGACCATCCCCTGGCCAATGCCCAGGTGAGCTTGATGGAGGCCATCCAGCAGGAGCGCGACCGGTTGCAGCCCCTGCGGGAGATCGCCAATTATGTGATCGACACCTCCGTTTTGAAGCCCAAGCAGCTGCAGAAGAAGCTGCAGAACATTGTCAAGGCAGACGGGGAGAACATCCCCCTGCGCATTGAGGTGATGTCTTTCGGCTTCAAGCGCGGCCTGCCCCGCCAGGCAGACCTGGTGTACGATGTACGCTTCCTGCCCAACCCTTTCTACATCGAGGGCCTGGGCTGCCAGACCGGCCTGGACGAGGACGTGCGCAAGTTTGTGATGGAGCATCCGGTAACGGAGCAGTTCATGAGCAAGGTCACCGACCTGCTGGAATTCCTGCTGCCCCATTATCAGGAAGAGGGCAAGCACCGGCTGATGATCGCCATCGGCTGCACCGGCGGCCAGCACCGCAGCGTGGCCATCGCTGAGGCCATTGCCCAGCACCTGAGCAGCAAGAAATACGAGGTAGCCGCCAGCCACCGCGACCTGGAGATCGAGCAGGCGCGCTGGAAAAACGGCACCGTGACCGACGAATAAGGAGAGAAAATGTCCTTTTCATCTGTGGCAAAGGATGAGCTGATCCGCCTGCCCATGGGCAAAAGCTGCTGTATTCTCAGCGAATTGTCTGCCCTGACGCAGACCTCCGGCAGCCTGGCCCTGCGCGGCCTGGGTCGCGTGCAGGTGACCTACCGGGTGGAAAACGCCGCCCTGGCGCGCCGCATCTTTCTGCTTTTGCGCACCCAGCTCAACATTACGGCCAAGCTGCATTTTGTGCAGCACACCCGCCTGGGCGGCCGCCGCAGCTGCGTGCTGACCCTGGGTGACCAGGACTCCCAGACGCTGCTCATCGCCCTGCACATGATGGAGCGTGACGAGGAGGGGCACATCAGCCTGAAGCGCACCGCGCCCCGGCATCCCATGACGCGGCAGTGCTGCCGCAGGGCCTTCCTGCGCGGCGCGTTCCTGGGCTGCGGCTCCATGAACAACCCGGAAAAGAGCTATCATTTCGAATGGGTGGCGGAGGATCAGAGCCTGCGCCAGACCCTGGCCAAGCTGCTGGACAAGTGTGGCCTGCCCGTGCACGAGCATGTGCGCAAGGGGCAAAACGTGATGTACCTCAAGGGCGCGCAGCAGATTGCCGATATGCTGGCCCTGATGGGTGCCAGCCAGGCCGTGCTGGAGCTGGAAAACATCCGCATCAAAAAGCAGATGCGGGCTGAGGCCAACCGGGCTTCCAACTGCGACGAGCACAACTCCGAGCGCATGCTGAATGCGGCGGATGAGCAAATCGAGGCCATCAAGCTGATCTCCATCCAACGAGGACTGTTCACCCTGCCCCCGGGCTTGCAGGAAATTGCCCGGCTGCGGCTGGAGCACACGTCCCTCAGCCTGAACGAGCTGGGCCAGCTGATGGATCCACCTGTGGGAAAAAGCGGCGTGAATCACCGTATGCGCCGCTTGATGGATATTGCAAAGGAAATCAGGGCGACACTGCCCATACAAAAGGCGGAAGGGAGGAACACAAATGATTAAAAACCAGATCACTTTTCCAGAAGGTAAGCCGCTGAATCGTTCCAGTGCGGCGCAGCTGGTGCAGATCGCCAACCGGTTTGAGAGCCGGGTGATGATCGAGCACAATCAGAAGCTGGTGAATGCCAAGTCCATGCTGGGGCTGTTATCCCTGGGACTGGATGACCAGTGCAATATGGTGCTTCTGGCAGAGGGCCCGGACGAGGACGCTGCCTCTGCTGCCATCCTGGAATGGCTGAACGCCTGACCCCATACGCCCCATATTCCACGTCGCGCCGCGCCCGTTGCGCGGCGTGACCCCTGCTTGGATGCGTACGCAACACGCAGCCAAAGGGGGAGCCCCGAGGGATGCCATCCCTCGGGCGGAGGGTTTCCAAAGGGAGGCAGCACCTCCCTTTGGGCGGTGGTTTCATTTTTCGGGCATCTATGGTATAATATTGGCAATTTTATGAAGGAGGAAAAGCATGGACATACAGAAGGTACTGTCTGAGGCCGCAGGCAAGCTGGGGCCCAGTGGACAGGAAATGGAAATTGCAGAATATTTTGCAGAGCAGTTCCGCCCTTTTGTGGATGAAGTGAGCATTGACAGCATGTACAATGTCATTGCCCATAAGAAGGGCAACGGCCCCAAGGTGATGCTCTGTGCCCATATGGACGAGATCGGCCTGATGGTGGTGGATATCGAGGACGACGGCAGCATCCGCCTGGGCAATGTGGGCGGCGTGGATCCCCGCATCCTGCCTGCTTGCCGCGTGTGGGTGCATGGCAAGGAGAAGCTGTTCGGCACCATCGGCGCGCTGCCGCCCCACCTGCTGACGGATGAAATGCGCAGCAAGAATTACAGCAGCAAGGATCTTTATGTGGACGTGGGCCTGCCCGGCGACAAGGTGAAGGAGCTGGTGCACATCGGCGACCTGGTGACCTTCAACGCCCCCTTGACCGAGCTGATGAACGGGCAGATCGCCTGCAAGACCATGGATGACCGCGCCTGCGTGACCATTCTGCTGCTGGCTGCCGAGCGGCTGAGCAAGATGCACTGCGACGCTGACGTGTACTTCGTGGGTTCCACCCAGGAGGAGGTCGGCTCCCGCGGTGCCATGACGGCGGCCTTCGCCATTGATCCCGACCTGGCTGTGGCCCTGGATGTGGATCATGCCACCATCCCCGGCAGCCGCCCCGATACCACCGTGGACGGCGATAGCCTGTGCGCCACCATCGGCCCCTACATCCAGCCCAAGCTGCTGGACCGGCTGATGAAGTGCGCCAAGGAGCACCATGTAAAGCTGCAGACCGCTGTCAGTGCCCGCAGCACCTACACCGATGCTGACGCAGTGGGCATCGCCCGTGCGGGCATCCCCACGGTGCTTTTGTCCCTGCCGCTGAAGTACATGCACACCACGGTGGAGACCATCGACCTCCAGGCACTGACCGAGGGCGGCCGCGTGATCGCCCACTTCCTCAGCGAGCTGGACGCAGGATGGGAGGATGACCTATGGATCTGAAATGGCTGACTGAATTCAACGCTCCTGCCGGTCACGAGCAGGCCCTGCGCCGCGCTCTGCTGGAAGAGCTGAAGGAATACCCCGGCGTGACCACCTCCATCGACCGCATGGGCAATGTGGTGGCCGTGAAACAGGGCAAGGGCGCAGAGCCCCGCAAGCGCGTGATGCTCTCTGCCCACATGGATGAGGTGGGCCTCATCGTCACCTCCTGCACGGAGGACGGCTTCCTGCGCGTGAACTGCGTGGGCGGCGTGGATCCCCGGGTGATCATCTCCAAGCGCGTTACCGTGGGCGACGACAAGATCCCTGGCATCATCGGCGCAATGGCCATCCACCTGCAGTCCGCTGCCGACCGGGAGCGTGTGCTGGGCTACAGCGATATCTATGTGGATATCGGTGCCAAGAAGCGCGAAGAGGCCGAGGCCAAGGCCCCCAAGGGCACCTACATCTGCTTTGATACCGACTATGTGGAGTTTGGCGACGGCTATGTGTCCGCCAAGGCCCTGGACGACCGCGTGGGCATCTTCAATATGCTGCGTGTGCTGAAGGGCGACTACGACTGCGACGTGATCTGCGTGTTCGCCTCCCAGGAAGAAACCGGCTGCCGCGGCTCCAAGGGTGCGGCCTTCGCCATGGATCCCGATATGGGCATCGTGCTGGAAGGCACCACCTGCAACGACCTGGGCAACGTGCCCGAGACCCTGCAGGTGTGCAATACCGGCGCAGGCGTGTGCGTGTCCTTTATGGACGGCACCTCCATCGCCAACCGCAAGCTGTTCCAGCACACCATTGACGTGGCGGAAAAGAATGGCCTGAGCTACCATGTCAAGCGCAGCGTTTCCGGCGGCAACGATGCAGGCAACATGCAGCGCGCCCGGGGCGGCATGCCCGTGGTGGTGCTGTCTGTGCCCTGCCGCTACATCCACAGCCCGTCCTCCGTTGTGAAATACAGCGATGTGGACAGCCAGCTTGAACTGACCAAAGCTCTGCTGAAGAGCATCTGATACAGAGGGAGAGATTCAACATGTTTGATATTCTGAAGAAAGTGCTCAAGCCCATCGGCCCCTCCGGCATGGAAGAGCCTGTGGCCGCTGCCATCCATGAGGAACTGAACTGGTGCGTTGACTCCATGGAGACCGACGCCCTGGGCAACCTGATCTGCGTGAAGAACGGCACGGACCCCAACGGAAAGAAGATCATGTTCAGCGCGCATATGGACCACATCGGCTTCATCGTGACCGGCTATGAAAAGGAAGGCTTCCTGCGTGTGACCAACGTGGGCGGCATCGGCATCGACGTGAGCCTGACCCGCCATGTAGTGTTTACCAATGGCGTGGAGGGCGTGGTGGTCTGCGAGCCTGTGCAGGGTGCCAAGGCCATGAAGAACCTGTTTATCGACATCGGCGCGGAAAGCAAGGAAGAGGCCGAAAAGATGGTCAAGCTGGGCGACATGGCTGTGTATGCGCCTGATTGCTTCCGCCTGGGCGAAAACCGCGTGGCTTCTCCCGCCATGGACGACCGCTGTGCCTGCGCCTTGCTGGTGAAGCTGATGCAGACCATCGGCGAAACCAAGGACACCGTGATCGCCGTGTTCTCCGTGCAGGAGGAAGTGGGCCTGCGCGGCGCGAAGGTGGCCTCCTTTGCCAAGGAGCCCGATATCGGCATCGCGCTGGATGTGACCACCTGGGGCGATACCCCCGAAACCAAGATCCCTGCCATCAAGCTGGGCGAGGGCTGCGCCGTGAAGGTGATGGACCGTGCCAGCATTTCCAACCCTGCCCTGCGCGACGAGCTGCTGGCCTGCGGCGAAAAGGCCGGTGTGAAGACCCAGCGCGAAGTGCTGCCCTTCGGCGGCACTGATGCTGGTGCTATGCAGACCTCCCGCGGCGGCATCCCGGTGTGCACCATCTCCATTCCCTGCCGTTATGTGCACTCCGCCTGTGAAGTGATCGACATGCGCGACATGGATGCTGCGCTGAAGCTTTTGCAGACCTATCTGAAGAAGTAATATCATTTTGTGCGCGGGGAGGGGAGTGTTTTCCACCCCGCGCACGTTCTTTTTTTCGTAAACAAATGCCCGGGAGGTTCCAACGTGATTGCAGGATTGTATCTGGCGGTTTATCTGGCGTGCGGCGTGGTGATGATGCGCTGCCTTTTGCCGCGGCATTCGCCACTGACGCGGATCTGGCTGGGGCTGAGCGCGGGCCTGCTCATGATGATGTGGCTGCCTGCGCTGTGCGCCTTCGGGCTGGGCTTTACGGCAAAGGCTCATGGCGTTGCGCTGGTGCCGCTGGCATTGATTACCGCTGGGTGCTTTTTCCTGCGGGACCGGCGTGCGGCTGCCCCCTGGGACGAGCGGGAGGAGCAGCTGCTGCGGCAATGCCTGCTTGTGGTGCTGCCGCTGACGGTGCTTTCCGGCTATCTGCAATACACCCATATGGTGCGGGTGGACGAATGGGGCAACTGGTGTGTGGGGCAAAGCACCTACGGCGATCTGCCCATGCACATGAGCTTCATCACCGGGCTGAAGAACGCAGCCTTTCCGCCGGATTATCCCTTCTATCCCGGGCAGCAGCTGTCCTACCCCTTCCTGATGGACAGCCTGTCCACCACGTTCTACCTGCTGGGCTGCAGCCAGCAGGTGGCGCTGATCCTCCCCGGCACGCTGATGATGGCCCTGTGCTACCTGGGCGTGATGATCCTGGCCCGGGAAATGACCCTGGGTAAAAAGACTGTGGTGCTGGCCACGCTGCTGTTCTTCCTCAACGGCGGCCTGGGTTTCCTCTACGATTTCGACCAGGCGGCCGGGCACGAACCCAACGGCAAGCTGACCGTGGTGGCGCGGATCGAGCATATCCTCAACGGCTACTACAAGACGCCCACCAACCAGCCTGACCCCAACAACCTGCGCTGGAGCAACGTCATCGCCGACCTGATGATCCCCCAGCGTACGCTGCTGGGCGGCTGGTGCATGGTGATCCCTTGCTTCTACCTGCTGTACACCTGCTTTGACCCTGCCAAGCGGCAGCGGCTGGGCGGGGGACGGGCCATTGCGCTGCTGGGCGTGTGGGGCGGCGCGCTGCCGCTGATCCACACCCACTCCTTTGTGGCACTGGCCCTGTGTTCCGCCGGTATGATGGTCTATGACCTCATTCATGATGAAGACCGCTGGCCGCAGTTCCGGCGGTACCTGTGCTACGGGCTGCTGGCCGCCGTGCTGGCGGTGCCCCAGCTGGTGCTGTTCACCTTCGCCCAGGTGTTCCAGGGGGAGGGCAGCAACAGCTTTATCCGGCTGTGGTTCAACTGGGTGAACAACCCCTACGGCGACGGCGAGCTGCGGGACTTCTACCTGTGGTTCTATGTGAAAAACATCGGCCTGCCGGTGATCGCGCTGATCCTGGCGGTGATCGAAAAAGACAAGCACACCCGGCGCATTTTCTCTGGCGCGGCGGTGATCATCGTGGTGGCGGAGCTGATCCGCTTCCAACCCAACGCCTATGATAACAATAAGCTCCTGTACCTGGCATGGCTTTTGTGCTGCATGATCGTGGCGGACTGGTGCGCCAAAATGTGGCGGCGGCTGGAGGGCCTGCGCGCCCGTCCGGTGATCGCGGCGGCAGCGGCGGTTGTCGTGTTCCTCTCCGCTGGGCTGACCCTGTGGCGCGAGTGCCTCAGCGACTACCAGGCCTTCAACGCCAGTGCGGTGGAGGCCGCCGAATATGCCCAAAACAACACCGATGAGGACAGCGTGTTCCTTTCCGGTACGCAGCACCTGAACCCCATCAGCAGCATTGCCGGGCGTACCACCGTGTGCGGCCCCGACTTGTGGCTGTATTACCACGGCTTCAACACCAACGAGCGCAAGCAGGACATTGAGGCCTTCTTCACATCCCCGGAGGAAAACCTGGACGTCCTGGCGAAATATGATGTGGATTACATCTACGTCAGCAGCTACGAGCGCAATGACTACGCGCTGGACGAAGCTGCCCTGGACGAGCTGTTCACCCCCGTCTTCGAAAACGACGAGGCTACCATCTACAAGATCCCGGAGGGCTGACATGGAACGATTTCTGCGTTATTCCCTGGAAAAGCAGCGGCCCATTCGCCTGATCTTTTTTGCGGACGACGGCAGCATGAAGCAGCTGAACGCCCAAGTGACAAATCTTCAGCCCGGCCGGGTGACCTTCACCAGCCTGCGACCCAAAGGGACTTATGACATCCCCCTGGATCGCCTGCTCTCTGCCGACTATAAGCGCGGCGACGAAGGACAGGACTAAACGCCGCAACCACGCGTCGCGGTGCACCTGTTGTGCACCGTGACCCCAGCAAGGAAACCAACCAAGCCCCATATCTCCGAAAATGGGAGTCCAGAGGGTCGAAGACCCTTTGGTAGGGGAGTCCAGAGGGGACAACGTCCCCTCTGGTGAGGAGTAGTTCATGATTGATTTAAGCAATGTGACGCCGCTGATGGGGGCGTGGGAGAGCGACCCGTGGGGGAAGCTCAGGCCGCCGCTATCGGTGGAGGCGGTGCAGATGTCGGCCATGCTGGCGAAAGCAACGTATAGCATGGACGTGCAAAGGTGGCTCCAGGCCGGGTGGCGCGACGTGACCATCCAGGTGGACGGCGACCTGACCGACGGCATCGAAAGCAGTGAGAAATCGCCGGTGCAAAAGCTGGCCAGCGCGTGGAAAATGTATCGCGTGCGGCAGCGCATCAAAGGGACGAATCCCCTGGAGCAGGTGTTCGGCGCGCTGCGGCAGAGGGAAAAGAGCGACACCGGCAAGGCCCTGGTGATGATCCACCCTGCGCCCCTGGGGCGGTACGTGGTGGCCATCAGTTTTATGGGCACCGGCGGCAGGCTGCACGACTGGTTTTCCAACTTCCGAATGACCAGCGAGGGCGGCGTGCACAAAGGCTTTTTGCAACTGACCCAGCAGTTTGAGGACAACGAAGAGGACATCGACTTTCCTGAAACGGCCCAGGAGCTGGGGCTGGAGAAGCTCACCCTGGGGCATATTTTGCAGGAAATGAAGCACCCCAACAGCCGGTTCGTGCTGTGGCTGAGCGGCCACAGCCAGGGCGCGGCGGTGATGCAGGTGTATACCCACCGGAAGATCATGGAGGATGGCGTGCTGCCCCGCAACATGGTGGGCTACGGCTTTGCGGCACCTTCGGTGATGACCGGCCTGGCCGTGGACGACCCGGCGGCGTATCCTTTGTATCATGTGCAGAACAGCGAGGATCTGGTGCCCCGCATGGGCGCGGAGGTGCACCTGGGCATGTGCCTGGTCTATCCTACCACGGAGGCATTGCGCCGCCGCTGCTATACCTGGGACACGGACGAGGCCTCCTGCCGGAACAGGCAGCTGCTGGCCCGGGTGCTGCGGCACATGACGGACACGCCCAGCAGCATCGAGGTCACCATGGCCTATCTGAACGTGCTGGGGGGCTATACCTCCGGTGATATGGTGGAGGCCCTGGGAGCCCTGGGAGCCAGGCTGCCGGTGAAATCCCTGGCGGCGGCTGCGGATGAACGGGTGGATGCCCTGCTGCGCACAGCCAGCAGGCACATGGCATCGGCCTATGCGTCCATTGCAGGCAAGCCCATGGACATGGCCCGGGTGGCGGAGTACCAGGCGGAGATCAGCGAAATCATTGGCGAAATCGGCCTGAAGGCATACTCGGCTGCGCTGCTGGAATGGTTGAACCAGCCCCACCGCATCTCCTGCCGGACGGAGGCGGAGGACGACAGCCCCTACATGTATATTGCCCTGAACGGCATGGATGACCTGGTGCCGATGATCTGGCTCAGCGGCCGTCCGCCGCGGATGGCCAAGGCCACCCACGAGGTGGGACATCCCATCATGGAGGTGGAGCAGAGCGAGCTGCTGAACCGCCGCATGACGGCACCGCCCCGGCGCGTACACAGGCATCCGCGGTATGCTACGCCCCGTCGCCGCACGGACACGCGGCATAAAACACCCACGCTGGAGCCCGGCGCGCTGAAGCCGGGAGAGAGGATCGTGCATGTTAAGTAAGGTATTGATCGCCCTGCTGGCGCTGATGAACCTGCTGGCCTTTGCCCTGATGGGCATCGACAAACACAGGGCCAAAACCGGCCAGTGGCGCATCAAGGAGGCCACGCTGTTCCTGGTCACGGCCCTGTTCGGCGGCCTGGGCGGCACACTGGGCATGTACGCCTTCCGCCACAAAACCAAGCACTGGTATTTCAAACTGGGCTTCCCAGCCTTGCTGATCGTGCAGATCGTATTGCTCTGCATCGGTATCAACCTACTCAAGTAACGAGCATTGTCGGCTCAAAGTCGCCGCTTTTTCGGGAGAGAGCGCGAGAGAGGGGCTTTTTCTCAGAAAAAGCCGCCTCTCTCGCACGCACACAAAGGAGCTACTATGGATCTATTCACACAAGACGATGCGCCGCTGGCGGACCGGATGCGGCCAAGGACGCTGGAAGAGTTTATCGGTCAGGAGCATCTGGTGGGCAAGGGGAGGCTGTTGCGCCGCGCCATTGAGGCGGACAGGCTGACCTCGTCCATCTTTTTCGGGCCGCCCGGCTGCGGCAAAACCACGCTGGCGTCCATCATTGCCAGGGCCACGAAGGCCAATTTTGTGCAGCTGAACGCCGTGACCAGCGGCGTGGCGGATGTGCGCGAGGTGCTCAAAGCCGCCCAAGAGCGGCGCAGCCTGTACGGTCAGGCGACGTACCTGCTGCTGGACGAGTGCCACCGCTGGTCCAAGGCGCAGAGCGACAGCATCCTGCCGGCCATCGAACGGGGTACGATCCGGTTCATCGGCTCCACCACGGAGAACCCCATGGTGGCCATGACCCCGGCTATCGTCAGCCGGTGCAGGGTGTTCCAGTTCCAGCCCCTGCAGGAGAAGGACGTGCTGACGGCCATGCGCCGGGCCCTCATGGACACGGAACGCGGCTACGGCATGCTGAATGTGCAGGCGGACGAGGACGCCCTGCGGCACATCGCCCGAATCGCCAACGGCGATACCCGGGCGGCCCTGGGTGCCATCGAGCTGGCGGTGCTGACCACTGCGGCGGATGAAAACGGCGTGATCCACGTGAACCTGGACGTGGCCGAAGAGAGCATCCAGAAGCCCATGCTGCGCTGCGACGAGAGCCTGTATTACGATATGCTCAGCGCGTTCTGCAAGTCCCTGCGTGGGTCGGACAGCAACGCTGCCCTGGCCTGGTTTGCAAGGCTGAACTACGCTGGGGTGGATCCCCGGCTGATCGTGCGGCGCATCCTGGCCCATGCCAGCGAGGACGTGGGCCTGGCTAATCCTATTGCCATGCTGCAGGCCGCAGCGGCGGCTACCGCCCTGGAAACCATGGGTATGCCGGAGGCTAAGCTGCCCATCGCCCAGGCCATCATCGCGGTGTGCGAAAGCCCCAAGTCCAACAGCGTCAGCGCGGCTATCGACGCGGCTATGGCGGATGCGGAGAAGGGCGGCTTCGGCCCGGTGCCGGTGCACTTGCGTGATACCCACTACGCCGGGCACGTGCGCATCGGCAGCGGCGAGGGGTATAAGTATCCTCACGATTTCCCCGGCCACTGGGTGCCGCAGGAATACATGCCCCCGGAGGTCAAGGGCAGGGAGTATTACCAGCCCAGCGACATGGGGCACGAGGCCACCATCCTCAAAAATCACCAGGCGAGGAAGGGGATGATAAAGTGAAAAAACTCAAACGGAACGTGAACCCGAAAAAAGCATTCGTGATGGCCATCGTGACCAACGGTATGCAGGTGGGGCTGATCGTGGTGATCGTGGCCTATCTATTGCTGATGCCCGAGGCCGTGATGCACCTCCCCATGGCGCGGTACATACTGGCCATTGCCGCCTGCGTGGTGATCTGGGGCGGCGTGGTGGACATCCGCGAAGCCTTTGCCACCCGAAAGCTGATGAACCAGCTGGACGACATGGACGATACCATCACTGCCATGGAAACGCTGAACAACACCCTGCGCGCCCAGCGGCACGACTTCCTGAACCATTTGCAGGTGGTGTACAGCCTGATGGAGATGGAGGAGTACGAGGAGGCCAACGCTTACATCGAGAAGGTGTACGGCGCCATTACCTCGGTGAGCCGGGTGATGAAAACCGCCAACCCGGCCATCAATGCGCTGCTGCAAGTGAAGCTGGCCGCCTGCGAGAAGGCCGGCATCCGCGTGAAGCTGAACATTCAGTCCGCCTGGAAGGATCTGCCCATCCAGGGCTGGGAAATGTGCAAGGTGCTGTCCAACCTGATCGACAACGCCATCGACGCTCTGGAGGAAGTTACCGACAGGCAGCTGACCCTGACCCTCACCGAAGACCTGAAGTCCTTCCGGTTCAGCGTGAGCAACAATGGCCCCATGATCCCGGTGAAGAGCCAGAAGAGCATCTTCTCGGCGGGCATCACGACCAAGGCAACGGGCCACGGCATGGGATTGTTTATTGTGAAGAAGGTGCTTAACGACCGGGGCGGCGATATTACTCTGGTCAGCGATGCGGAGCGCACCGAATTCAGCGGCTGGCTGCCCAAGGAAATCACCCCTGTGAAGGAAAACCCATAAGGAATGCCCTCATTGCGGCCCATAGCGGCCGCTTTTTTCGTGCAAAAGTTGTAATATGTTATCCACACTGTGGATAACTGTACAGACCGCCGCCTGTGGAAGATGCTGTGGAAGGACACTTTGTTGCGGGAAAACGCAGGGTCGGTTTGCGGAAAGTGCTGAATCATCACGTTTTGCGGCAAATGCGAAGGAAATGTAACGTCGGTTCTTCATAAGTTTTCCACAGGGAATCTTGATCAAATCAGCATAAGTTTTCCACATAATCCACAGGTTTTCCACAGAAATACCATGACAAAAGTATGAAGAACCGACCGGGAGTCACCGCAAATGTAAAGAAAAAGCGGATGGCAGCTGCCATCCGCGCAGGTTACGTATGAAGTTGTGGGATTATTCCTCGTCGTCCTCCGAGTTGAGCTTGGTGGTGGCGATCTCGATCAGTTTTGCCTCAAGTGCCTGGTCTTCCACGGGAACGAATTCTTCGACCTCTTCACCGTCCACGGTGGACTCGATCACCTTCATAATGTAGCAGGTGATTTCTTCGGTCTCATCGATATCTTCGCAGCCGCAGGCGCACTGTTCATCATGCTCGTGCTCGTGGTGACATTCTTCGCAATCACATTCATCATCGTGGATGCTGTCGGTCAGAATCACGTATTCTTCACCATTGTAGAAGAAATAATCGACTACCTGCATCAGGATGGTATTACCTTCGTCGTCAGTCATCTCGATGATGTCCAGGGATTCATTTTCCTCTTCGTACAACGGGGATCACCTCTTTCTTCAATCGCTGTCGCTCGGCAGCCAGGCAGTGCTTGTATGGGAACAGGCGGGGCCTGGGTCAAGGGGTTACCATCGGTCGTGCGGGTTGATCCGTCAGGGTCGATGGCTGCCGGGGAGAGCGGCTCTTTTTTCTTCTTTCTCTTTCCCTTGGTGCACCTTTATTATACACAAGCATGGCTATTTTGGCAATAGTTTTGGCCAAAGTTTTTTATTTGACTTTCATTGCCGGCTCTTGTATACTATTAGTTAGGGCGTTTCTTTTGCAGGGGAGCCTTGGTGCCGTCGGGCCGCTGAATGACGGTATTCTTGAGGATGTCCTCCATATTGGCGCGGAAGCCGTCCAGGTATTCACGGCGCAGCAGGGCCTGTTCCTCGGCCTCCTGCTGGGTGAGACCGACGGTCTTTTTTTTGCGGGCCAGTTCGTTGATGCGCTCGATCTTCTCTCGCTCCATGAGCTATCTCCTCCTGATGAAAGGGATGTTATTGATGGTTGAAGGCAAGTGGTTCCAGCCCGGCGCAGATGCTGCCGAGGCGTTCGCCATTCGTGAAAAGGTGTTTGGCCGCGGCCAGGATGCGCTGGACAGCGAAGCCTGGAACGTGCTGGTGTGGTTCCAGGGCGAGCCTGCCGCCACCGGCCGTATCTGGTGGAAGGAAGGTGCCTTCTGGCTGGGGGATATCGCCGTGCTGCCGGAATTGCGCGGCCGCCGTTTGGGCGATCTGACGCTTAGGCTTTTGCTCTTCAAGGCGGAGAGTCATGCCGCGCGGCTGATGCGCCTGGTGTCCCCCAAGGATGTGACGGGCTTCTTTGCCAAGCTGGGCTTCAAGCCTGAGGGGGAGGCCGATCCCCAGCCCATGATGCTCAGGGGCGAGGACCTCTGCCTGGACACCTGCAAGGGCTGCAAGAAGGATTGCCCCAACCGCAAGGATTAACGCAGCTTTTCAGCCTTGCAGCGCAGCACCAGGGCCAGGGCGGCAATGGTGCCCATGCACAGGGTCAGCACAGCGTAATACAGCATTTTCAGTGCGCCGCGGTCCACGCGGAACTCCATGAAGATGCCCAGGCCGATGCAAACGGCCACCACAAGCCACAGCAACAGCTGCTGGCTTTTTTTGATGCCGCCCAGCTTGTGCAGCCGCCGGGCAAAAATGCCCAGGATCACCACTGCGCAGGCCAGGGAAAGCACCTGCTGCACGCGGATGAAGTGGAACACGATCATATGGCCGTCGGCACGGAGGCTTTCCATGATCACCTGGGTGCTGCCCAGCAGGGTGAGAATCACCAGGCACGCATCGCCGGGCTTCACAGGCTGCTTGCGCCGCAGGAGCCACATCGTTACGGACAGCAGGATGATCAGCGCGGCGGCGATCTCATAGCGGTACACGGGGTGCACCAGCTCGCCGTAGCCGTCGTCCACGCCCAGAAACTGCATCCACTCGTAGGTGAAGGGGCGGCCCAGACCCATGGTGGTGAAGCTTTCAAACAAACGCTCCACACACAGGGCGGGCAGGGCAGCCCAGGCAGCGGCGTCCAGCAGCTTGCCGCAGGACTGGCGGGTCCATTTGCCGGCCAGGAAAGCCGCCAGCAGCAGGCCGGATAGCGCGCCGGTCATGGAGTATCCGCCGTCCCAGAAGCGCAGGGCCAGGGCCGGATTGGAAAGGGTGACGCAATAGTAGGAAATGTTGGCCAGCACGAACACCAGCCGGGACAGGATAAAGCACAGGGGCAGGGCCAGCACCGCATAGCGGATGAACACGCCATAGCCTATCTTTTGCCGGACGCAGGCCAGGTATGCAGCGGCCAGGAAAACCAGCAGGGCCAGGGCCATGCCCGCGCCGAAGGGCGTTACAGGCACATTGCCCAGGGTGAACAGCGCATCGTTCATGGGCTTCACTCCTTCGCGCCGTCCAGGCCAAAGTCGATGGAGGTGGCAAAGTAGATGATGTCGCTCACGGCGCGCTCGGCCTTCACGGTTTTCTTGGAGAAGTTCTCCTGGCCGAAGACCATCAGGGCGCTGTTGCCGCCGTCCAGGTTGTAGGCCTGCTGGCAGCCCTGGTCAGCCATGAACTGGGCCAGGATCTCCATGTTGCAGCCGCTGGACTTCTTGGTGGAGCCGTCGGCATTGGTGATGGTTACCTCGCGGCTCTTGCCGCCGTCCACCACCACCAGCAGATATTCCAGAGGGCCCACCTGGCCGATGGCGCAGCGGGGCTCGAAGCCGCCGGGGTTGTACTTGTAGTCCTTGTCGATGGGCTGCTTCTGGCCGTCGATGACCAGCGCGGGGCCAAAGTTGAAGGCGTTGATGATGGTGTGGGCTTCCATCAGGGCCTGGAGCTGGGTGGCGTCGGAGCCCTTGATGATGTGGAAGTCGCCGTTCTCATCGGTGATGAGCATGTCGCGGCTCTTCAGGGGCTTCTTGCGGAAGACCTCCGTCATGCGGACGACGTAGCCGTAGCTGTCCTTGGTGAAGAAATCGCCGCCGATGGCCACCACAGCGTTGTTATCCTGGGCGATGGTGGAAATGCGGTTGGTCTTGTTGGTATTCTTGGGGTTGGCCAGGGTGGTGCGCAGCTGGGAGGGATGGGCGATCTTGACCCGGGCCACGTTGAAGTGGGCGTTGTCCACCCAGATGCGTTCCATCGTTACGGTGATGCTGGCATCCTCGTAGCCGCCCTCAGTAAAGCCCTCGGGGGAGGCCACATGGCCGGGGGTGAAGTCGATGGGCAGGGCTGCGGCTTCCTCCGCCAGGGCGGCGCAGGGGAGCATCAGCACGGTCAACAGCAGGGCGATCAGCTTGCGCATAAACGTACCTCCAATATCATTCGAAAAGGAAAGCATACTCGTCGTCTTCGGTGGTGGGGCCTTCCTCCAGGTAGGCCTGCTGGGCCTCGGGGGTCAGGTCGGGGGAGGGAACAGTCAGGGCGAAGCCGCAGAGCATCGCCAGGGCCAGCAGGGACAAAAGCAGGTTCTTGACGGTATCACGCATGGGTTTCATCCTCCTGGAACACCCAGTGGTTCTGCACCCGGTAGCTGACCAGATACAGCACCAGATCCACCACGATCTTCACGATGGAAGCCAGGGCGGGGGAGAAGTGCAGCAGGTCCATCAAAAGCTCCACGCCCACGGCAGAGGCCAGCAGAAGCCCCACAGCCAGAATAACGTAGCGCATAAAGGCTTTCTTGCTGCTCTTGGCCTTGAAAACAAAATTTTTGTTCATCAGGAAGTTGCAGGGGGCGGAGATCAGGCGCGCCACCACGGAACTGAGGAACTCCCGGCCGTCGCCCAGACCGGCGAAGATCAGGTTTTCGCACAGGGCGAACACGCCGTTATCCAGCAGGAAGGACACGATGGATGCACCCATAAACTTGATGAAGTTGCCCAGGATGACCTTGTAGATGCGGTAGCTGTCCCGGATGGGGTGGAAGTGGGTACCGGCGTTGTCATCCTCATAGATGGTTTCGATGGTGATGGGCACCATGGGCATCTTGGCCCGGGCGCAGGCGATGAGCACGTTCATCTCGTACTCAAAGCGGTCGCCCTCCACCTGCTGCATAAAGCCCAGCCGGCTGGCAGGGAAGGCACGCAGGCCCGTCTGGGTATCCGGCAGCCACTGGCCGTAGAGCAGCTGGAACACCAGAGAGGTGATCTTGTTGCCGTAGCGGGACTTGGGCGGCACGTTGCTCTGGTTGAAGTCGCGGCTGCCCAGGTACAATTCGTCCTTGCCCTCGGCCAGGGACTGCGCCAGCTTCCAGCAGTCATCCACGGTGTGCTGGCCGTCGGCATCGGCGGTGATCACGCCCATGGCGTCGGGCAGGTTCTTCTGGATGAAGGCATAGCCGGTTTTCAGGGCCACGCCCTTGCCCTTGTTCACCTCGTGGTGCACCACGGAGCAGCCCTCCATGGCGGCCAAACGGTTGAAAATATCCTGATACTTCTCGCTGGAGCCGTCGTCTACAATCACCACATGGGAGAAGCCTTCGTCCAGCAGGGCGCGGACGTAGACGGGCAGACGCTCGTCGGGCTCCAGGGAGGGAATGAGGATCACAGCTTGGGTAGGATCGAGCTTCATGGGTACATATCCTTTCGCGTCAATTGCTTATCAATTGGTGATATAGGTATCCAGATAGTCTGTCATCAGCGGCGCAAGGTCCCGTCCGGCGGCCTGGGAAAGCAGCAGGGTCAGGTCCTCGCGGGTGGCATGGCCGAACCGGAATGCCTCTTGATACTGGGTCAGGGCGGCATCCAGCGCGTCCTTGCCCAGCAGGTTTTCCAGGGCCATCCACAGGGCCGCGCCGCGGCGGTAGACCACCTGGGTATACTCGGTCAGATCCTGAAAATAATCGATGGGGCTGCCGGGGGTCACACCCCGGGGGATGGTGATGCGCAGCGCGGTTTCAATGCGCTGGAACACCGCGTTTTCCCGGGCGGAGGCACTGTACACATCGCCGATGTAGTCCATCAGCGCGTATTCGCACAGGGATTCATCCTGCCAGGGCTCATAGTAGCTGTCGCTGCCCACCATGGCGTACCACCACTGATGGGCGGTTTCGTGGGCCACCAGCACCTCCAGGGTGTCGTCGGTGGCGGCGATGGCGGAGGAGCCGATCATCACCATCTGCGGATATTCCATACCGCCGTAGGGGAAGGCGACCTCTGCCAGGGTGAAGGTGGGGTACACATAGGAGCCGTAGTGGGCCTCGTAGCAAGCGATGGCTTGTCTGGCGTACTTCACCATGCGCTGGGCGGCCTTTTTATCGGCAGCGTAGGCGGTGACCAGCACGTCATCCGCCATGGCGGAAGCACTGGTGAACCGGTCGCTGATGACCAGCGCGAAGTCCCGCACGGCCGGGGCCTGCAGGGTGTACACGGCGGAATCTGCCAGCAGGGCAGGCTCGGCATAGCCGGTGGCGGCCAACTGATACCCCTTGGGCACGGTGAGGCGTACCGTCCAGTTGGCGCAGGCCGAAAGGAAGGGATCGCCGATGGCGCAGTAGCCTTCGGTGCGCCAGCCGTCATCCCACAGTGCCAGGGTGGGGAACACATTCCCCAGGGCATAAATGCCGTCCTTCACACCGAAACGGCTGCCGCAGTCGGGGATGTTCACATGATAGGCCAGCTGCAGGGTGAGGGTTCTCTCCGCCGACCACTGAACGGGCAGGGTGAGCACGGTTTTGTCCTCGTTCCAGCTGTGCCGGACGGTTTCGCCGTTCACCTGCACGCAGTCCAGGATCAATCCGCCGGTGGAGAACCTCTCGCCGTAGCAGGCAGCGAAAAGCTCGTCGGTGGCGGCGGGGGAAGTATCCTCTGACAGATAAGCCCCGGAATAGCTGCGCAGAACGACGCTGTCCAGCACCTGGCCGGAGGGGTTGCGCAGCGTCATCACCTGGGTGGCGGTGAGCTGCTTGCTTTCCGGGTCGAACACCGCGTCGATCACGATGGTATCAAGGGTTTGTGCTTTTTCCAGCACGGCTTCATTGGCAGGCGGCAGGTACACGGCCTCGCGGCCCCATTCCTGCGCAGAAACATACCAGGCCAGGGCGATGCACAGCACCATGCCCAGCACGATCAGCGCGGCATAAAGCCAGGCCTTGCGATTCTCCCGGGGGGAGAGCTTCTGTCTCATGGATCGCTCCTTTCGCGCCACCAAAGTAAACCATCTTATATTATACTATAAATCGGCGCGGATGACAATGCTTCATTCCCTGCACAAATCTGCCAGAACGGCCCTGGTTTCGCTGATCAGGGCCTCCTTGGCCAGGATCACCTGGCAGCCGCGCACCCCTGCGCTGACGCTGATGGTTTCCAGCGCAGCTGCATCGCTGTGGATATAGGTGGGGAAAAGCTTCTTCATGCCGATGGGGCTGCAGCCGCCGCGCAGGTAGCCGGTGAGGGGTAAAAGATCCTTCTGGGGCAGCATGGCCACGCTCTTGTTGCCGCTGGCACGGGCCACGGCCTTCAGGTCCAGCTCCTTTTCTACGGGGATCACGCACACCAGGTGGCTCTGCTTGTCGCCGGTGAGCACCAGGGTCTTGTAGATCATCACCGGATCCAGGCCGGTTTTTCCGGCGACCAGCTTGCCGTCGAAATTGTCGTCCTCCACAGCGTATTCCCGGGTTTCGTAGGGGATCTTGCGGGCGTCCAGGTGGCGCAGCACGTTGGTTTTGATGGCCTTGGCCATGGGATCACATCCTTGTTTTGTAAGCATACGGCTCATTATACCCCAGGGGGATGCAGCGTGCAAGGAATAAAAACCAATGAATTGATCAAGATAGAAAATTGACAGGCTTGGGAAAGCGTTGTACAATAATGGTTATGGTACGACATAAACAAGGAGGCACTTGAGATGGGCGATACCCGCAACCTGGAAGAACAACGCCGCGAGAAAGACGGCATCGTATATTTTGACCGCGGACGGCTCAACGGCCGCGACGGCAAGCAGTATGACCGCTTTGCCATCCAGACCCACTTTGTTGAGGTGGGCGAGGATGCTTCTGCCCTGGTGGAGAAGTATGTGCGCCCCCTGTATCAGGAGGGGGACTGCGTGGCGATCACCGCCAAGGTGATGGCCATGTGCACCGGCAACGTGAAAAAGATGGAGGACATGAAGCTGGGTTTCTTTGCCAAGCTGATGGCCCGGTTTGCGGGCATCAACTCCACGGGCGTTGGCATGCACGAGCCCTATAAGCTGCAGCTGGTCATCGACATGGTGGGCCTGCCCCGGGTGCTGCTGGCTGGCTTTGTGTCCGCGGTGACTCGTCCCTTCGGCATCAAGGGCCTGTTCTACAAGATCTGCGGCCACGGCGTGGCTGGCATCGACGGCTTCTACTTCCGCTCCAGCTTCGAGCGTTATAAGACCCTGGCCCTCATCAACCCGGAGAACCCGGTGGAGCTGTCCAACGAGATGGCCAAGAACACCGGCATGCCCGTGGTGATCATGGACGCCAACGACATTGACCAGAACCAGCTGGGCAAGTGCGATACCTTCCCCCTGACGGACGACCAGATCCAGGATGCGCTGAAGGACAACCCCTGCGGCCAGGGCGACGAGCTGACGCCCCTGATCCTGATCCGCCCTGTGAAGTGAGGCACCCATGCAAAAGATGATGCGGGCAGCCCTTGCGCTGCTGGTGGCCTTGTCCCTTTTGCTGGGCTGTGCAGCCGCTGAGGGCATGGAACCCCTGCAGGTGCACCAGATCAACGTGGGCTGCGCGGACTCCTATCTGCTGATCTGCGGCGATACGAAGATCATGTTCGACGGCGGCACCGAGCACGACGCCAAACGCCTGGAAATGATGGAGTACATTCGCCTGGCTGGCGTCGATACCCTGGACGCGGTGATCGTGACCCACTATCACGGCGACCATGTGGGCAACATCCAGCATATCCTGACGGCCTTCGGCGACGAGCATACCGTGACCTATGGCCCCACGGAGGAAATGGCCTACAACTACCGCGACCTGGCTGCCGGAACCTACCGGCAGATGAAGAATTTCGACGAGGTGGACATCGGCCCCCTGCACCTGACCTGCGTGGGCCCTGATACCATCGACGGCAAGGGCGGCATCAACCGGGACTCACTCAATGTGGTGCTGACCTACGGCGCGCATCGCTACCTGTTCACCGGCGACTTCGTTCGCGGCAAGAGCGTGATCCGCGACCATGAGGCCCTGGTGAAGGATATCGACGTGTTCAAGTTCCCCCACCACGGCCTGACGCCCTACTGCGTGGATGCCTGGGTGGTCAAGATTCTGCAGCCCAAGCTGGTGCTGGTGCCCGGTGCCAGCGGCTGGGCCGTGAAGGACATGGTGGCCAAGACTTGCGTGGGCGATACCCAGGTGCTGGATTACAGCAAGGGCCATGTGGTGCTCCTGTCCGACGGCGTAACCATTGAAGTGCATACCCAAGTGGAACCGGGGCAGTTCGCCCAATAAGAAAAACCGGAGAGGAAGTCCTCTCCGGTTTTTCTTATGCCAGCAGCTTTTTGAGAAGCAACGTCATGTCCGCCACCGTGGCTGCCTGGTAGTCGGCCTGGGCGTATTCAGCATCGTTGCCAAAGCCGTAGCAGGCCGCCACGGTGAGGATGCCGTTGGCCTTGCCAGCGTCAATGTCCCCCAGGCGGTCACCCACCATCACGCAACGGTCGGGCTTGAGCTCATCCAAGAGCAGTGCCAATGCCTCGGCCTTGTTCTTGCCAGGAATATGCGCCTGCAGCCGGATGAAGCAATCCTCCACGCCCAGTACGCGGCTGGACAGCTCCAGGTACTCCTGCAAACCGTTGCTGACGATGGCCAGATCGGCAAAGGTGCGCAGCTCGTCCAGCATATCCCGGATGCCGGGGAAGAACTGCTGCACCTGGGGCACCAGCTCCATTTCGGCCTCCTTGCGCAGGCGTAGGAACTCTGCGCCCCGCTCCTCAGGCAGCCCCAGCACCGCCACGGATTCCTCGTAGGTAGGGCCGTTGCAGGCCATCAGCCGCTCCACCGGGGGCACAGGCAGCCCCATGCGCTCCAGGGCCAGGCGGATCTCCCCGATGCACAGGGGCATGCTGTCGGCAATGGTGCCGTCCCAGTCAAAAAAGATCACAGGTCGTTTCATTTTGTCTTTCCCTTCAAAACCATACGTTTGGTGAAATAATTCCAGATCATCACCAGCAGGGTGGAAATCACCTTGGCGATCATGTAGTGGATGCCCAGCACAATGTTCAGCACCCACATGAACAACTCGTTCAGCGCAAAGCCCATGCCGCTGGTGATCAGGAACGTGGCCTTCACCCCTGCGCCGCCATCCTTGGCACCGGTGAACACCCACTTGATGCACATGACATAATTCACCGCTACTGAGATCAGGAACGCAATGGCCGTGGCGACCAGCACCGGCACATGCAGCAGCTCCACCAGCAGCGTAAGGGCCACGAACTCCACCACGAAGCACACGCCCCCGGTGAAGGCAAAGCGGAACACCTCCGCCAGCTGCGGATATTTCTCCGCCAAAACCTTAACCTTGTCCATAATCTTTTGCATAATCCAACCTCCTTTATCACAAAGCAGCAAGAAAAGAGCTTCGCCGCACCCGCCCGAACGGGTTTCGAAAGGGCCGAAGGGCCCTTCGCGGAGTCCAGAGGCAGAGCCTCTGGCGGGGTGGAGGGGCAGTGCCCCTCCCGGGATTCCCAAGGGCAGCGCCCTTGGGTGGGGTTTCCAAAGGGGCGAAGCCCCTTTGGTCGCCGAAGGCGAAATATTATTGCCCGGTGAGCTTCACGTTTTCTTCACCCAGGAAGGTGCGCAGGCGTTTGAGGCAGTTGTCGGTGGCGTCGCACCAGGTGAGGCGGGGCACCAGCAGGGTGATTTTTTCCTCGGGGATGTGCAGATAGACGGGCACGCTGCCGGGGTGGAGGGAGAGCAGGGTGGAGACACGGTCCATCTGGGTGCGGGCAAGCTTGATGAACAGCTTGCGGGGGGCCTGCTGGGCTGCCTGGGCATCGGTGAGGACGGGGGCGGCGGGCTGGCGGTGAGTGACGGGCTCAGCCGTGGCCCTGGGCGCAGGCTTGGGGGCGGGCTGGTTGTTCCACTCCTCCAGGGGCACCACGCGATCCACCAGCAGCTTGGGGGCTTCTTCCTCGCGGATGGACAGCTTGCCGGAGAGCACCACCAGGTCGTCGGCGGCCATCATGCCCTGATAACGCTCGTACACCTTGGGGAACACCAGGCACTCGATCTGTCCGGTGAGGTCTTCCAGGGTGACGAAGCCCATGTACGCGCCCTTCTTGGTGGCCTTGCCCTTTACCTCGGTAAGGATGCCGCCCATGTCCACGGGGCGGCCGTCCAGCAGGATGCCGTGATCCTCGCGCTCCTCCAGGCCCTCCAGGTCGGCGGTGGAGAAGGGCAGCTCGGCCAGGATGTCCCGGTAGTCGTCCAGGGGGTGGCCGGTGATGTACACGCCGGACACCTCTTTTTCCATGGCCAGGCGGGTGCGCAGGGGGAAGTCGGGGATATCCGGCATGGGGCGATGCTCTTCGAAAATGGGCTCGTCATTGCCGAAGGCCAGGTCGAACAGGCTCAGCTGGCCGTCCACATTCTGCTTGCGCTGGCTGATGTTGGCGTCCATGGCGGATTCAAACACGGCCAGCATCTGGGGGCGGAAGGCACCCATCTGGTCGAAGGCACCGGCACGGATCAGGTTTTCCACCACGCGCTTGTTGCATTCGCCGGGATCAATGCGGCGGCAGAAATCGAAAATGTCTTTGTAGGGGCCTTTCTCAGTGCGCTCGGCCATGATGGCGGCCACGGCGTTGTGGCCCACGGTCTTCACGGCACCCAGGCCGAAGAGGATGCCCAGCTGGCCGTCATCCATCTTCTGCACGGTGAACTTCCAGCCGGAACGGTTCACGTCCGGGGGCAGGATGGGGATGTTCTTCGAGCGGCAGTGCTGGATGTACCCGGCGATCTTGCCCGGGTTGCCGTAAACGCTGTTGAGCATGGCGGCCAGGAAGGGCACGGGGTGGTGTTTCTTCAGCCAGGCCGTCTGCATGGTGACCACACCGTAAGCCGCGGCGTGGGATTTGTTGAACGCGTAGGACGCGAAGGAGATCATCTCGTCGTAGATCTGGTTGGCCACGGCCTCGGGCACACCGTTGCGGATACAGCCCGCGATCTCGATGCTGCCGTCCTCAGCGGTCTTGCCGTAGACGAAGTACTCGCGCTCCTGCTCCATGATCTTGTGCTTTTTCTTGGCCATGGCGCGGCGCACCAGGTCGGAGCGGCCATAGGAGTAGCCTGCCAGGTCGCGGACGATCTGCATGACCTGCTCCTGGTACACCATGCAGCCGTAGGTCACGTCCAGGATGGGGCGGAGCAGGGGTGTTTCGTAGTGCACGGAGGCCGGGTTCTGCTTGCCCTCGATGTAGCGGGGGATGGAATCCATGGGGCCGGGGCGGTAGAGGGAAATGGCGGCGATGATATCCTCGAAGCAGGCAGGCTTCATGTTGGTGAGGAAGCTGGTCATGCCGCTGCCTTCCAGCTGGAACACGCCGTTGGTGTCGCCAGCGGAGATCATCTCATACACGGCAGGATCGTCCAGGGGGATATCCTCGGGCTTCATGTCGATGCCCTGCTCCCGGAGCATATCCAAGGTGTCGCGGATCACCGTCAGGGTGCGCAGGCCCAGGAAGTCCATTTTCAGTAGGCCCAGGCGTTCGATGGTGCCCATGGGGTACTGGGTGGTGATTACCTCATCGTTGCGCTGCAGGGGGACGTATTCCATCACGGGCTTGCCGGTGATCAGCACGCCTGCGGCATGAGTAGAGGCATGGCGGGGCATGCCCTCCAGGGTCATGGCGGTGTCGATGAGCCGCTTGACCTCGCTCTGCTCCTCATACATGGTTTTCAGCATGGGGGAGAGCTTCAAGGCTTTTTCCAGGGTCATGCCCAGGTCGAAGGGAATGGCCTTGGCCACAGCATCGGTGTCCTGGTAGCTCATGCCCAGCACGCGGCCCACGTCGCGCACCACGCCCTTGGCAGCCATGGTACCGAAGGTGATAATCTGGCTCACGTGATCCGCGCCGTACTTGCGGGCCACATAGTCGATGACCTCCTGGCGGCGTTCGTAGCAGAAGTCCACGTCGATATCGGGCATGGTGACGCGCTCGGGGTTGAGGAAGCGTTCGAACAGCAGCTGGTACTTCAGGGGGTCCAGCATGGTGATGCCCAGGGTGTACGCCACGATGGAGCCTGCGCCGGAGCCGCGGCCCGGGCCCACCATGATGCCGTTCTGCTTGGCGTAGTGGATGAAATCCCACACGATGAGGAAGTAATCCACATAACCCATGCCGGCGATGACGTTGAGCTCGTATTCCAGACGGGTGTAGGGCTCGGCGCCCTCTTTGGCATCGGGGTAGAGGCGAACCATGCCCTCGTGGCACAGCCGCTTGAGCATGGAAAGGGCGGTTTCGCCTTCGGGTACGGGGTACTGGGGCAGACGGGTGACGCCGAACTCGAACTCTACATTGCAGCGGTCGGCGATAAGCTTGGTATTGTCAACAGCCTCGGGGCAGGAGCGGAACAGGGCGCGCATTTCCTCCTCGCTCTTCACATAGAGCTGGGTGGTTTCCATGCGCATGCGGGCCTCGTCGTCCAGGGTTTTGCCGGTCTGGATGCACATGAGCACTTCCTGGGCGTCGGCGTCCTTTTCTTCCAGGTAGTGGCAGTCGTTGGTGGCCACCAGGGGCACGTCCATCTCCCGGGCCAACTGGATCAATTTGGGCAGGACGATCTTTTCTTCCCGGATGCCGTGATCCATGATCTCGATATAGAAATTTTCCTTGCCGAAGATCTCCTGCATTTCGCGCACATAGGCCCGGGCGGTATCCCACTGGTCGCCCAGGAGCAGCTTGGGCAGGTCGCCGGAAAGGCAGGCGGAAAGGCAGATCAGGCCCTCGTGATGCTGCCGGATCAGGTCGTAGTCGATACGGGGGCGGTAGTAGTAGCCGGTAAGGAAGCCCTCGGAGATCAGGTACATCAGGTTCTGGTAGCCGGTGTTGTTTTCGCACAGGAGGATCAGGTGGCTGTACTCGCGGTTGATGGTGCTCTTGTCCCGGCGGTCGCGGCTCACATAGGCCTCGCAGCCGATGACGGGCTTGAGCCCCGCATCCTTCATGGCGGAGTAGAAGTCGATCACGCCATACATCACGCCATGGTCGGTGATGGCGCAACTGTCCATGCCCAGCGACTTGATGCGCTGAACCAGCTTGGGAATGCGGCACGCGCCGTCCAGCAGGCTGTACTCCGTGTGCAGATGCAGATGCGTGAAGCTCATGGCGTCCTCCGTAGCGATAAAATCTCAGCTTCAATTATACAGAAATACGCTGCTTTTTGCAATGCTTCCACCCTTGCCAAACGGTTGAATTTATGATAATATATCGCTGTTGCCCGTGGAGGTGTATCGAAGTGGTCATAACGGGACTGACTCGAAATCAGTTGAGGGGCAACTCTCCGTGGGTTCGAATCCCACCGCCTCCGCATCACGCTCTGTAGCTTGTGCCGCAGGGCGTTTTTCGTGGAATTTTCGGATTTTCGAAGTCCTGCACGCCTTGAGAACACTGGAAGAATATGCTATACTCATGCTCCAAGGAATCGTTTGGAGGATATTCATATGACAAAGCCGATGCTGACCAATCAGGCGTTTAAAGATAAGGCCCGGGAAGTGATTGCCGAGGGCTGCGTGCTGCTGCGCAATGAAAACCGAGCCCTGCCCCTGGAAAAAGGCTGCCGTGTGGCCCTTTTTGGCCGCACCCAGATGAACTATTTCAAGAGCGGCCTGGGCTCCGGCGGATTGGTGAACACCCGTTACGTCACCGGCATTTACGAGGCACTGTCCGCCGAAGCGGATATCCGGCTGGACGGGGAGATCCGCCAGGCCTATGTGGATTATGTGGCGGAGCACCCCTTCGACGTGGGCGACGGCTGGGCGCACCACCCCTGGTATCAGCAGGAGATGCCCCTGGCGGACGGCCTGGTCAGCGCGGCGGCTCAGCGCAACGATGCGGCGGTGGTGATCATCGGCCGCACCGCCGGCGAGGACCGGGATAACGCCGACGAACCCGGCAGCTGGCGGCTCACCGGGGAAGAAGAAGCCATGCTGGAGAGCGTGTGCCGGCATTTTGAACGGACCATCGTGCTGCTGAACGTGGGCAATATCATCGACATGGGCTGGGTGGAAAAGTTCCAGCCTGCGGCGGTGTTGTACGTGTGGCAGGGCGGCCAGGAGGGTGGCCTGGGTGTGGCGGATGTGCTCTGCGGCCGGGTGGCTCCCTGCGGCAGACTGACCGACACCATTGCCGCCATCAGCGATTATCCGGCTTACGAGGGCTTCGGCGATGCTCACCGCAGCGTGTACGCCGAGGACATCTACGTGGGCTACCGCTATTTTGAATCCTTCGCCAAGGAGAAGGTGCTATACCCCTTCGGCTTTGGTCTGAGCTACACCACCTTCCTGCACGAGCCGGTGTCCTTCGCCTGGGACGGGGAAAAGGCCATCCTTCGTACCCGGGTGACCAACACCGGGGACGCTGCCGCCAAGGAAGTGGTGCAGGTCTACGTGGAGCAGCTCCAGGGCAAGCTGGGCAAGCCCAGCCGCGTGCTGTGTGGCTTTGCCAAGACGGAGGTGCTCCGTCCCGGCGACGCGGTGGAGGTGGAGATCACCATCCCTGCGGCGCGCCTGGCCTCCTATGATGACGGCGGCGTGACGGGCTGCCGCTCCTGCTATGTGCTGGAGGCGGGCGAGTACGCCTTCTATGCCGGTCATGACGTGCGCTGCACCGAAAAGGCAGGCACCTTTGTGCAGGCGGAGCTCCGGGCGCTTGAGCAGCTGGAGGAAGCCTGCGCCCCTGTGGAGAGCTTCCAGCGGCTGCACCCGGTGGATGGCTGCATTGCCTGGGAGGATGCTCCCACCCGGCAGATTGACCCTGTCCAGCGGCGCATGGCGCGGCTGCCGGAGGAGATCGCCCCTGCTGAATACGCCGGCCTGAAGCTGGCGGACGTGGCATCTGGCCGCTGCACCATGGAGCAGTTCATCGCCCAAATGACCGATGACGACCTGTGCTGCATCGTCCGGGGCGAGGGCATGAGCTCGCCCAGGGTCACCCCTGGCACGGCCAGTGCTTTCGGCGGCGTGACGGATAGGCTCACCGGCCTGTTCGGCCTGCCTGCCGCCTGCTGCGCCGACGGCCCCAGCGGCATCCGCATGGACTGCGGCAACATCGCTTTCTCCATGCCCAACGGCACCCTGCAGGCCTGCACCTGGAACGAAAAGCTGGTGGAGGAGCTCTATGTGCTGGAGGGCCTGGAAATGCGCAAGTACCAGGTGGACAGCCTGCTGGGCCCCGGCATGAACATCCACCGGCATCCGCTGAACGGCCGCAACTTTGAATATTTCTCCGAGGATCCCCTGGTGACGGGCCTGATGGCCTCTGCCCAGTTGAAGGGCATGCACCAGAGCGGCGTGACGGGCACCATCAAGCACTACGCCTGCAACAACCAGGAGAGCTACCGCCGCCAGGTGAACGCGGTGGTGTCCGAGCGCGCCCTGCGGGAGATCTACCTCAAGGGGTATGAGATCGCCGTAAAGGAAGGCGGCGCGCGCTCCATCATGACGGCGTACAATCCGCTCAACGGCTGGTGGACTGCCAGCCACTACGACCTGAACACCACCATCCTCCGCGGCGAGTGGGGCTATACCGGCATCGTGATGACCGACTGGTGGGCCGCAGGCTCCGAGGATCAGGGCGAGAGCTCTGTGTCGAAGGTGGCCTCCATGGTCAGGGCGCAGAACGACCTGTTCATGGTCACCAACAACCCTGCTGCCAACAGCGGCAACGACGATTCTGCTGAATCCCTGGCCAACGGTACGGTCACCCGGGCGGAATACCAGCGCAGCGCCATGAATATCTGCCGCTTCCTGCTGGATACCCCGGCCTTCCGCCGCCTCACGGGCCAGACCAGCCCCGAGGACGAGCAGCTCCAGCAGCTGCGCGACGAGGACGGTGACGTGATCTTGCATATCCCCGAGGTGGAGGTGGGCAAGGAAGCGGTGATCCCCGGCGATGCGCTGAACACCGCTTCCGGCCAGAACAACCTCTTCCAGATGAAGCTGGACAAGCGCGGCCAGTACCGCATTGATGTGATCTGCCGCGCCTCTGCCGCCCTGCCGGATACTGCGCAGCTGCCCATTTCCGTGTCCGTTGACCGGATGCACCTGGGCGCACAGGTGATCACCGGCGGCGACAAGGAATGGCAGACCCTGTCCTTCACCACCCATGAGGTGCGCAGAAGGCTGATCTTCTACATCAAGTTCTTCTTCGCGGTGGGTGGCATGGAAGTCAAGGAGATCCGCATCATCCGCACCCAGGTCTTTGAATAAGGAGCAGGCTATGATCAGTCAGGACATTCGCGCTGCCGCGCCGGAGATGGATCCCCTGCGCATGGGCATGGGCTGGAAGGCGGAGGACCTCAGCAAACCGCAGATCATGGTGGAGAGCACCTTTGGCGACAGCCATCCGGGCAGTGCCCACCTTTTGCAGCTGGTGGAGGAAACCGTGCGCAGCGTGGCGGAAAGCGGCGGCAAGGCTGCCCGGTATTTCGCCACGGATATCTGCGACGGCATGGCTCAGGGCCATGATGGCATGAACTACTCCCTGGCCAGCCGGGACGCCATCGCCGGGATGATCGAGATCCACGCCGGAGCCACGCCCTTTAACGGCGGCGTGTTCATTTCCAGCTGCGACAAAGCTGTGCCTGCCCACCTGATGGGCATCGGCCGGGTGAACATGCCCTCCATTCTGGTCACCGGCGGCGTGATGGACGCCGGGCCGGATCTGCTCACCCTGGAGCAGATCGGCATCTATGCGGCGAAATGCGCCCGGGGGGAGATCACCCCGGAAAAGCTGGAATGGTACAAGCACCACGCTTGCCCCAGCTGCGGCGCATGCTCCTTTATGGGCACTGCGTCCACCATGCAGGTGATGGGTGAGGCACTGGGCCTGATGCTCCCCGGCACGGCACTGCTTCCTGCCACCAGCCAGCGGCTGAAGGACGCCGCCCGCCGCGCCGGTCAGCAGGTGATACACCTGGCCCGGACGGGCCTGCGCCCCAGGGACATGGTGACGGTGGAGTCATTTGAAAATGCGGTGATGGTGCATGCGGCCATCTCCGGCTCCACCAACAGCCTGCTGCACATCCCGGCCATCGCCAGGGAATTCGGCATTGACTTCGATGCAGAAATGTTCGACCGGCTCCACAGGGGTGCCCACTATCTGCTGGACATCCGCCCCGCCGGACGCTGGCCTGCCCAGTATTTCACCTATGCCGGCGGCGTGCCCCGGGTGATGGAGGAGATCCGCTCCGTGCTGCACCTGGACGCCATGACCGTAACAGGCAAGACCCTGGGCGAAAATCTGGACGAACTGAAGCGCACCGGCTATTACGACCGCTGCGACGAGGACTGCCGCCAGGTGGGTCTGCACTGGCAGGATATCATCCGGCCCTACCACCAGGCCATCGGCACGGACGGGGCCATTGCCATCCTCAAGGGCAACCTGGCCCCGGAGGGCGCGGTGATCAAGCATACTGCCTGCCCGAAGGAGATGTTCACCGCCGTTCTGCGGGCACGGCCCTTCGACTGCGAGGAGGACGCCCTGCAGGCCGTGCTGCACCATGACATTCAGCCCGGCGACGCGGTGTTCATCCGCTATGAGGGCCCCAAGGGCTCCGGCATGCCGGAGATGTTCTACACCACCGAGGCCATTTCGTCCGATGCAGAGCTGGGCCGCAGCGTGGCACTGATCACCGACGGCCGGTTTTCCGGCGCGTCCACGGGCCCGTCCATCGGGCATGTGTCCCCGGAGGCGGCCGAGGGCGGCCCCATCGCCCTGGTGGAGGAGGGGGACCTGATCCTGCTGGATATCCCTGCCCGGCGGCTGGAGATCGTGGGCGTCAAGGGCAAGCGTATGCCGCCGGAGGAGGTCGCCAGCGTGCTGGAACAGCGGCGCAAATGCTGGACGAAACCCCAGATCAAATACCAGCATGGCGTGCTGAAATTGTTCAGCCAGCATGCCCAGTCACCCATGAAGGGCGGCAGCATAGGCTGAGGGGTGTCACATAGATTCAAGAAAATTGTTGATTCAGGTTGCAAATGAACCAAAAGGGGAATATAATGTAACTGGTATATTATACCCTAATTGGGAGGGAAACCTGATGATGAAGAGGAGCAGCCGTATCCGCGCGTGGACAGCGTGTGTTTTGGCTGCCCTTTTTGTATTGCAGGCGGTGCTTGCCCTGGCTGGCCTGGCGGATGCGCTGTGGCCCTCTGCCGACGGGACGAAACGCCAGCAGAGCGGCGGCTTGACGGTGGACGCCAGCCATGCGGATCAGGGTTACATCATGGTGAAGGGTCCCCAGACGGACAAGCGACTAAAGTTCCGCGTGAAGTGCGGCGACCAGACCCTGGACTATGACCTGAACGGCAAGGGCGAGTATGAGATCATCCCCCTGCAGCTGGGCAGCGGCAGCTATAACTGCATATTGTATAAGAACGTTTCCGGCAAGAAGTACGCCGAGGAAGGCCGCGCCGGGGTGAAGGCCGAGCTGCCCGATCCTAACACCGCATTCCTGTACCCCAACCAGTATGTGCTCTACGACGAAAGTACTCCGGCGGTGCAGAAGTCCTCGGAGCTGTGCGAGGGGCTTGCCACCCAGAAGGAACGCTTCGATGCCATCTGCAAGTTTGTGAAAACCGGCTTCGTTTATGATTATGTGAAGATGGTCACCGTCAAGCCCGGCATGATGCCCGACATTGACGGCTGCTTTGAAAAGCGCATGGGCATCTGCCAGGACCTGGCAGCCATGACGGCCTGCATGATGCGCGTGCAGGGCATCCCCACCAAGCTGATGATCGGCTATCTGGATAACGGCATGTACCACGCTTGGATCGTGGCTGTGGTGGATGGCCAGGAGATCATGTTCGACCCCACGGCGGAACTGAACGCCGTATCGAAGGAAAGCGAATACACGGTAGAACGCTTCTATTAATACGCTACCGAATGCATACCCTTGAACAGGGAGGATAAATCACATGGCAAAGGAACAGAACGCGAAGAAACGCAAGATCACCCCGGAAGAGCTGAGCAGCTTCTGCGCCCAGATCGCCCTGATGCTGGATTCCGGCATGACCCTCTACGACGGCATTGAAATGCTGGCGGCGGAAGAGGGGCAGGAGGCGGATCCTGTTTATGCTACCATTCTTGGCGGCATGCAGAACACCGGCTCGCTGTACGAGGCGTTGCGCCAGGACGACCGCTGGCCCCAGTACATGGTGCAGATGGTGGGCATCGGCGAAGAAACCGGCCGCCTGGAGGACATCATGCTCAGCCTGAGCCAGTACTACGAGCGTGAGGGCCGCATCCGTACTGCCGCCACCAGTGCCATCACCTATCCCCTGGTGCTGGGTGCCATGCTGGTGGTGATCATCCTGGTGCTGCTGATGCGCGTGCTGCCCGTGTTCAACCGCGTGCTGGACAGCCTGGGCGTGGGTGCCTCCGAGGGCGGCAGCGTGCTGATGAACGCCGGTGCCGTGGTGGGCTGGGTGGTGCTGGCCCTGATCGCCCTGGTGGGCGTGGCGGCCCTGGTGTGTATCATTCTGCTGCGCACCCCCTACCGCGACAAGGTGATGCACCTGATCCAGACCTGCTTCCCCCCGCTGAAGAAAATCAACGCCAAGCTGTCTTCTGCCCGTGTGGCCAGCATGCTGTCCCTGATGCTGTCCAGCGGCTTCCCCATGGAGAGTGCGCTGGAAATGGCCCCCTATGCCCTGACAGACAAGGAAGCTGCCAAGCGCGTGGAGGGCATCCGCCTGGCCATGCAGGACGGTGCCACCTTCACCGAGGCCCTGAGTGCCTCCAAGCTGTTTGAGGACTTCCACAACCGTATGATCCGCGTGGGTGCAGCCTCCGGCCACGAGCCCCAGGTGATGGCCAAGATCGCCTCTCTTTACGAAGAGCAGGTGGAGGACGGCTTCTCCCGCCTGGTGGCGATCATCGAGCCCACCCTGGTGGCCCTGCTGTCTGTGGTTATCGGCGCGATCCTTCTGTCTGTGATGCTGCCCATGGCGGGCATTCTGTCCAACCTGCCCTGATAGGGCACACCAAAACGAAAGAAAGGAGGGAATGCAGTGAATCGAAAGGATTTTGCCGCAGCAGCCATTTTTGTGGCCATCGTGCTGATCTTCTGCCTGGCCATCGACCGTGTAACCAGTGCCAGTGACGAGGCGGAGCTGGGCCTGGTGCGCGACGCTGTGAAAAACGCAGCCCTGACCTGCTATGCCGTGGAAGGCGCATACCCCGACGACCTGGATTACCTCCGTGAACATTATGGCCTGGGTTACAACGAGGACCGGTATCTGGTGTATTACGAGGCCTTTGCCTCCAACGTTATGCCGGATATCCGCGTGATGGAGAGGGGGCGCAGCCAGCCGTGAGCATCCATGACAAGCGGCCGCCCCGCATGATCCAGAACGTGTTTGTGCTGCTGCTCCTGGCGGTGTTTGCTGCCATGAGCACCTTGCTGGTGACCCTGGGTGCCCAGGTCTACCGCGGCACGGTGGAGCGTGCCAACGCCAACAACCAGGCACGCATCCTTTCTACCGTGGTGCGTAGTGCTCTGTGGGCCGAGGACGGCCTGAGCGAAGTAACCATTGAGGAACACGACGGCGTAACCGTGCTGGCCATCGTCAGCGATTACGGCGACGAATGTTACATCAAGCGGCTTTTCTGCCGCGACGGCATGCTGTATGAAAGCTTCATGTCTGCCGAGTATGGCTTCAGCCTGGAATCCGGCGAGAGCATCTGCCAGGCGGCGGCTTTCCAGCCTGTGATAGAAGACGGCTTCCTGACGGTGCACCTCACCGGGCAGGACGGCACCCAAAGCGCGGTGCAGCACCAGCTGCGCTGCCAGATCAGCCCGGAGGAGTAACACAATGAAGCAGAACGGACGTGTGAATGCGCTCCTGGTGGAGCTGCTCATCGTGGTGCTGTTTTTCATGCTGGCATCCACCACGCTGATGGAGATCTTCGGTGCAGCCAAGCAATACAGCACCCGGGCCGGTGCCCGGAACGAGGCCCTGATGCAGGCCCAGAACCTGGCGGAAACCCTCTACGCAGCCGATGCGCCCCAGGACAAGCTGGCGGAATTGGGCTTTGTGCAGGGTGAAACCGGCTGGGAGAAGGCGGACGAGCTGTATCGCCTTGCCGTGTCCTGTGATGATGAAGCCCATGATGCAGGCATCCTGCGGCGGATGACGATCACCGCGTTGTATGACGGTGAAGCCCTGTTTGCCCTGCCTGCCGACCGATATATCCCCGGGGAGGTGCAGCCATGAAGCAGCGGAAAATCGCCCTGGGTCCTGGCGCGGCGTCGCTGATCCTGATCGTGGTGGTACTGAGCATGTGCGTGCTTTGCATGCTCACCTTCATCAGTGCCCGGAACGACGAATCCCTCAGCAGCCGCAGCGCGGTGATGATCGAAACCGTGTACGGCCTGAATGCCCGCAGTGAGGGTAGCTTTGCCCAGCTGGATACCCTGCTGGCCCAGTGCGCCAGCCAGGCAGCCAGCCATGACGAATATCTTTCCCTGGTGGAGAAGAACCTGCCGGAGTTCATGTACCTGGAAAACGATTTAGTCTACTGGACGGAAACCGAGGGCGACCGTAACCTGGAATGCGCGGTGCAGCTGTCGCAGTGGGGGAGCATGCCCCGGGCGGCCTGGGCCCAGCATTACCTGACGGTGGGAGCGGAGGACTTATGGAACTGATTGAGTTACTGAAGGATGCCCTGGCCAAGGATGGCTCGGACGTTTTTATCATTCCCGGTTCACCTGTGATGGTCAAGGCCAACGGCCGCATGGTGGCCCTGACCCAGGAACGCCTGATGCCCGCCGACGCCGAGGCCCTTGTCCGCACGGCTTACAGCCTGGCCAGCCGCAATACCAACGTGCTGGATGAAGAAGGCGACGACGACTTTTCTTTCTCCGTGCGCGACGTGAGTCGTTTTCGCTGCAACACCTACAAGCAGCGCGGCACCGTGGCAGCCACCTGCCGCGTGGTGGCCTTCGGTCTGCCCAATCCCAAGGATGTGAATATCCCCGACGTGGTGCTGAACCTGGCGGAGCTCCGCAGCGGCATGGTGCTGGTCACCGGCCCTGCCGGCAACGGCAAGAGTACCACCCTGGCCTGCCTGGTGGATCGCATCAACTCCACCCGCAGCGGGCATATCATCACCATTGAGGACCCCATCGAATTCCTGCATCCTCACCGGATGTCCCTGGTCAGCCAGCGAGAGGTGCCCAACGACGCCTCCACCTTTGCTCGTGCCTTGCGCGCAGCCCTGCGCCAGGCTCCGGACGTGATCATGCTGGGCGAAATGCGCGACCAGGAGACCATCTCCACCGCCATTACCGCGGCGGAAACCGGCCATCTGCTGATGTCCTCGCTGCACACCCTGGGTGCAGCCAAGACCATCGACCGTATTGTGGACGCATTCCCTGCCGAACAGCAGAACCAGATCCGCGCCCAGCTGTCCATGGTGCTCAAGGGCGTGGTTTCCCAGCGGCTGATCCTCACCCGTGACGGCGGCCTGACCCCCGTGTTCGAGGTGATGACCGTTAACCCGGCCATCCAGAACCTGATCCGCGAAGGCAAGACCCATCAAATTGACAACGCCATTTTCAGCGGCGGCCCGGGCATGCTTTCTATGGATACGGAGCTGATGCGCCTGGTGAAGGATGGGCAAATCACCCAGGAAACGGCCATTCTGCATGCCGTGCACCCCGAAACCATGGAGCGCGGCAGCCGCATGGCACCGCCCTCGCCCATGGGCGGCGGCCTGGGTCTGGGCAAACGGTTTTAACTGATGTGTGGAGGATAACCTGATGGCAGATATCGTGCGTATCCAGATGATGGACACGTTTGCAATTTACATCAACGAGCGGAAAATCGACCTGCTGGTCAACAAATCCCGCAAGGGCGCGAGCCTGATCCAGCTGCTGATCAGCCACCGGGGCAGCCCGGTGCCCAACAGCCGTCTTTTGTCGACCCTGTGGTCGGAGGAAAAGAGTAGCAACCCGGAAAACGCGCTGAAAACCCTGGTGAGCCGCCTGCGCACCCTGCTGAACCAGATCAGCCCCGACCTGGGCAGCTGTGTGGTGGCCGACCGCGGTGCCTACCACTGGGAATGCCTGCCCGGCATGACCGTGGATATGTATGAGATCGACGATATCCTGGCCAAGCTGGAAAACGGCGTGACCGAGGCGGAGCAGCGCAGCCTGTGCGAAAAGCTGCTGGACCTGTACCCCGGCGACCTTTTGCAGAACAACGAGCGCAACGAATGGGCCGTGGTGGAGGCCGCCTCCCTGCATGAAGGCTACATGAAGGCGGTGCTGGGTTACATCGACCTGCTGAAGATCCAGGGCGAGCACAAGGGCATCGTCAGCGTATGCCGCCGCGCCCTGGAGGTGGACCAGTTCCACGACAGGCTGCACATCGAGCTGATGACGGCCCTCATCCACATGAACCGCACTGGCGAAGCCATGCAGCAGTACAAGCATGTGGTGGAGCTGGACTACTGCTACCTGGGCGTGCAGCCCAGCCAGGAAATGCAGGAGTTCTACAAGCATATCGTCACCGCTGGCAAAACGCTGGACTTCAGCCTGCAGGCCATCCGCAACGAGCTGCGCGAAAACGATAAGCACGACGCCTATGTGTGCGAATACGCGGTGTTCAAGGAGATCTACAACCTGCAGATGCGCAACCTGGAGCGCATGGGCACCACCATGTTCCTGGCCATCGTGATGATCCGCCCCTACGACAATCAGGTGATGGACAACATCCGGCAGAACAGCATCATGAACGGCCTGATGCAGATCCTCAGCCAGAACCTGCGCAAGGGCGATATCATCACCCGTTTCGCGCCGGCCATGTGCGCCATGCTTTTGCCCACGGTGAATTACGCCACCGGCCATATGGTGCTGGAGCGCATCAAACGGGTGTTCTACCGGCAGTATCCCAACTCCAATATCGTTTTCGATTACCGCGTCGGCCCCCTGGACGGCGAGGTGGATGACGACATAACAAACGAGCTGAAAGATGAGGAAAGTGCTGAGTGATCGGTGCTTTCCTTTTTTTTGAAAATTATTTGAAAAAGTTGTGGATTTGGCCTTTATGTAACTGTCCAGGTAACCGTTGGGTGTTATAATGTAGTTGAAATTGGGATAATATTTGCCAATACATTGGCATTCACCTAAACCCTGGCGATCAAAGGAGGCTCCACCATGATGAATTCGACTGTGAAACGCTTTGCTGCATTGGCGTTGGCCCTGGTGCTGATGGCTATGCTGCCGATGGGCGCGCTGGCCGAAGGTATCGCGACTCCCACCGACCTGCAGCCCGTTGTTGAGGTTCCTGCTGAGATGCCTGCGGCGGATGAAACCGCTTCCAATGTAACCGAAAATGTGGAAGCTCCCGCCCCTGCAGTCGAAGAACCGGTGGTCACTGCTGAGCCCACCGCTGAGCCTACCGCAGAACCCACTGCTGTGCCTACCGCGGAGCCCACTGTGGAACCGACCGCTGAACCTACCGCCGAACCCACTGCTGAGCCCGTGGTAGAAACGGCCGCTCCCACCGAGGCACCCGTGGAAACGCCTACGGTTGAGCCCACTGCTGAACCCACCGCCGAGCCCACTGCCGAGCCGGTGATCACCGAGCAGCCCACCGAAGAACCGACCGAGAGTCGGTTGCCGGAAGCCACTGAAGAAGTGATCGTTACGGTCACCGAGGCTCCCACCGCCGAGCCCACTGTTGAGCCTACCGCGGAACCCACGATCGAACCTACTGTGGAACCCACCGCTGAGCCCACTGTTGAACCCACTGCCGAGCCTACCGCGGAACCTACGGTCGAACCCGATCCGGTGCTGCAGGGCAAGGTGACCATCCTCCTGCGGAACCAGGGCCCCATCTACTTCGGTGATGAAGTTACCCTGTACGCGGATGTGAAGGATGTGGATTGTGCCTACACCATCACCTGGCAGGTGCTGGTGGGCATCGACAAGTGGGAAACCGTTGAAACCGGTCTCAACTACACCTTCGTGCTGAGCCCCTCCAATGCTTATCTGGAATATCGCGCAGTGCTGACTGTGCTGGAATGATCGTTACAATGAATACACCTGCTGAAACCGAAACCAACGCGTTTCGGTTTTGGCGTTGAAAGAGAGATACAAAAATCAACCACCCAAACCTAAAAATCCGACGGTAAGGAGATAGAAACATGAAAAAGAACATGCGCAAAGCAATCATCCTGGCCCTGGCGTTGGTCATGACGCTGACCACCACTGCTGTGGCAGACACCATCGTGTCGCCGGTGTTCCGCTTCCCCAGCGTGCAGGAACGCCCCACGGAAGCTCCTACCGCCGAACCTACTGCCGAACCGACGGCAGAGCCCACCGCCGAACCGACGGAGGCTCCCACCGAGGAGCCTACGGTTGAGCCGGAAGTGACTGCCGAGCCCACCGAGGCTCCCACGGAAGTTCCGACTGAGGTTCCTACCGAGGAACCCACGGCCGAACCTACCGCCGAGCCTACGCCTGAACCTCTCCCCGAGCCGGTGCTGAATGTGATCTCCAACCTGGGAAACCAGACGGTCTTCCTTGCTGGAACTGAGATGGTTCTGACATTGGAAGTTGCGAATGCAGAAAATGTTCAGTACACGGTTCAGTGGCAGCAGTCTTTCGATTATGGCGCGACCTGGGAGGATATTCCCGGTGCGAATGATCATCAGTATCGACTGATCCTTCAGCCGGCACATACTGGAATCTGCTGGCGAGCAACGATTAACACGACGCAGCCGGAAACGGTTGAATGAGCAGCATGAAGCACATTCATGATTGCAAATGGAGGAAAATCGTATGATGAATAAGTTCAAGCGTATTCTGGCATTGATCATGTCGGTCATGATGTTTACAAGCAACATGCCCGTGGTTGCTTTTGCTGCGGAACAGCAGAACCCCGTTACGGTGCTTGAGAAAGGCTCGCTGGCAGACGGTGCGCGTATCGAGCTGAAGGTCGGAGAAGAAGAAACGATCTCCTACTATGCAGTGCAGAATCATTCTCCGGGTAATGCGTGGAATAAAAATGGACTCGAAGTTGTAAACAGCACCAGTGAGTCAACAAATATAAAATATGGATCTGACGAAAATAGTAAGATATATCGTTGTGTTGTTACGATAAAGGGCAAGTCTGTTGCATTGAATCAGAACTTGTCTGTTGAAAATGTAATTAATAGCGAGTTTAATGGAACTACGAATTGGAATATTTCCTATTCTGTTGTTGGTCCCACCGTGTCTTTTGCTGCTGGTGAAGGCAGCGGAAGTATGGATTCTATTCAGCTGTCGGATATTTACTATCAGCTGCCGGAGAATTCTTTTACTGCTCCCGACGGTAAAGTATTTTACGGATGGGCTCCCAATGGAGATTTGATGCAATGCCTTAAGCCTGGTACCCAGGTGAGTTTGAGTGGCGATGTGGAATATACTGCTGTATGGGGTGGCTTTGATATTACCCTTAATATCGAGCGTTATTATGCTGGTACGAATAAGGGTACTTATGATAAACTGTATGGCGAAAAAGAAATTGTTACGATAACTGAACACAACACTAATTATGAAGTGGAAGCCGGTACATACGAAAACCTGAGTTATGTAGCAAAGGACAACGAAAGTCCTTCTATTAGGGTTACCAATCTGAACAATTATAACGGAGCTCAGATTGATCGTGAAAACGGCAAGATTGTATTCAATACATATGATGTGCCGTTGGATGATAATCATCATGGTGAAGTGACAATCAAGTTCTATTTCGATCCTGTATACACAGTTAACTTTGTTGTTGACCTGGAAACAGCTGAAGAGACGCTTCCGGGCGTTAAGTCTGATTTTTTACATGGCAATGCGCTGCTGAAATTGAATGCAACGGGTGATGACTTCGATGAAGTCAAACCGGAAACGCATGTGTTTGGTGCGCAGTTTTCGGTTGAAAGCTTGCATAGCAATATGCCGGGATATTATGATGCAAATGCAAAGAATTATTACACTGTGCCTGGTTCGAAGGAGCCGATTCTTCTTGGTAGCTCACTTCCGCCCCTTGGCTCTACGATTTATAAAGTTTATAATCTAAAGGAACGTGTTGCGGTCTTCCAGGCAGCATACAATCCGCGCTATTTTAATGAGTATAATGCATCGTTTGATGGTTCGGGTTTCTGGGAAACGCATCAGGCGAACTATTATACAGGTGCGCACTTTGGCGAAACAGTGACGGTGAATTGGCCGCAGACGACAGTAGTAAAATATGGTCCTGGTGAACATGGCGGTTTGGACTATTATAAGGATGCTACTCTGTATCTGTGGAGATATCGCGCTAATAACCAAGATGATCCTGTGAATCAGAAAACGCTCAATGATACGATTGCGGTTCCGTATACAGAGTTGATGGAAACTCCGTTGGTGTTTACCGGTGGTCTAAAATCTGCTCATCCGGGTGCGGAAGGTGCTAGTCAGCCTTACTGGTATCTATTGTATAAGTATGATAAACCTGCAAAGTTTTCTGTAAAATATTTTGTAGATGGCGACCCAGTTTATCAAACGGAATGGCTAACTCCCAGATTGGATGCGAGCAGAGGACAAGATGTTATTGTTAAACCTATGCCGGCACTTGAGGCAGGAAAGGAATATACATCTACTAAATGGGACTTTGTACTGATTGATTTTAACGATAACAAGAGCGAGGTTAATGATAATAGTGGTGGAGTTGTGACGCCACTGTCCAGAGTTACTGGCGTTGTTGGCGAAACATTCGGCATGGTAGATCGCCATATCGAGTATTATGCTTACACAAAGGAACCTGAACAGCCTGAAAAGATTAATGTTACCGTCATTAAGTCTTGGAACGATGGCAACGACCAGTACAACTTCCGCCCGGATAGTGTTTCTGTTCAGTTGAAGAAGGATGGCACTATCGTAGGTGACGCTGTTACCCTGTCTGCACCCAATTGGACTCATACTTGGTCTAGCCTGGAAAAGGGCGCGGCCTATACAGTTGAAGAAACCAATATGCCTGCTGGCTACGTGCCTTCCTCAAATTCTGTACAGGCAGAGGATGGCTCTGTTACTTGTACCATTACCAATACCCTGATCACCACCGATCTGGAAGGCACCAAGAACTGGGTTGGTGACGAAGGCTACGAAACCCTGACCCGTCCTGCCAGCATCATCGTGAAGGCGATGAAGGGCGAGACTGTGGTCAAGAGTGTTGAAGTGACTCCCGATGAGAACGGCGACTGGAGCTGGACGATCGAGGATCTGCCCAAGTTCGATGCTGAAGGCAACGAGATCACTTACACGGTGGTTGAAGAAGCTGTGCCTGGCTATGCTACCAGCGTAGTTGGCACTGCCATCACGAATACCCTGAAGACCATT
>JAGBBA010000007.1 GCA_017938695.1 Clostridia bacterium | reverse complement strand
TGCATAGATTTCGCTGACAGTCTTTCGGTCTGGCGGCGCGGGTTCTGTTGGCTCTTGCGGCCCATTTTCCGCAAGGTGGATTGCCAGTTTCCTTGCTTTTGCAGCAGCGGTTTTGTTTTTGAACTTCATTCCGTTGTCATCGGTCAGCCGCTTCTTCTCAACAGTCTTGCCATTGACCACAACTTTGAAACGATACCCCCAGAATCCGTCTGGGAGCTGGTAAACGCCGACATCATTCGCTTTTTTCATGTTCTGATTGCCTCCAAAGGTGGAATCCAAAGTGGAAGATCAATCAGCTACCAATGTTTACGGGCTTCCCCAAAGTGGAATCAGGAAATGGAGTGTTCGTCCCCCGCGAGGCAAAGAAAAGCAGGCGTTTTGCTGCCCGAAGGGCTGCAAATAAGCGATTTTCGTGCCTTGCAACGGCGCGACCTCCGGCAAGTTCGAGTTGGCCAAGCTGGCTAAGTCCCTGAATCTGGACGCCATCCACGACACCGTGCACGAGATGGCTCGCGACGAAGCCCGCCATGGCAAGGCTTTTGAAGGCCTCCTGAAGCGCTACTTCGGCAAGTAAGCCGCCAGTGGCGGCAGCCACTTATCCAGTAAAATCAAGGGGGTTGAGGAACCAGCTCTTCATAGGGCTGGTTCTCTTTTTTGATGCTTCCATCATCCAACGTGAATCCTGTACTGTTTTGCCCGGCCAGTATACCGCTAAAGTGAAATTCAATACTTTTTTTCAAAAAAGTATTGACACTGACCCAGGGTAAGCCATTATGATGTGGCCACAGCAAGGTACTGAAAGGAGCGTTATCCATGAGAATGAAGAAAGCATGCGAAGCTTCGGGGCTGACAGAACGGGCAGTTCGGTTGTATTTGTCCAAAGGGTTGATTGCGCCGCAGCAGTCAGAAGGGCTGCTGGATTTTTCCGCCGAAGATATCCGTCAGTTGAAGGATATCGCCACCCTGCGGCAATGTGATTTTTCCATCGAACAAATTGCCGTTATGCTCCAGGATGCAGATACGATCCCGCAGATCCTGCAGGCGCGAACTGCCAGCGCACAGGCTGACCGCGAGCACGGCGAAGAAGTGCATGCGGTGCTGTCACAAATCAAGGGGCAGCGTTTTGATAACCTACGCGCCCTGGCCAGCAACATCAGAGAGCGTCAGCTTGCGTCGCCTATGCCGAACTTCGGCCAATTTGATGAACTCAGCGAAGAAGAACGCGTTCAGGAACAAAACAACGCAGCAGCACAGGTGCACAAAGCTGAAAAACGCAGTGCTTTCATGGCAAAGATAAGAACGCCTGCGCTGATTTTCCTGGGGCTGCTGGTGTGCATGATCATTTTTCTTTCGCTACCGCGGATTACGGGCTATGTCAGCGTAGCACCCCTGACCATTGAGGAAGTGGAGCATGGCGAGTCGATGGTCACTGTGTCCATCCTTAACCCGGATGCAGCCGCTCTGCTGGGCAGAGATACAATCACCGTGCCCTTCCGGGTTCTGGTGGGCAATGTACAGGTAGGAGATACCGTGGAAAACGCCTGCCAGCTGGCCATCGAACTCTCCAACTATGATCTGCTGAAAATGGGCATCAACCCGTTCCAGTCCTTCCAAACGCGGGATGTGGCCATCCATAACGAATGGATGAAGCTGATCCTGCACTCCATGTTTGAACACGGCCTTCACCACAATTCCTCCTTGTGGGTACGCGAGATCAGCAACCAACACCCGCTGATGTGGTAAGCTTTTTCGCCCAGCAGGTTTCATCCCCCTCTTTTCTGGGTATATCAACCATATGAAGAATGCTTCCACAGGAGGGCGCAGCATGGATCCGAAAGCTTTGTTCAACATCACCTATGGTTTGTACGTTCTCACCGCCCGGGAGGGGGAAAAGGATAACGGCTGCATCATCAACACGGTGATGCAGGTGGCCAACGACCCTGTGCGGATCGCCATTTCGGTGATCAAGCAGAACAAGACCCATGAGATGATCCAGAAAACCGGCGTGTTCAACCTGTCGGCCATCACCACCGAGGCGGATTTCGCCCTGTTTCAGCGGTTTGGCATGCAGTCGGGCCGGGATGTGGACAAGTTCGCCGGGTTTGATGCGGTGGCCCGCAGCGACAACGGCCTTTTGTATGTGACCCGGATGACCAACGCCTTCCTTTCCGGCAAGGTGGTGCAGGCCGTTGACCTGGGCACCCACACCATGTTTATCGCCGAAGTTGTAGACGGCGAGGTGCTCTCCGGCGGGTGGGGCTGCACCTACACTTACTATCAGGCGGACATCAAGCCCAAGCCGGTGCATACCGCCAAGCGCAGCTGGGTTTGCACCATCTGCGGCTATGTGTACGAGGGCGATGAGGTGCCGGATGATTACCTCTGCCCCCGGTGCAATCACGGCAAAGAAGATTTTGAATTAGTGGGCGGCTGAATGCAAAACGGAACGGTGCATGACCGTTCCGTTTTGCATTTACACATTCAGCAGGATCAGGGCTAAGAGGATCACACCCAGGGCGATCCACTTGCGGCGGCTCAGCCGCTCGCCAAAGCAGAGCATGCCCACCGCCGTCACCAGCACAATGGTGCCCACGCTGAAGCTGGGGTACGCCACCACCGCCGGTACGCTGGTCAGGGACAGAAGCAGGAACCGTGCAGAGAAGTAGTTCGGCACGCCGATGGCCAGGCCCCAGAGGATATCCTGCCACACCAGCCGCTGCTTTTTCACCAGGCACAGCACGGTGCAAAGGATCAGGGCGGTGCCAAAGGTATACAGCAGGAAGTGGTCGTTCAGGGCCGCGGGGCCGATCTGCTCAAACACCTTGGACATGGCGTCTGCGCCGCCGCCAGCCAGCAGCAGCCCCACCAGGCCCAGCAGGCTGCCGGTTTCTGTTTTGCCGCTGCCCTGGATCAAAATGATCGCCGCCAGGGCCAGACCGATACCCGCCAGCTGCGGCAGGCGCGGCGTTTCGCCAAAGGCAACGATGGCCAGCAGCGTGGGAACGATCACCCCTAATTTCATGAAGGTGGCAGGCAGCACCACACCGTTGCGGCGGATGTTCCACTGCAAAAGCACAAAGCCTGCCAGATACAGCATACCGGTGATGCCGCCCAGCAGCAGCGTCAGGGGCAGCCCCTCCGACGCCGGGAACAGCTGCACCGTACCGGAAAACAGGGCCGACATCAGGGTGCACATCACATAATTCACGGCCAGCCTGCTCATGCCGTTGGGGCTGCGGTTTTCGCTCAGCCGCATCACCACAGAAACCAGCATGCTGGAAACCATCGCCAAGATCAGATAAATCACATTGCTCACACTCCCGGGGTATTGTAGCATAAGTAAGGCAAAAAGAAAACGGTCAGTCTTCTTTGGCTGACCGCTGGGTTTCACTTTGTTTGATCACGTTGGCGACGGTGGTGGCGGAGCGTCCCACCAGCTGGGCGACGGCGGAACAGTTCTGGCACTGAGCATAAAGCTGAAGAATGCGCTCGATTTCTTCTTGCGTTAACCGAAGTGCCACCTATACCATCTTCCTTTACATAAAACGGGATTTTACCAATATTATATTATTCTGACAAGGTGTTGTCAAGTATTCCAAAAGAGATTTTTCTTTAATTCCTGCGAGTTGTTAGAATAATAATCGCAGGAGGTGGTCATGTGCTGCACAATTTGAAGTTGCTCAGGCATGAACATGGAATCAGCCAACAACGCCTGGCGGATGCCATCCACGTCAGTCAGCCATCTATCAACAAGTATGAAAATCACAACATCGAGCCGGAGCTGGAGATTCTCAAGCGGATGGCGGATTATTTTGATACCTCCGTGGACTACATCATCGGGCACACCGACGTGCGCAGGCGCATCGAGCCCGTGGAGCCCTGCTGCCTGAACAACCGGGAGATGGAGCTGATCGACCGTTTCCGCAGCCTGGACAATGCTGGAAAAACCTGCGTGGAAACCGTGGTACATACGCTGCAAAAGCGATGAGGGGGAATGTTCCCCTCGTTTTTTATTTGGAGGATTTCCCCTGCCCCGTGCCGAAAACAATCATCATCACCACTGCGGAGGTAATCCTATGACCATGCCTGTGATCCCGGAGCTGCTCACATCCCTGCTGGAAAGCCAGTACGGCGCAGAAACTGCCCAGCGTATTGCCCAGGGGTATACCCATCGCCGACCGGTGACGCTGCGGATCAATCCCCTGCGCACCACCCGGGAGGCCGTGGAAGATCAGCTTCGCCAGGCAGGCATCGCATGGAACAACGTGCCCTGGTACGTCGATGCCATGATCATTCCCAACGCCCGGGAGGATGCCCTCCAGGCCCTGCCGGTGTATGAGCAGGGCGGCGTCTATCTGCAGAACCTGTCTGCCATGATCCCGCCGCTGGTGCTTGCGCCCAGGGCTGGCGAAACCATCCTGGATATGGCGGCGGCCCCCGGCGGCAAAACCACGCAAATGGCCGCGCTTTCAGGCAACGAAGCGTTGATCACCGCCTGCGAAAAGAACAAGATCCGCGCCGAGCGGCTGCAATACAATCTGGACAAGCAGGGGGCCAACCGGGTGGGCGTGATGATGGAGGACGCCCGCCGCCTGGACGACCTGTTCTCCTTCCACAAAATTCTGCTGGATGCACCCTGCTCCGGCAGCGGAACCATTCTGCTGCTGGAGGACGAGCCCCAGCGGCGCATGACCCGGGACTGGCTGAACAAAACCGTGGCCACCCAGACCGCCATGCTGCAAAAGGCCCTGAAGCTTCTGAAACCTGGCAGCGAAATGGTGTACTCCACCTGCTCCATCCTGCGCATGGAAAACGAGGACGTGGTGCGTAAGTGCTGCGCCAAAGCCAACGCGGAGGTGCTGCCCATCGAGCATGCGCTGATGCAGCATGTGCCCCAGCTGCCCGTGACCATCCCTGGCACGCTATGCGTGTGCCCGGACGAAATGCACGAGGGCTTCTTTGTGGCCCGCATCCGCAAAAGGAAGTGATTGCATGGAACTGAAAAAGAGCTACAAGGGTTTTGTGTGGTGGATGATCGGCTTTACGGCAGCATTGTTTGCCATCTGCTTTCTGCCCACCGAAGACGGCGGGCTTCTCACCCGGCTGATCTGCATTGAGATGACCGTTGGCATAGCCCTGCTGACGTACATCATCTACCGCACAGAATATGTGTACTGGTACAACGGCACCACCTACGAGGAGGCCGTGGCCGCCGGCAGCCAACGCCGCAAAGCCTTCGCCCTCAAGCATTTCGAGCGATTCGCCTGGTGCGCCGCCATATGCCTGCTGTTCTCCCTGGCCGCCCACGCCCTGGGCTGGTCCTTCTGGCTGGATATGTGCGTGCACTGCATCGCCCTGATCGCCGTGGCCATCAGCACCATCAGGATCAAGCTGTAAAGTCCATCAACAACGGCAAGCCCCCTCTGCGATCAGAGGGGGCTTGCCGTTTACTTTTCACATATTCCTTTTTGCAAATTCACACCGTTGGCGGCCCATTCCGCCACCATATGATAAACCTTGTACAGCGTGCCCGTCTGGGCGTATTTGTTCAGGCCCGTGGCCACCACGGTGCCGTCGCTTTGCAGAAGGACGCAGGCCAGGCTGCCCACATCGGCGTCCACCACATTCTCGCGGCAGAGCACCGGCAGGCTCTTGCCGGGGCGGTCGCCCAGGCCCAGCTGGCCGGAGCTGCTGATGCCCCAGATCCACACCTGGCCGTCCTTGCTCAGCACCATGGTGTGGGAATTGTAAGCGATCACCCGGTCGATCAGCACCGCACTGGGGAGCTTTACCTGCACGGGCACAGCGGAGTCTCCGCCCACGTCGTCGCGGCCCAGCTGCCAGTAGTCGTTGCGGCCCATGGCCCACAGGGTGTTGTCTTCACAAAGGAAGTAGGACGTGTCGCCGCCGCAGGCGATGGCCTTCACTTTCAGGCCACCCAGGTCAACAGGCTGGGGTTCCAGCTGGTAATTGATCTTCTTGCCGCCCAGCTGGCCGTAGTCGTCCTCGCCCCAGGCGTACACCACGCCGCTGGCATCCAGGACCATGCTGTACTTGCCGCCGCAGCCCACCGAACGATGTTCTCCAGGGCGAGCATCTTGGGGGTATCCACATGCTGGCGCGTACCGTCGCCAATCTGCCCCACATGGTTGCGGCCCCAGGCCCACACATGGCCGTCCTTGTCCAGGGCCAGGCAGTGGCCGAAGCCGCAGTTGGCCTGGACGATGTTCTTCAATTCCGGGATCTGCACGGGGATCAGCACACGATCCTTCACCGACGCGATGCCCTGCTGGCCCTCGCTGTTGGCACCGCAGGTGTACACCGTGCCGTCCTTCATGATAAAGAGCGTATTCACATTGCCGCACTGGATATCCAGGATGTCCTGGCCGTTCATGCCCTGGGCCACCTGCACGGGTTTAGAGATGATCTTGCGGCTTTCGATGCCCAGCTGGCCGTTGCGGTTATCGCCCCAGCCCCAGATGACGCCGTTCACGTCCACACCCAGGCCAAAGCTGCCGCCCATGCGGACCATCAGCTGCGCCTCTTCGGCGGCGGCGCAGGAGCAAAGCAGTATCAGGCACAGGGCCATTGCTATCAGCTTTTTCATACGGTTACTCCTGCACGGGGACGTCGGTGGGAGCTGCCGTGGGCACTTCGGTGGGCACGGGGGTAGGCGTGGGGGGCGTGTAGGGCACCAGGGAGGCAAAGTAGATGCAGTCGCCCACGGTGCGCACCTTGTTGGAGGACAGGGAGTTGATCTTCTGGTTGTTCAGCACCAGCGTGGAGGAAGAGCCGCCGTCCAGGTTATAGGCGTTCACCATGCCCATATCCTTGCACAGCTGAGCCCACTGCAGGATGTCCATGCCCACGCTGCCCTCGTTTTCCGGGCCCTCGCAGGTGAGAATCAGGTATTGCAGCGGCCCCGTCTGGCCGATGGCCATGCGCTGGGTCTTTTTGTTTTTGCCGCAGCTGAGCATGATGGAATCCACATCCGTCAGCACTTCGCCGTCGATCACCAGGCCGGGGCCGAAGCAGAAGGCATGGATGACCTCGCCCTCAAAGGCCCCCCAGTTTTCATCGGAGGTGGGATGCAGGATGGTGAAATCGCCATTGGCGTCGATGATCAGGGTGTCGCGGCCCTTGTTGGGGCGCACGCGCATGCTGACGCCGTTGCGGATCACAATGCCGTCGGTATGCTGGCTGAACCAGTCGCCGTTGATGGCCATCACCGCGTTGTTGTCTTCCGACATGATGTGCACATACCGCGCCACCTTGGAGGGGTACTTGGCCGCCGTGGCCGTGCGCAGCTGGCTGGGATCGGTGATCTTCACATAGGCGGCCATCACCGTGGTATCGTGCATGCGGAAGGTTTCGATGCGGATGCCCAGGGACTCGTCCTGATAGCCGGCGTTATCCGGCAGGTAGCAGGCAGGATCAGGCAGATAAGGCGCAGGATCCATGCTGCCCCAGGGGATGGGATCATACTCCTGGGCACAGGCGCAGGAACACACCATCATCAGCATCATCAACAGCAAAAGGAACTTTTTCATAGCTTTTGTATACCCTCCCATTCGGCTTCCTATTATAGCATAGCAGACAGGACTTTGCAAATCCCGCAAAATGCCGTATAATGGTTTTCATATGATGCAAGGAGGGCGAAACCATGCCCATGGACGGACTCACCATCGGCTTTGCTGCCCGGGAGCTGCACGCAGCCCTGGAAGGCGGCCGTATCGATAAAATCACCCAGCCGGAGAAGGACACCATTATCCTCCTGATCCGCGCCGGGAGCGAAAACAAGCGGCTGCTTTTGTGCGCCTCCCCCAACAATGCCCGGTGCCACCTGACCCAGTCCAGCTTCCCCAACCCCCTGGAGCCCCCCATGTTCTGCATGCTGCTGCGCAAGCAGCTGCTGGGCGGAAGGATGCAGAGCGTGCGGCAGATCGGCGGCGACCGCATTGTGTACATCGACGTGGACGTGGTGGACGAGCTGGGCGACCATGTGCTACGCCGCCTGATATTGGAGATCATGGGCCGCCACTCTAACCTGATCTTGGTGGACGGGCAGAACAAAATTCTGGACGCCGCCCGGCATGTGAACATGGAAATGAGCCGCGTAAGGCAGATCCAGCCCGGCCTCACCTATCTGCCGCCCCCGGCCCAGGATAAGCTGACCCCCGGTGAGATCACCGCGGATACCCTCTGCGCCAAGCTGGCCCAGCAGGGCGACATGCCCCTGCACAAAGCCCTGGCTGCGTCGGTCACCGGCCTGTCGAACCCCGCCGCCAAGGAGCTGGTCTTCCGCGTCAGTGGCTGCGAATTGCCTGAAGCCGCCGCCCGCCTGGCTGATCTCCTCGCCCGGCTGCCGGAAATGGCTGACCCCCGGGTACTGGTGGACGACATGGGCGATGCCCAGGACGTGTTTGCCTTCCCCTACCTGAGCCAGCCCCTGGACATGCAGCGCGCATACGACACCCTGTCCAACGCCCTGGAGCGGTTCTTCGGCAGCCGCGACGCCCAGGACCGCATCAACCAGAAGAGCGCCTCCATGGTGCGCCTTTTGAAGAGCCAGGTGGAACGGTGCGAAAAAAAGCTGGCCCTGCAGGAAGAAGAGCTGGCCTCCGCCGCCCGCATGGAGGAATACCGCCTGATGGGCGAGATCCTCAACGCCAACCTGTGGCAGCTCCGCAAAGGCCAGACCCAGGCCGAGCTGCCCAACTTCTACGACGAAAACGGCGGCACCATCGTCATCCCCCTGGATATCCAGCTGACCCCCACCCAGAACGCCCAGCGGTACTTCAAAAAGTACCAGAAGGCCCGCTCCGCCCGGGAAACCGCTGCCCAGCAGAAGGAAAAGACCCTGCAGGAGCTGAACTACCTGGAAACCATGCTGCTGGACGTGGGCAAGTGCGTGGGCGAAAGCGAACTGGAGGAGATCCGTCAGGAGCTGGTGCGCACCGGCTACATGAAGCGCAACACCAACCGCCGTCAGCAACGCGCCCTGCCCAAGTCGAAGCCCTACCGGTATGAATCCGCCGATGGCATCAGTATCGAGGTGGGCAAGAACGCCGCCCAGAATGACCGCCTGACCACCGGTGCCCGCCCCAACGAATGGTGGCTCCACGCCAAGGACATGCCCGGCAGCCATGTGATCGTCCACCACGAGGGCGACCTGCCCGACCAGACCCTGAAGGAAGCCGCCCAGCTGGCCGCTTGGTACTCCAAGGGGCAGCATTCGTCCTCCGTGCCCATCGACTACACCCTGCGCCGGTATGTGAAAAAGCCCAGCGGCGCGGCCCCGGGCATGGTGATCTACACCAACCAGAAGACCCTGTTCATGACGGTGTCCGAAAGCGACATCCGCAGGATCAAGCTGCTGGAAGAATGAACAAAAGAAGTACATTTCCTTTTCTTGACAATCGTTTTTCCCCGGGATTATAATGCTTCTCGTCTTAATCGGTATGAATAGAAGGTCGATCGTATGAACGAGATGCTGGATTATCTTGTGCCGGATTATTATCCGGCCTTTTCTTGTAAGATGGGTGCCTGCCGCAAGCCCTGCTGCGAGGGCTGGCCTGTGTCCATCACCATGAAGGATTATTTTACCCTGCTGAGTGTGGACTGCTCGCCGGAGCTGCGCAGGCGGCTGGATGTTTCCCTGCACCTGGCGGAGCACCCCACCCAGGAGGCTTACGCGCAGATCACCCCGCGCTACGACGGGCATTGCCCCCTGCACCTGCCCGACGGCCGCTGCGCCCTGCATGCGGAGATCGGCCCCCACATGCTGGCCGCCGTGTGCCAGCTGTATCCCCGGGGCGTGCGCACCGGCGAGCACCGGGAATGCTCCTGCGCCAACAGCTGCGAGGCCGTGCCGGAGCTGCTCCTCCACCGGGCGGAGCCCCTGCGGTTCATCCCCAGGCCCCTGGTTTTTGACCTGCCCAAGGCACCGCCCCGGCAGCATTTCTTCCACACCGGCGGCAGGGAGCAGGAGATCCGCCTGTGGCTGATCGGGCAGATGCAGAACCGTGCTTATCCCCTGCCCCAGCGGCTGCTCCTGCTGGGCGAAAGCATGCTGGCCCTGGATCAGGCCCTGGCCGCCCGGGACGATGCGCGCCTCCAGCGGCTCTTATCCGGCGAGGAGGCCATCCCTGCGCCTTCCCCCGTGGATGCAGGCCATGCGCAGCTGCTATCCGGCCTGGCCACGGCCGAGCAGATGCTGGCCATCCTGGATGAGCGCAGCAACAGCATCCGCGCCTATGGCGAGGCTGCCCTGGCCTATTTTGGCGAAGGCGAAGCAGCCTTTGCCCGGTATCAGCAGGCGGCTGAGCAGTTTGCCCGGCTGATCCCCCAGTGGAAAACCTGGTTCGAGCACCTGCTGGTGAACCACATGTTCTTTGCCCAATTCCCCTTCCAGGACCGCCCCGTGCCCCTGAGGGATGAATACCTGGCCCTGTGCGCGGTGTATGTGCTGCTGCGCTTCCTGTCCCTGGGGTGGGTGGCGCAGCACCCTTCCATCGACGAAGCGGTGGATGTGGTGTCCGCCGCTTTCCGGCTCATCGACCACACGTCTTTCGACCGCTACGCTGCACCCATTTTGAAGCGGCTTGGCTGCGACGACTGGACGCATTTACGGCAGATTTTGTGCCTGTAAGCCCGATTCAACCACTGGTCTGTGGAACTCAACCGTCCGTTGTGCTATGCTGGCAGCATTGAAAGGAGGTCGCCCCATGACCGATCTGAAATCCATGTCCCTTGGCCGCCGCATCCAGACCCTGCGCAAGCAGCAGGGCCTGACCCAGGATGCCCTAGCGGAGATCATGGGCATCAGCCCCCAGGCTGTCAGCAAGTGGGAGAACAGCCAGTCCTGCCCCTCCTGGCCCGCCAATTGGACGTGACCATCGACCAGCTGCTCACCGGCGAAGATCCCGCCGCCCCCGCTGCCCCGGCCAAGAAGCCGGAGGAGCTTATCGTCCGCATGGCCTTCACCGAGGAGGACGGCAGCCGCATCTGCTGCAACCTGCCCTTCACGGTGTTCCGCCTCACCGCCCTTCACGGCATGCTGACCATCACCTACAACTCCCCGGAAAACGGCGAGATCGACATGAATGCCGCCGCTAAGCTGAAAGGGCTCGACCTGCGCACCATATCGCAGATGATCGAATCCGGCGTAACGGGCAAGCTGCTGGAGATGGACGACGACGGCACCAAGCTGACCATCTGGACGGAGTGAGGTGAAACAGCATGAAGATTCGCATCTACAAACCAGAAGTGGAAAAGGAAAAGACCATTTGGATCCCCACGGGCTTTTTGTTCAGCAAGGTAGGCATGTATTTCCTGTCAAAGGCCATGTCCGCCCAGGCCCGCAAGGATTATGAAAAGAAGCTGGAGGAAGCCTGGAAGGCCTCCAACGATCTGGATGTGGACGATCTTTTGTCCATCGAGGATGTGCAGAAGGCCGAGCAGCTGGATCCCCCCATCACCGAGGAACAGGCCCGGGAGCTGTTCACCGCCCTCAAAAACAGCAAGTACCTCATGCGCGGTCTGCCGCTGGTTTCTATTGAATCCAATGATGTACGCGTGCGTGTTGATCTGTAATGTGGTGAAAAAGTGGCAGAGCCTGTGTGAATGATGTGCGGTTGTTCCGTAACAAGATTTGTTTGCATCAAGGGGGCCGCTTTCGCGCGTCGAAAGCGGCGCAAAGCCGCCGGGGGGAAGCGATTACGCTTCCCCCCGGACCCCCTCGCCCTCTGAGCAACTGGGCAAGCGGCTGTATGCGGGGCGGCTCCGTTGCAGAGGATTGCTTGAATTTCCGCTTTCAGCGGAAGCAATCCTCTGCAAAGTCACCGCATTGTCCCTTTGCAGCTTGAGCGACAGCCGCAGGAGCTTGAGGGGAGGCGGTGGCATAAAGGCTCTGACAATTGAAAAGCTGCTGCATGTGTGATGCAGCAGCTTTTTGATTTACAGTGTTTCGCATTCCTGCAGCCACAGTGCCGCCTGGGCGTCGCTGGGCATGTGCCAGTCGCCCCGGGGGCTGAGGCTCACGCAGCCCGTTTTCACCCCGTCCGGGCTGCAATTCCGCTTGAATTGCTGGGTGAAGAACCGCCGGTAGAAGGTCTTCAGCCAGCGGAGGATCTCCGCCCGGGCAAATTCCTCCCGGAAGGCGATCTGTGCCAGGTCAAACACTTTTTTCGGTGCAAAGCCGTAGCGCACCACATAGTACAGGAAGAAATCGTGCAACACATAGGGGCCCACCACGTCCTCCGTCTGCTGGGCGATGCCGCCCTCCTCGTCCGGGGGCAAAAGCTCCGGGCTGATGGGCGTATCCAGGATGCGCGCCAGCACGGCGCGGCATTCCGCCCATTCCGGCTGCTGGCTCACGGTTTGTACCACCTGGCGCACCAGCGTTTTGGGCACACCGGCGTTCACGCCGTACATGCTCATATGGTCGGCGTTGTAGGTGCACCAGCCCAGGGCAATCTCGCTCATATCGCCTGTGCCCAGCACGATGCCCCCAAAGCCGTTGCACAGGTCCATCAGCACCTGGGTGCGCTCCCGGGCCTGGGCATTCTCGTAAGTCACGGAATGGTTGCTTTCATCGTGGCCGATATCCTGCAAGTGCTGCCGCACCGCCTGGTGGATGGGAATTTCCTTCTGGCTCACGCCCAGGGCGGCCATAAGCTCCAACGCCGATTGATACGTCCTGTCCGTGGTGCCGAAGCAGGGCATGGTCACCCCCAGGATGTTACTGCGGGGCAGTCCCAGCAGATCAGCGGCCTTGGCTGCCGCCAGCAGGGCCAGGGTGGAATCCAGCCCGCCCGAAACGCCCACCACCGCCTTGCCGCCGGTGATGTTCATGCGCCGGGCCAGGGCACAGGATTGGATATCAAACACTTCCAGGCAGCGGTGGATGCGGGCCTCCGGCTCCTCCGGCACAAAGGGTATCCGGGGGATGTGCCACTCCGGTGCAATGTCCTCCGGCAAGTATACGCAGGGCCGCCGCAGCTCGCGCACGGTTTTGCTGCAAGCCTGAGCCGCCTGGGCAAAACTGCCCCGAAGCCGGTCAGCGCGGATGCGTTCCACGTCGATATCCACCGTCAGCAGGTGGTCTTCCTGGATGGGTGCGCGGCTTTCCTGCAGCACGTCGCCGCAGCAGGCCGCCATGATGCGGCCGCCGTACACGCCGTCGGTGCTGGATTCCCCCCACCCGGCGGAGGCTAGCACATAGCCGCACAGGCACTGCCTGCTTTGCTGGCATACCGCGTCGCGCAACTGACAGGCAGCCCCTGCCAGTTCTGGCATGGCTGCCAGGTTGACGATCACATCGGCCCCCAGCAGGGCTTTTTCTGCCGCCGGGGCCACGGGGGCAAACAGGTCGCTGCCCACCTCGATACCAAAGCCCACGCCGTCGGCACTGCGGATGAGGCAATCGCCCATCAGCGCGGTGCGTTCGCCGTTTTGCAGGACGGGCTGCTCCGCCACCCCTGCGCCGCTGGCAAACAGGCCGTCGGTGGAGTACACCTTGGGCTGCACATGCTCCACGCCGTTTTCGCGGCTGAGCACCACCGCACAGTTGTACACACCGCCCCGGGCTGCCACAGGCGCACCCACCACGGCGGTGATGCCTTCCGGCATGGCGGCAGCAATGGCTTTCAGGCCGCGGATCACCGATTCCAGCAGCGTTTGCTGGCGGAACAGATCGCCGCAGGTGGCACCTGTCAGGCTCAGTTCAGGGAAGACCACCAGGGAGGCATGCTTCGCCCGGGCCTGACGGATCAGGGCCAGGTGGCTTTCCACATTGCGGTCCACATTGCCCAGATGGACATAGGGCACCGCCGCCGCTATGCGAATCACGCCTCGCACGGGTCATCCCTCCTTGTCGCTGTCAGAAGGCAAGCAGCTTGAATTTGGGCTTGCCGTTGGTGATTTCCAGCAGGGCCATATGGCCGTCCTTGGCACTGCCGGGGTTCAGGAGCAGCGTCTGCCGCTGCTCCCAGAACGGAATATGGGTGTGGCCAAACAGGGCGATGGAGCACCCCTTCTCCCTGGCCACTTCATCCAGGTAGCCATACTCGCTTTTCACATGATACCGGTGCCCGTGGGTCAGAAACACCTGAGCACCGCCGATGGGCAGCACCCTTTGATCCGGCACGCCGGGCACACCCACATCGCAGTTGCCCATCACGCCGTACTGCAGGGCGTTCTCGTCCCGGGCACGGATAAAGTTTTCCAGGCGCATAAAGTCGTATGCGCCGTCGCCGCAATGCAGATAGTAATCCACCGGGCCGATGTCCTTCCACGCCTGCTGGAGCATCCAGCGCACGTCGTCATCATGGCCGTGGGTGTCGCTGAGAACAATACAGCGCATCAGTCGTGCAGCTCCTTCATGATCTCCAGCATCTTTTCGCAGGCGCGGGCGCGGTGGCTGACCTTGTTCTTGTCCTCCTGGGAGATCTCGGCAAAGGTCTGGTTCAGAGGCTCGTAGAGGAACAGGGGATCATAGCCGAAGCCGCCGTTGCCGCGCTCCTTTTCCAGCAGCACACCGGGACAGGAGCCCTCGGCCACCAGAGCCTCGCGGCCCGGGAGCTTCAGCGCGATGGCGCACTGGAAGGCGCAGTCGCGGTCGGTCTTGCCGTTCATGCGGCGCAGCAGCAGCTTGTTGTTGGCGTCGTCGTCGCCGTGCATGCCGGCATACCGGGCAGAAAGCACGCCGGGCTCACCGTCCAGGGCTTCCACGGTCAGGCCGCTGTCGTCCGCCAGGGTGGGCAGGCCGGTGGCCTCGCACACGGCCTCCGCCTTGATGATGGCATTGCCGGCGAAGGTGGTGGCGTTTTCCTCGATATCGGCATAGAAGCCCGCAGCCTTCATGGACACCACGGTGTAGTAGTCGCCGAAGATGTGCTGCAATTCGCGCAGCTTGTGCTCGTTGCCGGAGGCCACCACCAGCGCAGGCTTGGGCGCGATGTGGCGGGCGCGGTCGCCCAGGGCCTCGCGCTGGGCCTGCATCAGGTTGTCGATGCCCTTTTTGCCGTAGGCCATCAGGGTGGACAGCTCATCGGGGGTGAAGGCGCGGCCTTCGCCGGTGCCCTGCAGCTCGATAAACTCGCCCTTCTCGTTCATCACAAAGTTCATATCCACGTCGGCCTGGCTGTCCTCCTGATAGCACAGGTCGCAGCAGGGCTCGCCGTCCACCACGCCGCAGGACACCGCAGCGATCTGGTGCACGATGGGCGAGATCAACAGCTTGCCCTCCTTCACCAGCTTATCCACGGCGCAGGTCAGGGCCACCATGGCACCGGTGATGGACGCGGTGCGGGTGCTGCCGTCGGCCTCCAGCACGTCGCAGTCCAGGGTGATGGTGCGCTCGCCCAGGGCCTTCATGTCCACGGCCTGGCGCAGGCTGCGGCCGATGAGCCGCTGGATTTCCACACTGCGGCCATCCTTCTTGATGCCGTCGCGCTTCTTGCGCTGGCCGGTGGAAGCAGGCAGCATGGCATATTCCGCCGTCACCCAGCCCTGACCCTTGCCCTTGAGGAAGGGGGGCACGCCTTCCTCCACCGAGGCAGTGCAGATCACCCGGGTGTTGCCCGTAGCGATCAGGCAGGAGCCTGCCGCCGTGCGCACAAAATCAGTTACGATAGAAACCTCGCGGGGCTGATCCGCGTTACGTCCGTCAAAGCGCATAAAAATGCCTCCATTCATATCATCTTGTGTAGTTTTCTCTTTGGCAGGGGCCGTTTCCTGCTCGAAAACTGCGAATTTCCGTTCCAATACCACCTGCTTTCCTCTTCATTTTTCCGCAGGGTATGCTATAATATATTTGTATCTATGTTTTCAGGTGGACGAAAGGTATTCGCTTCCGGGGCGCGAATACTTCTTTCGGGAAACACTTATCGCCCCGTATTATGCCGCTGACCCGGCAGAAAGGACCCGACCCGTGAAAAAACTGTTCGAAAAGTACTTTACCGACATCTGGAACGTTCCCAATGTGCTGACCATGCTGCGCCTGGTGCTGATCCCCGTGTTTGTCGTTCTTTATATCAACGGACAAACCAAGTGGGCCCTGGCCGTTTTTATCATCGCCAGCCTGACTGACCTACTGGATGGCCGCATCGCCCGCAAGTATAACCTGATCACCAACTTCGGCAAGCTGATGGACCCCCTGGCCGACAAGCTGATGGTCTGCACCGCGCTGATCTGCCAGGGCATCTACGGCGTGATCCCCTGGGCTGCCATCATCATCGTGCTGGCCAAAGAGGTGCTGATGGTCGTCGGCGCGTGGGTCATGCTGAAAAACGACGTGGTGGTGCACTCCAACATGCTGGGCAAGGTGGCCATGTGCTCCTTCGTGGCGGCACTGGTGCTGAGCTTCTTCCACGACGAGTTCCTCGCCCTGGGCTTCCCCTGGGACGTGATCATCCTCTGGATTTCCATCGCCCTGACCCTGGCCGCCTTTGTGGATTATCTGCTGGCCGGCATCAAGGTGCTGAAAGGCAAAAAGCAAGCCGAATAAATAAGCCTGCAACAAGCGGCACTGCAAAAACATGCAGTGCCGCTCAGCTTATCAAAAACCTTGGGAGGCATCGGAGGGCTCGCAAGCCCTTCGATCTCCCATCGAAAATCGGCGACATGTGCGGCGATTTTCGTGCTTTTCCGTTAGGAAAAGCTTCCTTACACGAACGAACGACCGGGAGAATGGCTTGCCATTCGACCAGTGAGTGAGTGCATTATCTCGAAAAAGTGGCTCTGCCACTTTTTCGACACACTGAGCGGCACTGCAAAGCATGCAGGGCCGCTTTTGTTATGCCTCTTCCGGCGACCAGTCATCCGCCGGTTTGTGCTGGGGCAGGGACAAAAACCACTTGACACCATACCGGTCGCACACGATGGCCGCGCAGGGGCTCCAGGGCAATTCGCAGATGTCCAGCTCTACCCGGCCGCCCTCTGCCAGCAGGGAAAAGGCCCGTTCCAGCTCGTCGCGGCTATCAAAGTTCACGCCCAACTCCACAGGCTGCCGGTCGGTGTAGGTGTCCTGCCGTGCCTCCACCACGGAGCAAAAGGGCTCGCCTTGCCGGTGCAGCTCGGAATGGAAGTAAGTGCCATCCTTGTTCAGCACATGGTAGCCCATTTCCAGCCCGAAGGCCGCCTGATAAAGCTCGATGGCCTTGGGGCTGTTTTTCACATAAATGCCGATGCCGATCACAGTCATCCCCCCTGATGGATCTTAGTGCTCCACCCAGTCTTTGGCGCGGCCCACAGCCTTGTGCCAACCTGCCAGCAGGTTTTTGCGCTGGTATTCATCCATGTCGGGCGCAAAGGCCGCGTCGCGCTGCCAGGCCTGGGCGGTTTCTTCCACGGAGGCGTAGATGCCCACCGCCAGGCCAGCCAGCAGGGCCGCGCCCAGGGCCGTGGTTTCCATCACCTGGGGCCGCACCACCGGCACATTGATCATATCCGCCTGGAACTGCATCAGGAAGGCGTTGGCACTGGCACCGCCGTCCACCTGCAGCTGGGTAGGCACAAAGCCGCAATCCTGCACCATGGCTTCCATCAGGTCGGCAGATTGATAGGCAATGGCTTCCAGGGCAGCACGCACCACATGGGCGCGGCCAGTGCCGCGGGTCATGCCCACCAGGGTGCCCCGGCTGTACTGATCCCACCAGGGTGCCCCCAGGCCCGTGAAGGCAGGCACCAGGTACACGCCGCCGGTGTTCTCCACCGTCCGGGCAATGCCCTCGCTTTCGGCGGCGGTGGCGATCATCTTCATCTCGTCCCGGAGCCACTGGATGGTGGCACCGCCCATGAACACGCTGCCCTCCAGGGCGTAGGTGGGCTTGTCGCCGATGCGCCACGCCATGGTGGAAAGCAGGCCGTTCTTGCTCTGGATCAGCTGGTCGCCGGTGTTCATCAGCATAAAGCAGCCGGTGCCGTAGGTGTTCTTGACCATGCCGGGCTTGAGGCACGCCTGGCCAAACAGCGACGCATGCTGGTCGCCTGCCATGGCCGCCACAGGGATCGCCCTGCCCAGGATGCTCTCATCCAGCATGCCGATGACCTGGCTGGAATCCACCACCTGGGGCAAGCAGGCCCGGGGAATATCCATCAGGCGCAGCAGCTCATCGTCCCAGTCCTGCCGGGCCAGGTTGAACAGCATGGTGCGCCCGGCATTGGTGGCATCCGTCACATGGGGATGGCCGCTGACCAGGTGCCAGGCCAGGAAGCTGTCCACCGTGCCAAAGCACAGTTCTCCCTTTTCCGCCCGGTCGTGCAGGTTCAGCCGGGTCAGCAGCCAGGCCAGCTTGGTACCGGAGAAATACGCATCCGGCACCAGGCCCGTCTTTTCGCGGATCACCGGGCCCCAGCCCTGCTCTACCAGCTTGTCCACATCATGAGCGGTGCGGCGGCACTGCCACACGATGGCGTTGTGCACGCACTCCCCCGTTTCCCGATCCCACAGGAGCGTGGTTTCACGCTGATTGGTGATACCAATGGCCGCGATATCCTCCACCGCCACGCCGCTGCGCTTCACCGCTTCCTTCAGCGCGGTGACCTGGCTGCCCAGAATATCATGGGGATCATGCTCCACCCAGCCGGGCTTGGGGAAAATTTGCGGAAACTCCACACCATACGCCGCCAGCATCTTGCCGGCAGTATCAAACACCACCGCCCGGGAGCTCGTCGTTCCCTGATCCAGCGCAACCAGAACCTTGGCCATGAAACCAACCTCCTTTGTAACGCAAACGCCCGCCAGCCTGCAATGCAGTGCCAGCGGGCGACAGCGGGCAATCGCCCTCTGGCTCGTATATCCATTTGTTCCCCACCACGGAGATCAGCCCGTTGGCCATCCCCGAATGGGTTTCGAAAGGGCTGAAAGCCCTTCGTGGGGAGTCCAGAGGGGCAATGCCCCTCTGGCGGGGTCCAGGGGCAGAGCCCCTGGTTACTCCAGGGAGATACCGTAGATGAAGGAGGTGTTGCGGCCGGTGGTGCCGATGACCAGCGTGCTGCCGTACACGGCGGGAGAGCCTTCGATGGTGCCCTCCACCTCCAGGGTGTTGAGGATTTCGCCGGTGAGGCCGTCCATCAGGTACAGGGTGCCTTCACCGCTGGCCTGGATGATCCAGCCCTGGCCAGCCTTGTTGTAGACAGCCACGGGAGAAGAGTAGCTGTAGCTGTCCAGCTGCTGGGCCCACACGATCTCGCCGGTGGCCTTGTTCACAGCCAGGGTCACGCCGTCCATGGCGGTGGCATCTTCGCCGAAGATGGCCTGCGCGCCAGCCTTGGACAGGTTGGACAGGGTGAAGACCGCCAGGTCGCTCAGCTCATTCTGGCCAATCACGGGAGAGGCCATGGCACCGGTGATCTTGTCGTTGTTGCCGTTCTTGCGGCTCCCCACAGCCAGGGCCCAGCTTTCTTCGCCGGTCATGGCGTTGAAGCGGCGGATGGTCACATTGCCCTTGCCGCGGTTCTGCAGGGTGTTGGCGGTGTAGAGCCACAGATCGCCGTTGGCGTCAAAGTCCAGGGCGATGGCAGCCTGCACGCTGTCGCCGGTGTTCACAGCCCACACGGTGGTCAGCTTGGAGGTATCCACGCAGCGGAGCACGCCGGACAGGTCAGCATAGAACACATAGTTGCCATAGGCAGCCACAGAGGACTCCACGGCCACGTTCTTGTTTTCCTGCTTCTTGATCTTGGACTTCATCACCACGGACTCGGGCTCGATCTCGATGGTACCGGCGTTGTAGTCAAACTCGGTATTCAGCTTGGTGAGGTAGAGCATGCCGTTGGTACCGGCGGTGATCAGGGTATCGGTGGTGGGGTCCACCAGGGAGGAGGTGTCGAAGGCACCCACCGCGTAGTAAGGACGATCCATCTTGCCATCCAGACCGTCGATCATGTAGATCTCCTTCTGGGTCAGCAGGTCGTAGAAGCGCAGGCCGATATCGCCGGTGCCCTTGGCCATCTTGCGGGCGTACTGGCCCACGGTCATCACGGGATAGCCCAGGGAGTGCACGCTGGGGGTGCCCTTCATGGGATAGCCCACGTTGATGGCCTCGCGGGTGGGCACGCCGTCAGCCAGATCCAGGAAGTAGATGCGGCCGTCCATGCCAGCCACGATGACTTCCTTCAGGGCGGAGGTGTTGATCTTCTCTTCCACGATGTTGGTGGCAGAGCGGACTTCCTTGCTCCACTTGACGATGGCGGGCTGGCCAGTCCAGCCGATGCCGTAGTAGGTGGAAGAGGAACCCTTCACGCTGCCGGCCTCAGCCGTCCACTTCAGGCTCATGGTGGAAATGTCGCCCACGTTGCCCACCGCCGCATTCTGGCGGAAGGCGTCGCCGCGGAAGGTCATCACGCCGTAGGGCAGCGTGGTGTAAGCGTCAGCAGCGGGCATCTTGATGATGTCCTCCACGGGGCGGTCGTAGTTCTCCACCTTGGAGGAGCCGCTGTACACCACGCTGTTGGCGATGAGGGAAGGATCAGCAGCTTCCACGGCCTGAGCGACCAGCGCGGGCGTGGCGGAGGGGCCGACCGTGGGTTCCGCAGTGGGAACCTCGGTGGGGATTTCGGTGGGTTCGGGGGTGGGCACCTCAGTGGGCGCCACGGTGGGGGTCGCGGTCACCACCATGGTGGGGGTCACCACGGGCTCCTGGGTGGGAACCTCGGTGGGGACTTCCGTGGGCACCTCGGTAGGTACTTCAGTGGGAGCTTCGGTGGATGCCACAGGCTCAGCAGTGGGAACCTCGGTAGGCACTTCGGTGGGAACCTCAGTGGGGACTTCCGTGGGCACCTCAGTGGGCACGGGGGTGGCAGTGGTTTCGATCACAGCGAAGGCCTCCACCTGGGGGGCGGCGATCTCCAGCAGCTGGGTCTTGCCGGTGTCCAGCCAGGTGTCGCCGTCCTGGATCTGCGCCTGCACGGTGCCGGAGTAGCCCTCCGCCAGGGACAGGTTCAGCATCCAGATGCGGGAATCCGCATTATCCATGGCCATGGCCGTGGAGGTGGACAGGGGCTTGCCCTCGGCATCCACCACGCGCACGCCGGAAACGGACTTGGTGGTGGTGAGGGTGAAGGCCACGTCGATGGGCGCAGTGCCCTGGGTGGGCGCGGCAGAGAAGTCCATGGCCTGGGCATCGGACACGGCGGGCTTATCCTTGCCGCCGCCCAGCATGCTGACCACGCTGGTCTTCAGCTGGCCCAGGGTGCTGTCATCCTCGGGGATGAGCAGGAAGCCCAGGGCGATCAGGCCCAGCACCAGCACGATAGCCACGATGGTGACCAGCAGAGCATTGCCCTTTTTCTTTTCGCGCTTCTTGGCCTGCTTGATCTCCTCGGTGTAGTTGTCGTCCACCTCGTCAAAATTGACGGGACGGCGCACCTTGGCCTGCTCACTGACCTGCAGGGGCTTGCGGGGCTCCTGGCCCAGAGGCTGACGCTGGGCATAGCCCGGCGCGCTGACGGGGCGGCGCACATTGGCACTGCCGGGCGCGAAGGGAGCCGCCTGGTCCTGGGTGCGGTTCAGCGCAGAAGGCCGCGGCACACCCTGGGCGGGTACGCCGGGAGTCTGCTGGGGTGCCTGCGCACCAAAACGGGTCTGCACCCGGTTGGCGAAGGCAGCGTTCTCCGCAGGCTTGGCAGACTGCTCCGCCTGCACCTGGGTGCTGGCAGCCTCGGCCTGGTTTTCAGCGGTACGATACTTGTCGGAACGGCGGTGACGCACAGGGGCCACCGGCGCAGCAGCGTCCACGGGGGGGATCACCCGCGTCTGCTGATCATTTTCCGTCTTCGGATTGTTCTGATCGTTCATATAATCACTCAACGCTCTTACTCCTTTGCGACAGAAGTTCACTAATCTATTATACCGTAAATTGTCTGTCTTCACAAGCCTTATTCCGTGATTGATGTAAAACTTCGGCCCAAAAAACTACAAAATATGATGGTTTTTTCCTCTTTAGGGGCATTATATTGCGTTTCGGCCCTCTTCGGCCTCCTTCAGCAGCTGGCACGACGCCTGATCCACCGCGCGGCTGAGCAGCATCAGCCGCTGCATGTCGCCCTCATCCCAGGCCCTGGCCATCAGCTGTTGCAAAAGGGCGTAGCTCACCTGACCGCTGGTTTTCATGTTGCAGGCCTCCTTCGTACTTTTCTGCCTCCATCATACGCCTGTTTCCCCTTTTCTTCAACAGCGGAATATGACTTGTTTTGTCGAATACCGTCGCATCAGCCAAGTTTTTTCCCGAAAGCAGCGAAAGGCAAGGATTTCCTTTTCCTGCGATCCATGCTATAATGGTTTGACTTTCCCGAAAGGATTGAAATGCTATGCATCACACTGTTGTGTTGATCCCCATTGATACCTACGACCAGCCCCGGGTGGATGCCGCCGTCCGCCAGGGCGTTGAACTCCTGGGCGGCCTGGGGAAGTTTATCGGCAAGGAGGAGAAGGTGCTCCTCAAGCCCAACCTGCTGGCCCGCGCCCTGCCCCAGAAGGCCATCACCACCCATCCGGCGGTGTTCTCTGCCGTGTGCAAGCTGGTGAAGGAGGAAGGCTACGCCCACGTTTCCTATGGCGACAGCCCCGGCAGCCCCACCACCACCCCTGCCAAGGCCACCGACACCTGCGGCCTGGCTGCTGTGGCCGCGGAGCATAACATCCCCCTGGCGGATTTCGACGGCGGCTCCGTAGTGCATTTCCCGGAAGGGCACACCGCCAAGAGCTTCTACCTGTGCCATGCCGTGCAGGACATGGACGCCATGATCAACATCTGCAAAATGAAGACCCACGCCCTGGAGCGCATCACCGGCGCGGTGAAGAACCTGTACGGCTGCATCACCGGCGTGAACAAGGCCACCGGCCACGCCCACTACCCCAACAGCGACGTGTTTGCCGACATGCTGGCCGACCTGAACCTGTGCGTGAAGCCCCGGCTGCACATCATGGACGGCATCGTGGCCATGGAGGGCAACGGCCCCTCCTCCGGCACGCCCGTCAACATGAACGTGCTGCTGTTTTCCGATGACCCCGTGGCCCTGGACAGCGTCTTTGCCGGGCTGATCCACCTGGACCCTGCCGCCGTGCCCACCTGCGTCAGCGGTGCCAAATACGGCGTGGGCACCATGGACTACGGCGAGATCGACATCGTTACCCCCGATGGCACCCTCACCATGGAGGAAGCCCGGGCCAAGTACGGCAACCCCGATTTTGATGTGTTCCGCGGCGTGATGAAAAAGGGCCTTCTGCCCAAGGTGATGCCCCTGCTGCCCTTCCTGCAGCACCGCCCCAAAGCCGACATGAAGAAGTGCATTGCCTGCGGCGTATGCGAGGAAAGCTGCCCCGTGCCGGAAAGGGCCGTCCACGCAGGACACGGTCAGAAGGCAAAGTACGACTACAAGAAGTGTATCCGCTGCTACTGCTGCCAGGAAATGTGCCCTGCCAAGGCCATCGAGGTCTACCGCAGCCCCTTGAACAAATTATTGGGCGGAAAATAAACAAGCAGCTCCGGAAGGCTCAACTTTCCGGAGCTGCTTGCTTTTATCAGAGGATTTCGCCTCTGCGGAGGCGACCAAAGGGCTTTCCGATCGCCCTTTGGGATCCTTCGGCAGCACACGTTGATTCGTTTTTGACGTAGTGTAGACCTTCTCGGGCGATCACCCTGGGAGGTGTCGGAGGCACCGCAGTGCCTCTGACTGTAATCGTATCCGGCGGCTTTGCCGACGGGGCGGGTCGTTTTTCGCTTTGCGAAAAACTTTCCTTACGCGGAGGAACGGCCGTGGACGGCGTTTGCGCCGGACACAGTGACGGAGCGCAATTCCTCACCAAAGTGGCTTCGACACTTTGGTGAATACACAAAAGAGACCCCGGCATGTGCCAGGATCTCTTGTTTGCAATGGGGTAATCAGCCCTGCTTCTGCTTGTGCTTGGGATTCTCGCAGATAACCATGACCTTGCCCTTGCGGCGAATGATCTTGCACTTTTCGCAGATCGGCTTCACAGACGGACGAACCTTCATGTTCTGTTACCTCCTTATGGTATCCTTGGTTGCACGGGGCGCGGTAAAGCAGCACCCGCCAGTTGGCAAATCTTAGCCCTTGCTGCGCCAGGTGATCCGGCCACGGGTCAGATCATAGGGAGAGAGCTCAATGGTGACTTTGTCGCCGGGGTAGATGCGGATGAAATTCATGCGCATTTTGCCGGAGATGTGCGCCATGATCTGGTGGCCGTTGGGCAGCTCAACCTGGAACATAGCGTTGGGAAGGGCTTCTACGACTTTCCCTTCCATTTCGATGACGTCGCTCTTGGACAACTTCAGCCCTCCTTGCACAGCGGCTGGTCGATTTCAAGCCCGTTGGCCTTAAGGAACTTCCTCAGGTCGCTGTCCAGCAGCTGCCGGGACTGAAGTCCTTCGGCAACGCCTTCCATCAGATAGGGCTTGGGATGCAAATGCTTAACTTTCTTTTTCTTGGGGTGGTCCAGCTTGCGGGTCAGGCCGTCGGCCATCATCACAAATTGCTCATCCACCACCTGAAGGATCACGAAGCAGCGTCCCGCGTCGCGTCCCTGACGGGACTGGACAGCGCGACCAATCTCAAAGGGAAGCCGCTCCATCATTCCTCCTCCTTCCAGACAAAGCCGGGAAGCGTGAGGATCTCAGGCAGGCCGTCTTCCGTGATCGCAATGGTGTGCTCGTAGTGAGAGCAGAGGGAGCGGTCGCGGGTGCGATAGCACCACTCGTCGTCATCCACGGTCACACGCCAGTCACCGGCGGAAATCATGGGCTCGATGGCCAGGGTCATGCCCTTGCGCAGCCGAAGGCCGCGGCCAGGCTCGCCGAAGTTGTACACGGCAGGATCTTCGTGCATTTCGCGGCCGATGCCGTGACCGGTCAGGTCGCGGATAACGCCGCAGCCGTGATCCTCCGCCCAGGACTGGACAGCATGCCCAATATCGCCCAGACGGTTGCCCACAACAGCTTGACGTACGCCCTTCCAGAAGCACTGCTCGGTGATTTCGATCAGGGCCTCTGCCTGGGCAGAGATCTCGCCAACACCCATGGTGAATGCGCTGTCAGCCTGCCAGCCATCCAGCACCAGACCGCAGTCGATGCTGATGATCTGACCTTCCTTCAAAATCTGCTCTTCAGAGGGGATGCCGTGCACCACTGCATCGTCAACCGAAGCGCAGATGGATGCAGGATAGCCCTGATAGTGCAGGAAGGAAGGAATGGCGTGGTTTTTGCGGATCAGCTGCTCGGCATATACATCCAGGGCAGCAGTCGACACACCAGGCTTCACAGCTTCGCGCAGCTTTTGCAGCACCTCGTAGAGGAGCGCACCAGCTTCGCGCATTTTCCCGATCTGATCGGGATTCTTTAAACTAATCATTACTTGACCCCTAAGGTTTCCATGATGGACTGGAAGATCACATCCATGCCCTGCGCGCCGTCGATGCGGTGCAGCAGGCCCTTCTCCTCATAGAAGGAGACCAGGGGAGCAGTCTGATCGTGATAGACGGTCAGGCGGTTGAGCACAGTCTCAGCCTTGTCGTCATCACGCTGGATCAGTTCCTCGCCGCAAGCGGCGCAGGTGGTCTTGCCATCCAGCAGGGAAATGTGATACGTCGCGCCGCACTTGAGGCACACACGGCGGCCGCTCAGGCGGTTGATCAGGTGCTGGTCATCCACAGCCAGTTCGATGACGGAGTCGATGTTCGCAATGTGCGTCAGCGCCTCAGCCTGGGGAACCGTGCGGGGGAAGCCATCCAGGATGTAACCGTTCTGGCAGTCGTCCTGGGCCAGTCGGTCCTTCACGATGTCGATGATGACCTCGTCGGGAACCAGCTTGCCAGCGTCGATGTAGGATTTTGCTTTCAGACCGGTGGGGGTCTGCTCCTTGATCGCCCGGCGCAGAATGTCGCCAGTGGAGATCTGAGGAATGTTCAGTGCAGCGCAGATGCGCTGTGCCTGCGTGCCCTTACCGGCACCGGGAGGTCCCAGAAAGATGATATTCATTCCGGCGCTCCTTTCAGAATCCTTGCGCGAGTATAACTGGCAGATTTTAGTCTGCTCAGTTTTGAATGAACCATGCACCGGCACCTGTTGCGGCGCCGGTGCATGGCCGGAAGCAGCTTACATGAAGCCGCCGTTTTCCATATCCATGTCGATGCCGCGGATGCTCATCTCGCCCTGAATGGTACGGATGAACTCCAGAGAAACGCTCACGGCGATCAGAATGGAGGAAGCCGCGAAGGGCACCTGAGCATTCAGGCCGGAGGTCAGCAGGGTGGGCACCGCAGCCAGGACGGCCAGGAACAGAGCGGCAAACAGGTTCAGGCGGTTGGTGGTGTTCTGCAGGTACTTCTGGATGTTCTTACCACGAGTACCGGGGATCACAGCACCCTGCTGGACCAGCTGCTCGGCCTGCTTCTTGGGGTCGAAGCTGATGGAGGAGTAGAAGAAGGTGAAGGCCACGATCAGCAGAGCGGAGATAATCATGTACCACACGCTGCCGCTGTTCATGTAGGTCATCCACCAGATGTAGGCCTTCGAGGAGGTACCGCCGATCAGCTGGATCAGGGTGCCGGGGAAAGCCAGGAAAGAGTAGGCAAAGATCATCGGCAGCACGCCCACGGAAACGACCTTCAGGGTCATGTGGGTGTTCTGGCCACCGTACACGCGACGGCCCTTCACCTGCTTGGCGATCTGCAGGGGGATGCGACGCTCGCCCAGGTCGACGAAGGTGACGATCACGGTCATCAGGATGGCAACCACGATGATGCTGAATGCAGCGATCCAGGCAGAGGTGGTGCCAGTGGTGATGGCGGTGGAGAACAGGCTGATGATGCCGTTGAACAGGTTGGAGATGATACCGGCGAAGATCAGCAGGGAGATACCGTTGCCGATACCCTTGTCGGTGATGCGCTCGCCGATCCACATGGCCAGGGCAGTACCGCCAGCCATAGAAACACCAACCAGAACGTAGTTCAGCCAGCCAGCCTTGACGTAGCCCAGGCCAGCCACCAGACCGATGGCCTGCACAGCAGCCAGAGCAACAGTCACATAGCGGCTGATGCGCTGAATCTTTTCGCGGCCGCCATTCTCATCGCGCTGCATACGCTCCAGGGCCGGAATGGCGATGGTCAGCAGCTGCATGATAATGGAGGCGTTGATGTAAGGCGTAATACCCATGGCCATGATGGTCATCTGGGAGAACGCATTACCAGTCATCATGTTAACCAGCTCCAGCAGGGGCAGGTTAGAACCGGCAGAGGTCAGAACCTTGGCGGCGTCTACGCCGGGGGCGGGGATAACGCCCACCAGGCGATAGAGCAGCAGCATCAAGAAGGTGTAGATCAGCTTCTTGCGCAGGTCTTCGATCTTCCATACCTTACGAATAGATTCCAGCATGTCAGATCACCTCGGCTTTCCCGCCGAGAGCCTCGATCTTTTCCTTTGCGGTAGCGGTGAACTTGGCAGCCTGAACGGTGAGCTTCTTGGTCAGGTCACCGTTGCCCATGATCTTCACGCCATCCAGAGTCTTCTTGATGATGCCTTTTTCGATCAGGGACTGGGCAGTTACCACATCGCCGTCGTTGAAGATCTCAAGACGCTCAACGTTGACACAGGCATAGTCAGTGCCAAAGATGTTGGTGAAGCCGCGCTTAGGCACGCGACGATACAGGGGCATCTGGCCGCCTTCGAAGCCGGGGCGCTTGCCGCCGCCGCTGCGAGCCTTGGCGCCCTTGTGGCCCTTACCGGAGGTCTTGCCCAGACCGGAACCAACGCCGCGGCCCAGACGCTTTTCAGCGGTGGTAGAACCGGCAGCGGGGTGCAACTCGTGCAGTTTCATTGGGGTTTCCCTCCTTTACTCGTTGACTTCTTCAACCTTCACCATGTGCTTCACGGCGAAGATCTGCCCGCGGACGCAGGCGTTATCAGGCTGAAGAACGGTCTGACCGACCTTCTTCAGGCCCATCGCAGCCACCGTAGCCTTGTGCTTGGGCAGGCTGGCGATGGGAGACTTGATCAGGGTGATCTTAAGCTTCATCGTCATATCCTCCTTAGCCCAGCAGTTCTTCCACGGTCTTGCCGCGCATCTTGGCGACTTCCTCAGCGGAGCGCAGCTGCTTGAGCGCCTCCAGAGTGGCCTTCACCATGTTGATGGGGTTGTTGGTGCCGAAGGACTTGGTGCGGATGTCCTTCACACCGGCCAGCTCCAGCACAGCGCGGGCGGCGCCGCCGGCGATCACGCCGGTACCTTCGGGAGCGGGCAGCAGCACAGACTTGGCAGTGCTGTAGTAGCCAGTGGCGTCATGGGGAATGGTGGTGCCGCACAGGGGCACGTTCACCAGGTGCTTCTTGGCATCCTCGTTGGCCTTACGGATGGCCTCGGGGATTTCAGCAGCCTTGCCCATGCCGGCGCCGACGCGGCCGTTTTCATCGCCAACCACGACCAGAGCGGAGAACCGCATGTTGCGGCCGCCCTTAACAGTCTTGGACACGCGATTGACAGCGACCAGACGATCCTTGAATTCGCTGACCTGTTCGTAGCGTTGCATTGCGTGTGTCCTCCTTCTCTTAGAAATCGAGTCCGGCTTCACGGGCGCCCGCGGCGACTTCCGCCACGCGGCCAGTGTAGACATAGCCACCGCGGTCGAACACCACGGCCTTGATGCCAGCCTGGACAGCACGCTCGCCGATCAGCTTGCCAACGAGCTTGGCAGCACCCTTCTTGTCCAGCTCATTCAGCTGATCCTGAATGTCCTTCTCCAGGGTGGAAGCAGCACACAGGGTCTTGCCGGCGACGTCGTCGATCAGCTGAGCCTGGATGTGCTTGTTAGAGCGGTACACAGACAGACGCGGCATATCGGGGGTGCCGCTGATCTTCTTGCGGACGCGGGCATGACGGATCACGCGGATCTCATTACGGTCACGCTTCTTGAACATTTGCAGTCACTCCCTTTCTTACTTCTTACCGGTCTTGCCTTCCTTGCGGCGGATGTATTCGCTCTGATACTTGATGCCCTTGCCATGATAGGGTTCAGGCTTACGCACAGCGCGGATGTCAGCAGCAAGGTTGCCCACGACCTGCTTGTCGATACCCTTCACGATGATGGTATTCGCGTTGGGGGTTTCGAAGGTCACATTTTCGGGGGCATCGATGATCACGGGGTGGGAGAAGCCGATGTTGATGGTCAGCTTCTTGCCGCCCTCGGCAGCGGCGCGGTAGCCGGTACCAACCAGCTCCAGCGTCTTGGCGAAACCTTCGGTCACGCCAACAACCATGTTGTTGATCAGGGTGCGATACAGACCGTGGAAAGCACGGTTCTGCTTCTTATCGTTGGGACGCTCAACAGTCAGGACATTGCCCTCCTGCTTCACGGTGATCTCAGCAGCAACCTTCTGGGTCAGGGTGCCCTTGGGACCCTTCACCGTCACCAGGTTGTCTTCGCTGACAGTAACCGTCACGCCCGCAGGAACAGTGATCGGAAGTCTTCCGATACGAGACATACTTTACACCTCCAATGACGTGTCGGTTATTACCAGATGTAAGCCAGCACTTCGCCGCCGATGGCGTTCTTCCGTGCTTCCTTGTCAGTCATCAGACCCTTGCTGGTGCTGATGATGGCGATGCCCAGGCCGCCCAGAACCTTGGGCAGTTCTTCGCAGCGCGCATACACGCGCAGGCCGGGCTTAGAAATACGCTTCAGGCCCGCGATAACGGGGGTCTGCTTGCCGTTGACGTACTTCAGGGTGATCTTAATCTCGCCCTGCAGGCCGTCGTCGATATAGTCCACAGCCTTCACGTAGCCTTCGTTCAGCAGAATCTTGGCGATGGCCTTCTTCGTGTTGCTGGCAGGCAGCGTCACAGCGTCGTGCTTGGCGATCTGTGCGTTGCGGATGCGGGTGAGCATATCGGCAATGGGATCATTCACAACCATGATGGTACCTCCTTCCGTTCTGTTCCCCGCTTACCAGCTGGCCTTGCGGACACCGGGGATTTGGCCCTTATAGGCCAGCTCTCTGAAGCAGATACGGCATACACCGTACTTGCGCAGCACAGAGTGCGGACGACCGCACAGGCGGCAACGGGTGTAAGCGCGGGTGGAGAACTTGGGGGTCCTCGCCTGCTTGAGTTTCATACTCGTCTTAGCCACTTTGTTTTTCCTCCTTCAATTACGCCTGCGCAAAGGGCATGCCCAGCAGTCGCAGGAGCTCCATGCACTCCTCGTCGGTCTTGGCAGTGGTGACGAAGATCATTTCCATACCGCGGATCTTCTCAACCTTGTCATACTCGATTTCGGGGAAGAGCAGCTGCTCCTTGATGCCCAGGGCGTAATTGCCGCGGCCGTCGAAGGCCTTGGTGCTCACGCCGCGGAAGTCGCGCACACGGGGGAGCGCAACGCTCACGAGCTTGTCCATGAACTCTTCCATGCGCTGGCCGCGCAGAGTCACCTTGGCACCAACGCTCTGGCCCTCGCGCAGCTTGAAGTTGGCGATGGACTTCTTGGCCTTGGTAACCATGGGCTTCTGACCGGCAATAGCGGTGAGCTCATTCACAGCCATCTCCAGGGACTTGGCGTTGTCCTTGCACTCGCCCAGGCCCATGTTGATGACGATCTTCTCCAGCTTGGGGATTTCCATGACGTTCTTGTAGCTGAACTTCTGCTGCAAAGCAGGAACAGCCTCGGCCAGGTACTTTTCCTTCAAACGGGTAGCCATTTGGCTTTTCCTCCTTTATCAGTCGATTTCCGCGTTGCACTTCTTGCACACACGGATCATTTTGCGGGTCTGCTTGCCGGCGTCGTTGGTCACGGTGGTAACCTTGTGAGCAACGCGGGTAGCCTTGCCGCACTTAGAGCAAACCAGCATCACGTTGGAAGCATCGATGGGGAGCTCCTTCTTGATGATGCCGCCGGGCTGCATGGCGTTGCGGGCCTTCTGGTGCTTGGTAGCAACATTCACGCCCTCAACGATCACGCGGCCGGTCTTGGGGAAAGCGGCAGTGATCTTGCCCTTCTTGCCCTTGTCCTTGCCGGAGATGACAACGACCTGATCATTAGACTTAACGTGCATATCGTTTTACCTCCTTACAGAACTTCGGGAGCCAGAGAGACGATCTTCATGAAGTCCTTCTCACGCAGCTCGCGGGCGACGGGTCCAAAGATACGGGTGCCACGGGGCATCTTGCTGTCGTTGATGATGACGGCAGCGTTGTCGTCGAACTTGATGTAAGAGCCATCAGGACGACGCTTGTTCTTGCGCATACGGACGATAACGGCCTTGACCACATCGCCCTTCTTCACGGTGCCGCCGGGGGTGGCGCTCTTCACGCTGGCCACGATGATATCACCGATGGAGCCATCGCGACGGAAAGAACCGCCCAGCACGCGGATGCACATGATTTCCTTGGCGCCGGAGTTATCGGCGACCTTAAGCCGGGTTTGCGGCTGAATCATAGTATTTCCTCCTTAAACGTGCGGCTTACTTAGCCTTCTCGATGATCTCGACCAGGCGCC
>JAGBBA010000027.1 GCA_017938695.1 Clostridia bacterium | reverse complement strand
TGCCGTACTTGCCAAGCGGGCGCATGTCCTCGGCAGGGATGCCGATGTTGGGCAGGTAGTAGTCTCCGCAGCGGCGATAGGTCAGTTTCATGGGGTATCCTCGCTTTCTGCTGCAATAGAAAAAGCAGCTATGGACTTGAAGGTTTCCCTTCAAGCCATAACTGCTTGAATTACTTGTATTTCCCGCGACTCATGACGAGGAGGGGTAAACCTTCCTCTACATAATAACGCCTCTCTGAGAGAGTTCCCTGTAAGCCTTGATTTAACTTACTTGGAGGCGTTCTCCACGGCCACAGCCACGGCAACGGTAGCGCCAACCATGGATTGTCACTCCGAAATTCCCCGTTTCACCCATATCGCATCATATCTTAGCCATGATAGTCGCTTTCTTTTCTTGGAATTCATTCTCAGTCAACACACCTAAATCTCGCAATTCTGCAAGTTTTTTCAACGCTTCCAGGCTGTCGACATCACCAACAACTTGTTTCGGCATTTCTAACGTTGGAGGCGTTTCTTGTTTGACCGTCTGCGCTGCCAATGTGTTAATTGAATCTTTCAAAGAGCGCCCGCAAGCAAAACATTCTTCGTTGCTTGCATTGTTTTTTGCCCCACAATAGTGGCATTCAACCTTTGGTTTTCTCAGATTTGCACTTTCATCCTTAGAGCGGCGGCACTTAGTGCAGTAAGATAGCCCATACGCATTATCCTGACCGCATACACATGTCCATCCCGAGGGAGTACTCTTTGCAGCAGAAAGATTACTCCAATACTCACTTTGTTTCAGTGTTGTAGCATGTGAAGTCGTAGTCTGTAAAATCGTAGGTCGAAAACCCACTACCAGCAAACCAATAATGCCCAACCAGAAACCCCAAGCAAAACCCGTATCATAGCCTTTGCTTTCCGCAATGTATTTTGCGATAAAGCCAAAGATAAGGCCTTGTATGACGTAGGCCAAAATGATAACCATCTACTTCTCCTCCTCTTTAAAAAAAGAAGGACAGAATCACTCTGTCCTTCCAGATAGACTTACTTGGAGGCGTTCTCCACGGCCACAGCCACGGCAACGGTAGCGCCAACCATGGGGTTGTTGCCCATGCCGATCAGGCCCATCATCTCCACGTGAGCGGGCACGGAAGAGGAGCCAGCGAACTGAGCGTCGGAGTGCATACGGCCCAGGGTGTCGGTCATGCCGTAGGAGGCAGGGCCAGCAGCCATGTTGTCGGGATGCAGGGTACGGCCGGTGCCGCCGCCGGAGGCAACGGAGAAGTACTTCTTGCCAGCCTCGATCATTTCCTTCTTGTAGGTGCCGGCAACGGGATGCTGGAAGCGGGTGGGGTTGGTGGAGTTACCGGTGATGGAAACGCCCACGCCCTCGTGCCACATGATGGCCACGCCTTCGCGGACATCGTCAGCACCGTAGCAGTTCACCTTGGCGCGCTCGCCATCGGAGTAAGCCACAGTCTTCACAACGGTCAGAGCGTGGTCTTCCTTCACGTCGGCGGACAGGTAGTCGTACTTGGTCTCCACATAGGTGAAGCCGTTGATGCGGCTGATGATCATGGCGGCGTCCTTGCCCAGGCCGTTCAGGATCACGCGCAGGGGGGTCTTACGAACCTTGTTGGCGTTGCGGGCAATGCCGATGGCACCTTCAGCAGCAGCGAAGGACTCGTGGCCAGCCAGGAAAGCGAAGCACTCGGTAGCTTCGTCCAGCAGCATGGCACCCAGGTTGCCGTGGCCCAGACCAACCTGACGCTGGTCAGCAACGGAACCGGGGATGCAGAAGGCCTGCAGGGCCTCGCCGATGCACACGGCGGCTTCCTTAGCGGTCTTGACACCCTTCTTCAGAGCGATGCCGGCACCCAGTTCATAGGCCCACTTGGCATTCTCAAAGCAGATGGGCTGGATGCCTTCGGTGATGCCGTAGCCGTCCACGCCCTTGGAGTTGTTGTAAGCCTTCAGGTCTTCCCAGGAGGCAAAGCCGTACTTTTCCAGAACAGGCTGCAGCTGAGGCATGCGGCCTTCGTAGTTTTCAAACAGAGCCATTATCACATACCTCCTTTAATTACTGCTTGCGGGGGTCGATCCAGGCGACCGCGCCGTCTTCGGCCTTGAAGCGGCCGTAGGTGCCGATGTTCTTCTCGTAGGCCTCGTTGGGGCTCATGCCCTTCTTGATGGCGTCCATCATCTTGCCCAGGGACAGGAACTGATAGCCGCAGATCTGGTTGTCCTTATCCAGGGCGATCTTCAGCACATAGCCTTCGGCCATTTCCAGGTAACGGGGGCCCTTTTCCAGGGTGCCGTACATGGTGCCCACCTGGCTGCGCAGGCCCTTGCCCAGGTCTTCCAGGCCAGCGCCGATACGCAGACCGTCGTCAGAGAAGGCGGACTGGGTGCGGCCGTACACGATCTGCAGGAACAGCTCGCGCATAGCGGTGTTGATAGCATCGCACACCAGGTCGGTGTTCAGTGCTTCCAGAATGGTCTTGCCGGGCAGAATCTCACTGGCCATGGCGGCGGAGTGGGTCATGCCGGAGCAGCCGATGGTCTCGACCAGAGCTTCCTGGATGACGCCTTCCTTCACGTTCAGGGTCAGCTTGCAGGTGCCCTGCTGGGGGGCGCACCAGCCAATACCGTGAGTCAGACCGGAGATGTCCTTGATCTCCTTGGCCTGGATCCACTTGCCCTCTTCCGGGATGGGCGCGGGGCCGTGGTTGGGGCCCTTCGCGACGCATACCATTTCTTCAACTTCCTTGGTGTAAAGCATCGGATTGGTTCCTCCTATCATGAGATAGTCGTGACATGGGGACATTCATTGTCCATGATAGTATAGCACACTTTTTCCCTTCTGAACAGGGGAAATTCGCGGATTCTGTGAGAAAAATATCAAAGTTTTCTGCAAGCACCGCTACATTCGACTTGTCCAGCCCGTTGCTATCCACCTCATCCGACCTTCGGCCACCCTCCCCTCAAGGGGAAGGCAAAAAAAGGCTTCCCCTTGAGGGGAAGCTGTCGCCGCAAGGCGACTGATGAGGTGTCTGCCGCAGTCAGCACATTCCCGGCTTTTCACGCATATGCTATCCCGAAAGGTCGGTGATCTCCATGACCCTGGGTGATCTCAAGCAGAAGGACGTGATCAACACCCTGACAGGCGCATCCCTGGGCAAGCCCATGGATATCGAGTTCTGCGCAGCCGACGGCCGGGTGACCGCCCTGGTCGTGCCCGGCGAGTTCAGCCTGGCTGCGCTGCTTCGTGGCGAACGCTGCGGCATCGTCATTCCCTGGGACAACATCTGCAAAATCGGCGACGATGTGATCCTGGTGGAAATCGTCGAGTGCGTCAGTCCGCGTTAGGCTCCTTGGTCACCTGAGGGATCACGGTCGCCTGGGGCTCCACCGTCAGCATGGGTGTGGGAGTGGATTGCGCCGGCTTGACCTCGCCATACATCGCAAAGCCCTGGTTCTCGTTGGTCTTAGGCGTAACAAATGGATCAAACATATCCGTGCTCGGTGTGGTCACGAAGGGCATCACCGCTCTTTCGCCACCCACGATATCCAGGCTGGCCACGTTGCGCAGCACCAGATTGCCGATGGTCGTCCACTTCAATTTCTTCACATCAGGCTTGAATGCCAGCTCCTGCTCTGCCGTAGGTGCACCGCGGTAGACGCTGTTCACCTTGTACAATTCGTTGTTGATCATGAAGGAACCCGCCACATACGTCTGGTCGAAGGCGTAGTAGTTATAATCCGTATAGCCGCAGGTATCCAGATCCGTCGAGCGGGTGGTGGATGCCCAGATGTACATCACCCAGCTGGGTTCCAGTTCGCCGTCGTCATTCATCACCGAGCCGTCGAACTGCACCTGAATGTGCATCTTAGCAGGCTTGGGCATGTTCTTGGTTCGGATGATCACCGGCGTTTCTGCACGCTGGGGTGTGCTCAGGTTTATCTCCATCTCATACAGCTCGATGGGCAGCGGCACATCCTCCACAAAGTACCAGTAATACCCGTAGGCCAGCCCGGCACACGCCACCAGTGCCAGTACGATGCCCAGCAGCACGTTGCGCAGCTTGCGCCAGGCGTGCTTGTGCTTCACCTTTTTCACAGCTGTGTCGAACTGCGCCGTTTCCTGCTGGTCAGGCACATCCAGCTCGATGTTCGTCTGCATTTCCTGGTACACCGTCGCACAGGGCGGACAATCCACCACATGCTTGTTCACCCGCCGCTGGCTGGCGTCGCTGGCCGTCCCGTCGATGCACAGGGGCATCAGGTCGCGGGCCACCGCGCATTTATCCGGCAAAGTATTCTTATTGCTCATCAATGTCCTCTCCCTTCATCAGTCGGACAAGCATCTGCCGTCCCCGGTAATAGGTCACCCTCGCCCACCGCTCCGGCTTGCCGAACAGCGCGCCGATCTCCTGGTGAGTCAGATCGCCGAAGGTGCGCAGGGTGACCACCTCTTTGTACGGCTCCGGCAGGCTGTGCAAAAGCCGGTGGGCCTGCAGCTTCTGCTCCTTGTCCATCAGCGTGTCGACGAAATCCTCGCCGGGCTTTTCCGGCAGGTTTTCCACCGGCAATGGCTTAGGCTTGCGGCAATAGGTGTAGAAAAGGTTCTTCGCAATGCCGCACAGCCATGTCGATACCGCGCACTGCCGCCTGAACGTTTTCCACTTGCGCATCGCCTGATAGAACGTTTCCTGCGTCAGCTCCTCCGCCAGCTCCTCGCTGCCCGAAAGCCTCAGCAGAAACTTCCGCACCGTCTGATACTCCTCGTGGCACATCCGTTCAAACTCTTCCACCCCATCACCTCCTTTCGGCAAGGGCTCTGCCCCTGCACCCCGCCAGAGAGGGCGCTGCCCTCTCTGGACTCTCCTGCGAAGGGCCATTCGGCCCTTTCGAAACCCATTTTTTATACCCAGCGCACGCTTTTCATTGGGCTTGCATCTGTTAGTAGCGTGGGCATCAAAAGTGTTTCAACAAATATTTACTTTTTTTGATTGCGTTGCGCAAAAAGTTTGTTCATGGCTTCGATGTGGTGAGGCGTGTCCACTGTCCATTCAACATAGGCTTTGCAGGGAAAGCTATCACACTTGCCGCAGTCTGCAAGGTCTTTCTGCTGGCAGCAGGTACGCATATGGCAGTTGCCGCACCAGTTGACGCCTGTTTCCCAGCAGCCTTCGCAAAAGGGAACCCGGGCCATAACGGCCTCCGCACCCTCATCCGCGCTGATCCACCCGCGCTGCCGGAACCACGGCACCAGGTTCTCCGCCGCTCGGCGGTCGGTCTTGGCTTTGTAGAGATCGCACGCATTGCAATCCAGGCCGCAAGCCGCTTGCTTCATCATGATCATCGCTCCTTTGATATACAAAAAAAGATCAACCTTGCGATTGATCTTGATTTGCGAGGTGCCACCCAGATTCGAACTGGGGAATAAAGGTTTTGCAGACCTTCGCCTTACCACTTGGCTATGGCACCGGATGTGTGGAGCGGTAGACGGGATTCGGACCCGCGACATCCACCTTGGCAAGGTGGCACTCTACCACTGAGCTACTACCGCACACATGGTGCCTTGGGGCGGAATCGAACCACCGACACGCAGATTTTCAGTCTGCTGCTCTACCGACTGAGCTACCAAGGCAAATATGATGGCGACCCGGAAGGGGCTCGAACCCTCGACCTCCAACGTGACAGGCTGGCGCTCTAACCAACTGAGCTACCGGGCCATATTTGTAAGTGGGAACAACAGGGCTCGAACCTGTGACCCTCTGCTTGTAAGGCAGATGCTCTCCCAGCTGAGCTATGCTCCCGTGCGCCATAGCCAAGTGGCTTGACTCTGTAACCTCTCGGTTACCGCGGCGACTTGTTTATAATACCTCAATCCGACATTTTTGTCAACCCCCATTTTCACTTTTTTCAAAAAAACTTTCAGTCTTATAACTGGTCACTTTCACAGGCTTCTTCCGGCCCGCCTGTGCCGGGTGGGAAGGCGCAGCGTTACCTCCACGCTGTCCGCCAGGGTGCGTTCCTCCGTGGTCGCCTTGATGCCTGCCTCCTGCATCTGCGCCACAATATTCCGGATGGCATTCAGATACAGCCGGTGATCCCTCACCAGCGTGATGGTGCGTCCCCCAGGCAGCGGCGGCACCGGCAGCCGCGCCTGAGCACTGGCCACCAGCAGCTCCACGTCCCGGACGCACAGCTTTTCCCTTACGGCCTGCCGGGCGATGTTCATCCTCCCCCGGCGGTCCGGTAGCTTTTGCAGGGCCCGGGCATAGCCTTCCGGCATGCCCTGCTCCATCAGAAAGGCCTGCAGTTCCCGGTCCAGCTCCGTCAGGCGCAGACGCTGGTTCACCATGCTGACCGAGCACCCCAGCCCCCGGGCCACTTCTTCCCGGGTGAAGCCGTGCTGCTCGGTCAGTGCCTTCATGGCCGCGGCTTCGTCCAGGTAGTGCATATGGCCGCTCATGATGCCCTCCAGCAGCGACCGTGCCCCCTGATCCTGCTCCACGCCGTCCAGCACCACCGCGTCGATGTGGGTCAGTCCAGCCATGCGGCACGCCATGAACCGCCGGTTCCCCGAAACGATCACATACCGGCCGCCGCTGCTTTTCTGCACCGCAATGGGTTCGATCACCCCGTGCATGCGGATGGAATCCACCAGCTCCATCAGCGTCATGCCGTCCACGGGTTCCCGGCCCACCGACGGCCGGGGCGAGATCCTCTCCAGCGGCAGCCAGCACACCTGCTGTGCGCACGCAGCAGCATCGTTTTCCTTCTGATACAGCATGGACTTCTCCCCTCTCTACCCTGTGTTTTTTCGTTCGGGCAAAAGAAAAACCCTGCTTGCCGTCGGAAGAATCGTTCGTCACGATTCCCGGTGCAAGCAGGTCGTTTTCATGCTGATTTTATCACATTTCCGCATTCTTTGCCGATTGTCCCAGGGGCGATTTGGAGGGTGTGCCGGCTTTTCGCGGATACTGTCGAGCGGTTTTCGCCACTTTCTGAATAGGAAGCAGCTGATGCTGCCATTCCCGGCCGGGGAATTCGCAGGGAATGGGTTCCCCTGCCTGGCCGCCCAGCAGGAAGGCCGCTCTCCGGCCCTGGGTCAGTTCATCCTGCAAGGCAGGGCCCTTCCAGCACAGTGCCTTGCCGCCCACCTTCACAAAGGGCAGCAAGTATTCCGCCAGCACAGCCAAGGGTGCCACCGCACGAGCCACCGCTACGTCAAACTGTTCCCGCAGCTGAGCGTCCCTTGCGCCATCCTCCGCCCGGCGGTGGATCAGCGTCACGTTCTTTACGCCCAGCTCGTCGATCACCGCCTGCAGGAAGGTCAACCGCTTCTGCTGGGCGTCCATCAGCGTCACCTGCAATTGAGGGCACGCCAGTGCCAGGGGCATGCCAGGGAAGCCCGCGCCCGTGCCCACGTCGATCACTTTACCCTCCGCCGGAATCAGCCCCGGCTCCTTCAGGGCCATCAGGCTGTCCACATAATGCCGGTCGATCATCTCGTCCTCGTCCGTCACGGCGGTCAGGTCCATCCGGGTATTCCAGTCCATCAGCAGGGCGTGATAGCGCAAAAGCTTTTCCGGCAGCGCATCATCAAAGGGAATACCGCACGCCGTAAGGCGCGCAGCCAGCTCCATTGCATTCATTCGTGTCACTCCAAGGGCAGATGCAGGTATTTCTGCATCCAGTATTTGATCCATGCCAGGGCCTCGCGGCCATAGTTCTTGGGCCAGTAAATCGCCTTGGTGGGGGCACCCAGGCCGGTGGCCGTCATGCCCTCATCCTCTGCCAGAGCCATGGCCCGGGGCAGGTGGTAATCGCTGGTCACCATCAGCGCCTTTTGGGCATTGCGGCCTTTCAAAAGTGCAGCAGCGTTGCGGATATTCTGCCGGGTGTTCACGGACGTGTCCTCCATGATAATCGCATCCTCCGGCACGCCCAGTCCCACCAGGTAGTCATGCATAGCCTGGGCTTCGGTCATGGGCTCGTTTTCGCCCTGGGCACCGCAGACCACGATCAGGCTGTTCTCCTTCTGCCAGGCCTCATAGGCAGCATCCAGCCGCCACTTCAGTTGCAGCGACAGGGAGCCGTCGGCCTTCACCTGGGCACCCAGCACCACAATAGCATCGTAGTTTTCGGCCGGGGGCACATGGGTGACTTTCCACACCAGCATACCCACCACGCCAAGATAGGCCAGCACGGCCACCAGTACAGCAATCAGCAACAGCATCAAAATGCGGCGGCCTCCTCCGGGGATTTTCTTCATCTTATGTTGTTTCCTTTCCCTTCGTGCCGGTTCCGCTGGCCTTTTTGTGCATGATCTGCCCGCCGCTGTCCGCCGCAATGGCCGCCAGCACCGGCGAGTAATCATACCCCTGAGCAATATCGCCATGCTCCACCATGCTGTACGCATCCTCGCCTGCCACAATGATGTGGTCAAGCAGGATGATATCCATGCCCTTCAAAATCAGCCTGATCTGCTCGGTGGATGCAATGTCCTGCTGGGATGGCCAGTTGGAACCGCCCGGATGATTATGGCAGAGAACCACCCCGCGGGCATTGAGGTTCAGCGCGGCCTCCACCACGCGCCGCGGATAGGCATGCACGCCCTCCACGCTGCCCTCGGCGATCAGCCGCTGACCCAGCAGCTGGTTGTCCGCCGTGAGGCAGATGGTGTAAAACCGTTCCGCCCGCCAGCCGGAAAGCAATGCTTTGCAGAACTGCTTCATATCCTGCCGGGTATCGAACCGCTTTTTCTCCCTGCAAATGCACTCGGTATACCGCCGGAACACTGGCAGCATGGCGGAAAGCAGCGTTGCCGTTTCCTCGCCCACGCCGGGCACGGCCATCAGCTGATCAGGCCGAGCCTCCAGCACGCCCTGCAGCGAGCCGAAGGTGTCCATCAGCGTGTGCGCCAGCGGATTCACATCGCCCCGGGCCCTGCCGTAAAACAGCAGCAGCTCCAGCACCTCATGATCCGCAAACCCGTCCAGCCCGTCCTTCCGGAACCGCTCCCGCATCCGTTTGCGATGCCCCTCGTGCATGGTCATTCTCTTCACTCCATCCAACGATCCAAGTGCCTTGTTTCTTGCATCTTTCGCCTGCCAGAGGGCTTTGCCCTCTGGACTCCCACGAAGGGCTTTCAGCCCTTTCGAAACCCACTTTTTACCTTACAAGTAGGATTTTTATGGGGTCACGGTGCGCGACAGGCGCACCGCGACGCAGGGAGCGTTGCTTATTTTTCGATCATCATTTCGAAGACTTCGTTCACCTGGCTGCCAAGGCGGCGCACCTCGCCCAGGACGCGCTTGCGGCCCTTGGCGTTGGTGAACCAGTCGTTACGGCTTTCGCCGGGGGTGGAAGCCGGGCAAACGAGGAGTTCCGTGTCCGGGAAGGCTGCGTGGTAGTACATCATGGCCCGGCGGGCATGGAAGGCGCGGCAGCAGAGGATGGCCCTCTGCACCTTGATGCCCATGCTGTCCAGCAGTTCGCGGGAGCGCAGGGCGTTTTCCCAGGTGTAGGTGGCCTGGTCTTCCCGGAGGATGGCATGGTCGGGCACACCTGCCTTCATCAGCACCGCACGGAGGTACGCCCACTCGGTTTCATATTCGTCGGGGTAATCCTGCCGGAACTGCTCCGGTACGCCCTTGAAGTGCCCCAGGGTGATGCTGTACCGGCCAGAGGGCAGGATGTACTCCGCCATGCCTTGGCGATACAGCTCTGCTGCGCGCAGCGCATGCTCCGGGTGGCTGCAGCCGGTCACGAAGATCACGTCGCTCTTTTGGGGGGCGTCTTCCACGAAAATGAAATCGGTCACCGCGCGGACAAAGGTGTCCGCGCCCAGGCTCAGCTTATTGTCCATAGTATTTCCACAGGTCGATGCACACCTGCCGGTCCGCGCCAGCGCGGCGGGTAAAGGCCCGGCGGTAGATCTTCTTCAGGTCGTCACGGGTCAGGGGCATGGGATGGTTGCCCAGCCGTTCCGCATTCACCGAGTCGGCCAGGGCATCCAGCGTGGCTTCGTCGGGCATGGTTTCGGGCTCCATGCCCAGGTCGATCAGCAGGCCCGCCAGCAGGCGGCTGCCCATGTATTCGCTGCCCAGGCGCATCTTCTGCGACAGGTCCATCAGGATGGACAGCGTGTCGGTGTTGTCGATCATCACGTCCCACAGAACGGGCAGGGTCAGCATACAGGCGTGGCCGTGGGCCAGGCCCAGCTTCTTGGTGATCTGATAGCTCATGGCGTGGGCCGCCGTGGTGCGGCTGATCTGGATCGCCCGGCCGCTGCGGTAGGCAGCCTCCAGCATGGCCTCCGCCGCGTTGGGATCACCAGCCAGGTACGCCCGGATGTTATCCAGCACGCCGATGATGGCCAGGTAGGCATGCACCTGGCTGTCGCTGGTGGCCGCCTTGGCCCAGTAGCTTTCGATGCCCTGGCACAGCGCATCCAGCGCACAGGCCTTTTTGTGATACTCCGGCAGGGTGTCCAGCAGGGCCGCGTCCAGGATCACGCCCTCGGGCAGCAGGGCCGGATGGCTCAGGCTCAGCTTCTGGTCGTTCACATACATCACGGCGATCTGCGTGGCCTCCGCGCCGGTGCCAGCCGTGCCGGGGATGGCAATATGAGGCAGCACCGCATCCTCCGGCAGGATGGATTGCATGGCCTTGTTAGCATTCTCGGCGATCAGCAGGGCTTTCACGGCCTTGGCAGTGTCCATGGCACTGCCGCCGCCCAGGGAAATGATGCCGTCGCAGCCCTCCGCCTGATACATGGCGGCACCGGCTGCACAGTCGGCAAAATCGGGGTTGGGGTGATACCCGTCAAAGTGCGCATAAGCCACGCCGGAAACCTGCTCCGCAAACACCTGCGCCATGCGCTTGCCGCACACCAGCAGGGGCTTTTTCATATTCAGCTTATCCATCAACTCAGCGACCTTGCCCAGCTTGCCGCGGCCGCGAAGCACCTTCTGAACCATGTCAAAACACCTCGAAATCCAAAGATAGTATTAGTGTAGCGCATGTGCCCGTTTGCGTCAAGCAAAAAGAGCTGCGGTGTAAGTATCACGACCTGATTGGTCTATTCTGGAGGTGTCGGAGGGCCCGCAGGCCCTCTGACTGAAATCGTATCGCCCGGCTTTGCCGGGCGGGCGGGGCGTTTTCCGCTCTGTGAGGTCAGGCTTCAGCCTGACTAACGCAGCCCATTGCTTGCAATGGGCAAGTGTAGCCAGCACCGGGCTTGCCCCGGTGACGGCCGAAACCAGAAAACATTCCTTACGCGAAGGAACGCCCGTGAGCGGCTTTGCCGCGAGCAGTGACGAAGCGCAAACTCATCGAAGTGGCTTTGCCACTTCGATGACATGAAAAGAGCTGCCGCACAGGCGACAGCTCAAGCAAGGGGGAGAGGTTAGCGGACAAAGGTGCGCACGCGGATCACGCCGGGCAGGGCCTTGATGGCGGCCAGGGCGTTCTCGCTGGGCAGATCGGGCAGCTCGAACACCGTCACAGCCATGTCCTTCTTGGACTTGTTGACCATGGTGTCGATGTTGATGCCCTCCTGGCTTATGCAGCCAGAGATGGGAGCCACCGTGTTGGGGATATTCTCGTGGATGACCAGTACGCGGGCAGCATCGGGCGCGGTCAGCTGCACTTCGGGCAGGTTGACGCTGTTGTGGATGCAGCCCACTTCCAGGTAGTCGCGCAGCTCAGCAGCGGCCATCTGGGCGCAGTTCTCTTCGCTCTCGGGGGTGGAAGCACCCAGGTGAGGAATGCAGGTGACCTTTTCCACGCCGATCATCTCGTCCGTGGGGAAGTCTACCACGTAGCCGGACAGCTGGCCATCAGCCAGGGCGGCCTTCAGGTCGTCAGCATTGACCAGTTCGGCGCGGGAGAAGTTCATCAGGTAGGCACCCTTCTTCATCTTGGCGATCTTGGCCGCGTCGATGGAGCCGCGGGTCTTGTCATTCAGCGGAATGTGATAGGTCACATAGTCAGCCTGGGCCAGCACTTCGTCCTCGCTGGCAGCACGGCCAACGCCGCTGGACAGGCTCCACGCATTTTCAACGGAAATGAAAGGATCGTAGCCCACGACCTTCATGCCCAGGCCACGGGCAGCCTTGTTGGCCACCAGCGCGCCGATGGCACCCAGGCCGATGACACCCAGGGTCTTGCCGCGGAGCTCCGGGCCCACAAACTGGCCCTTGCCCTTTTCCACCAGCTTGGGCACATCAGCACCCTGGCCCTTCAGGCCAGCAGCCCACACGTTGGCGGCGGCCACGTTGCGGCTGCCCATGATCAGGCCGCCGATGACCAGTTCGGCCACAGCGTTGGCATTGGCACCGGGGGTGTTGAACACCACGATGCCCTGCTTGGAGCACTTGTCGATCGGGATGTTATTCACACCGGCACCGGCGCGGGCGATGGCCAGCAGGTTGTCGCCCAGCTCCATATCGTGCATGGCAGCAGAGCGCACCAGAATGCCGTCGGGGGTGGGCTCTTCCTTGGCCACGGTGTACATATCAGCCGAAAGCTCGGCATGGATGATATCGGAAATCGCATTCAGCGTCTGAATCTTGAACATAACAGTAACTCCTCACCGCACTCCCCCAAGGACGTGCACAAAAGATGGGTTTCGAAAGGGCTGAAAGCCCTTCGCGGGATTCTTAAGGGCAGAGCCCTTAAGCAGGGTGCAGGGGCAGCACCCCTGCTGGGAGTCCAGAGGGCAAAGCCCTCTGGTCGGGGATCCCTAAAGGGATGAAATCCCCTTAGGCGTTCTCGGCTTCGAACTTCTTCATGAAGTCGACCAGCTTGACCACGCCGTCGCGGGGCATGGCGTTGTAGATGCTGGCGCGCATGCCACCCACGGAGCGGTGGCCCTTCAGGTTCACCAGGCCCTCAGCAGCGGCGGCCTTCACGAAGGCAGCGTCCTTGTCAGCATCGCCGGTGATGAAGGTCACGTTCATGCGGGAACGGAATTCCTTCTGGGCAGTAGCCTTGAACAGCTTGCTGTTGTCCAGGAAGTCGTAGAGCAGGGCGGCCTTTTCGATGTTGATCTTTTCCATCTCGGCCACGCCGCCCATTTCCTTCACCCACTGGAAGGTCAGGCCAGCCAGGTAGATGCCATAGGTATTGGGGGTGTTGTACATGCTGCCAGCCTTGGCCTGCACTTCCCAGTTCAGCAGCTTGGGGCAGATGTCCTTGGCCTTGCCCAGCAGATCCTTGCGGACGATGACCACGCACAGACCGGAGGGGCCGATGTTCTTCTGGGCACCAGCGTAGATCACGCCGAACTTGCTGACGTCCATCACCTCAGAGAGGATCATGGAGGAAGCGTCGGTGACCAGGGGGGCGTTCACTTCAGGCAGCTCCACATAACGGGTGCCGTAAATGGTGTTATTGCTGGTGATGTGCACATAATCCGCATCGGGGGTGAAGGTGCCCTTCTTCCAATCGGGGATGTAGGTGTACACATCGTCGCGGCTGGAGGCCACGATGTTCACTTCGCCGTAACGCTTGGCTTCTTCAGCGGCCAGGTGGGCAAAGTTGCCGGAGTCGATGTAGTCAGCCTTGCCGTTCACCATCAGGTTCAGGGGGATGGCAGAGAACTGCTGGGTCGCGCCGCCCTGGAGCAGCAGCACCTCATGGGTGTCGGGGATGGCCATCAGGTCGCGCAGGTCAGCCACGGTCTGATCATAAATATCGGTGTACATCTTGCTGCGGTGGCTCATCTCCATCACAGACATGCCGGTGTTGCCATAAACGACCAGTTCCTTCTGCGCCTTTTCCAGCACGGGCTGAGCCAGCATCGAGGGTCCGGGAGAGAAATTATATACGCGTTCCATATGGGTAGCCTCCTTTTATCATTCAGGTGATTGTTCGCTTGCTATTCTTTTGTGGGACATTTTTCGCCCGCCGGGTGAAATCCGAACCACTGCACATAGTATGCACCATTCTGACGAAAAATGCAAGCATAATACACGAGAAATACAATTTAAATTGATAAAGTGCAACAGCATGAAAAAAAGGACGGCACAACCGTCCTTTTTGTTACTTATGTCCCAGCCAGCGTTTTTGGATCATGTTGCTGTACACGCTGTTCTGCGGCTCTCCCCCGCGGATAAACTCCGCGCCGATGGTTTTCTGGTAGAAGGGAGCAGCCTTGTCCACCCAGCCGATGATGGCATAGCCGTAGCCATCATCGCGCATGTATTCCAGGGTGCGGATCAGCAGCGCAGTGCCAATGCCGGTGCCCCGCAGGCTTTCTTCCACGCCGATGGGCCCAAAGAAGCCCTTGGCAGCCACATCCCAGCAGGAAAAGCCGATGAGCTTCTCATCCTTCACCGCCAGAATGCAGCGGGCAGGGCAGCTGCTCAGGGCCACATCCACCTCACCGTACCAGGCGTCGGAGAAATTCTTTTCCACATAGTCCAGAATGGCGCGCTTTTCTGCCGCCTGGGCCCGCTTGAGCTCCACACCCTCGGGCAATTGGGGCATGGGCGGCATGGTGGTCAGGTTGGCGATCATGTCGCACATGAATAGTTCTTCCATCATCAGCACCTCATAAACGAAAAAGGAGCTGCTGATGGGTTCCATCAGCAGCTTCCTGGTTAGACTATAACAGTCTGCTCGTGACCGTGCGGTCGCCGCTTTGATTAGAAGCGGTTCTGACGCTGGGCCTCGAAGCACTCGCGGCAGTAAACGGGACGATCGCCACGGGGCTGGAAGGGCACCTGGGTGGTGCAGCCGCAGCCGTCGCAGATCACTTCGTACATCTGACGGGGAGCGGTGTTGCCGCCGTTCTGGGCACGACGAGCAGCGCGGCAAGCGGGGCAGCGGCTGGGCTCATTCTGGAAGCCCTTCTCGGCGAAGAAGGCCTGCTCGGAAGCAGAGAAAACGAATTCGTTGCCGCAGTCACGGCAGGTCAGAGTCTTGTCCTGATACATGGTAGGTATACCTCCCTAAAATTGTTTACCCATCCCAAATTGCCATTCCGTTGCTTCCATGGGTCCCGACATTGGTCTGGTGACAACCAAAGGAGGAAAGAACCGGTCATACCTGGCTGGGTTACGCTGCCTATTATACCATGCCCTTCCCCAAATGTACAGCCCTCCGCGCAAATTTTCCCCTGCCGCCCGATAGGCGAATGCACCGATCCTTTCAGTCGATGAAAATTGTTCTTAAAGAATTATTCCTCTGCTTTCCGTCGATTCAACTTGTTCGTTCAATCAAGTAAAATGACCTTAACGGCTCTGGTCGAAGGAGGGACTTTCATGGATTATCAGGATATGGGCATGCGTGTGCGCACCCTGCGCAGGCAAATGGGCATTACGCAGGAAGTCCTTGCCGAAAAGGTCGGTATTTCCGCCTCCTTCCTGGGGCATATCGAGCGCGGCACCCGTGTCGCCAGCCTGGAAACGCTGGTCGCCCTGTGCAACACGCTGAACACCACGCCGGAATACCTGCTCAGTGCCAGCCTGGACAACAGCCTGTACCAGATGCCCACCGGTTTTTCCGATGGCGACCGCACCAAGCTCAGCCATTTCCTGCGCATGGCCGAGGCCACCGTGCTGGGCTGGAAGGACGAGTAAATCAACATACAAAAAACGCTCTGCAAGCATTTGCCTGCAGAGCGTTTCGTTTATCTTAGTAAGCCTGATAGGAAACTTCCCAGTTCTTGCTGTCCACCACAACGATCAGCGTCTTGCCGCGCTGCATCTGCAGCTCCTGGCCGTCGGCGGTGTAGAACACCGTGCGGGATTCCATGCTCTCGCGCTGCCAGTAGCCTTCCACATGGACGCCGCCCATGAAGAAATCAGCATTGCCGCCGATGGACTCATCGCCCTTGCCGGAGTAGTACTTCTTGCCCACATGATAGGTGATGGGAGCGTCGGAGCGCAGCCACTGCACCTCAGCAAACTGGATGATCACGTTGGCGAAACCGATGTGCTCCTGGGTGTCCAGGTCTTCGTAAGCCACCAGCTCGTCATCCTTGATGCGCATGTAGCGGTAGTACAGGTTGGAGTCCATGTCGTAGATCAGGTTGGAGCCATAGCCCAGCTGGCCGGTCTTGATGCGGATCTCGTCGGCCACATCACCCTCGGGCAGTTCATCGGTGAACAGGAAGGTGTGGTTGGGGGCCACGAAGCTGGGGTCGATCAGCTCATAGATGGCGGCCACATTGGCATCCACGTTATGGGGAGAAACGATGCCCTTGCGGCGGGAGTAGAACTGTTTCCAGGGCTTGCCGGAGCCGACGGTGCCGGAGAAAGCCAGGCCCTTCTTTTCCACGCCCAGCTCCTTCAGTTCCTTCTTCACGTCGGACTTCACATATTCCTGCTGGCCGAAATACAGGAAGCCAGCGTCCCATTCCTCACGCAGCCAGGCGTGACCCATACGGGCAGAGCGGATGGGGCCCACGCTGTCGGGGATCAGGTCAGAATACAGGAAGGACAGACGGGTGATACCGTTCTTGTACAGGGGGGTCTCATACACGATATCGGCAAAGCTGGCACCCCAGGGGGCACGGGCGTCGATACCGCCGCTGGTGTTGTCGATCTGCACCAGCATGGGCATATAGCGGCCAGTCACAGCCAGGCCGGCAAAGCCAGCAGGGGCTTCCAGGTCTTCCAAATACAGGCCGGTGGTGGGGCTCACGCCTTCCTCGGCCTCGTTCAGACCAACCTTCTGCAGCTTGATCTTGCGGTTTTCATCAGGGTTCAGCATCACTTGATCGGCTACGGCGGCAGGAACCAGGCTCAGCACCAGGATCATCGCCAGCAGCAGGCTTACAAGCTTCTTCATAAGGAAAGGACCTCCTTTGCGTTGCTGTGTTGTCACACTGTATGATTATACCATCGGCACAGCATACAGTCAACACATTTGAAAAGATTTAAACATTGTAACGTCATCGTTTTTTAATACTTGTATCGCCGTCCACGCAGCGGTAATACACCTTGTCCCCCTGCAGCTCCACGCCGTCCTTAGCAAACAATTCGTCGATGGTCAGCAGCATGTAGCCTTCCTCGGCCAGGTAGTTGCAGATCTTCAGCGCAGACTCCGGCGTATTGTCCTTGATGTCATGGCACAGGATGATATCGCCGTCGCTGATCTGGTCCTTCACCGTGTTCAGCACCACCCGGGTGGAGCGGCCGCGCCAGTCGTAGGTATCCAGGCTCCACTGGATCAGCGGCCAGCCGGTCTTGGCGTCGATCATCTGGTTGTACAGGCCGTAGGGCACGCGGTTGTAGCGCGTGGGAATGCCGATGGCCTTGATCATCGCATTATCGCACTTTTCCACCATGGCGCGCAGGCCCGATGCCTTCGACTTGGAGGCATTGCCGTGGTGCCAGTTGTGGGAAGCCACCGCATGGCCTTCGTCATGCTCGCGCTGCACCAGATCGTCGTATTCCTCAATGCGGTTGCCCAGCACGAAGAAGGTCGCCCGCGCGCCAGCCTCCAGCAGGGAGTTCAGCGTTTTGGTGGTGTTGGTGCGGCTGGGGCCGTCGTCGAAGGTCAGGGCGCAGGTCTTGTAATAGGTCAGGTTGTCGGTTTCGGTCTGAGCCCGCTCCGTCATGTAGGGGCGGATGTCCGGGTACATCAGCGTCACTTCGATCAGGCTGCGCTTTTCCGGATACAGCTTCTCCGCCGGAATGTGCAACACCAGCGACATGCCGTGCAGCGTGAAGTCCAGTTCCGACAAGGCCTGCAGGGTGCACAGGCTTTCCAGGGCATCTGCATCAGGGGCCACGTCGGGCCAGTAGGCCGCAGCCTGTTCCCGTACAGCCTCTTCCAGCACCAGCCAGCCTTCGCTGTTGGCATCAAAGATATCCGTCAGCCAGATGCGCTCGCCGGTGGTCATGTCGAAGGTGCGGCTCTGGATCTCCTGGCCGATCAGCTCCCGGTGATAGGTCACGCGGGCCTGCACCAGAAAGCTCATCCAGGTAAGGCCGGTGCGGCTGTATCGGGTCTCCACCTCCAGGCGCGAGTTTTTGCTGGTGGTGTTCGCGGCCTTTTGCAGCGTGGGGCCAAGCCGCTCCACGTATTCATCCGCCAGCACAGCAAGCTCTTCGTCCACGCTGTCCAGCGCGGTATCCACCGTCCAACGGCGGATCACGCTCTTGTTGTCCTGGGTGGTGTCCTTCTTGGTCACCGTCACGCGATGGCAGTCCTGGATGGTGCCCAGGTATTCTGCCCCGGCTGCGGCAGGCAGCAGGAGCATGCAGGCCAGCAGCAGCGCAAGCAAGCGTTTCATCGGCAGTTCCTCCTTGGGATCATTTGGAAAGGCTGCAAAGCAAACAGCCGCGACACTTCTGCCGCGGCTTGTAGGGGTTATTCCTCGTGATGGCAGCCGCAGTCACAGCCGTCATGATGATGGTGATGTTCGCAGCCGCAGTCGCAATCCTCCAGGCCTTCCACAGCCTGGTTGATGGTGGCCGCCACATACTTGTCGAACACCTGCTGGATCATGTCCTCTTCCTCTGCCACAACAAAGGAGAGCTCGCCATCCTTTTCTTCCACACGGGTGATAAGGATCTGCTCCTCACCGTTGGCATCATTCTCCATCTCCAGCAGCACCACATATTCCTGGCCTGCGTAAGGGATGGTCGCGCCGTAACGGAAGCGGTACACCTGGCCATCGGGCGAAGTGAGCTCCACCACCGCGTCGTTCAGATCGTATTCGCTCATTACTCTTCGTCCTCGGCTTCTTCCATCAGCTGGAGGAACTTCTCGAACACAGTCTCCTGCAGCTCTTCGTCCTCCACGCAGACGTAGCACTCGTTGCCCTCGTCGTCGGCTTCGATCTTCATGATGACCACTTCGCCCTCTTCGTCGTTGTCATCTTCCTCTTCGATCACCATCAGGGCGATGTAGTACTCACCCTCGTGCTCGATGGTAGCCAGGTGCTCAAAGGGCACAGTCGCGCCGGTTTCGTCGTCGATCAGTTCAATGATGTTGCTCTCGTTTTCCATGGTCATGGTTTCTTCCTCGCTTTCGTGCCCTGCGGGCATCGTATTTTGTGCCTGAGAATCCAGGTATTGCTGCAGAATGATGGCCGCAGCCACCTTGTCCACATTCTGTTTGCGCTCTGCGCGGTGCATGTTGTCCTCCAGCAAAGCATGCTCGGCGGTCACCGTGGTCAGCCGCTCATCCTGATAATACACCGTCAGGCCCGCTTTTTCAAGCTGTTCACAAAATAGTTTTACTTTTTCCGACTGGAAACCCAGCGTTCCATCCATATTATAGGGCAGACCGCTGAGCACAATGGTGGTGTCATACTGCTCGCACAGCTGCTTGACCCGCTTCACATCCGGGCCAAACCCCACCCTCTTGATGACCTCCACCGGCGTGGCGATCATCCGCATGCTGTCGCTCACCGCCACACCAATGCGCACGTCGCCAATGTCCAGTGCCAGAATTCTTTCGTTCATAACAATCTCCATTCCGCCTTCGGCACCAGAGGAGGCTTTGCCTCCTCTGGACTCCTCCACCAAAGGGTCTTCGACCCTCTGGACTCCCTTTTGGGGATGCCGGGGTGTATGCATTTAAGCCGGGGTCACGCCGCGCAACGGGCGCGCCGCGACGCGGGAAATGCTGCTTTTACGCAGCACACACTTAATTCATAATTCCTAATTCATAATTCCTAATTTCCCCCGCCCCTTTGCCGACGATGGCAATGCAGGGGGCGGCATCGAGGATTCGCTGCGCCTTGTCCATGACGTGCTCCATGGTCACCGCTTCGATGCGGGCGATGGTTTCGTCCGGGGTGATGGACTTGCCCAGCAGCAGAAGGCCGCGGCCCATGGCCTGCATGCGGCTGCCGGGGCTTTCCAGACCCAGCAGGTAGCCGGAGCGCAGCTGCTGCTTGGAGGCGTCGAACTCCTTCTGGGTGATGCCGTCGTCAAGCAACTTTTTCATTTCGCTGCAGATCTCATCCAGCACCTTTTCGGCGTTCTTGGGAGATACGCCTGCGTATACGGCAAAGGTGCCGCAGCCTCGGTAGCTGTTGGGATAGGTGTAGATGGAATAGGCCATGCCCAGGTCTTCGCGGATGCGCTGGAACAGCCGGGAGGACATGGCACCGCCCAGTAGGTTGTTCAGCACCGCCTGGGGGTACAGGTCCTCGCCGCCATAGGGCGTGCCGGTGAAGCCCATGCACAGGTGCATCTGCTCGGTATCCTTTTCCTTGGCCAGCTTCACACCGGACAGCGGAGCCTGCTGAGGCAGCATCAGACCGATGGCCGGGCTTTCCCAGTCGCCGAAGAACTGTTCCACCAGGGCGCGCACCTGCTCCGGATCGTAGTTGCCAGCCAGGGCCACCACGGTGTTGCCGGGGCAGTAGTGCTTTGCGCGGTAGGCCGCCAGGTCGGCACGGGTATACTTCTCGATCAGCTCGCTGGTACCCAGGATAGGCATGCCCAGGCTCTGCTCGCCGAACTGCGCCTTGCTCAGCAGCTCGTGCACCAGGTCCTCCGGGGAGTCCTCGTCCATGGCGATCTCCTCCAGGATCACGCCGCGTTCCTTGTTCAGCTCGGTTTCATCCAGCACCGCATGGCAGGTCAGGTCGGCCAGGATATCCACCGCCAGAGGCAGATTTTCGTCGATCACCTTGGCATAGTAGCAGGTGCAGTCCTTGCCGGTAAAGGCGTTGAGCTGGCCGCCCACGGCATCCATTTCCTCAGCGATCTGCCGGGCATTGCGCTTGGCCGTGCCCTTGAACACCATGTGCTCCAGGAAGTGGCTCAGGCCGTTCTCGGTGGGTGTTTCCATCATGGAGCCCACGCCCAGCCACACGCCAATGGAAACCGAGCGGAGATACGGCAGCCGCTCGCCGATCACGCGCAGGCCATTGGGAAGAATCCACTGATCGTTCATACGCTTCTCCATCCCCAAATGCTTTTCCATTATCGTATCCACCCGATTCCTTTCTTATGTAAAGTGAAAGTCCAGAGGGAATATCCCTCTGGACTGATTATGTCGCAAGAGGTTTCGCGTCTGCGGACGCGACTCAAGGGCTTTGCGATCGCCCTTGAGAAACCTTCGCACCCCATTTTGCTACTTGATCCAGCCTGTTGCTTTAACGCAACCCAGCCGCTCTTCACAAAAAGGGTTTCGAAAGGGTCGAAGCCCCTTCGCGGGATTCCCAAGGGCAGAGCCCTTGGGCGGGTTGTCAGGGCAGCGCCCTGACTGGGGTGCAGGGGTGAAACCCCTGCTTACTGGCGGCCGTCACGGCGCGGGGGGCGGGAACGGAAGTTGCCACCTTCGCGACGCTCGGCGGGCTTGTTTTCGTAGACCATGTCGTTGCGGATCAGGTTGATGCGGCCCTGGGCGTCAATCTCGTTGACCTTCACTTCCAGCTCGTCACCGATGTTCACAACGTCTTCCACCTTCTCCACGCGCTTGTTATCCAGCTTGGAGATGTGGATCATGCCGTCCTTGCCGGGGGCCAGCTCCACAAAGGCACCGAAGTTCATGATGCGCACGACCTTGCCGGTGAACACATCGCCCACTTCGATATCCTTGGCAATGCCCTCGATGATCTTGCGAGCCTTGGCGGCGGCATCGGCATCGGGGGTGGAGATGAACACGCGGCCATCGTCCTCGATGTCGATCTTCACGCCGGTCTCGGCAATGATCTTATTGATCATCTTGCCGCCGGGTCCGATAACCTCGCGGATCTTCTCGGGGTTGATGGTGAAGCGCACGATCTTGGGCGCATACTGGCTCAGCTCAGCACGGGGCTCGCCGATGGTATCCAGCATGATCTTCAGAATGTGCAGACGGCCTTCCAGAGCCTGGGCCAGAGCCTGCTTGAGGATGGCGCGGTCGATGCCGGCAATCTTGATATCCATCTGGATGGCGGTGATACCGTTCATGGTACCGGCCACCTTGAAGTCCATGTCGCCCAGGAAGTCTTCCAGGCCCTGGATGTCGGTCAGCACGGAAACCTTGCCGGACTCAGCATCCTTGATCAGGCCCATGGCCACACCGGCAACGGGGGCGTGAATCGGCACACCGGCGTCCATCAGGGACAGGGTGGAGCCGCACACGGAAGCCATGGAAGAAGAACCGTTGGAGGACAGGATCTCACTCACCAGGCGCAGCGCATAGGGGAACTCTTCCTCGGTGGGGATCACAGGCAGCAGAGCGCGCTCTGCCAGAGCACCGTGGCCGATCTCGCGGCGACCGGGGCTCTTCATGCGGCCAGCCTCGCCGGTGGCGTAGGGGGGCATGTTGTAGTGGTGGATGTAACGCTTGAAGTCCTCGTTGCTGAGGCCATCCAGGATCTGACCCTCGCTGGTGGAGCCCAGGGTGGTCACAGTCAGGGCCTGAGTCTGGCCACGGGTGAACACAGCGGAGCCGTGCACACGGGGCAGCACGCCCACTTCGCACCAGATAGGACGTACCTCGGTGACCTTACGGCCATCGGGACGGATGCCCTCGTTCTGGATCTTGGCGCGCATGATTTCCTTGTTCAGGTAGTACAGGGCGTCGGCGATCTCAGCCTCGCGCTCGGGGAACTGCTCGGCCAGGGCAGCCAGGGTTTCTTCCTTCACCTGGGCCTCGCGGCTCTGACGCTCCTGGCGGTCGAAGGTCTCGAACACCCACTTGCACTTGTCAAAGGCAAACTCGCGCACGGCGGCCTTCACGTCGTCGCCGGTCACGTTCAGGGGCACTTCCACCTTGGCCTTGCCAATGGCAGCGATGATCTCCTCCTGGAAGGCGACCAGCTTCTTGATCTCCTCGTGGCCGAACATGATGGCGTCCAGCATCACTTCTTCGGAAACCTCGTTGGCACCGGCTTCCACCATCATGATGGCATCCTTGGTGCCAGCCAGGTACACATGCATATCGGAAACCTTGCGCTGCTCCTCATCGGGATTGATGACGTACTGACCGTTCACACGGCCAACGACCACAGCACCGGTGGGGCCATTCCACGGAATCTCGCTCACGCCCAGGGCGATGGAGGAGCCGATCATGGCGGGGATTTCCGGGGGCACGTCCTGCTCAACGCTCAGGATGGTGATGACCACCTGCACGTCGTTGCGCATGCCCTTGTTGAACAGGGGACGCAGGGGGCGGTCGATCAGACGGCAGGTCAGGGTCGCCTTCTCGGTGGGACGGCCTTCACGCTTGATGAAGCCGCCGGGGATCTTGCCCACGGAATACTGCTTTTCTTCCACGTCCACAGCCAGAGGGAAGAAGTCCACGCCGGGACGGGGGGTGGGGGCCATGGTGGCGTTGACCATGACGACGGTGTCGCCCAGGTGCACCCACACAGAGCCAGCAGCCTGCTCGCAATACTTGCCGAATTCCAGCGTCAGCTCTTTACCGGCAAGGTCCATGGTAAATTTCTTGCTTTCCATGCTTATCTCCTTATCTACGTTCGGGGCAAGGCGCCCCATGCCGCCCGGAGATGCTATCATATGAAAACCCCTCCATGGGATTTTCAAGGGATAACATCCCCCAGGCACACGTTCTTGCACATCATCCTTGCCGGACGACCACTCCTTCATCCGCAAGGCTCGAAAAAGCCGCCGGGACAGCTTGTCCATCCCGGCGGCTCCGACAGGACATAACCTTTGCTGTGTCTTCCTTGCGCCCCATCCGATGCACTCGTTCCAATCGCGGGGCACTCGCCCTGCGACAGCACTCGTTCGTCGGAAATGGGTGCGGGCACTGCCCGCCTTACTTGCGCAGGTTCAGCTTGGCGATCAGGGCGCGGTAGCGCTCGATGTCGGTCTTCTTCAGGTACTCCAGCAGGCCACGGCGACGGCCAACCATCAGCAGCAGACCACGGTTGGAGTGGTGGTCGTTCTTGTTGCTCTTCAGGTGCTCGTTCAGGTGGTTGATGCGGGCGGTCAGCAGGGCGACCTGAACCTCGGGGGAGCCGGTGTCGCCTTCGTGCTGGGCGTAGGCTGCGATGATCTCGCTCTTGGTCATGGTGTCTTCCTCCATTTTTTCTGCGGCTGGTGCCGCTTTATTGTGGGCAATCGCCGTTCACGCAGTGCGCCGTCGGAGTGATTCATGCGTCCGCGCAGACGGTTCACAAAAACCCATCAGACATTATAGCAGACTTCCCGAGCTTTGTAAACGGGAATTTTATTGTTTTTCTCCGCCCAATTTCAATTTTTCATCCAATTGCATGCATTCAGTGCAAGGCTCCCCTGTGTAAGGGGAGCTGTCAGCCGCTTGCGGCTGACTGAGGGGGAGCACTGCTTATATCAACGTGCTACTTGGCTGTGCAAATGTAGGGGTGAACTGCGTTCGCCCGCCACACCGCTTCTTCTGCCTATTGCGCATTCGTGCAGCGCACGGGCGATCACAGATCGCCCCTACAGATATGCAATTGCTCAGAGCATCCCCCCGCCGTCCTCCGGCAAGGTCATATAGTTGTGGAATTCCCGGTTCACGCCAGCATCATCCACACCGACGATGCTAATGCCCAGACCTTCCAGCGTATTGTCCCAGGGGACAAGCACCACCAGCGTGGCCATGTCGTGGGGCTCGAAGCGGGTCTTGCCTGTGCTGGTCTGTGCCGGGACACCCAGAATAATAGCGCGTTCGAGAAACAGCTCGTTCCGCTGATTCGAGAACAGGTTCTTCGTTTCGTTGTGCCAGGTCAGTGCCGCCGCGAGTTCCGCCTGACCATAGGTGAAGGTGCGCAGCGGTTCTTCCCCTTCGCCAAACAGTACCAGCTCCATGCGCTGGGCATCAAAGCCCACGCCGTGCTTCTCACTGGGGAAGGTCATCAGTGCCCAATGATCGCCCACCTTGCCCGGCAGGTGACCGTATACCATGGAGAGGTACGCCCCCTTCTCCCCGGGCTCGTCGCTGTCCAGCTCATAGCTTTCCTTGGGGCGGAAGCCGTGCTGGTCGATCATCTGCTGGATACGCTCCTCATTGCTGGGCACCTTGGAGAGGATCATAGCACCCAGCAGCGCCAGCACAGCCAGCAGCGGCATGCACTTGATCAGCTTCTTCACAGTGTGATCTCCAGCTTGACCACCCGGCCGATGAAGTTCACATCGCCCAGCTTGGCGGTCACGGCGTCGTACTCCCGGTCGTAGGACTGAAGCAACACCTGGTAGGTGTCCAGCTTTTTCACCTTGCGCAGGTAGCGGTGGTTGTTGTACTCCACCAGCATCACCGCGCCGTCCACCGGGGACTGGGAGGGTACCACCAGCGCGTGGTCGCCAGCGTGGATGCGGAAGCCGCGCATGCTGTCGTCGGGGGCCAGGAAGTAGAACACCTTGTCCGGATTCGCGCCCTCGATCTTACCGCCCTGGATGGGCAGCAGCTTGTGATCCACAGGCTTCATCACGGCGTTCATCACCGGCACATGCTTGAGTACGCTGGTCAGGGCATCCAGCCACACGCTGCCCACCACGCCCTCGTCCTTTTCCTCGGTGGAAGCGACCTTCTCCACCGCCTTGGGCTTGGGCTGGCTGACAGCCTTGGCCATCTGGGGCTGTACCGAGGCCAGGTCCACCGTGGCTGCGATGTCGTCCAGGGTAAAGTCGGCCTCGTTGTGCTCCTTCAGGCCGATGGTCTTCAGGATGCGGCGAGCCTGGTCATCGGCGATGATACGGGTGCCCGCCTCCACCGCAACGATGAAGCTCTCCGCCACGCCGCACTTCTTGGCCACCTGCTTGGGGGTCATTTTTGCCCGCACACGCTCGGTGCGGATCAGATCTCCGAGTCTGCTCATACATTGCCTCCGTTATTCGTCTTTCATGATCATCACCGGCCACAGCTCCCGGCACAGGCCCAGGTTCTGCCTTTCGCCGCCGCAGTCGATGTAGGTATCATAGATTTGTGCCACCTGGTCCAGATCCAGGGTGATGCTGCCCTGCACCGTCATATCGCCAGCCAGCTTGATGGGAAAGGTGTCCGTTTTGCTGCGGGCCATGGCCTTGATCATGGGCAGGCTGGCGTCCGTCATGCAGATGATGTAATCCTCAAAGTAGGTCAGGTCATACTCCCATACCTCCGGGAACACATCAAAAACATAGTCCTTTCCGCCCACGGTGATGGTCAGCTCGCCCGCGGCGACAAACTCATAGGACGTCAGCGACAGCGTCAGCCGCAGAAAGGTCATGTCCTCATCGGGCATCTGGATGAAATCCAGGTACACCGCCACCTCCGAGTCCTCCAGCTCCGTTTCGCCCATCCAGGGCTGGCCCGGCGGTGCCACAATGGTATTGACCTGGTGAATGTCCATGTAGGTGGTATAGTCCTTGGTCTGCTCCAGCCGGGCCTGGTCGAAGCCATCCGCCAGGGCAGCAGTGCACAGCATCAGCATGGAAAGCAGCAAGCAAACCAGTCGCCGCACCCCGATCACCTCCGTTTTGTATGATTATACCATAACCCATCCAGAAAAGAAACCAGCGGATGGAAACTTGTATTTGCGCATGGTTACATGTAACATTTTTGGAATGTATCTGTTACGTTACTCAAATATGACGATGTATAATTCGGTTAATTGCTTGCTTTTTTCTCATATAATATGTATACTATTGAAAATGTTATCTTCGTTACACGAACAACCCGCAAGGAAGTGACCTTATGATTCTCCAGGTAGCAAGCGCCATTCCTGAAATGCTTGCGCTGATCCTGTTATTTATCCTTCTGGTTCTGTCCCTGACGGACTCCACCTACGCCAGCCGCCGCACAGGTTTGTTTACCTCCTGCCTTGTGATGGCCACGGTGTCCACGCTATGCTCCCTGGCCCTGGTGACCTATCAGCAGATGGCCGATCCCTTCCCCCAGGGCATTTACAGCATGGCCATCTGGGGGCAAGTCGTCACCATGCTCACCGTATCGCTCATCTGCACCTACTCGCTGGTTGAGATTTACCCCGGCACCTCCACACGGCGGAGCTTCCGCATAGCCCGAACGATTTTGTGGACGCTCTTCGGTATCTACTTCCTCATGTGTGCCTTCAACCACCTGCACCACCTGCTGTTCGCCATCGACGACCAGGGCATGATCCACGACGGCGTCATGGCCTGGATGCCCAAGGCCATCTATTTCACTCAGTATGCCATTGTGCTGGTTTGCTACATCCACCACCGCAAGGAAGCGGATCACGGCTTCCACCATGCGATGCTTCTGTTCCCCTTTGTTGGGGCTGGCATTGCCTTATTCCAGGCTGTAACTCCCTATATGCTCATCGACGGCATCATTCTGGCCCTGCTGCTTCTTTTGCTGTTCGTGTGCTGCCAGCGTCAGCGTGTGCACCACGACCGCCTCACCTCCGTGGGCAGCCGCGAAGCCCTGTCCGCCATCATGCACCGCATGATCGCCGCCAAGCAGCCCTTCACCCTGCAGCAGGTCAGCCTTCTGCACTTCCGCCACACCAACCGCCGCTTCGGCCTGCAGGCGGGCGACGCACTCCTGCGCGAGGTCGCCCACGCCATCCAGAAGGTTTGCCCCAACGACCATTGCTACCGCTTTAACGGTACTGATTTCGTCATCCTCCACACCCACCTGCCCAATGAAGAAAGCAACGCCCAGCTGGATGCCCTCCGCGAGCGTTTCACCGATTTCTGGGAGGCCGACGGCGTTCGCACGCATCTAGGTGTGTCCTTTGCCCAGGTCAGCTATCCCAACGGCGGCGACACGGCCGAGGAGCTGATCAACAACCTGGAATACTGCCAGCTTCGCGCCCGCGACCTGCCCGACAGTGCCGTGGTGGTGTTCGACGACAACGTCCGCCAGCAGCTGGCCAACCGCGAACGCATCAACGACCTGATCGTTTCCTCCCTGTCCACCAACCGTTTCTTCCTTTGCTATCAACCCATTTACGACGCCAGCGGCACCAAGCCCTGCGCGGCCGAAGCTCTGCTCCGCCTGCGCGACGAGGACGGCTCCATCATCTCCCCCGGCATTTTCATTCCCGCCGCCGAGGAGAACGGCTCCATCATCCAGGTGACCTGGATGGTGCTGGGCAAGGTGTGTGAGTTCCTCAGCACCCATAAGGACGAGCATCTGCCGCCTATTTCCATCAACTTCTCCGCCCAGCAGTTTGCTGAAACCGACATGTGCACCGTGATCAAGCGTTACCTCGACCACTACCGCGTGTCCCCCAGCCAGATCAAGATCGAGATCACCGAGCGCGTTTTCACCGAGATCAACGACCTGCTGCTGCGCAACATCCACGGCCTGCAGGAAATGGGCGTCGGCCTGTACCTGGACGACTTCGGCACCGGCTATTCCAACCTGGCCAGCGTGCTGAACTACCCCATCGAAGTCGTGAAGGTGGACCGTTCCCTGCTCACCAACGAGCCCGACAGCAAGGCCAACGATCTGCTCCAGGCCCTGGTCAGCGGTCTGAAACAGCTGGACGTGGAAGTCCTTATCGAGGGCGTTGAGACCAGCGAGCAGTCCCACCGCATGCAGAACATCGGCGTTGACCGCATGCAGGGCTTCTATTACGCCCGTCCCATGGAGGAGAAGGATTTCCTGACCCACATGGCGAAAAATAGTGTTGCCTGATATTTCCACACCATCTATACAGGAGGATCTACCATGCTTGAAGCGCTGAAGCAAAAGGTTTACGAGGCCAATATGCTCCTGCCCGCCCACCATCTGGTGACCTTCACCTGGGGCAACGTGTCCGGTATTGACCGTGAAAAGGGCCTGTTCGTCATCAAGCCCAGCGGCGTTCCCTACGAAGAACTCAAGCCAGAAGACATGGTCGTCATCGACCTGGAGGGCAACAAGGTCGAGGGCGACATGAACCCCTCTTCCGATACCCCCACCCATGCCGAGCTGTACCGCCGCTTCCCCACCATCGGCGGCGTGGTGCACACCCACTCCCGCTGGGCCACCATCTGGGCCCAGGCTGGCCGCGACATTCCCGCTTATGGCACCACCCATGCTGATTACATCTACGGTGCCATCCCCTGCTGCCGCGACCTGACCCAGGAAGAGGTCGAGCGCGCCTACGAGCTGGAAACCGGCAAGCTCATCGCCTCCCATTTTGAAGAGAACAACCTCAATCCCGCCCACGTCCCCTGCGTGCTGGCCCGTCACCACGGCCCCTTCGCCTGGGGCAAGGACGCCATTGAGGCCGTCCACAACGCCGTCGTGATGGAAGAAGTCGCCATGATGGCCTGGCACACCGAAGCCCTGCCCATGCAGCAGACCCGCGAGTGCCTGCCCAACTACGTCCGCGACAAGCACTTCCTCCGCAAGCATGGCCCCAACGCCTACTACGGTCAGAAGAAGTAACGAGGACGCAGAGGGCTCTGCCCTCTGCACTCCCGGGAGGGGCTCTGCCCCTCCACCCCGCGAAGGGCCGTTCGGCCCTTTCGAAACCCATTCTGCGAGAGCAGAGTGGGTTTTCACTTTGTTGGGGTCACGGCGCGGAGTCTTCGACCCATTTCCTTCGGTCGCGCCGCAGGGCGAGGCAAGCAGCTGATCAATGTAGGGGCGATCTGCGAACATTAGGCCATACTCTCAATTCATCATTCATAATTCATAATTTACCATTCATCATTCTTTTCCCGTACATCAGAAAAACAATCTACCCCATTGACGGCGCAGCTTCGCCGTGCTATCATACACTCAATCAAATATTGCACGAAATGCTCTGACGGAGACAAGCCTTCTCCTCCCTGCGCAAAGAGATCCGGCGGCTGGTGTAAGCCGGAGGCACAGGACAAGGTACATCACTCCCGAGCAGCCTTTGCAAAAGGGGCTTCCCCCAGTAGTGAAGGACGGTGCCGCGTGATAGGCTTGGGCTTGTTGGAGCCGACGACCGAACGTTTTTTTGCGTTCCTGTTATTGCTTTTCAAGCCCTGCGCCTCAGTATTTGAGGAAGCAGGGGTTTTTTTACCCCTAATTTATCTGACAGAGGAGGATCACCATGAACCAGATTCAGTTGATTGCCCTGCGAATTGCCGATCTGCGCGATATTTCCGGCATGACCGCCGAGGAAGTTGCCCAGAAGTCCGGCGTGCCTGTGGAAGACTACATCGCCTACGAATCCGGCGAGAAGGACTTCTCATTCTCCCACCTGTTTAATATTGCCGAAACCCTGGGCGTGGATATTTCCGACCTGCTCACCGGCGAAAGCCCCAAGCTCCGCGGTTATGTGCTCACCCGTGCTGGCAAGGGCCTGGCCTTTGACCGCCGCAAGCAGTACCACTATCAGCACCTGGCTTATAACTTTGCCAAAAAGCTGGCCGAGCCCTTCATCGTCACCGTGGAGCAGGATGCTCCTGGCACCGTCAAGCAGGCCCACAGCCACGAAGGCCAGGAGTTCGACTATGTGCTGGAAGGCTACCTGAAGATGGTTCTGGGCGGCAACGAGCTCATGCTCGCCCCCGGCGATTCTGTGTACTACGATTCCTCCCTGCCCCACGCCATGTATGCCATGGAAGGCGACTGCAAGTTCATCGCCGTGGTGGTTAAGGAAAACGCCGACTGACCCTATTCTAATATGAAATGAGGGAATACCATGCTGCCGCTTTATCATGAATATATGGCCGTTCAGGGCGATTTCATCAATTATGATGACTTCAACAAGAACTTCCGCATCAAGCGTCCCGATTCTTTCAACTTCGCTTATGACGTGGTCGACCGCTACGGCAAGGAAGACCCCACCCGTGAAGCCCTTCTGTGGACCGACCCCGAAGGCGACGTGGTGAAGTACGACTTCCAGCGCATGATGGTGGATTCCAACAAAGCCGCCAACTACTTCAAGTCCCTGGGCGTGAAGAAAGGCGACGCCGTGATGCTGATCCTCAAGCGTCATCACGAATTCTGGCCCATCATCATGGCCCTGCACAAGATCGGTGCCATCACTATCCCCGCCACCCACCTGCTCACCGCCAAGGACATCCGCTATCGCTGCAACGCGGCTGATGTGTCCGTTATCGTGGCCACCGAGCACACCTCCGTGGTCTGCGACGCTATCGACGAGGCCGCCCCGGACTGCACCCACCTCAAGCACAAGGTTCTCGTCCGCACCCAGCGCGAAGGCTGGCTGAATTACGACGAAGGCTTTGCCGCTGCCTCCGAGGAATGGGAAAAGCCCACCGGTGCCGATTATCCCCACAACGAAGACCTGATGCTGCTCTACTTCACCTCCGGCACCACCGGCATGCCCAAGATGGTGACCCACAACTTCCTTTATCCCCTGGGCCACATCCTCACCGCCGTGTACTGGCTGCAGGTGCAGGATCGCGGCCTGCATCTCACCGTGTCCGAGACCGGCTGGGCCAAGTCCGTTTGGGGCAAGCTCTACGGCCAGTGGCTGGGCGGCAGCTGCGTGTTCGTCTACGACTTCGATAAGTTCAAGGCCGCCGAGCTGCTGGAGATGATCGGCAAGTTCCACATCACCACCTACTGTTCTCCCCCCACCATGTATCGCTACATGCTGCAGGAGGACTTCTCCAAGTACGACCTTTCCAGCCTGAAGCACTGCGCCGTGGCCGGCGAACCCCTGAACCCCGACATGTTCGAGGAATGGAAGAAGCGCACCGGTCTGGAAATGCGCGAAGCCTTCGGCCAGACCGAGCTTCTGGTCACCCTGGCCACCTTCCCCTGGATGGAGGTCAAGCCCGGCTCCATGGGCAAGCCTGCCCCCGTGTTCGACGTTGACCTCATCGACGGCGAAGGCAAGCCCTGCCCGCCCGGCGTTTCCGGCGAGATCATCATCCGCACCCACCACGGCGCACCCATCGGCATGTTTGCCGGTTACTACCGTAACGAGGGCATGACCGCCGACGTGTGGGACGGCCAGATTTACCACACCGGCGACGTGGCCTGGCGCGATGAATGGGGCTACTACTGGTATGTGGGCCGTGCCGACGACGTGATCAAGTCCTCCGGCTACCGCATCGGACCCTTCGAGGTCGAAAGTGCCCTGGTGGAACACCCCGCCGTGCTGGAAACCGCCATCACCGGCGTGCCCGACCCCATGCGCGGCCAGGTCGTGAAAGCCACCATCGTCCTCAAGCCCGGCTGGGAGCCCTCCGACGCCCTGAAGAAAGAACTCCAGGATCACGTCAAGAAGCTCACCGCCCCCTACAAGTACCCCCGCGTCATCGAATTTGTCGACGCCCTGCCCAAGACCATCTCCGGCAAGGTCCGCCGCGTCGAACTGCGCGAAAGGGACGCTGCGAAGAAGTAACCCAAGGGGACTCCGCCCCCTTGGGAATCCCCTTGCCAGAGGAGGCTTTGCCTCCTCTGGACTCCTCCACGAAGGGCCTTCGGCCCTTTCGAAACCCATTCGGGGATGATGCTACGCCGTGGTCTTCGAGATGGGGTCACGGCGCGAGTACGGTCGCGCCGCGACGCGGAGCAAGCTGCTTAGCTGTGCATAGGTAGGGGCGATCTACGATCGCCCCCCCTCACTCTCAATTCCGCATTCCGCATTCCGCATTATTCAAGGAGGCCCCATGCTCTACCCCGCTAAATCTTTCCCTCTCAAGGATGGTCGCTCCGCCGTGATCCGCGTGCCGGATCCGGCAAAGGATGCTGCGGCCCTGGCACAGTATTTGAAGGATGTGGCAGGAGAGTCCCCCTTTGTGCTGGCGTATCCGGAGGAGCGCAACTTTACCCCGGAGAAGGAGGAAGCCTTCCTCCGCGCTGTGCTGGACTCCCCCAACGATCTGATGCTGGTGTGCGAGGTGGACGGCCGCATTGCAGGCAACTGCCACCTGACCTTTTTCGGCGCGAAGAAGATCGCTCACCGGGGTGATGTGGCCATTGCTCTGTACAAGGAGTTCTGGGGCCTGGGCATTGGCTCAGCCATGTTTGAGCAGATGATCGTCGCCGCCAGGGAACGGGGCATTATGCAGCTGGAGCTGGAGTACATCGACGGCAACGACCGGGGTAAAGCCCTTTATGAGAAGATGGGTTTCCGCCGCGTGGGTGCGCACCCCAATGCCATCCGGCAGAAGGACGGCACACTGTGCGACCTGATCATGATGGTCAAGGAGCTGTAATTTTGAGGAGCAGTCTAATCGTAGACTGCTCCTTTTTGTGAACAAAATATAAATTGTTAGCACTCTCGTGCATTGAGTGCTAATTTTCTCTTGCATTTCCATTTGAGTGGTGCTACAATACTTTCCAGAGCAGTTCGCTCTTACCAACAGGAGGTAATCATTATGGCCATCAATATGGAAAAAGGCTCTGTTTCTATCGACGCGCAAAACATTATGCCGGTCATCAAACGCTGGCTGTATTCCGATAAGGACATTTTCCTGCGCGAGGTCGTCAGCAACGGCTGCGACGCCATCACCAAATTCAAGATGCTCCACCCCGGCACGGAAGAGACTATGTCCGTCACCGTGTCTGTGGATAAGGAGAACAAGACCATCTCCATCAGCGATACCGGCATCGGCATGACCGCCGACGAGGTGCGCCGCTATATCAACCAGGTGGCTTTCTCTTCCGCCACCGAGTTCATGAAGAATTTCGACGACAAGGACGGCGAGAAGGGCGATATCATCGGCCACTTCGGCCTGGGCTTCTACTCCGTGTTCATGGTGTCCGAGTCCGTGGAGATCGAGACCCTGTCCTATCAGGAGGGCGCTGAGCCCGTGCACTGGGTTTCTGCCGACGGCATGGATTTCGAAATCAGCCAGGGCAGCCGCACCACCCACGGCACCACCATCATCCTCCACGTCAGCGAGGAGGAGAAGGAGTTCCTGGAGGTCTGGCGCGTGCGCGAGGTGCTGAACCGCTACTGCGGCTATATGGCCTCCCCCATCTACCTGAAGGACGCCAACGCCAAGCCCTTTGAAAAGCAGGTACCCGTGGAGGGCGAAAAGAACGAGGACGGCTCCCAGAAGACCGAAACCGTCTACGAAATGCCCCAGCCCCAGCTGATCAACGAAACCTCTCCCCTGTGGCTGAAGAAGCCCTCCGACTGCACCGAGGAGGACTACAAGAACCTCTACCACAAGATGTTCGGCTACGACGATCCCCTGTTCTGGATCCACCTGAACGTGGACTATCCCTTCAACCTGAAGGGCATCCTGTACTTCCCCAAGCTCAAAAATGATTTCGGCACCCACGAGGGGCAGATCAAGCTCTTCTCCGGCCAGGTGTTCGTGGCGGACAACATCAAGGAGGTCATCCCTGAGTTCCTGATGCTGCTCAAAGGCGTCATCGACTGCCCCGACCTGCCCCTGAACGTGAGCCGCTCCTTCCTGCAGAACGACGGCTATGTGAAGAAGATCTCCGCCCACATCACCAAGAAGGTGGCAGACAAGCTGACCAGCCTGTTCAACACCGAGCGCGAGACCTACCAGGGCTACTGGGACGACATTGCGCCCTTCGTGAAGTACGGCTGCATGAAGGACAACAAGTTCTACGACAGCGTCAAGAACGTGCTGCTGTTCAAGACCACCAAGGATGAGTACCTCACCCTGGAGGAATACAAGACCCGCAACGGCGACAAGGCAGACAAGAAGGTCTTCTACACCAACGACGCCAAGCGTCAGGCCGCCAGCGTGGAACTGTACACCCAGCTCGGCATCGACGTGGCGGTGATGGACACCATCATCGACGGCAACTTCCTCTCCTTTATGGAGTACGGCAACTACGGCAAGGAGGAAGACGCCATCACCTTCGCCCGTGTGGATGCTGACGTATCCGGCCTGACCGAAGAATCCGACGAAGGCAAGGAGCTGGATGCCGACAAGCTGCAGGAATTGTTCCGCAAGGCTCTGGGCAAGGATGAGCTGCCCGTAAAGCTGGAAGCCCTGGCCAATGCCGACATGTCCGCCATGGTCACCGAGGACGAGCAGTCCCGCCGCTTCAAGGAAATGAGCCGCCTCTACGGCCAGTCCTTCGACATGCCCGACCAGTTCACCCTGGTGCTGAACCGCCGCAGCGAAACCATTCAGGCTCTGGCCCAGCGCGATGCCGACGATGAGACCACCGCGCTTCTCTGCCAGCAGGTGTACGACCTGGCCCGCATGGCCGCCCAGCCCCTGGAGGCCGACGAGATCACCGCATTCCTCAACCGCAGCCAGAAGCTGCTGGGCATGCTGGTGAAATAATCCTGCCAACACGGCTCCCCTGCTCGGGGGAGCCTTTTCAGTACATGAAAAATGCACCTTTCCCGTTGCAATCCTGCATTCTTCTATGGTATCATAGAAAAATCAAGTGCCCGAAGGAGGTATCCATTTATGTCCGAACAGGTAAAGCAGATCGCCATGCGAATTACTGATCTCCGCGAGATCTCGGACTACACCGTCGCCCAGATGGCCGATATGTGCGGCGTGTCCGAGGACGAATATGCCCGCTATGAGAGTGGCGAGACGGATATCCCCATCAGCTTCCTGCTGAAGCTGAACGAGATCTTCCATGTGGATATGACCGAGCTGCTCACCGGCGAAGCCCCCCGCCTGAACGTGTACTCCGTGACCCGCGCAGGCAAGGGTGTGGACATCAACCGCCGCGACCAGTACATTTATAAAAATCTTGGCTACAACTTTGTTCACCGCAAGATCGAGCCCTTGTTCGTGACCATTCCTGTGGACACCAACAAGAAGCTGGAGCCCAATGCCCACGAGGGCCAGGAGTTCGACTACATCCTCTCCGGCACGATGAAGATCGTCGTGGCGGGCCACGAGGTCATCCTGCGCCCCGGCGACAGCATTTACTACAATTCCCGTGCACCTCACGCCATGACCTGCGCCGGGGATGAGCCGGTGAACTTCCTGGCCATGGTCATTCCCGACTGATATAACAAGGAAGAAGGATTCACCGCATGCTTGCGACCCGATATATCCGCACCGATTTTACCTCCCAAGAAGATTTCGAACAGAACTATACGCTGAATATCCCCGAGCGGTTCAACTTCGCCTACGACATCGTGGACGAATACGCCCGCATCACCCCCGACAAGCCCGCCATGGTTTGGACCAACGTGGAGGGCGAGGAGCACCGCTTCACCTTCCGGGATATGAGCGAAAAGAGCAACCAGGTGGCCAATTACTTCCGCACCCTGGGCCTGAAAAAGGGCGACCCGGTGATGCTGGTGATGAAGCGCCGCTATGAATACTGGTTCTGCGCCCTGGCCCTGATGAAGCTGGGCTGCGTCATCATCCCTGCCACGGCCCAGCTGGCCAAGAAGGATGTGGTCTACCGCTGCGAGGCAGCCTCCATCCGCGCCATTGTGACCGTGTATCTGGATGAAGTGTGCCACCACATGGAGGAAGCCCAGCCCGAGTGCACCACCCTGGAGCATCTCATCACCCTGGGCGACCGGGAAGGCTGGCTGAACCTGAACACCGGCATGGCCGCCCAGCCCACCACCTTTGAAAAGCCCGCCGAGCTGCCCAGCAACGATGATATGCTGATGATGTACTTCACATCCGGCACCACCGGCATGCCCAAGATGGCCGCCCACTCCTACACCTATCCCCTGGCGCAGATCGCCACCGCCGCCTATTGGCATAACGTGAACGACGATTCCCTGCACATTGCCGTGGCGGATACCGGCTGGGCCAAGGCTGGCTGGGGCAAGATCTACGGCCAGTGGATCTGCGGCGCGTGCCTGTTTGTGTACGACTTCGACCGTTTCATCGCCACCGATATGCTGCGCATGCTGGAAAAGTACCGCGTCACCAGCTTCTGCGCACCGCCCACGGTGTATCGCTTCATGATCAAGGAGGATATGGCCAGCTATGACCTGTCCGCCCTGAAGTGGGCCAACACCGCCGGCGAACCCCTGAACCCCGAGGTATTCCACCAGTTCAAGAAGGTTACCGGCATTGAGATTCACGAAGGCTTCGGCCAGAGCGAGACCACACCCCTGCTGATGACCAGCAAGTGGATGACCCCCAAAATGGGTTCCACCGGCCGCCCCTCCCCCGCCTACCATATCGACCTGGTGGACAAGGACGGCAACCCCGTGGAAGACGGTGTGGAAGGCGAGATCGTGGTCCGACTGGATCAGAGCCGCCCTGCCGGTCTGTTCCTGGGCTACTACCGCGATGAAAAAAAGACCGCCGAGTGCTTCCGCGGCGGCATGTATCACACTGGCGACATGGCCTGGCGCGATGTGGACGGCTACTATTTCTTCATTGGCCGCAGCGACGACGTGATCAAGTCCTCCGGCTACCGCATCGGCCCGTTTGAGGTCGAAAGTGCCCTGATGGAACACCCCGCCGTGCTGGAATGCGCCATCACCGCCGTCCCCCACCCCGACCGCGGCCAGGTGGTGAAAGCCACCATCGTGCTCACCAAGGGCTACGAGCCCTCCCCCGAGCTGGTGAAGGAGCTGCAAAACCACGTCAAGAAAGCCACTGCCCCCTACAAATATCCCCGCATCGTGGAGTTTGTGGACGAGCTCCCCAAGACCCTTTCCGGCAAGATCCAGCGCGTGAAGATCCGCAAGGAAGACGAAGCCAAATAAGCAACGCGGCCTCCCTGCTAAAAATGCAGAGAGGCCGTTTTTTGTTTGTGATTTCCATCAAGGCACATACCCCGGTGCTTCCCGCAGGGGCTGCAGCAGCAGCTTTTCCACCGCGTCATGATAGGTATGCGGGTTCGTCTTGGCGATAAGCTTCATCATCTTTTCCGGTCGTTCAAAGCAGCAGGCCACATGCTTCATGATGCCCCGCATCCTGCAATGCACCTGATCCCTGGGAAAGAGCTGGCTGTACTCCTGCTCCAGCGCATCGTGGAAACGCCGCACTTCCTCCACCGTGAGGGGTGCGCCGCCGTTCAGTTGCCTGGGCAGGGCCGGATTGGCCAGCAGCCCCCGGCCCAGCATCATGGGCATGCCGGGGTATTGCTGCTGCAATTCCTCGCAGGCAGGCAGGTCGAACAAATCGCCGTTATACACCAGGGGCAGCTCCGTTTGCGCCGCCAGGGCGAAGGCCTCCGAGTACACGCCGCCCTTGTAGAACTGCGTGCGGATGCGCGGATGCACGATCAGCTCTTTCATGGGGTATTGCCGCAGGATATCCAGCAGCGCGTCCCATTCCTCCGGCGAGGCAAAGCCAATGCGCGTCTTGATGGAAATTGGCAGCCGCGAATGGGCGAAGATTTCATCCAGAAAAGTCCGCAGCGCATCCGGCTCACGGAGCATCCCTGCGCCCTTGCCCTTGGCCGTCACCGTGCCGGAGGGGCAACCGATGTTCAGGTTCACCTCGTCATAGCCCCTGTCCTGCATTTCCTGCGCCGCCCAGAGGAAATGCTCCGGGTAGCGCGTCATGATCTGCGGGATCACCGGCACGCCGGCATTGTTTTCCGGGGCGACATCCCGCTGCTCCCTGGGCGGAAAGCAGTGGTGGGACGTGGGGCTGACAAAGGGGATGTAGTACCTGTTCACACCGCCGAACAGCCGATGGTGCACCCGACGGAACACCGCATCCGTAAGGCCCTCCATGGGCGCAGAGCGAATATCCATCATTCAACCCCGTTTCTCATTTTTTCTGAAAGTATCCGGTGCCTGCAAGCGGCTTTGCACATGACGGTATATCCCCTTGCACCACTTTTTCAGCTGCCTGATATCCGTGCACATATCCTGCACGATCTTTTCGCCTTCTGCGAGGGTACGCCGGTACTGTTCCTCCGTCATATCGCCCGAGGCATAGGCAGCCTCCAGCTCTTCCCGGTCGTCGATCTTCACATCGCCCTGGGGCGTGATGATCACATCCACATACCACAGAGAGGGCTTTCCATTGGGCAGATACTTCACCGTGATCAGCCGGTGCTGGTCATCCGGCACCAGCTGCAGCCACGTCATGCCCTTGCCGCATACCGGCACCTTTCCAGCCTTGGGCGTTTCCCAATAGCAATAGTCGCCGCTGAGCAGTTGGATCATGCTGGCCATGCCGTGAAATTCCGGCAGGTCCACGCGCATCTGCGCATACGGGAATCCCTGAAAGCCCCATTTATCCCGGTCAAGCCGCTTGCGTTTCATGTCACATCGCTCCTTTGCTGCCCCATTATACCACAAATTTCACATTTTTCCTTGACAATTCAAAATTCCGCCGCTATAATGTCCACCCCACGAAAAAAAGGAGGAAAATTTGATGCGTTTTTTGGAGGCAGAAAACTTAAGCAAAACGTACATCCGCCGCGTGAAACCCAAGGACGGCGGCTTGTCCCGGCTGTGGAAGAGGGATACCCAGGTCATCAACGCCCTGCAGAACGCATCCTTTTCCATTGACGAGGGTGAGCTGGTGGGCCTTATTGGGCCCAACGGCGCAGGCAAATCCACCACGGTGAAGCTGCTCACCGGCATCCTGACCCCCACCGGCGGCACCTGCCGGGTGGATGGTCGGGTGCCGTGGCTGGAACGCCGGGAGCATGTGCGCCACCTGGGCGCGGTGTTCGGCCAGCGCACCCAGCTGTGGTGGGACGTGCCCATCCACGATTCCTTCCTGCTGCTGCGGGATGTGTACAGCCTGGACAAGCAGGCCTGGCAGCGTCGGCTGGATGAACTGGTGGACGCGCTGGATCTGGCTGAATTCCTGGCCACACCCCTGCGCCAGCTGAGCCTGGGCCAGCGCATGCGTGCCGAGCTGTGCGGCTCTCTTTTGCACCAGCCCCGTTTGCTCTTCCTGGACGAGCCTACCATCGGCCTGGACGCGGTGAGCAAGCTGAAGCTGCGCGCCTTCCTCAAGGAGGAAAACCGGCAGCAGGGCACCACGATCCTGCTCACCACCCATGACATGGAGGACATGCTGGCCCTGTGCCAGCGGGTGATGGTGCTGGGCCGGGGCAAACTGCTCTACGACGGCCAGCTGGACGCCCTGCTCCGCCGCTACGATACGGTGCACACCCTGCGCTGCACCTTCGAGGGCGCGGTGGATCTGTCCGCCCTGCCTGCCGCCATCCGCCAGGATCGCGACGGCGATGCCTATGCCCTCACCTTCGCCCCGGCGGAGATTCCCACCGGCGAGGTGCTCAGCCGGGTGCTGAGCTGCGGTGCCATCCGCGAAATGACGCTGAAGGAGCAGAACATCGACCACCTGATCGCCCGCATGTACGAGGAGATGAAGCTATGATGCAAAAGCTCCGCCCCTACCTGACCGCCTTCCGCGTCCGCGCCCTGCTGGAGACCCAGTACCGCGGAGCAGCCCTGGGCGGCCTGGTGACGCAAATGTTTTTCGGCATGGTGTACGCCTACCTGTACAGCGCGCTGTATGCCGGGCGCGACCCGGCTGGCCTGCAGGCCACCATCACCTATGTATGGCTGCAGCAGATGTTTTTCCGCGCCCTGTTCATGAGCGACGGCGAGTTGCAGCAGCAGATCATGACCGGCTCCCTGGCCTATACGCTGTGCCGCCCGGTGGATCAGCACCTGTACTGGATCAGCCGCAACCTGGCTGCCCAGACCGTGGGAGCCCTGATGCGGGCCCTGCCCATGCTGCTGGTGCAGTTCCTGCTGCCAGCGGACATCCGCATGTCGCTGCCCGCCAGCCCCCTGGCCCTGGCGCAGTTCACCATCAGCCTGGTGCTGGGTATCTTCTGCGTATCGCAGATCCAGGCCATCGGCCTCGCCTGCGTGATGAAAACGCTGGATCACCGCGGCCTGAGCTCCATGCTCAGCCTGCTGCTCATGACCTTCTCCGGCAATGTGGTACCCCTGACCCTTTTCCCCGACAGCTTTCAGCAGCTGATCCGCTACCAGCCCTTTGCCCAGGTGCTGGACGCCCCCATCCGCATGTATCTGGAGGGCCAGCCCATGGGCGACTGGCTGATAAACCTGGTGATCCAGCTGATGTGGATCGCCGCGCTGATGGCCCTGGGCCGCTGGATGTGGGCCCGGCAGCTGCGCAACGTGACCGTGCAGGGAGGCTGATGATATGCGCTACCTTTACCATGCCATGCGCATGAACCTGAAAAGCATCGCCCAGTACCGCGCCTCCTTCCTGATGCAGAACATCGCCCAGTTCATCATGGTGGGCGGCGAGTTCCTGGCCGTGGTGGTGCTGATGACCCGTTTCTCCTCCGCCGGTCAGTGGCGGGCCGAGGAGATCATGTTCTTCTGGGGCACGATGCAGCTCACCTTCGCCCTGTGCGAGTGCCTGGGGCGCGGCATCTCCACCTTTGCTTACTATGTGGGCAGCGGCGATTTCGACACCATCCTGCTCCGGCCCCGGCCGCTGATGCAGCAGGTCGTCGGCCACAGGCTGGACCCTCGCCGCCTGGGCGGCATGATCGTGGGCGCAGGGGCCATCGCCATGGCCTGCGCCCGGCTGAACATCGTGTGGACGCTGGAAAAGCTGGGCCTGACGCTGATCGCTGCCCTGGGCGGATTCTTCCTGATCCTGGGCCTGTTCCTCATTGAAGCCACGGTGAGCTTCTTCTCCGTGCGCTCCATCGAGATGGTGAACGTCCTCACCTACGGCGGGCGCACCACCTGCGAGTACCCGGTGGACATCTACCCCCGACCCCTGCGCATCCTGTTCACCTGGGTGGCCCCCTTTGCCCTGAGCATGCACCTGCCCATCAGCCATGTGCTGGGCAAGCCCCTGTTTGACGTACCCATGGCCCTGGTGTGGCTGGCACCGCTGACCGGGCCGGTGTTCTTCCTGCTGATGACCCGCGTGTGGTACATCGGCGTGAAGCACTACCGCTCCACAGGAACATAACGGCATGCAAAAAGCGAAGCTCCCGCACTTAAGGGAGCTTCGCTTTTTTGTTAGTCCTTCGGCAGCATGCTGGCCGCCCGGATGGGCTTATCCACCCGGCTTTCCACAAAGCCGCGCAAAAGCGTGAAGGGCGCGTAGCAGTCCGGCTCGTTCACCCAGGCGGCAGAGCCTGTTTCCAGGGCCTTGCGCATCCACTTTGCCTGGGCCACGGATACCGCTGTTTGCCCCTGGGTGTGGCAGTCGTGGCAGCACAATCCGCCCTCCGCCTGGTCAAAATAGACCTGCTCGGTTTCCGTCAGCCGCCGGGTGCACTGCACGCAGTGGTTCAGGCGCGGCTTGGTGCCCTGGCACGCCGCATAGTGCAAAAGGAACCCCGCCAGCAGCGGCTTCCATTCCTGGTCGGAGAAGGTCAGCCTGCTCAGCGTGTGCAAAAGCAGCATGAACAGCTCCTGATCCGGCTCGCCCGGCTGGGCCGCCGCCTCTGCCAGGTTCAATAAATAGGTTCCGCAGGCCAGCCGGTCAAAATCGGCGCGCAGCGGATAAAACGTTTCGATCAGCGTGGCGGAGGTCACGGTCATCCGTCCGCCGCGCTCGTAGCACTCATAGTCCCCCAGGGCAAACAGCTCGCTGGCATTCAGCAGCGGCGATTTCGGCCGCCTGCAGCCCCGGGCCAGGGCCTCGATGCGCCCCCGGGTAGGGCTGAGCAAAGTCAGCATGCGGTCGTTGTCCCGGTAGTTGGCATACCGCAGCACGATGGCCGTGTGTTCCGTTTGCCGCATGGGCGCACCTCCCTTCATCCTTGGTATTTCATTCGCGGTCAGCCGCGCCGTTTCCTGCTTAGTCGATCTCCACCACGCCGGGGTATTGGCTCATGACCTCCTCCGCTGCGTTCAGGAAGGTGGTCTGAGCTGCTGCTTCCGGCTTGTAAGGCTGGCCGTCCACCAGGATCTCCACTTTCTTCACCCCGGGGAACTGGCTGGCCGTAAACAGCACCGCCCGCACGGCCATCTGGCCGCCGTCGTCCTGCTGGGTCACGTTCAGAAATTCCTGGCTGAAGTCGATGGTCGCCGTGCCGTTTTTCACCGTCACGGACTTAATACCGCAGTCCTTGGGCAACGGATTCTCCAGGCCGCTGTCGGTCTTCGGGCCCTTGGCCAGCTCCAAGATGGCGGTGGAGATATCCGCAGGCGAGAACACCGTGCGGCTCACCGGCACCAGCAGCCGTCCACTGGCCGAGGGGAAGTACAGCTGCACTTGATCCGCATAGCCCGAGGCCATGGTGCTCACGCTTTCCAGGTTCACGGTGTCAGCGGTGAACACGCCGCTCACGTCCGTGCCGTGGGTCAGCTTGCTGCGCTTTTGCCCGTCGAACAGAAAGCTTACTTCCTCCACCGTATCAAAGCCACACAGGGCTGCCGCCGCGCCGTGCACCATCAGCAGCTCTTCCTCCGCGCTGGCGCAGTTCAGGGCTTCCTTGCTCATGTCCAGCCGCGCCTGGCCGCCTGCAATATCCAAATCGAAGGTCACGCCCTCGGGGATCACATTGGTCAGCCCCATGCGCGCCGCCGCCAGGTCATTCTGGCTGGATTTGACCATCAGGGCCAGCGTCGCCTTGGCCACGCCGTCCTGCTTGGGCACCTGCCGGGTCACCGGCACCAGGTAGCCGTCGCCGTCCTCATACCAGCACACCGTGGACTGCATTTCCACCTGACTGGATGCATCCGCCGCCGTTTCCGTCACCGTCAGCGGCGTTTCTTCGTAGATCATCTCCACCTGCGTTTCTCCGCCGCCCCTCAGTGCCAGTGCCACTACCAGCGCCGCCGCACACACGATCAATATCCGTTCCAGGTCTGCCCGCTTCAATTTCAGCTTCACCGCTATGCCTCCTCGCATCTTGGTTGAGACAACCTATGCTGCTTGAGGCACGAATATACGCCAGAGGCGCCGCCTCTGGACTCCGCTTAAGGGACTTCGTCCCTTAAGAATCCCGTTCGGGGATGGCATGCGTACGCCATATAAGATGGGGTCACGGTGCGCGGAGGGCGCACCGCGACGTGGGAGATGCTGCTGTTTATTCTATGGTGACGCCGTTTGGCCACAGTGTTTTTCCGGCGCGTTCGATTAGTTTCTGATCTTTTTTTAGCACTTTTTCAAACAGGGTGATTTTGGCGTGATCCTTTTCCTGCTTCCATTTGCCGACGACGCGGCCATGGAGCAGCACCGGAGGCAGCACAATGCCTGTCAGGTTGAAGATGCCGCGCAGGTTTTCCGACGGGAGGAAGGGGTTGTCCTCCTTGCGGTAGCCCAGCATCAGCTGGTCGAACCCGGCCAGGAAGAGGCAGTCCGGGATGTCCGCATCCGGCGTTTGTGTGGGGATGTGGAAGTATTCGCGGTTTTCGCACGTCAGGCTTTCCACAGGGAGTTTATTCAGCCAGGCCTTCACGTCCTTTTGCGGCACGCGGAAGAAATACGCCGCGTCCCGGAGGGTTGCCGGGCCGTAGTGGGTAAAGTAGCGACGGGCCAGCTCCAGCTGGGCTTCTTCTGCTGGCATGGGGTTAAAGGCAGGGCACAGGCGGTAGGCTTTCTCGCTCTGCACCTTGTGGCAGATCACGCCCAGCTGCGCCAGTTCGCCGATCACGCCGCCCCAGCCGCTGAACAGCACGGGTTCCTCCTGCGCCGTCATACCGGCAGCGCGGCAGGCTTGGCGCAGGCCTTCACGGGTGTCATTGCCCCGAATGATCTCATCCGTCACCAGCCGGGCAAAGAAGGTTTCTCTCTCCGGCGGCAACGCATGCCCCCGGCTTTTCAGCCACTGGTACCAGCCGCTGTCGCACACATCCTCCGGCGTGCCCTGCCTGCGAATGTACAGCGGCAAGTCCCTTTCCGGGATCAGGTGCACCGTGCCACGCAGCGTCCAGGTTTTCATCAGGCCGTCCACCGAGGCATCCGTTGTGCGGATGCGCAGCGCATGCAGTGCCGCCCCCAGAAACTGTGCTTGTATGCCGCATAAATCGCTGGCCGCCGTGATGGCATCCACCGGCGTCAATAAGTGCTGCCGTGCCAGCCGCAGCCGCATGATCTCCTGTATATCCATCATTGCACCTCCCCCATCATTTTATTGAAACTGCCGCATCCGTGCAAGCGAACATATCATGAAATATGTTGCACCATGCACCACCCCGGGAGGTATCGGAGGGCCCGCAGGCCCTCTGATCCTCATCGTCTCCGGTGGCTTTGCCGCCGGGGCGGGGCGTTTCCAGCTCTGCTGGAAACATACCTTACGCGAAGGAGCGACCGTGGGCTTTAGCCCACAGCGACGTAGTGCCAAAACTCAAAAAAGTGGCCCAAAGGCCACTTTTTTGAAAGCGCAGCGTATCAACCACGACGCGCCGCAAAGCACTCGCTGCAATACACAGGACGGTCTTCACGGGGAAGGAAAGGAACCTGGGTGGGCTTCCCGCACTCGGCGCACACAGCGTCGTGCATCTCACGGGGAGCGCCAGCAGCGGGGCGGCTGGCCTTGCGGGCCTGACGGCAGGCACGGCAGCGGGTGGGCTCGTTCTGGAATCCCTTTTCGGCGTAGAATTCCTGCTCACCGGCGGTGAAAACGAACTCAGCACCACAGTCTTTGCATACCAGCGTCTTGTCTTCGTACATGGTTAGGTAACCCCCTGAATTGTTAAGAATAGGCGAATTCTCCGGCTGACCTGGTTTTTGACCCCACACTCGCCGCCTGGAAGGTAGCTCAACGCATTTGCGCCCTCACGCACTTCTCTCGGAGTCGTTGCTCCGGGCGGACTTACTTCTAAACCGCACCATGCTCAGCACCGCTTTGGGTGCCTTACGTGGACCGTTTTGCCTGCGACTGGCATCGGCTTGCAACCACAGACCCGAAGGAATTCAACCGCGCTCATTATAGTCCTGTTTTCAAAAAATAGCAAGTAAATTTTTCTAATCTCACATAAAATTCACTTTACGCTGCCCGCTTATTCACCGCTTCGTTGCACACCAGCATCACGCCGGTCAGGCCCAGTAGCCACAGGGGCATGATGCCCAGACCCGTCAGGTTGGAGAGCGCGCCCATCAAAGGCGGCATCAGCGTGGAGCCGGTGTAGGCACAGGCCATCTGCAAGCCGGTGGCCGCCTGGCTGGCGGATGCACCAAACCGCCGGGGCGTTTCATGGATGGTGCAGGGGTACACCGGCGCACAGCCCAGACCAATGATCATCGCCCCGGCCAGGCATCCGGCATAGCTCAGGGGCAGGAACAGCACGCCGATACCAACCAGCATCAGCGCGATGCCAGCGCGGATCAGCTGCTTGCTGGTGAACTTGATGGCCAGGAAGCCGTTCAAGCCGCGGCCCACCGTGATGCCAATGAAGAACAGGCTGGAGGCAATGCTGGCCTGCTCCTTGCTGGCACCCAGGTATTCTGCATAGCTGGAGGTCCACAGGATCATGGAGGACTCTGCCGCGCAGTAGCAGAAGAAGGTGATCAGCACCGCCTTCATGCCCGGCAGCTTCAGTGCCTGGGTGTTGGTGAGAAACTCCTGCTCCACGGCCTCGTGGGCGATGGGCGATGCAGCCTCGCTCTTCCACAGGGACTGGGTCAGGGCCATCACCAGCACCAGCGCAGCCTGGATGCCGATCACCACGCCGTAGCCCGTGCGCCAGCCCAGGCCATTGGCAATGCAGGCCGCCAGGATCGCCGGGCCGATGGAACAGCCTACGCCCCAGAAGCAGTGCAGCCAGGACATGTGCTTGGCCTCATAGTGCAGGGAAACATAGTTGTTCAGCGCGCTGTCCACGCTGCCTGCACCCAGGCCCAGGGGGATCGCCACCACAAACAGCAGCCAGGGTGCCGGTGCCAGCGCATAGCCCACCAGGGCCAGTGCCGTCAGGGCAGTGGAAAGCATGGTCACCTTGCCCGTGCCGAAGCGGTTGATCATGCGCGTGCTCATCAGGCTGGAAACGATGGTCCCGGCAGAGCACACCATGGCCACCGCCCCCGCCATGGAGATGGGCGCGTTCAGATCCACGCGCATGGTGGGCCAGGCCGCGCCCAGCAGGCTGTCCGGCAGGCCCAGGGAAATAAACGCCATGTAGATAATTGCAAGAAGTACCATTGGCATGCACCTCATTCGTGTAATGGAAGCCGGGGTTATCCTATCATAATCTTCTGCGGTTGACAAGGTGGAAAATTACCATCATAATGGAATTGATACGGAACAAAATGCTCCGCCCATTCGTCTAATGGTCAGGTGAACCCTGAAAGCGAGGTATGCCCATGGATGAACTCATCCTTCGCCGTGCCAGAAACGGCGACACCGCCGCCTTTGAGCAGCTTGTCACACCACACGAGCAGCTGGTGTGGCGCGTGTGCTGGCACTATACACACAACACCGAGGACGCCAAGGACTGCGCCCAGGAGGCCATGGTGAAGGCCTGGCGTTCCCTGCCCCAGTACCGGCAGGACTGCGCCCTGGAAACCTGGCTGTACCGCATTGCCGTGTCCTGCTGCCTGGATTTCCTCCGGCGGCAGAAGCGTTACGCCGCCTCTTCCACCGATGAGATGGCAGCATCCGGCTTTGACCCTGTCGATCCCTCCCCCACCCCCGAGGAAACCGCCCTCCGCCAGGACGACAAAGCCCAGCTCCGCGCCGCCCTGGATCAATTGCCCGAGGACATGCGTACCGCGCTGATCCTCAGTGCCGTGGAAGGCCGCAAGTACGAGGAGATCGCCCAGATCACCGGCGTGGCGGCTGGCACGGTGAAGAGCCGCATCAACCGCGCCCGGCAAAAAATATCAGAATTGCTGGCCAGACGGGAACAATCCGCCGTTTCCTTCGTCCAACACAGTGAAAGGAGGAGCCAATAATGCATCAGGAACCCATGGACCTCCTGGAGAAAGAGCTCAAGAGCCTGCAGGACGATGTCCCCCCCATGCCGGAGGACTTTCACGCAGGCTGGATGAAGCAAGTGGAGGAAGAAACTATGCAAAAGCCCAGCAAGAAAACCACCTGGACCCGGATCCTCTCCGTAGCTGCCGCCGCGGTGTTCATCATCGGCGGTACGATCCTGACCCGGGACGACCTGTCCCCTAAGTTCAGCGACACAACCTACGAAAGCAGCTACGACTACGAATACGACTACGGCAGCACCAGCGGTTACAGCATGCGCAGCACCTCCTACGATGCGGCTGAGAACACCGTGATGCTCGCCAAGGCCAGCGGTGCAGACGCCCCTGCCGCCCAGGAAATGGGCGAAGAGAAGAAGATCATCCGCAACGCCAGCCTGACCATCACCACCCAGACCTTTGAGGAAAGCCTGGCTGCCCTGCGCGCCAAGTGCGAAAGCCTGGGCGGCTGGATCGCCTTCTCTTCCGAGAACGACAGCTCCTACCGCCGCACCGCCAACCTGACCATGCGCATCCCCTCCGACCAGCTGGATGCCTTCCTGGCCGATGCTGGCAATACCGGCCGCGTGACCCGTCGGTCGGAATCCGCCGACGACGTGACTGAGTCCTACTACGACACCAAGGCCCGCCTGGCCACCCAGCAGGCCCTGATGGATCGCCTTCAGGCCCTGGTGACCGACGCCGCCGACCTGAGCGACCTGCTGGCCCTGGAAAGCCAGATTGCCGACACCCAGTACCAGATCGACCGCCTGCAGGCCAGCCTGAACAGCACCGACCGCCAGGTGGACTACGCCACGGTGGACATCTCCCTCCAGGAAGAAAAGCCCGCCGACAGCATCACCGACCCCGAGAAGTCCCTGGGCGAGCGCATCGCCGACGCCCTTTCCACCGGCTGGGAGTCCTTCGTGGAGTTCATGGCCGACATGACCGTGTTCATCGCCGCCGCCCTGCCTTTCATCGTGATCGTGGCCGTGGTGATCATTCTGGGGAAGGTCATCCGCAAAAAGAAGAAGTAAGCTGATACACCAAATCGCGCTCCGGACCGGCTGGCTCGGAGCGTTTTCTTCTGCGATTTGTTGACTATCGGAGGCAACCGGGCTATAATAAGCATAGATTGATACCGCGCAAAAACTGCACCATTCATTTCATATGCAAGGAGAATCAAGCGATGTGTAAGCATGAAAAGAAGAACCTGCAGGAACTGGACGACAGCGAGCTGGACCGCGTTTCCGGCGGCATCAGCGATGTGTTTTTCCTTAACGAAGAAAGGCTGCCCCTGGGCTGGTATGTCACCTGCTTCAAGTGTCGGGTGGCCTTCCAGGTCAGCGAAGGTGCCTGCCCCAAGTGCGGCGGCGTGGAAGTGATGCACGGCGTTCAGACCGATGTTGTGATTCACCCCGGCAGCTGATTGGATGTGAACAGCACAGGCCGCTGATGCAAGGATCAGCGGCTGTTTTTCTGCCTTTGTTTGTGCATAAAGAAAACATCCGAACCATTGGTTCGGATGTTTTTACTCTGGTGCACCAAACGAATCCATATCCGAACCACCACACACCGCGTCAATAGCACTTTGCAGCTCCGCAAAGGTGATGGTCGTTGTTCCTTCTTTGAAGTTGTATGTGATGACCAGCTTGTCATCATACAAGAAGATCGCATTAACGAAGGTGTCAATCAGCATCTTCCGATGCTCTTGCTTGGTCACATCCAGCTTGCGGAAACGGTGCAGCCAGAAGGTCATGAATTCTGCGCTGATTCGAGGCTTTGCCAGTTTCTCGCAAGCAATCTTACCTTCCAGCTCGTCGCGCAGCTCCTCCAACTGTTCCAGTCGTTCCTTGGTAGAGCGGGTCAGTATACCTTGCTGGATTGCATTCAGCAAATTTTGAATGCTGATGTTAGTCTCACGTAGTTCCTTCTCGTACAAAGGCAGATTTGCGTTCTCTTTGTCCTGGAGCTCCATCAGGAGCGCCACGATAGCCTCCACCGCGTCATCATCCATGACCATCTGCATGGTGGCACGAATAACAATATCTTCAATCCAGTTTTTGCGGACAGGCTTTTTATGGCATTCAGTCCGCTTTTTCTTGACCGAAACACACTTGTAATAGTGATGGACATCGCCAGTCCGGCTCGTTCCGCTCTCTCCACACAGGTATGCGCCGCAGTATCCACAGAACAACTTTGTTGTCAGCAAATAATCGTCTTCTGCCTTATGCCGAGCAGGCGCTTTCTTGTTTTTCTCCAACTTCTCCTGTACCCGGTCGAACAGCTCCTTCGGGACGATGGCGGGGATGCCGTCAGGAATGACAATATCCCGGAATGAGTATTCGCCGATATAGCGGCGGTTGTTGAGCATTCGCTGGATGCTGTTAAAGTTCAGCGGCAAGCCTCGACTGTTGCGGATGCCGCGATCATTTAGCCATACTACCAGTTCTTTCATGGTTGCGCCCTCAGCATATCGCTGGAAGGCTTCACGAACAAAAGGCGCAGTAAACGGGTCGATCTGGAAATGCTGCTCGCTGTCAATCACATAGCCAATGGGCTTTGTGCCACCATTGAATTTGCACTTAAGAGCGTTCTCCGTCAAACCACGCCCGACCTTTTCAGCAAGATCAGCGGAATAGTACTCGGCATAGCCTTCTAAGACAGATTCCAGGATAATGCCTTCTGCACCTTCTGAGATAACCTCTGTGGCAGATACTACCTTTACACCATTCTTTTTCAGGAGTGCCTTGTACCGTGCACTGTCATAGCGGTTACGGGAAAAGCGATCCAGCTTCCAAACGATCACCATATCAAAAAGGTGCTTGCCGCTGTCTTTAACCATACGCTGGAATTCCGGACGATTATCCGTCTTTGCGGAGAAAGCGCGGTCAATGTAGTGCTGCAAGATGGTGATACCATTCTTCACGGCGAATGCAGTACACTCGCGGATCTGGCCTTCAATACTCTCTTCACGCTGGTTGTCGGAAGAATAGCGGGCGTAGATGACAGCTTTCATGACATTTCTCCATTATGTATTTCTCGACTTTACTGCATCAACTTTTCAGCAAGAGATAGAATCAGATTAGCAAAATCGATCCGGCTTACATCCGGCAGGCCGCCGTATTCGCCATGTAAATACTTGTTTCGCAGATTGTTCGTAATATATGTTCTGTTTACATGGTCAGAAATACAGCGAATTAGCTTTTCGCCTTTCTCCTCCTCAAGCAAAACATATATCGAATTCCGATTTAGATCCGCTTCCATCAACATCGTATTGTGTGTGGTAAAAATGATTTGGCCTTTGATTTCCGGAGCAATTTCCTGAATAATCTTCTTAAACAACAAATCATGGATTGCCGAATCAGCTTCATCCAGAATAACAATACCACCGAGGCAAGCCACCAGTAGATAGCACAGAACCATTAGCAACTGATAAGTACCCTTTGATTCTCTGGCAAAGTCAATCGTTCGGTATTCTCCGGCAACATACTTGATCATTTGTAGGGTATAATCAATATAGCGATCAGTATATGTTTTTCGATATGATAGTCCCTTTACGTTAGAATTAATAGCTGAAAAGAAACTTGAGAAAATCTGTTCTGCAAGAGCCAATTGTTCCTCGTTATCAACCGACATTTTCCCAGAAATGGGCTTGTTGAGAATCTGAAATGGAGAAAACAAACTTTCCCAATCACGCGTGCCATAGCCAATATAGCAAGACACTAAACGCAGTTCATACAGAACATCCTCGAAATTACCAGTAATATTGCCTTGACCATATGCTTCGGATTTATCATCGAGTTCATGCTGAATAATAGCCAAAAGGGAATGCTTTCCCCAATACTTTTTCGCAGCTTGCTTTATATCAGCAAACAAGTCTCTGTCAGTGACAATGCTTTTATTTATTGTAATTGCTTCCCTCGAGCAATCAAAGTACACACCGCGTCTTCGATTAAGCCTATACTCAAGGTGCTCATGGATAATTTCTTGTTCGCCAAGGGTAATGCTATATGATCCAGGATACCCGTTAATCATAAATTCATAATCTACAACAATAGGCTCAGCATTATCAACCATACGATAATCTTGAATGATCGCACGGATATCACGCATACCAGAAAGTAAACGCTGGCGCATCAATTGCTCCAGATTCTCATCGCTAAAAACCGACTTTTGTTGGAGAAGTTCTTCATATTGATCGCGGACATCCATTGTCTGCATGAGTTCGTTTAGCAGAACAAAAACAGATGCCAAGTTTGACTTGCCGGAACCATTTTCACCATATATGACGGCAATATGTTTTGGTGTATCAGACTTTTCACACAGATCGAACGTCAAGTCCTTGAATGAACGAAAATTTTGCATCCTGATTTTTGTAAACATAACAACATTCCGAGCGACAAGCCCGGTGCTCCTTTCTTATCGAAATACTCCATTGCACTTTGTGCTCCATAGCTCTATACTAATTCGGTGATCCTTTTTCTCGTGATAATAGCGCGTACGTACAATGGCAAAAGTAGCCGTAGATTATACTATCATGTTTTCCATCTCTTTGTCAAGCCTTATTTACACAAATATCGTATTTAACATCTAATATGGAGAGCTTTTTTCTCCTATTCGAGTATTATTTTGCTTTTTGGCCTTGACAAAGACGCGGCAGTGTGATAGCATAAAGTCGGAAGAAGTTGGCAAGAACGCTTCCCAAAGCTCGAACCGGCATGCAAAAAGGCGCCGTGGCCGGCGCCTCTCCCTGTACCAGCAAGCGCGAAGACTTGTGGTAATGGTATTGTAGCAGATCCATGTTATCACAAATCAGGCCACTTTGCAATATCTCCTTGCTGGTGGAAAGGAAATAAACAGGGTAGCAAGCCTTTTCGAAGATGTATACGAGGAGGTGCAGATAGGCACGACTCGGGATAGCTACCCGACCCAGCATATCAAGCAGTATTCAAGAGAACACTGCAATACCTAAAGACTGATTGCATCCAAGGAGGGATGACAATGCGATTTCAAGGCGCAAAAATCAAAGAACAGGGCGTAACCTTTGGCATTATCAGTGTGAAGCCTGAGGTTCTGCACAATGAAGCACAAGCAGCATCTATTCAGCGTTTCGGTGTCTCCGTATGGGGGATGATTCCGATTGTGCTGATGGCACAGAATTCTCGCGGAATTCCGACCTACTACGGTCGTAAGGATATCGTCAGATTTCTGAGCCACGTCCCCTTTCATGCCATTCCATGGCGTGAGTACTCCGTGGCCTAAGGGAGGGCATACACATGAAGTCAATGATTATCACCTACGATCTGTGCGGCTCTGGTAAGAACTATGATGCTCTGATTGAGAAGATCAAGAGCTATGGTACCTGGGCTCACATCACCGAATCATCATGGTTCATTAAGACCGGTGCATCTTGTTCCACAGTCCGTGATTCACTTGCTTCGGTTATGGATGCGGATGATAAACTGTTCGTCGCTGAACTCACGGGAGTTGCCGCGTGGCGGTGCTTGGACAAGAGAGTTAGTGACTACCTAATGGAAAATCTGTAAGGCCAGCACAGTAGCGAGGATTCTTTCAACATGAAGGTTTGAATCCTCGCTTTTTTATATCCGCCCTTGCAAGGTTTTACCTAACATCCCTTCGAAGCTCTCCACAATCTGCCCAATCCATCAACTTCTCGCGTTGCACCTTAAACAAAACATACCGGCATTCAATGCCGTCGTCTGTCACTGTAGCATATGTATTTAGTCAAGGCTAAACTCCCGCTCGGGATCAACCGTATATCTTCCTTTCACATACCACTTCGTAGTTAGAACACATCAAGATGCTCTGAATCCGTATACGGCGCATAGAATACCATTCCTCGACGTTGGCAGTTGCGAAAAGCATCAGCGTTGCCAACAAAATGAAGAATAGCTGTTTTATTGTACATCCTCCCATGAGATGAATCCTTTGTATTCACAGCGATCTCGTGCATTGTTTTGCTCAACCAGTTCTCCTGTTTGCGCATCAATCAAGAGCTGATAGTAATCTATTGAGTTCCGCTCATCATCAGTATATCCTGAAACATCGCGTAGCTCAGCAGTTGTCTTCTCTACATAAAGACAGTTTACTTGCCACATAGGACGAGCATAATGGTGCACTGTTTGATACTGTTCGTAAGCAGTCCGCTCGCTGTTTTTCCTACTACGATACACTCCTGGTTCGTTATACAGCACATATCCCAGCTCAATCTCATAAATCTTTCGGATATGCCCAGCCTCTATTTCGGATTCGACAACAGCAAGCACTTTATCAAAGGAACATAGTGGGACATCTTCTGCCAGAACCGTTTTAATTGTAAATGGCGTAAGATAGATATGACTTAGTCCGCCAAGATATCCATCATATGCTATATCGCTTGTTACAGGCCGCCAGATTTCGTCATTGCGTGTCGTACCGTGGTGGGAAACCACGGCGTCCCAGATATGGGACATGACAGGGATTCTGGCTAACTTGGTGCGCACTTCCATATACAGAAAGCCTGGTAGAATGTCCTGCTCTGTTCCTTTAGCATATACATGATGCGTCCAAACGCGGCGCGGATTGTTCAGATCCCAATTCTCCGGATCATAGCCAAACTTGATGATCTCCGCTTTTGCCTGTGCCACAATCTCACCAAAGGTAATATCATCTAACGGAACATATTGGTTTTCTGGTGCAAAACCACCGTACCAGTTCCCTTTGAAAACGGGAGAGCTGACCCGTTTTCCACCGACCTTTTTCGGGTAGGCTGGAATCTGGTTGATCAGCAGAATATCATAGGGGCCGCGATATTCAATCTCGTCCCAGCCCGCTTCATTTGCTGCCAGCACTGGTTCTGTTGCGCCGCCGCAGATCAGCACAACAGGAATCGTGTCCACCTGCGGTACGATCACCTCAGCATCAATGCCGAGGTCACGCCATTCCGTCTGGTATTCTTTTGTCCAACGTTCCGGAACCTGCCCTTGCAGCTCGCTGATAGATAACCATTCTTCTGCATAAGCAACTGACAACAGGGTCAGCAGAAATGACATAAAGCACAAAAGCTTCTTCATTGTACGGCCTCCCATGTGATATATCCGTTGTAATCTCCGCATCCTTGCCGAGTGTCCAAGGGATCAATCAAAATGCCGGTTTGCGCATCTACATAGAGCGTTTTGTAATACACAGAAACAATAGGATCGGTAAAGATATTATCGGACAAATTTTTGCTGACCTTCTTTTCATAAATGCACACGCAGCGCCATACAGGCTTGACATAGAACATGGCTGATTTTATCCATTCGCGTCCCGATGCACGGGTAACACCGGGCTCGTTATATAGAGCATAGCCGAGATCAACACTATATATCATGCGAATATGCCCGGCCTCGATCTCCGACTCAAGAGCTTCCTGTACCTTTTCAAAGCTGCACAGCGGTACATCCGACGAAAGGACAGCCGTTGGCTTGACAACCTTTCCTAACATTTGATAAGTTTCAGAGTTGAGCATGGTGAACGAAACATTGGGATCATAAAAGAGCTCATTATCCTGATGCTCATCGACAGATGTAATGATATGTCCCCAAAGTGGAACGCCTTCCAGTGCCTGTGGCAAGGTTACAGCCATGTACGCTGGCAGCAGCACCTCACCTGTCTTCTTGTTTTTGTATGTGTTGATTCGGATTGACTGAACATGCTGCGTATCAAAGGTCGGCTTCCATGCCGCTGTTTCAGCTAAAATACTATCGAAATGCGAGAGCATTTGTCCGAGGGTAAGGCTATTTTCAGGAGCGTAGGAACTGTTTGCATCAAATGGTCCATATACATAGTAGGAGTGGTTAACAACGTCTTTTTTACCGCGAGCAGCGTCGTATTCCTTGCCGAAATCACCACAGATCAATTCAAAAGCATCGCCGCCCTTGTCAAAATGAATATCCTTAGCACTCCATGCAGTCTCGCCATCCGGCTGAGGAATCCAGTAAGCCGGACGGACTTGTAGGATGGATATTTCCTCGACATCAGGAATGGTGGGCTGCACATCGACGGTGATAGTGCGCCATGATGTATCGTAGGTTGCTGCCCAACGGTCTGGAACGGGCATGTTGGCAATAGAAAACCAGTCTTCTGCACTGGCAGCAGGCATGGACACAGCGAAGCAAAGTATGAAGGCAATCAGTTGTTTCATCACAATCTCCTTAAAAGGAGGGCATGGTTTCCCATGCCCTCCCGGAACTCACTTCACGCGAATGGCTTCGTTCATGTCGGCTACATTGCCGTCCATGGGAGCCAGCCACAGCTCGGCAGGCATATTTTCGGGCGCGATATAGGGGTAGAGGAACTCCGCCCAGGCATCGCCCACGCCGTTGTAACCAGCATGATCCGGGAACAGAGGCTTGCCGTTTCCGTCTACCAGCGTCAGACTGAGGATGTAGTCATGATGAACATCCACAGCAGTGTAAGACCAGCGCAGCTTGCCTTCGTCATCGAAATAGCCCTCACCATTCGCAGCCTTGTAGGCAGCCAGTGCATCGGGATTGCCTTCCAGTTCCAGCGTGATGTAGGTCATCAGAGGAGTAAAAGCAGCCTCGGAAACCTTAGCTGTCACTTCCGGAGTTACAGTCTCCACATTGGGGGTGAGCGTGGTCACCTTGCTCAGCACATCGCCAGCATTGAAGTTAAAGGTCACCAGGCCCTTTTCCGGCTGCAGCAGGTTGCCTTCCGCATCATACTTTTCGGGATGATCCTTCTTGATGTAATCGCTCAAAGGCTGTACAGCGCCGATGGGCAACGCAATGTTCACTTCGCCAGTCAGGGCGACATCCAGATTATCCAGTCGCCAATACTGCGTCATCATGATCTCACCAGGAACCTGAGTGCCAGTTTCATCAGCGCCGGAGTTTGCGGCCATATCCATGCACTGACCATTGACCCAGAAGTGATCAATCCACCAGCCCACATTGTGACTGGCCAGCTTTTCCAGCGCATCAATCGGGATACCGCCCTGCTTGCCATCGGCAGTCATCGCTCCAAATGGTTCGGTTTCATCCAGCATACGATAGCTGTACTGGATGAAAAGGGTTCGTCCATCATAGGCAGCTTCATGGATGGTAATTTCCACATCATTGATGGTTTCCTTATGCAGGATCTTCTGCATTTGAGCATCGCTGCTAACCGGTTGATCACCCAGCATGAAACCCAGCGAGTCAAAGATGCCCCACTGGGTCGCTGCAAAAGCGACGGAGCCCAGCATCAGCACAGCAACCAACGCAAAGATCAGTGCGCGGCTGCTAAAGCGACCGCCCATGTACAGGGCACGTTTCGTAGATTCTTTCATATTGACCTCCTGATCGACTTTCTCCTGCAGGAAGGCTTCCACACGCTGGTGGAATACTTCCGGCACATCAGGGGTCAGATCGCTAAGTTCGCGGCGAAAGGTTTCCTGTTTCATTCTTCGTCCTCCCATTCCACGAGGAGTGTCTGCTTGAGGCGTTTCCGTGCGCTTCTCATGCGGGTTTTCACCGTGCCCAGCGGCACGCCGAGGCTGCTGGCAATCTCCTGTACCGCGTAGCCATCCACATAGTGCAGTACCATCACGGCGCGCAGCTCTGGATTGAGAGCATTGATGGCTTCCATGACCGGCGGCTGCGGTACAGGTGGATCAATGCTTGCGGTGTTCTCTTCAAGTGGATAGAAGCTCCTTCTTCTGCGTTTGCGCAGCACATCCTTGCACTGGTTCACGAGTATCCTCATGACCCAGGGCTTGAACTGCTCCGGGCGGGAGAGGATATTTCGTTTCTCCCAGGCTTTGGCGAGCGTATCCTGTACGGCATCGGCAGCGTCCTCAACATTGTCGAGGTACGACATGCTGACGCGGTACATCAGCTTCTCAATCCGCCTGACTTCCGCTTGAAACGTCAAAGCATCCACGATATCTGTCCCCTTTGGTGAGTTGTCTGTCAGCAGGCCTGCTTGGCAGTTTGAACAGGTGCTTGTGCATCTATTCACTTATCTAACGTTGCAGTTATGCGACAGGTTTTTGGTAGATCTATTTCTCTAATTATCGCATATATGTCAAGTATGCCATTCATCAGAATAGCAAAGGGACACCGCTCGTTTCGTTAGGTTTGCTACGGATATTGGTACTACGTCGGATTTCACATGGCATCAAGATAACACCAGCAATGATCCAATATGGTATCGCATGGTAAAGAGTGGTGACGGTAATACCACTCCTGCCTTCGCATGGTTACAGCAGCTGCTGCAACCACGATTCCCCCAAAGGCAGCCACACCGCCTTTCGCTGGGTCATCCAATAGGGGCGCGAAGCATCCCTGTTGGCACACGACTTTGCTCGCAAAGTGTAGTGTGTTATACCTTTTGTGACCGCTGACGGCGGAAAGGGGTGCGTCCGGTGTGGCGCAGTGCTTTCCGGTGGCAGCTGAGGTCGGGCAACGCCCGACTAACGCAGCCCATTGCTTGTAATGGGCAAGTGTAGCCAGCGCAGCCCTTGCGGCTGTGATGGCCGAAACAGAACAGGGGCAGATGTGTGATCATTGCATCACGCACCTGCCCCCTGTTCGTATGTAGGCGACATCGTCGCCGGGGTCACAAGAGGTATATCGTGCCCGCGAATAGCTCGGCTGAGAAGGGCTTCAGTATCGATAAACCTTGTCAACATCGATAATCTCTCGAATTACAGCTTGCAGCTGTTTCATTTCTTCGATCATGCAATTCCGATATTGGATGAATTGATCCATGCTGTTTACTCCTGCATTGGACAGGTACATTGAAACAATATGATCACGGGGAGTCCCGCCAGATACGAGAGAATCATTTACCACTATCTCCTGGAAATGTATGGTGTTTCGCAAACCACGTGCGTAGTCCCTGCACTTTTGTGCATTCGGGTTGAGCTTATGATTATCGAGTACAGATTGTAGCCTTCGCTTATCGCTCTCATTGGAATAAGTAAGCAAGCTCACGAGATTGTCAAAGGATTCATCGTACTTGATAGCAAGAAGTTTTGTCGTGAAACATAGCCACGCTGGCTCGGCTAAACACTCGGGATGAATCAAAGCTTCGACAAGAATGATACCATAAGAAATCTGATATAGCATCAGCATCAGACGGAAGGTAGTCGCCTCATTGAGCTGACTTCTTGCATATAGGGCTGGACTTTTGTAATCGAAGAACTCGATCTCTGGTATTCTTTCAGGAAACCGCAATGGCTGGAACTGGTATTCAGTTTCGTCAACATTGGCAGAGAAACCATTGACACAACTGGAAGTAAACTCAGCAAACGCTTTGAAATCTTTGCTCTTCCATTCTCTACTTGATTCAAAAATGCAATGCTGAATGAAATAGTCGCAGCCAACCAAGTGTCGTGTCTGACCCGTAATCTGGAACAAAAGAGAAATATCACTACGCAGCCCATATAACAAATCCGGCTTATCCATTTTGTACTCAGCCAGCTTTGTTTGAGTAATAGTATCGGCCTTGCGTGCATAACGTCCCCTCTTGAAGTAAGTATGGATATTATTCCGAACCACCTCCAGATCAGCGTATTGTGGATTTTTCTTAATCGCCTCCACCGCTTCCGGTGCATATATCGCCGCGTGCTTAATATACTCGTACACAAATACAGCTAAATCAAGCTGATGCCCGATAGCCATGTAGGATGCAAGACCAGACACACATCCATATCGTGGTTTTGTCTTTTCTAACCCAAACAGATTAGCAATGTGTTCTGTTAAAGAAAAATAGAATACTGACTCAAAACGCATGAGTTGGAGTCCATAAGCATGCTGGATGGATGCAGCGATGGGGATATTCAACTCATCGTTCATTTTCGGTACCTCATTCTAAAAATCTCGTTCATAGATATTATACATGATCTCTGCACCTAAAACAAGTGCGCAGTACAGCTATTCGTGTTCGCCACATTAACCCCTACGCTTATGCCTGTGTGATGGAAACGCCCTCAACAATTTTGACTTTTTCAGCACCCGATGCATCGCCTCATGCTCTGTCGGATCGAGCTTATCATAGTCGATCTGCATTTGGTCGCAGAAATACCGCCATACCTGCTCCTCTGGGTGTAGCTTTAGCCGCATCGTATCCTGGTACGACCGCAGCAGCTTCTGCGAAATGCGGGAGTCTCCATCCGTTGGGGCATTTTCCACATCCCCTTCATGATCCTTCCGGATGTCCCGCAGGATACCGTCCCAATCCTCGTGTGTCACATGGAAGAAATATTCCTCCTCTTTGATTTTTGATTTCTCCAGCAGCCGCAGATACAGGTCGTTCTTGTCTGGATTGGCTTTCTGGATGATTTCAGTCCGGGCAGCATCCAACCAGTCGTTCATATTGTTGATCTGCATGGTGGCAATGCCGTCCACATAGATCTCAGCATCAGCCATAAACGTTGCAAAATCAGGATGCTGGATGATCTCGCACAGCAAGCGGTTATTGATACGCCCACTTTTCAGAAGCGCCACCGTCGTATCATCCAGATGCAACTCGGCCAATTCCGTATTCACCTGCTCGCGGTTTTCGGTCAACCCCAACAGATAATCGGCAGACACACCATAAAACTTAGCCAGCTGAATCAGATTGGTGTGGCTGATGTCTTTGTAATCGTTGTTTTCATACGCACCAAGAGCCGAACGGGATATGTCCACCTCAGCGGCGAGCTGGTCCAGTGTCAGCCCGCGCTCAACGCGCAAGTCCTTGAGTTTTTCTTGAATTGTTATCTGGGTTTTCATGGTTTTCCTGTGTTCTCCTGTTATTGATAATAATGGCACTTTCTGTGCTACAAGTACAAACGAACCACAAGCCGCTTTTCTTCCGCAAACGTGGAAATGAAGCGGTTTTCCTGCGCAATCCTACTTTGCGGATATACGGGGAGAAGCCTGGTTTTCCGATACAATGGGTATTGTCATCGATGACATTGTCTTAGACCAGCTGCCCGGAACTGATCAGCCGGGCAGCTGGACGAATACAGACTCAATGAAAGGAAAATTCATGTCAACCCCAACCTACGCTATTCTGCGATTTGAAAAGCATCAGGGCAATCCGGCGAAAAAGATAGAAGATCATCATGAACGAAACAAGACCGTTTACGCCAGTAACCCCGATGTGGACACCAGCAGGAGCAAGAACAATTATCACATCATTAGCCCCAGTGGCAAGTACTATGCTGAGATCCAGCAGCGCATCGAAGCCGCAGGATGTCGCACACGCAAGGACAGCGTCCGCTTCGTGGACACGCTGATCACCGCCAGCCCAGAGTTCTTTGATGGAAAGAGCCGTAAAGAGATCAGGGCCTTCTTCACAAGAGCCTGCGAGTTTCTGAAGGATCGTCTTGGCAAGGAGAATATCATCTCTGCCGTAGTGCATATGGACGAGAAAACGCCCCACATGCACTTGATCTTTGTGCCGCTGACAGCCGACAATCGGCTTTGTGCCAAGGAGATCATCGGCAACCGGCAGAAGCTCATTCAATGGCAGGATGACTTCTGGCGGTACATGGTGGAAGCCTATCCCGAACTGGATCGCGGTGAGAGCGCCAGCACGACCCGTCGCGACCACATTCCTACATACATCTACAAACAGATGACGATTTTGACCAAGCAGAGTCACCACCTCGAAGATCTCCTCACCAGCATCAATCCCTTCAACGCTAAGAGCAAGGCAGCGGAAATCATCCAGTTGCTTAGCGACTACATACCCAATGTAGAAAGGATCTCTACCCAGATGAAAAAGTATCGGGTGGCGTTCACTGAAACCAAAGCTGAAAACCAGTCTCTCCGCGAGGAGAACGTGCAGCTTTCACAGGAACTGGACGCCGCGCAGCGAACCAGCCTGACAAAGCAACTGCAAGATGCCAAGCTACAACGGGAGTACCGCGAAGCCATCGCTGTTCTTGACAGGATTCCCAAGGACATTCTGGATCAGGCAAAACAGGCTGCTCGGATGGAAAAGCATCAGCAGAAACAACGGTAAGCAGGCGTAATATTGACCCGACAGAAGAAACGAATAAATAACACACCATATCCGGAATACGCACTGGAGGCAGTTGCCCGGTGTATATTCCCGGATATCGTGGCGTTCTTTCAATCAGAGGAGGGACAGCGGGAGTTTGAGGCGTGGAAGGCTGAACGAGAATTAGCTAAAAAAGAGCAAATATCGAGTACTGCATAGGGATAACAAAGGGGACGCATCCGATTGGCTGCGTCCCTTCTCATATCAATACCTCTTTTGAAATTCTCCGATTTCAAGCTTTACTGCAAATGAGTCCGAATATACCTCAGAAATCTTGTTTTGAAGTGAGAAATCACCTCACTTTGAAAAGCATTCTCGACGAATCTATCAATCTTGCGCCAACCACTGTCATCTGCACTACGCAAAAGGTGAAATATGTTATCAAATACCTGGTTTACTTTTCCGTCACTATTCACCAGTTTTAGCGCAAAATGCAAGGTATTATAGTAGTGAGGAAGCCACTCGCTCGCATTTGCAAGTGAAACGAATTGTCTAAGGCTATCAGGTTCAAGTAAAGTGTCTACAGTAATGGTCCTCATGATATAGCGGACTTGGTTTTCGAATTTTTCATCAACCACATCTGCATTGCTATAACATTCCCGTATATCCTGATATACAGGTTCAGAAAGATTGATTCCTATAGACTTGACTGAGCCTTCCAAAAGATATGCATCCACATATGCCTGCCCAACCATCAGTCCTTTCTGCAGATTGGGTAACTCAGCAGCTGGCATTTTATCAAATTCACCTTTTGCAATAGCGCCTCTGATCAATATTCCATGCTCAACAAATTCTTTCTGACATATTTGCTGAATTAAATCATATAGCGCAATCAAGCTATGGGATGCTGTATCTGATGTATGCAGAATAACGGAATCACTCACCACGTACCCATGAATATCGTGGAATTCTCCTCCATTAAACACGGAATAAATCGTCCGTGAAAAATCTCCGATAAACTGTTTCGCTTCTAATTGATTCTGACTTCTCAATTTGTTTTTGAAGCCTAAGATGTCCAAGAAAGCAACGTACTTCATCCGTACCCCCCTATTCGTTCTTCAGATGTTTGCTGCTCCATTTTATGTAAATAGAAGCATTTTGCATCTTCTTTTCATTTTTGAGTTGGACACTCATGCGCTTTCATAAATTCTATATTAACATAAAACCTGGAAAAAGCAAACAGTATTATTTGGTTGCACTTCCAGTAAGATTATCCCGGTTGAAATAAAGAAATAATCCGAACCCGTTTCCTATAAGGAACAACTGGTTCGGATTATACTTGTTTGGTGCGGGAAACAGGACTTGAACCTGCATGAAGAAAGCCCTCACTAGAACCTGAATCTAGCGCGTCTGCCAATTCCGCCATTCCCGCAGAAAAGAGTGTGGGCAGGGGTGGATTCGAACCACCGAAGCGTGACGCGGCAGATTTACAGTCTGCTCCCTTTGGCCACTCGGGAACCTACCCATATGAAGTTTGTTTCTCCGTTATCCAGGAGAATGGAGCTGGCGATGGGACTCGAACCCGCAACCTGCTGATTACAAATCAGCTGCTCTGCCAATTGAGCTACGCCAGCCTATCATCTGATCGACGGCCTACGCTTTCAGCAGCTCTGAGGATTTTCATCCGTTTGCGTCGGCAACGATACATATTATACACGATTCTCGGGATATGTCAATAGGTTTTTTGAGATTTTCTCAACTTTTTTTGAAATACATGCTGGAGTCGAATTTGCGTCATATTTTGCTGAAAACAGAAGAAATCCGGATCGGGCTTGCCGATCCGGACGGATGGATTACTGGTTTTCGGAATAGAGGCGCTGCTGGAATGCGTTGTCGGCGATGCCGGTCTGGGGCAGGCCGTAGGTGGCCTGAGCGGTCTTGACGGCATTCTCGGTGG
>JAGBBA010000006.1 GCA_017938695.1 Clostridia bacterium | reverse complement strand
CTGTGCAAAACAGCCACTAACCAATTCAGAGCGAGAGGCCATCTCGAGCGATAGGAACTCTATTCCTGCAAGAGAACCCAAACGTTATTGCACGCCCCCGAGAGGAAGTTAGAGGGGCGGACAAGCCCGAACCGCTACCCCATGGCGGGAAAGGGGGTCCGGGGCCGAGTCGCCGCATGCTCAGATACGAGGCCCCGGGCGGCTTTTGGTACTTTTCGCCGCGACGAAAAGTACAGCCTCAAGGCAGAATCAAGTTGGGTGAAAAGAAAACGCTGTGGTACAAGCAGCAGAACCACTCCCTCAGTCGCCATTCGGCGACAGCTCCCTCGGAGGAGGGAGCCTTAGTTTGTCGCCCCTCGGGCGATCACAGATCGCCCCTACATCTGCACACCAAATCTGTGCTTTGAAGCAAGCGGCAAAACACCCGAAGCAAAACTCCCCCAAATGCACAAAAAACCATCCGGCCTGCCTAACCACAGCAAGCCGGATGGTATTTGTTATGGATCGAGTTTGGTGACATACGTTTCGATGGCGGGCTGCTCAGTGCGCACCCCGTGGAATGCAATATAGCCCCCTGCAATGTTCAGTATATTCAGCAGCAATAAAATCCCCAGCACCCAGGCCACCACCTTCCATATGCGGCTCCTGCGGCGGTTCTGAATAGCCAGCTGCTCGTTGATCCGCGTCAGGGCGGCGGCCACATCGGCGGCAGGGGCGTCGGCCTCCACAGGCGCGCCCAGCAGCTGGGGAACAGTGGCATCCAGGGCATCCGCCAGGCGGACAAGGGCATCAGCATCGGGCACGGAGAGGTTCTTCTCCCATTTGGAAATGGTCTGCCGCACCACATGCAGCCGGTCGGCCAGATCCTGCTGGGAGAGCCCCTTTTGTTTGCGGAGGGTCACGATGGTTTCGCCAAGCATGGCGTCACTTCCTTTCGGTTGGATGAGCACAGTATACGCCGCCTGGCGCGGCAAGGCAAGCAACGCGGGCTAACATAGCCGCAACGGCCGGTGACAGGGTCAAAAAGGCCCGCCTTTCAACGGAAAAGCGGGCCGCATGTTATGCTTCGTTGGCCTTCAGTTCGTCCATGTAGCGGGCCAGGGCATCCTGCCACGGGGGCAGGCGGTTGAAGCCGGCGTTATCCAGGCAGGCCTTGCTCAGCCGGGAGTTGGCGGGCCGCTTGGCGGGGGTGGGGTAATCGCTGGTGGGGATGGCGGTCACCTTGCACTTGCGGTCGCCCTGGCGCATGATCTCTGCGGCGAAATCCGCCCAGGAGCAGAAACCCTCGTTGGTGGCGTGATACACACCGAACTTGTTGGTCTGGATCATATCGCACAGCAGGCGGGCCAGGTCGGGCGTGTAGGTGGGGGAACCGAACTGGTCGCCCACCACGCGCACTTCGGGACGCTCAGCACCCAGGCGCAGCATGGTTTTCACAAAGTTGTGGCCGTTCAGGCCAAACACCCAGGCGGTACGCACAATGAAGTACCGGGTCATCAGGCTGCGGACGGCTTCTTCGCCCTGGGCTTTGGTGAGGCCGTAGACGTTCTTTGCCCCGTAGGGAGCATTGACCTCAAAGGGCTGGTCGCCTTCTCCATTGAACACATAGTCGGTGGAGATGTACACCAGCTTGGCGTCCACAGCCAGGGCGGCGCGAACCATGTTCAGTGTACCCATGCCGTTGACGGCGGCGCACTTCTCGGGTTCCTGCTCGGCGCGATCCACAGCGGTGTAAGCGGCGCAGTGGACGATGGCGTCCGGGCGGTAGTCGCACACGGCGTCCATAACGGCCTGCGCATCCGTCAGGTCGAAATCCTGATAATCCACGCCCTTGGCTTCGATGTTCAGGGCGGCCAGACGCTTCATCACGTCATAGCCCAGCTGGCCTGCAATGCCTGTAACCAGTACTTTCATGCTGTTCCTCCAACAAAAACTCAGCGGTTGCCATACATCTGCTGATAGTAATTCTGATACTCGCCGGAGATGATGGTTTCCCACCATTCCTTGTTGTCCAGGTACCACTGGATGGTCTTCTTGATGCCGTCCTTGAACATGGTTTCCGGCAGCCAGCCCAGCTCGCTGTGGATCTTGGTGGGATCAATGGCGTAGCGCAGGTCGTGGCCCTTGCGGTCGCCCACGTAGGTGATCAGGCTCTCCGGCTTGCCCAGCTCCTTGCAGATGATCTTGACGATGTCGATGTTCGCCATCTCGTTGTGGCCGCCGATGTTGTACACCTCGCCCACGCGGCCCTTGTGGATGATCAGGTCAATGGCCTTGCAGTGGTCTTCGACGTACAGCCAGTCGCGGACGTTCTCACCGGTGCCGTACACGGGCAGGGGCTTGTCGTTCAGGGCGTTGGCGATCATCAGGGGGATCAGCTTCTCCGGGAAATGGTAGGGGCCGTAGTTGTTGGAGCAGCGGCTGATGGTCACCGGCAGGCCGAAGGTGCGGTGGTAGGCCAGCACCAGCAGGTCAGCACCGGCCTTGGAAGAGGAATAGGGGCTGCTGGTGTGGATGGGGGTCTCCTCAGTGAAGAACAGGTCAGGGCGGTCCAGGGGCAGGTCGCCGTAGACCTCGTCGGTGGACACCTGATGATAACGGGTGATGCCGTACTTGCGGCAGGCGTCCATCAAGGTAGCAGTGCCCATAATGTTGGTCTGCAGGAACACGCCGGGGTTCTCAATGGAGCGGTCCACATGGCTCTCCGCGGCGAAGTTCACCACGATATCCGGCTTTTCTTCTTCGAACAGCTGGAACACAGCCTCGCGGTCGCAGATGTCCGCCTTCACAAACCGGAAATTCGGATTGTCCATCACCGGCTTCAGCGTAGACAGATTACCCGCATAAGTCAGCTTATCCAAACAAATGATCCGGTAATCCGGATACTTCTCCAGCATGTGAAAAATGAAATTGGACCCAATAAATCCGGCACCGCCGGTCACAATGATCGTCATCGTTGTTCTCCTTTCTTTGGGGGACGCGAGGGGCTCTGCCCCTCGACCCCGCCAGAGGCTCTGCCTCTGGACTCCGCTTAAGGGTCTTCGACCCTTAAGAATCCCATTCGGGGTGGTATTGCTTGGTTGTAGCGCAGCTGCGGTGCGCGGTGCGGGGGTCACGGCGCGAATACGGTCGCGCCGCGACGCATAGCCTGCGGCTATTTATTGTGTACTTTGGTAACGGAAGTTGCTTGTCCCGCGTCGCGGCGCATCCGTTATGCGCCGTGACCCCTTTTCGGAGACCACCCAGAAGGCTCTCCCCGAAAGGGATTCTCAAGGGATGAAATCCCTTGAGCGGGGTGCAGGGGCAGAGCCCCTGCCGTCACTCCTCGTACACGAAATTGCAGTCGCTGTCGTCGAGCATGGGGCCGGTGGTATCCTTCTGGGAGAGGAGGGACTCGTTGACCTCGCCCCAGTCCACACCGATGGAGGGATCGTTGTAGCGGATGCCGCGGTCGCACTCCTTGGAGTAGAGGTTGTCGACTTTGTAGCAGAACTCCACGTCCTCGGTGAGGGTCACAAAGCCGTGACCGAAGCCCCGGGGGATAAAGAGCATGCGCTTGTTCTCGGCAGAAAGCTCCACGCTCACCCACTGCTTGTAGGTGGGGCTGCCCTTGCGCAGGTCAACGGCCACGTCCAGCACGGCACCCTTGGTCACGCGCACCAGCTTGGCCTGGGCCATGGGTGCATTCTGGAAATGAATGCCGCGCAGAATGCCCTTCTGGGAAGAGAAGGACTGGTTGTCCTGCACGAACACGGTGTCGATGCCGATGTCGGCAAAAGCCTTGGTGGAGTAGGTCTCCATGAAATAGCCGCGGTGGTCGCCGTGCACCACAGGCTCAATGATGCACACGCTGGGCAGCTTTGTGTCGATCCGCTTCATCAGTAATGCACCTTTCCTTCGGCCACGGCCTTCAGGTGAGCACCATAGGGGCTCTTGCCGTAGCGTGCTGCGGATTCCAGCAGCTTCTCTTTGTTGATCCAGCCGTTCTTGAAGGCGATCTCCTCAGGTGCGGAGATCTTGATGCCCTGGCGCTTTTCTACCATCTGGACGAAATCGGCGGCTTCCACCAGGGAGTCCATGGTGCCGGTGTCCAGCCAGGCAAAGCCGCGGCCCAGCAGCTGCACGTCCAGCAGGCCCTGCTGGAGATACATGTCGTTCAGCGTGGTGATCTCCAATTCGCCGCGGGCAGAGGGCTTGACCTCGTGGGCCATCTTGCTCACGCCCTTGGGGTAGAAGTACAGGCCGGTGATGGCATAGTTGCTCTTGGGGTTGGCAGGCTTTTCTTCCACGGAAATGACCTTGCCGGTTTCGTCGAACTCCACCACGCCGAAGCGTTCGGGGTCGTTGACATAGTAGCCGAACACGGAAGCACGGGCGTTCTTTTCGGCATTCTCCACGGAGGCACGGAGGATCTTGGAGAAGCCGTTGCCATAGAAGATGTTGTCGCCCAGCACCATGGCGCAGGCATCATCGCCGATGAACTCCTCGCCCAGCAGGAAAGCCTGGGCCAGGCCGTCGGGAGAAGGCTGCACGCAGTAGCTCAGGTTCAGCCCGAACTGGCTGCCGTCGCCCAGCAGGTGCTCGAAGCGGGGAGTGTCCTCCGGGGTGGAGATGATGAGGATATCCTGAATGCCCGCCAGCATAAGAACGCTGAGGGGATAGTAAATCATGGGTTTATCATAAACGGGCAGCAGCTGTTTGCTGGTGACCATGGTCAGGGGATACAGGCGCGTACCGGCTCCGCCGGCAAGAATGATGCCTTTCATTGCTCGCCCTCAATTCTGTGTTTAGTTGTCATTACGCATAAAATGACAACTAATTATATCATGCCAACGGCAGAATGGCAAGGAAAAGGCAAATGATTGTATTTTCTGCGCACTGTTACAGCTTACCCTTTCTTTTTCGGGGAAAGCGTACTATAATAGAAAAGTATTTTCTCGGAAAGGAACAGCAACCAATGAAGATGTTTATGCGGTGCCTGGCCGTCGCGTTGATGATGAGTATGCTCTGCACCACGGCCCTGGCGGCCAAGGCAACGCCCACTCCGCCGCCGGTGGAGATTACCCAGGAGGTTCAGCAGCCCCCGGAGGAGATCCAGGCGGTGCTGGACCTGGCTTACAGCGAGTGGGAGACCCTGGCTGGCAAAACGCTGAAGAACGTGAACAAGTATACCGAGTGGCGCGGCAAGGGCATCGGCTTTGGCTGGTGCGGCGGCTACATCACCTGGTGTATGCTGGAAAAGGAAATCCCCATGGAGGAACTGCAGAACATGGAGGAAGGCCCGGCGGCCGGTGTGGTGCATGTGAAGGAAGCCAGCGTGGGCAAGCTTTTGCGCGGCTACCAGATGATGAACCGCTCCACCAATGTGCCCCAGCCCGGCTTTCTGCTGGTGTACGGCTGCGGCTATAACAAGACCATCCACGTGGGCCTGGTGTATGATGTGGAGGCACTGGGCGGCGGCAAGTTCCGCATTACCACGCTGGAGGGCAACATGTCCAAGCGTGTGAAGATGTACGTCCACGACTACGACATGAACGCCGAGGTCAATACCAAGAACAAGAAGTCCACCAACCTGACGGTGGTGCCGGAGGAAGAGCGCACCCTGGCGGAAAGCGACCATATGGACTACGCCATCCCGTCCTCCAAACCGTCTGACAGCGCATCGGGCAAGTATGCTTATTATGTGAACTGCTTCCTGATGCCCTGGATCCCCGAAAACATGGCCACAACGGTCAACACGCCGGAGGTGTCTGAATGAACCTGATCATCCCCAAGGACTACAACCCTGTTCTGGATCTGCGCGATACGGAGATCGCCATCAAGCTGGTGAAGGACTTCTTCGAAACCGAGCTGTCCCGCCAGCTGAACCTGACCCGTGTGTCCGCGCCCATCATGGTCACCCCGGAGAGCGGCCTGAACGATAACCTGAACGGCGTGGAGCGTCCCGTGGCTTTTGACGTACTGGAAACCGGACAGATGGTGGAGATCGTCCACTCCCTGGCCAAGTGGAAGCGTCAGGCCCTGAAGACCTACGGCTTCAAGCCCGGCGAAGGTCTGTACACCGACATGAACGCCATCCGCCGCGACGAGGATACGGATAACATCCACTCCATCTTCGTTGACCAGTGGGACTGGGAGCGCATCATCACCGAGGATGAGCGCAACGAAGCCTTCCTGCGCAAGATCGTGGAGAAGATCTACCTCACCCTGCGCAAGACCGAGGGCTATGTCTGCGCCCATTACCCCCACATCAAGCCGGAGCTGCCGGATCACATCACCTTTGTCACCAGCCAGGAGCTGGAGGACCGCTATCCCGACAAGACCGGCAAGGAACGTGAATACCTGGCGGCCAAGGAATACGGCGCAGTGTTCCTGATGTGCGTGGGCGGCGCGCTGAAGAGCGGCCAGATCCACGACGGCCGCGCACCTGACTATGACGACTGGTCGCTGAATGGCGACATCCTGCTTTATGATCCCATTCTGGATATTTCGCTGGAAGTGAGCTCCATGGGCATCCGCGTAAACCCGGAGGTGCTGCGCAAGCAGCTGGCTATCCGCGGCTGCGAGGACCGGGCGGAGCTGCCCTTCCAGAAAGCGTTGCTCAACGGCGAGCTGCCCCAGACCATCGGCGGCGGCATCGGCCAGAGCCGCATGTGCGTGTATCTGCTGCGCAAGGCCCATGTGGGCGAGGTGCAGGCCAGCCTGTGGCCTGACGACGTGGTGGAGGCCTGCAAAAAGGCGAATATTCAACTGCTGTAAGGCGAAAAAATTCAGCTTTTCCATGGGCATTGCTTGACAAGTGCATTGTTTACCTATATAATGCAGTTGCAACATCGGAGGGCTGATAATAAGGGGCATTATTGGCTGGATAAGGTGTCAGGTGCAATACCTGCCTTTGTCCGGCTTTTTTGTCGAAATAGCGACGATCAGCCAAGGATGATCAGGCCGCGCACCTGCAGAAGGGGGAGCAGGCGCAAGGCTTTGTCATAGGTCACTGGGGCGGCGGTGACGAAGAATGTGTTTATTTGTTCGACCTGTTATTGATGGAGGATTATATGACTGAAAAGAAAGAGCCAACCGTCCGCAAGGCGGCGTTGATCTGGCGGTTCCTGCAAGGGAGCAAGGGCATGTTTGTGATCAGCATGCTCATGGCCGCCATCACGGCCCTGGCGGATATGATCACCCCGCAGATCATCCGTGCGGCGGTGGATAATGCTATCGGCGGCAACGAGCCCACCTTCGGCCCGGCGGTGATGAAGATCGTCAATGCCGTGGGCGGCTTTGAATACCTGGGCAAGAACCTGTGGATTATGGCCCTGGCGGTGCTGGTGGTGGCTGCGGTGAAGGTGCTCAGCCAGTACGGATTCCTGGTGAGCAACACCCGTGCCTCCGAAACGCTGACCAAGACCATGCGCGATATGCTTTATACCCATATTGAGCACCTGCCCTTCTCCTGGCACATGAAGAACCACACCGGCGATATCATCCAGCGGTGCACCTCGGATATCGACACCACCCGTAACTTTGTGGCAGGCCAGATGACCAGCCTGTTCCGCATCCTGATCTTAGTGGTGCTGTCCATGGTGTTCATGTTCTCGATGAACGTATCCCTGTCGGTGATCGCCCTGGTGCCCATGCCGGTGATCGTACTGTATTCGCTGCACTTCCACAACAAGATCGGCGAAGGCTTCAAGGAGTGCGACGAAAGCGAAGGCCGCCTGTCTGCCATGGCCCAGGAAAACCTGACCGGCGTGCGCGTGGTGCGTGCCTTTGGCCGCGAACGCTACGAGCGCGACCGCTTTGAAAAGCATAATGAAGAATACACCGGCCTGTGGGTGCGCATGGCCAAGGTGATGAGCCGCTTCTGGAGCGTGAGCGACATCATCAGCGGCGTGCAGATCATGCTGGTGGTGGTGTTCGGCGTGGTGTTCTGCCTCAAGGGCAGCATGACCGCCGGCGAGTACATTGCCTTTATTTCCTACAACTCTCTGCTGGTGTGGCCCATCCGCCAGCTGGGCCGCATGATCTCCGATATGAGCAAGGCCGGTGTGGCCGTGGACCGTATCGGATACATCATCAACTCCGACGTGGAGGCTGACCGGGAAGGCGCAGGCGAGCCGGACATGACCGGCGACATTGCCTTTGAGCATGTGAATTTCGCCTACGACGGCTGCCCCCAGATGCTCCACGACATCAACTTTACCATGAAGGCCGGTACCACCCTGGGCATCCTGGGCGGCACGGGCAGCGGCAAGTCCACCATGATGATGCTCCTGGACCGCCTCTACGATCTGCCCGAGGGCAGCGGCCGCATCACCATCGGCGGTGTGGACATTGCCGACATCAAGCGCGAACACCTGCGCAAGAACATCGGCATTGTGCTGCAGGAGCCCTTCCTGTTCTCCCGCACCCTGCAGGAGAACCTGTCCATCACCGATGCCGGCTTGACCCTTACCGATATCCGCGAAGCCGCCCGTGCAGCCTGCCTGGACGAAACCATCGAGAGCTTCTCCAAGGGCTATGACACCTTTGTGGGCGAGCGCGGCGTGACCCTTTCCGGCGGCCAGAAGCAGCGCGCCGCCATTGCCCGTATGCTGACCCAGCACACGCCCATCATGATCTTTGACGATTCCCTGTCCGCTGTGGACGCGGAGACCGACGCCAAGATCCGCAAGGCGCTGGAGAAACGCTTCGGCAGTGCCAGCATCATTCTGATCTCCCACCGCATTACCACGTTGAGCAAGGCGGATCAGATCATCGTGCTGGACCGCGGCCGCATTGTGGAAATGGGTACGCCCGACGAGCTGCAGAAGGCTGGCGGCCTCTACCAGAGAATCTACGAGATCCAGTCCCTTTCCGCTGAGGAGGTGGAAGCATGAGCCAGACCCAGATCAATGAAAAGCGTTCCTTGCCCTTCTTTGGCATCGGCAAGGTGCTGCCCTTTATGAAAAAGTACACCCGTATCGTGATCGTGATGATCCTGTGCGGATTGATGTCCACCGGCGTGGACCTGCTGATCCCCCAGTTCCAGCGTTATGCGCTGAACCATTTCATCAGTGAAAACACCCTGGACACCCTGCCCATCTTCATTGGCATTTACATCCTGGCTATCATCATGATGGGTGTGCTGAACTACGTTTCCTGTTCCTATGCCATGCGGACCGAGGTCAGCGTGAACCGCGACCTGCGCAACGCAGCCTTTTCCCACCTGCAAACGCTGTCTTTCTCCTATTTCAACCAGAACAGCGTGGGCTACATCCATGCCCGCGTGATCAGCGATACCTCGCGCATCGGTTCGCTGGTGTCCTGGTCGCTGATGGACAGTGTGTGGCACCTTTCTTACCTGGTGGGTGCGGTGGTGGTAATGCTGCTGGTCAATGCCCGACTGGCCCTCTTGGTCATCACCATTCTGCCGCTGATCGTGCTTTTGTTCTCTGTATTCCAGACCAAGCTCATCCGCATCAACCGCGAGGTGCGCGAACTGAACTCCAAGATCACCAGTGATTTCAACGAGGGTATCACCGGTGCCAAGACCATCAAGACCCTGGTGATCGAGGACAAGATGGCCCACGACTTCCTGGCGGATACCAGTGCCATGCGCAAGAAGTCTGTGAAGGTATCCCACCTGCGCGGCCTGTTTGCCGCTACGCTGAACATGGCGTCCTCCCTGGCCCTGGCCATCGTGCTGTGGCAGGGCGGCTACATTGCCGCCAGCGAGGTGGGCACCTTCTCCATGTTCATGTCCTATGCCCAGGGCATGATGGAGCCCGTGCGCTGGATCATCGACGCCATTTCCGACTTGATCACCACTCAGGTGAACATCGAGCGTTTCTCCCGCCTGCTGGAAACCAAGTCCGACGTGGTGGACACCCCCGAGGTCATTGAGAAGTACGGCGATTCCTTCGATCCCAAGCGGGAGAACTGGGAACCCATCAAGGGCGATATCGAGTTCCGGGATGTGGATTTCAAGTATCCCGACGGCGACGAGTATGTGCTGGAAAACTTCAACCTGAAGATCCCCTTTGGCTCCAATATTGCCATCGTGGGCGAAACGGGCGCAGGCAAATCCACCCTGGTGAACCTGGTGTGCCGCTTCTTTGAGCCCACCCGGGGCCAGGTGCTCATCGACGGCCGGGACGCCCGTGAACGCTCCCAGCTGTGGCTGCACTCCGCCATCGGCTATGTGCTGCAAACGCCCCACCTGTTCTCCGGCACGGTGCGTGAAAACCTGCTCTACGGCAACCCCAACGCCACCGAGGAGGAGATCCAGCGCGCGCTGAAGCTGGTTTCGGCCGAGGAAGTGGTGGCCCGCATGGAAAAGGGCCTGGACAGCGACGTGGGCGAGGGCGGCGACATGCTCTCCACCGGCGAAAAGCAGCTGATCTCCTTTGCCCGCGCCATTCTGGCCGATCCGCGCATCCTGGTGCTGGACGAAGCCACCGCCTCGGTGGATACCCTGACCGAGCAGAAGATCCAATCCGCCATCGAGACCATCATCAAGGGCCGCACCTCCCTGGTGATCGCCCACCGCCTGAGCACGGTGAAGAACGCCGACCTCATCCTGGTGGTGCGCGACGGCAAGATCATCGAGCGCGGCCGCCACGACGAGCTGCTCAAGGCTCGCGGACACTACTACAACCTGTACACCCGGCAGTATGAGGACGAAGCCACGTCCAGCCTGTTTGCAGGGGAATAAGCCCCAAAAGGAGTGAAAAAACATGATCTATTTTCAAGACGAAACCATTGTGATTCGTGATATGGAAGAGGCTGATGCCCAGATCCTTTGCGATGAATATACCGCCCAGGGGTGGCATCCGGAGCTTGCTTATTACCACATGCGAATGCGGGAGGCGGCGGAAGGGAAATGCATTGCCCTGACAGCGGTATACCAGGGGCAGCCTGTAGGTGATGTGTACCTGTACCTGAATGCGAATGAAGGGCCATTCAAGGATAAGGGCTGGCCGATCATCGTGGATTTCGGCGTGCTGAAGAAGTACCAGTGCAAGGGCATTGGCAACCGGTTGATAGACGCGGCCGAGCAACTCGCGGCGCAATATGCAGACACCGTTTGCCTGGGCGTTGGCCTGAGCCGGGAGTACGGAACTGCCCAGCGGATGTATGCCAAGCGCGGGTACATTCCGGATGGCTCCGGCGTGTGGTATCAGGACAAGCAATGCGTCCAGTATGAAACGGTTTGCACCGTCGATGACGACCTGGTGCTGTTCCTGTCCAAGAATTTGCGCAACTGATTATTCACCAAACAAAAAGCGCACTTGTTCATTCCCTCCCGGGGTGAGCAAGTGCGCTTTGTTATGCATAGGGGTAACGGTTACTGAATCTTGTCCTGGGTCTTGGTCCAGCCTTCGTCGAGGCACTGCTGGTGCCGGGTGGCATAGGGGCCGATGGCGGCCACCTGGGCGGCGGTGCGGGGGAAGTGGATGCAGATGTGGCCGTCGAAGTTGTTGTCCGTGCGGTGCTGGGGCAGGTGGGGCATGGAGTGGGTGGAGGCCATGTAGATGCTGCCGTCGCCGAAGACCACCCAAACTGCCTTGGGGTTCCAGGTGTTGCCGCCGAAGGCCTTTTCCATCTTGGCGGTGTCGGCGGCGGTGAGGGGCTCGGCATCGGCATGGGCACCCAGGGAGAACATGTGCACCTGCCAGCTCAGGCCGGTGGTGAAATCATACACGGTGGCGTAGGGGTACTTCTTGGCCTGGGAGCGGATGCTGCTGTACCAGTTGACGTACTTCACGTTGGCCGCGGTGATCTGCGTGTTTACAGCACTGGAATTGGTGGAGGTGCTGGGTTTGGCGGTCACAGTGGGGGCCACAGTGCCCTGGGCACCCACGGCATTGGCGCTGCCCAGTACAGCCAGGGTCTTGGCACCGGCCACGCCGTCGGCCTCCAGGTTGTTGGCCTTCTGGAAGGCCATCAGGGCGCGGTAGGTCTGCACGCCGAACTGGCCGTCGGCCTCGCCGGAGAGATAGCCCATCTGGATCAGCCGGGCCTGCATTTCCTTCACGGCGGCGTTGGCGTCGCCCTTGCGCAGGGTGGAAGGCGTGGTGTTGCTGGGGGCATCGGTAGCCGCGGGGGCGATACCGGTGGCCGTGGCAGAGTAAAGCTTGCTGAGGGTAGCGGCACCGGCCACGCCGTCGCGCACCAGGCCGTTCTTCTTCTGGAAGGTGTACACGGCCTCGGCAGTGTCGCGGCCATACTTGCCGTCAGCCACGCCGGAGAGGTAGCCCAGCTCAATCAGCCGGGTCTGCATTTCCTTCACGGCTTCGCCTTCCATGCCCTTCTTCAGGGTGGTGAAGGTGTCCACCGTGCCGCCAGCCAGTGCGCCGGTGTAGGTCACAGCGGTGACGGAATACAGCTTGGACTGGGTTTCATAGCCTGCCACGCCGTCGGCGTCCAGGCCGTTGTTCTTCTGGAAAGCCTTGATGGCGGCCACGTCGTCGGCGTCGCACTTGCCATCCACATAGGCGTTGTAGTAGCCCAGCTCGGTCAACCGGGCCTGCAGGCGGGACACAGCCTCGCCCTGCACACCCTGCTTGATCAGCACCACGTTGTCCTCGGTGAGGGGGGCGGCGGTGGTTTCGGGCGCGATGGTGGGGATGATGGTAGGCGCGGCGGTGGGCAGCTGATTGGCGGCCAGCGCGTTGTAGCTGAACAGCACCTGATAGGTGGCTGCACCGGCCACGCCGTCGGCACCCAGGCCATGCTTGGCCTGGAAGGACTTCAGGGCGGCTGCCGTGGCATCGCCGAAGTCGCCGTCCACCTTGCCGGTGAGGTAGCCCAGGTCCTTCAGCCGCTGCTGCACCAGCATCACATCAGCACCGGTGGAGCCGTCGCGGACGGTTTTGCCAGGGATCTGGAAGGTGGGGGCAGGGCTGGGGGTGGCGGTGGGTTCGGGGGTGCTGGTGGCGGTCACGGACAGGGCGTTGTTGCCCAGCAGCAGCTTCTGGGTGGCGGCACCGCAGATGCCGTCAGCCTTCAGGTCGTTCTTCTTCTGGAAGGATTTCACCGCCGTCTGGGTGGCCTTGTCATAGGTGCCGGTGATGTTCCCGGCGTAGTAGCCCAGCTCCTTCAGACGGGTCTGCACCGTGCGGACGATTTCGCCCTTGTCGTTCAGGCGGATGGTCACACCGCCCACAGGGGCCAGGGTCTTGATCTCGGTCTTCACACCCTTGGCGTTCTTGGGCTTGCCGCTGTACAGGAAGGCCTGCAGGTTGGCATCCACCACGCCGGTGGCGGGGTATTCGTTCTTCTCCTGGAAGGCGATCACCGCGTTGTGGGTGCCGCCGCCGAACACGCCGTCAGCCGTGCCGGAAAGGAAGCCCAGCTCGATGAGGGCTTCCTGCAGGGCGGTGACGTGGCTGCCGGAGGCACCCATCTGCAGCACCTGGTAGCTGGAGGCGTTTTCATCGGGGGACAGGGTGGGCACGGGGGAGGGAGTGGGGGTCACCTTGACGATCTGCTTCAGGTTGAGGTACTCGTGCTTCACAAAGCCGGTTTTGCCATTGTAGACGATCTGGGCAAAGGTGCCGGAGATCTTCTCCACGGTAACGGTGGCACCCTCGGGAATGGTAGCGAGCTTCTTGCTGTAAACAGACTTTTCAGCGCGGAGGTTCACCGAATCGTTGGTGGTGGTGTCATAAGGATAGCCGGAGGCCGTGGGCACCTGGGTAGGCGCAGGGGTAACGACCACATCGGCATCGGTGGTGACGTACTTTTTGATCACATAACCGGTGCGGCCGTTGTAGGTGATTTTGTAATAATTGCCCTTTTCGCCCACAACGGTGATGCTGTCGCCCTCGCTGATGCGCTCCAGGATGGTGGAGGTGGACGAGGCATTTTTGCGCATGTTCACCTGATCGTTGGTGACGGTGGTGAAGGGGAAGCTTTCTGCGGCCATGGCAACAGAGCAGGCGGCCAGCAAAAGCACGGCCAGCACTGCCATAACGATACCCTTGACCCGGTTGATCTTACGCATCAGAATAAACCTCCGAAACATATTGGTAGACGGGGGGAATGGCCCCGTAGGCACACTTGGGATAGGTTACCATGATTTATTGTAAGACCCGGAGGGCGGATTGTCAACAGATTATTTCATATTTTTGTAACAGAAATGCAAATTTGGCGGAATTTTGACAAAATTCGGAGGGGGTTAGTAGGGCGAACTGTAATCGCCCGAGTAGTAACTAAGGCTCCCTCTTTGAGGGAGCTGGAATGGCGACTGAGGGAGTGGTTCTGCTGCTTGCCTCACGTTGCGTTTTTCTCCCAACTTGATTCTGCCTTGAGGGTGTACTTTTCGTCGCGGCGAAAAGTACCAAAAGCCGCCCGGGGCCTCGTATCTGAGCATGCGGCGACTCGGCCCCGGACCCCCTTTCCCGCCATGGGGTAGCGGCCCGGACTTGGCTGCCCCTCTAACTTCCTCGCGGGGGCGTACAATATCTTTTGGGTTCCTTTGATGGAACAGATTTCCTATCGCTCGAGATGGCCTCTCGCTCTGAATTAGTTAGTGGCTGGTCGGCGCCATGTCAGCAGCTGGACAGTTGTGTTAGGTTCCACCTCATCAGTCGCCTTACGGCGACAGCTTCCCCTCAAGGGGAAGCCATGG
>JAGBBA010000026.1 GCA_017938695.1 Clostridia bacterium | reverse complement strand
GTTGCGCTCAGTGAAGATGTACTGAGCCATCTTGGGGTTCCAGCGGCGGGTCTGGTGACCGAAGTGCACGCCCGCTTCCAGGAGCTGCTTCATGGAAATGACTGCCATTTGGGTATTCCTCCTTGTTTTTCCACCCTCTGACCCTGCGCGACCAGCCACCGCCTCGTGGCGGCACAAGCAATCGCGGGACAAAGGTGCGTAATCGTATAGATTATAGCACGGCACACACGAGAATGCAAGCCTTTTTTACACGAAAAGCAAGGGCTTTGCCAGAGGGGACGCTGTCCCCTCTGGACTCCCCTACCAAAGGGCCATTCGGCCCTCTGGACTCCCATTCGGGGATGGCGGAGGGTTCGCACATAAGCTGGGGGCTTCGACCCGTTTCATTCGATCGCGCCGCGACGCGGAGAAAGCTTCTGACGGAAAAGTGTGGGGCGAACTGTGTTCGCCCAGCCCGCATTCTTAATTCCGCATTCCGAATTCCGCATTCATAACGCTCCATCAAAAAGAGGCAGCCGCGGCTGCCTCTTTTTGCTACTCACTCATCCCTCAGGATAATCTTCCCGTCCTCAATCGCGTCCACAATGGCCAGGGAGACCACCTTCACGCCGCTTTCGCGCAGCTTCTTGCCGCCGGGCTGGAAACCCTTTTCCACGCAGATGCCCACGCCCACCAGCTCGCATTCCGCCTGGCGCAGGATGTCCGTCAGGCCGTTAACCGCCTCGCCGTTGGCCAGGAAGTCGTCGATGATCAGTACGCGCATGCCCTTTTCCAGGTACTTGCGGCTGACGCGCACCACGTTCAGCTTCTGGTGGGTGAAGGAGTACACCTCCGCGGTGTAGACGTCGTTGCCCACGTTGCGGTGGTCGCCCTTCTTGGCAAAGACCACAGGAATATTGCCAAAGGCCTGGGCAGCAGTCATGGCAGCGGCGATACCGCTGGCCTCCACCGTCAGGATGCAATCTACCTTCTCGTCCTTGAAGGCCTCGTGGAAGGCCTTGCCCATTTCGGTGGACAGGGCCACGTCGATGCGGTGGTTCAGAAAGCTGTCCACCTTCACCACTTCAGTGCCGATGCCCACGCCGTACTTCTCAATGGCTTCTCTCAGTGCTTTCATCTTGCGCTACCTCTTTTGCAAATTATTGCTTTTTTCGCTCAGGCTATACGCTTTGGTAAGGATTTTGGCGATCCACTTGGGCCAGAATTTGCAGAACATGTCGTAGTCCTGCTGGGTGCGGCCGCCTTCTCCCAGCACCTGGCTGGTGGTGGAGCCCGGGTGGATGCGGTGCAGCATCAGCGGCCGGGGATCATAGGCGAACCGTCCGGGCAGCGTGGAGATCTTCTCCCAGGCCTGCCAGTCCAGGTTGGTGGTCATCCCCCGCTCAAACAGGGGCAGGGGCAGCTTGCGCAGGTTGAAGGTCACCGCCGGGCAGCAGATGGGGTCGCCCAGGGCCAGGGTGCGCCGCTTGGCCCACCGGCTGCTCTGCCAGCTTTTCACCCGCAGCCGCCACAAAAGGATGCGCTTGATCTTCAGCAGCAGCGATGTGGTCACAGCCGCGTCGCCCCGCTGCTCGCCGTAATCGGAGAAGTAGATCAGCGTATCGTCGTCCGCCGCTTGGCGGAAGGCCGCGCCGTAGCCCGGCAGGTACAGGTCGTCCTGATGGCACAGGGTGCACCAGTCCGCGCCCTGCTCCTTGGCCTGGGCCATGGCGAAGTTCCAGTCCCCGGCGATATTGGGTGCGGCGTCGTTCACGCAGTAGGTCAAGCCGTGGGCCTGGGCCAGCTGCTCCAGCTTGGCCGAGGGCGTGGCTGTGCACAGCAGGATGGGCGAAGGCTCCTCCTGCGCTTTCAGCGAGGCGATGCACTCCTCCAGGTATGCGCTTTCCTTGTAGGCGCAGATAGCGAAGATATGCTTCATGGTCGCCTCCGTTACAGCCAGTACTGGCCCAGCACCAGGTTCCAGCACACTGTAGCCAGGATCACACCCTGCAGCAGGAAGAAGATCATGTGCCAGGCCTTTTTGTTCATGCGGTTCTGGATGCCGTCGGGGCTGAGGATCATCAGCATCAGCGGAATCATGGGGATCATATAGCGGCCCTGCACGCCCCAGTATTCCGTGGCACCCACCGGCGCACCGGCCACATACATGGTGGTGAACACCATGCCCACAGCCAGGCCGCCCACGATCAGCATGCCCAGGCGCAGCTTCCAGTTCATCTTCTGGCCCAGGGAGGTATCGTTATCCGTAAAGGCCGTGAACAGCGTCAGCCCCAGGCACACCAGGGACACCGTGCCGGACACCGCCGACACATAACCCATGGCGAAGCGGCAAGCATGCACGAAGTACAATTCAAAGTCGCGGAAGATCACCTTGAAGAAGGTGCCCAGATAGGTCAGCGGATGGGCCAGCAGATAGGCGATCTGCCCCGCGCTGTCTGCACCGCCGGCGCGGTCGTCCTGCAGGCCGACGGAGCCATTGGTCACGCCCAGCACCATCACGCCCACAGCCACGATGCACAGCACCACGGCGAGGGTTTTGAACCACCACTTGGCCGCCTGGGATTCAAACTTGCTGCGGGGCAGCATCAATACCAGCAGCAGCAGGGGCATGTAGACCACCTTGGTCATGGCACCCAGCAGGATGCACAGAAGGATCGCCGCAGCCCGCTTGCGGGTGAGCAGCGTGCGCCTGTCCAGGATGGCATCCACCACCAGCGCGATGCCCAGGAAGCACAGGCCGTTGGTAGTAGGATCATAAGAGAAATTGCTGGCCAGGAACAGGGCGGTGGGCATCAGGGCCACGCAGGCCATGGTGAGCTTGAACCGCTTCAGCACCCGGATGGCCAGATAGGTCAGTGCCACATAGGTCAGCATGTTGAACAGGCGGATCACACGTACCTGCCACAGGAAGGGCAGCCGCAAGGCCCGCGCCACCACAGCACCCACTGCCTGGGTCACATAGCCGGCGTCGCTGAACATCCACTGGAGCACTTCTTCGCTTTCCAGCGTCTGATCCTGAGCCGCTGTCTGGGCGATAGCATCATACCGCTGCTCGTCGATCCAGGTATCCCAGGTGTGGTGATGGCTTTCTTCGTAGACCTCCGACCACTCGCAGCCAGCCAGCGCATTTTCCGCCGGGGTCAGGGCGGTGTGCTTGCCGCGGCTGAGCTGGAAAATGCGGTTCGCATGGATGCCGTCGTCGTAGCTCACGCCGGTGTTGGCAGGCAGGGCAATGCACATGAAGATGCCCACCGCCAGCGCGATGATCAGATAGCCGATCTCCGCCTTTTGGGCAATGACCTCGCGCAGAATGATCAGCAGATACACCGCCGCCGCGCACAGGCCGAAGAACAGCATCCGCACCGGGTTCACCTGCAGGGAATTGTCCACCTGCAATCCGGTCAATTCGCAGCCAGTATCATAAATGCTGATGGTGAAATCCCGTACATAGCGGTCGATGCGCACCGTGTCGATGCCGTCGCCCCCCAGGAAGGAGGTCACCGCAAAGGCTGCGCCGTCCACATCCACACCGCTGACGGTGTAGCGGCCGTCGCTGGCCAGGCTGGTGCCGATGATGTTCAGGTAGTTGATGTGCCCGGTGTAGTCCACCGTGGCACTGCCGCCGCCAGGGATCAGCAGCGCACCGGTATCCTCCGGCTCCGACTCTTCCTCAGCTTCTTCGTATTCGTCGTACGCTTCGTACTCGTCCCACTCTTCTTCGTAGAACTCTTCGGTTTCTTCGGCAGCCGGGGCACTCACGGTGATGAACTCTTCCGTAGCCGGAAGGCTGATCACGCCCTGCACCTCCTGGCGCAGCACATCCTTGAGGAACCAGGCTTCACCCAGGGCCATCACCGCACATACCACGATGGGCAGCAGTACCCATGCTACGATCCGCTTCTTAGCCACGGCGACGCTCCTTTCTACTCCCCAGGGGAACCACAGTGATCAGGGCCAGGGCCATCAAGCCCAGGGCAGCCGCGCCCATGGTGCTGTAAGACACGGTTTGATAATTGATACGCAGGTTCATGGCGTTTTCGCTGTCCACGGTGCCGTCGGCCAGGGTCAGCACCTGGCCCTCCACAGGAGCTTCCAGGGGGCCCATGCGCACGGTCACGCCCTTTTGCTCCACGCAGTCGGAGGTGGCGTGCAGGGTGTACACCTGGCCCGCGCTGCCGCTCTGGGCCGCAGGCAGGTTCAGCGTCATGAAGGCGTTGTTCTTCACCTCGGTCACCGGGAAATCCGCCCGGGCGATCTCCGCCCCGGCTTCGTCGGTGAGCCACAGGGTCAGGGTGCCTTCCTTCACCTTTTTGTTGTAGTTGGATACCATCACATCCACGGTGTACAGGCCTTCCTTTTCAGCGCGGAAGGTCTGGGTGGCGGCAGCATCGGTGGTCAGCATGCCCACGCCGCTCTTGTGACGCTCGATCAGCTGGCCGGTGGCTTCGCCTGCCAGGGTATCCGTGAAATAGACCAGCACCGCCAGCGCGCACAGCACCACCGCTGTGATCACATAGCCCCAGCGGCCACGGCGGCTGCGCTGCTGGGCGGCTTTCTCCGCCTCCACATCGAAGGCCGGTGTTTCGATCACCTGCTCCCAGGATTCTTCCTCCCGGATCTCTTCTTGCACATTCTTTTCCAAGGTACGTCTCCCTTTCCTGGCATATCATGGATGAAAAATATGACCATAAACGTTATTATATCATGACCCGGCCCATGTTGCAACGCCGGGAAGAATGCGATACAATAGGATGGAACCCACCGAAAGGAAACGACCGATGAAAAAGCTGCTTCTACTGCTTTTGATATGCCTTCTGCCCTGCCTGGCCCTGGCCGAGGACACCGCATGGGTCAGCGTGCCGGAGGTGATCCGCCCCGGCAAGGCCATGCGGTTGAGCTTCACCGCGCCGGAGGGCACCGTGTCCAACGTGACCGTGATGGACGACGGCGTGGAGATTGCCCACCCCCTGTGGGAGGCCGCCGTCCGTGCCGGGGAGAACGCCTTCTCCTGGGACGGCCTGGACAACGACGGCTACGCCCTGCCCGGCGGCGTGTACACCCTGCACTTGCAGGCTGGGGATGCCTCCGCCACGCGCACCGTCGCCATCGGCGAGCCTGCGCCCATGATTCTCTCCCTCAACGCGGACAGCCAGGTGACATACAGCCGTACCATCCCCTGGCAGTGCGAGATCGAAACCAGCATGGACGGTACCCTGACCCTGGCCCTGGCCTCGGAGGACGGCGAGGAAACCATCCTCTCCCTGCCGGTGACCGGCGGCCATGCCGCCCTCACCTGGGACGGGCGGCGCAGCGGCCACAAGCTGGACGCCGGCTGGTGGGACATCACCCTGCGGCTGACCGACAACACCGGCTTTTCCTCCACCCCGGAGATGATCTCCGTGGAGGTGGTGTCCCCCGCCCTGGCCACGGACGTGAGCTATTTCACCCCGGATGATTTCAGCGGCGTGACCTGCGGCCACGACGTTTGCTACTGGAAGCTGAACATGGGCGAGCTGGACGAGGGCAACATCTGGCAGGTGCTGACCCAGCCCGTCACCGTGCTGAATGGCGACGAGCGCAAGCAGATCAAGATCCGCAAAGAACCCGATGACGACTGCACCGACTACGTGGGCGAGGTCACCTGCATGAGCCAGGCCGTGCACGTTTTGCAGCGCGGCGACAAGTGGACGCTGATCGAGGCCTATTCCTCCTCCGTGGAGGGCAGCAAGGTGAAGGCCTGGGCCACCCAGTTCCAGGGCTATGTGGAAACCAGCCTGCTCAAGGAGCGGCAGGTGGACCAGCACCTGGGCATCGTGATCGATAAATTGCAGCAGCGGCTGTACATTTTCCAGGACGGGCAATTGTTCTCCACGCTTTTGTGCTCCACCGGCTACCCCAACAACGGTGCGCCCTGGAACGAGACCCCTGCCGGAGAATTCCTGGCCGTCAGCTGGGCCGGAGGCTTCTGGGCCGGCGACCTGTACTGCGATATGGGCATCCGCATCAACGACGGCATTCTGCTGCACGAGGTGCCCTGCCTGATCGAGATCGACGAAAAGACCGGCGAGGAAGAGCGGGACTACGACCGTTGCGAACGCTACCTGGGTGAAAAGGCCAGCCACGGCTGCATCCGCATCCAGCGGGCCAAGTCCCCCGAGGGAGCCAGCATCCGCTGGCTGTGGGACAACATGAGCCGCGAGTCCTCCGCCCGCACCAAGGTGATCATCTGGGACGAGCTGGGCCGCATCCTGGGCTATCCCGACAGCGACGTCACCCTGTACTACAACCCCAACGGCGGCCGGAACTACCACTCCCACGCCTACTGCCAGGCGGTGAACGACCGCTTCCTGCCCCTGTCCCCCTTCCTTTACGGTGAGCTGGACGAGGATGAGTACGACGGCCTGACCCCCTGCGGTGCCTGCGCGCCCCAGCTGCGCATGGAGGCCATCGACAACGTGAACGCCGAAAATTACCGCTGATCAATTGGAAGAATATTTCCTGCCCATCCGTTATATGGATACCTGAACATCCTCGACCGTATGGAGGCCGATTATGATGAAAAAACGCTATGTTGCGCTGCTGGCCCTTTGGCTGCTTTGCCTGGTGCTGCCTGCCCAGGCCGCCCAGAACGTGTGCAAGTTTGACCGCACCGTGACCACCTTTTTTGAGGGTGAGACCCTGCAGACCAGCCTGATCCTGGAGGGCGTGCCTGCCACCGGCACCGTGACCTACACCACCAACGCCGCCCACAACGCCACCGTGGATGCAAACGGCCTGGTCACCGGCGTGAGCAAGGGCTATGCCACCATCACCGCCACGGTGAAGACCGAGAAGCAGACCTTCAAAGCCAACATTCAGCTGAATGTGCTGCGCAAGGTGCAGGAGATCACCGTGAAGGAAGACCGGCTGCCTGTTTTCATGCCCACCGACCCCGAGGTGAAGGAGCTGCTCAGCGTGTTCAGCCTGCACAAGGTGCTGGTGCTGCGCAAGGGCGTGACCCAGGCCATCCAGGCCACGTGTACCCCCAAGGATGCCAACGACCGCAAGTTTACCATCACCTCCTCCAACGAGGAGATCGTCCGGGTATCCGGCAGTAATTTGCAGCCCAAGGCCACCGGCGAGTGCATGATCACCGTGGCCAGCAAGCAGAACCCCGAGGTGTATGTGCAGTACCGCGTGCTGGTGGTGCAGCCGGTGACCAAGCTGAAAATCACCGCCGACAGCAAATCCACCTATGTGGACGGACAATTGCAGCTTTCCGTGCAGTACACCCCGGACAACGCCTCCATCCAGGCTGTGACCTGGACTTCCTCCAACCCCAAGGCCGCCACCGTGGACGAAAACGGTCTGGTCACCGGCGTGGGCAAGGGCACGGCTTCCATCAAGGCCACCGCCAAGGACGGCTCCGGCCGGTACGCCACCTTCTCCGTCACGGTGATGCAGCAGCCCCAGTCCATCACCTTGAAGGAAACCGACATCAGCGTGAACATGGGCTCCTCCAAAACGCTGCAGGCCACCGTGCTGCCCAAGAACGCCAACAGCAAAAAGGTGACCTGGACCTCCTCCGATGAAAGCGTGGCCAAGGTGAGCACCTCTGGCCGTGTGACCCCCGTGGGCCCGGGCAAGTGCACCATCATGTGCCAGAGCCAGGAGTTCCCCGCCATTTTCGCCGCCGCCAATGTAACGGTAAAGCAGCTGGTCACCAAGATCACCTTCGCCGAGAAGGAAGTTTCCCTGCCGGTGAACACCAGCATGCAGGTCTTCTGGGAAGTTTCGCCCCAGAACGCCACCGACCAGAGCGTGACCTTCTCCTCCAACAAGGAGTCCATCGCCACCGTGGATGCAAACGGCCTGATCACCGGCCACAAGCGGGGCGAATGCTACATCACCGTGAAGGCCGCCGACGGCAGCAAAAAGCAGGCCCGCATCAAGGTCAGCGTATTGCAGCCGGTGGAAGGCGTGCACATGAAGAACGATACCCTCAGCGTGGGCGTGGATGAAAGCATCACCGCCACCGCCGTGCTGGAACCCTCTGACGCCAGCAACAACCGCATGACCTGGTACAGTGCCGATCCCTCCATCGCCACGGTGAAGGGCAGCCGCAACAAGCCCACCATCACCGGCTGGCGATGGGGCACCACCTCCATCACCGGCGTTACTGAGGACGGCGGCTACGTCACCACCGCCACCATCAACGTGGGCAACTACGACAAGGCACTGAAGATCACCGACCTGTACATCAGCGACAACCGCATCAAGATCGTGGTGAACAACGAGAGCAACATGAACATCACCCGGTTCTATTACACCATCGCCTGCTACGACTATCTGGGCAATCCCGTGCCCTGCACCACCTACGGCGGGCATGCGTTCGAGGGCTCCTACCGCTACACCCTCTACGAAGGCGACAACACCGAGCACGGCCGTTTCTCCTTCCACGACTTTGTGCAGCCGGAAACGCCCATCGCCCATGTGACCATGCAGATCACCGGCTACCGCACCGATGACGGTTACAGCCGGGATATCCGCGGCGACCGGCAGATCGTGGTGGAATTCAAGACCGCCGCGTATGTGGGCCAGCCGGAAGTGACCGACGTTCCCGCAGAAGCACCCCTGCAATAAAGCCAAGTCATGACCACCCGTTGAACGGGTGGTTTGACCAAGCCCTATAAGGGCTTATCACTTGCGGTCGCCCTCTAAAGAGGGCACCGAACAGTCTGACAACCGCAAGGTTATCACGGGCGGCCCCCTACTCGGGGGCTGCTT